>CAVLDT010000001.1:0-120570 GCA_963661915.1 Duodenibacillus sp.
CAGTGCTTCGTGTTGTCTAATCGATAGATAAAAATTCATTGGATGCTGACGGATTGGAAGAGATGCTTTCAGTCCGTTTTTTTGTGTCCGTAACTTTTAGGAAAAATAAGGAGACCACCATGGAAAAGATTCCGTATAAGACATATCTAAGCGAAGATGAGATCCCGACTGCGTGGTACAACCTTCGCGCGGACATGAAAAATAAACCTGCTCCGCTCTTAAACCCTGAAACGCATAAGCCCGTGACAGCAGAAGAGCTTGGACACGTTTTCTGCGAAGAACTTGTTGCCCAGGAACTCAATGACACAGATCCCTATATCGATATCCCTGGGGAAGTGCTTGATTTCTACAAGATGTACCGTCCCTCTCCTCTCACTCGTGCGTATTGTTTGGAAAAGGCTCTTGGTACGCCCGCAAAGATTTACTACAAGTTTGAGGGACAGAATACGTCGGGTAGCCACAAACTCAATTCCGCAATCGCTCAGGCCTACTATGCGAAAAAACAGGGTCTGAAAGGTGTTACGACAGAAACGGGCGCAGGCCAGTGGGGCACTGCTCTTGCAATGGCCTGCGCATACCTGGGACTCGACTGCAATGTCTTTATGGTTAAGTGCTCCTATGAACAGAAGCCACAGAGAAAAGAGGTGATGCGTACCTTTGGCGCAACGGTTACTCCCTCTCCATCGGATACCACTGCCGTGGGACGCAAGATGTTAGAAGAATTCCCTGGGACAACAGGTAGCCTCGGATGTGCAATTTCTGAAGCCGTGGAATCCGCTGTCACACGTGAAGGCTATCGCTATGTTCTTGGTTCCGTCCTCTCGCAAGTTCTTTTGCACCAGACGGTTGTGGGTCTTGAAGCCCAGGCGGCGCTTAATAAGTATGGTCTTACCCCTGATGTCATCATCGGTTGCGCTGGCGGTGGCTCGAACTTAGGCGGTCTCATTAGTCCCTTCGTTGGCGAAAAGATCAAGGGCAATCTCGATTGCCGCATCATCGCTGTTGAACCTGCAAGTTGCCCAAGCTTGACGCGCGGTCGCTACGCATATGACTACTGCGATACGGGCCGCGTCTGCCCGTTGCAGAAGATGTACACATTGGGTTCGAGTTTCATCCCATCTGCGAGCCATGCTGGTGGCCTTCGTTACCACGGCATGAGTGCCATTGTTTCGCAACTTTACGATGACGGTTTGATTGAAGCGCGTTCTGTGGAACAGACATCAGTCTTTGCTGCCGCAGAGCAGTTTGCACGGTGCGAAGGAATTCTCCCTGCGCCAGAAAGTAGTCACGCCATCAAGGTTGCAATCGATGAAGCTATGCAGTGCAAAGAGACCGGAGAAGAGAAGGTCATTCTCTTCTGTCTCACGGGTACAGGGTACTTTGATATGTCTGCCTATCAGCGCTTTAACGATGGCACGATGTCAGACTATATCCCGACAGACGAAGAACTTGAGGCAAGTTTTGCAAAGATGCCAAAAGTTGAGGGATAAGAAGCGCTCAATTTAAAGGAAATAAAGAGACCCTGATGCAGAAAATTCCTCCTTGGGGTCTCTTTTTTTATTTCGCATCAAGTCTTCTATGGCGTACAACCGTGAGGACTTTCTCTTTAAAGACTGCGGCAAGTCTATCTGCGACATAGACACTGCGGTGCTGCCCTCCAGTGCATCCAATTGCCACTGTAAGGTAGTGGCGGTTCTGCGCCTCATAGGAGGGAAGCCACTTGTCGATAAAGTGTGTAATGTCAGAAAGCATCTCTTTTACTTCAGGCTTGGATTCCAAGTATGCCGCAACAGGGCGGTCTAAGCCTGTGAGGGTCTGTAAGCCTTTTTCATAGAAAGGATTCGGCAGATTGCGCACATCAAAAACCAAGTCAGCGGCAACAGGAATTCCGTATTTGAAAGCAAAACTTTCGAAGGCAAGCGTCATGGAAGAGGCTGGAATGTCTGCAAATTCCGTAACCCAATGGCGTAGCGTATTAGGAAGAACCCGCGTAGTATCGATGACATGCGAAAAGTCTTCAATAGGAGCTAAGAGATCACGCTCTAATGCGATAGCTTCCGAGAGAGTTCTCTCGGTTTTTTCTCCCCGCCGAACCGAAAGAGGGTGGCGACGTCGTGTTTCGGAGAAACGCTTAACGAGCTCAGAGTTAGTAGCGGTTAGAAAGAGAATACGTACATCGACATTTTCTTTACGAAGCGCATCGATACATTCAATAGCCTGTTCTGGTTTTGAAATACCTCTTGCATCGATAGCAATGGCGATACGGTCTAGTCCTCGCTCACTTAAGTGCTTGAGAACAGAAATTAAATACTCGAGGGGAAGATTATCTAGGCAGTAGTAGCCGCTATCTTCCAACTGACGAATGGCAACAGACTTCCCAGAGCCTGAAAGACCCGTGACAATAACAAGACGAAGGCGCATGGCAATTTCCTTTCGTTTGTGACGCTTGAGAACTACTTCGCTTGAGGCTCCCAAGCTTGAATTTGCGTGACAACTTCCGTGGTATCTGCCGCATTTAAGAGTGCTTCAATGGCGTTGGGCGCAGAAAGCAGGCTAGCAACATCCGCAAGAATGTCCAAATAGGTTTCGGGAGTATTTTCTGGAATCGCCACAATAAAGAAAATACGCGCATCTTTTTGTTTTGGGCCTTCACAGGGAATGCTCTCTTGCGTTCGAATGAAGCACAAACAGGGCTCAATGGCCCCCTGGACGCGAGCATGTGGAATTGCAACACCACTCCCGAGACCAGTGGGTCCAAGTTTCTCACGCGCAAAGAGTGCATCAAAAAGATTTTGCGCAGGAACTCCTGCTACAGAAGAAAGTACTTTGGCCGCCTCTTCAAGAAGTCGCTTCATACTGGCAACATCAAGATCGAGCAGGATGTTCTCGTGAGGATTTAATAACTTTGTAAGATGGTTCATGGTCTAGGAAATGGAAATTTCCTAGAGTATATCGAACCTAAAGCGTTAGGAGTTAAGTCGAATCCTTTCGGATTTCGGTGCGATTTTCTCGAGTTCTCGATATTTTGCAACGGTTCTACGGGCAACGTGGACGCCTTCGTCCTCGAGAATTTTGGCGATGGCCGAGTCGCTTAAGGGAGAAGATTTATCTTCAGAATCAACAATTTGCCGAATGCGGGCTCTAACGCTTGTTGCGGCTAAATCTTCTTTTCCTTCTTCACCAGTAATCGTAGAAGAGAAGAAAAATTTCAAGGGATAAACCCCAAAGGGCGTTTCAATAAATTTCCCTGCAACAGCACGACTAACGGTGGATTTAGAAATGCCGATTGCATCTGCAAGCTCTTGCATACTTAGAGGACGAAGGAAATTGGCTCCCTTAAGGAAGAATTCCTTTTGTGTAGAAAAAAGCGCCGTGACAACAGCAGAGAGCGTTTTCTTTCGCCTTTCAAGAGCGTTGATAAAAAGTTTCGCCTCGTGTGCGAATTGTTCCATTTCCTTTGGGATTTCCTTCGAACTTTCCTTAAGAAGGTTGAAGGTTTCTTCGTCAAAGGAAATCTGAGAAATTGTCTCTTCGTGAAAGGCTAAACGGAGAGAACTTCCTTTCTTTTGAATAGAAAAGTCAGCAATAACGCCGTTGTCTCTGAGGTCGGCAAAGCGAGAACAGGGTTTGGGGTCAAGAGTTTTCAACACTGCGAGTGCAGCATCAATCTCTGTAATGCTGCGAGAAAGCTCTGCGGCAATGGCTTCAATATTTCCCTTAAGAAGTAGAGTTGGGCATTCTTTAAGGATTTCGCTTGCGAGCTCTCGCAAAGGGGTCTTTTCATCTCTGGGCTTTTTTTTGAGTTGGAGGAAAAGAACTTCAAGGGGGTTCGCGGCAGCAACTCCTGTGGGATCTAACCCTTGTACGAGGCTAAGGGCCTCTTGCCAAAGGGAAAAGGGGAGTTCTTCGCCGTAGCTCTCTGATATTGCCTTAAGGGATCCGTCTAGGAGACCGTCTTCGGTTAGGTTTCCAGCAATCCAGCGGGCCAAAGTCTTTTTTTCTTCTTCAACGGGGAGAAGAGAAATTTGCCGATTAAGGTACTCTAGAAGAGTAATGGGATAACTTAAAGTTTCCGTTGGATCAAAGTCTTCTCGGTCTTCTTCCAAGCGCCGAGAAGTTTCCTTCCAACTGATTAGGGGAGATTGCCCATGATAGTCCCGAGCAACACCCGCTGACTCATCAAACATAGGGTCGCTAGGGGAGGGGGCTTCTGAGAGATTTTCCTTTTCTTTTCTTTCTAAAAAGGGGTTTACTTCAAGCGCGCCCTCTATGGCCTCTTCTAATTCTTGGGAAGAAAGCACAAGCAACTTCGATGTTTCCAAGAGAAGTTGCTTGGGAATTTGCTTTTGTTTCTGGCCTAGTCCAAGCCGAATTGACGAGACCGCCATAGCGAGTTACATGCGGAAATCGTGCCCGAGATAGATATCCCGAACCGCTGTGTTTTTCACGATATCGCCGGGATTCCCTTCAGCGAGAACTTTGCCTTCGTTAATGATAAAAGCTCTGTCGCAGATGCCAAGCGTTTCACGAACATTGTGATCCGTGATGAGAACGCCGATATTACGAGCCTTTAAGAAACAAACGATGCGTTTGATTTCTTTAACGGCGATGGGGTCAACCCCTGCGAAGGGTTCATCGAGCAAAATAAACTGGGGGTTCGCCGCGAGAGCACGGGCAATTTCCGTACGGCGTCTTTCACCGCCAGAGAGAGAAAGCGCCATGTTGGTGCGAAGGTGTTCAATCTGTAAGTCTTTTAAAAGAGCCGTTAGCTGTGCCTCAATCTCTTTGGAAGAAAGACGTTTGCCGTCGCGATCTTCTTTAAGTTCAAGAATTGCTCGGATGTTGTCCTCAACAGAAAGTCTCCGAAAGACACTGGCTTCTTGGGGTAAATAGGTCACCCCGAGACGGGCTCTTTTGTGAATTGGCAGATGCGTGATTTCTTCTTCGTCGATGAAGATTTTTCCATCGTTTGGAGCAATAAGGCCTACAACCATGTAAAAACTTGTGGTTTTCCCTGCACCATTGGGTCCCATGAGGCCAACGACCTCACCGGTCTTCACATCAAAGGAAACGTCGTTAACAACCGTGCGTGAGCCAAAACGCTTCATGAGGTTTTCGGCTCTGAGAGTGTGCATTGGTCTTTGAGAATCTGTTGTTGTAGGCATCGGGTAAGGAGAGTCCTTCTTAGTCGGAAATAAATTTACTTGCTTTCAAGTTGCGTGTCCCCGCGCAATGTGGGGGGCGTTTCCTGCATGGGAGCCGTAGTTGTCTTCTCTTTTTGTCTCGGGCTCAGCACGGCAGAGATACGGGTTTTCTGCCCGCCAACCTGTCCGCCTTCGACGCGGCTTGTGGCATGGAGAAGATCATAGGTAATCACTGCGCCATCGGTGGAATCTAAAACAGTGCCGTTTTCAGTACGGGTAATCCGTGCATTTTCTCGCAGAGTAATGCGGTCTGTTTTTTCTTCGTAGATTGCTTTGAGCGATCTAGCATGTACCCATTCATCAATTTTTGGATTCTTAGAATCCCGCTTTTCTTTCATGCGAACGGGATTTCCCGTGACAGTAATTGTTCGATAGCCTTTACGGTCAATAACAAGTTCAAGTCTGTCGCCTAAGACTTCAAGAGTGCCCTGGTGAACTTCAACGTTACCAGTGTAGACGGCTCTCTGACCGACTTCATCGCCCTTGAAAGCATCGGCGATGATTTCAATGGGCTTACTGCGGTCTGCTGTGAGCGCCAAAGAAAGGGCGGGCATTACGAGGGCAGTAAGAGCAAATATCCAATTTCGGTTCATGGGCTTTTCCGATGTTTCGAAAAAATAGTTTAAATGGAGAGTCCTAACGGCGCTTCTTCCTAGGCATGATAAACGTGTGTACGTCTGAATTAAAACGAACGGTTCTGTCAATGTTATCGTAATTAAAACCAACGCCAGTGCTGACATCGCCTCCGTGCTCAATGCGCACGGGGGCGTTACCTGTTACGACTTGTGTATCTGGGTAGACGATTGCGTGAGAGGTCGTAAGACGTAACGGAGCCGTGTCACGGTCGCTAGCACGAGTGAGAAGGATGTTACCTGTAAAGACAACGGTTTCTCCTTCGTCTAGGGTGCTACCCGTGTTCGCAGATACTTTCAGTTGTGGCTTATCGGGCGCAAGCGTGACAAGTTTTGGTTTGATGCTGATGCTTCGTCCGTCGCTGTAGTGTTCAACGTATTCAGAGAAGATACGATATTTTGGTGCGCCATCTGCTTCAAAGGTCGTCACAACGCAATCGCGAGTGGCAAAATCAGGCGACTCTTGATTTGGTTCAACATTTGTGACGAGATAGTGAGAGCGAATAGCGTAGTAACTTGTTGCTGCCACAATAACCGCAAGCAAACCAAGTCCGCAAAAGGAAATAATGCGATCCTTTACGTTCATTGAGCTTTTTCTCCGTGGACGTAATACCGATCAACAAGAGCGTCCCATTTCCCTTGGGCCCGAAGAATAAGTTCAGCAAGACTTCGTACAGCGCCATTACCACCGCAGGCAGGGCTAACAAATTTCGCCAGAGGCAAAACTGCTGGGTCCGCATCCGCAGGGCAGGCCGGTAGCCCTGCAAGCCTGAGGGGCGGGATATCAGGGACGTCATCTCCCATGTAAGCAACTTCATCTGCTTTGAGACTAAATTTACGAAGAAGCTCCTCGAAAGCTTCTCCTTTAAAGGTCTTTCCCTGTTGAACGGCATCGATACCAAGCTCTGCGGCACGGCGCGCTGTCTGCTCGGAGATTCTCCCCGTGAGGAGAGCGACGGGAATTCCTGCTTTTCGCAACATCACGATGCCTAGGCCGTCGCGCGTGTAAAAACGTTTGACGACTTCCCCTGCGGCGCCTGTCCAAATTGAGCCGTCTGTGAGGACCCCATCGACATCGAGGACAACGAGGCGAATTCGAGAGGCGACATCCTTTAAGTTTTCGTCCATCGCACTTGCCCTTTAAATTACCTTAGCACTCATCAGGTCGTGCATGTGGAGCGCCCCAATGAGGTGGCCCTCCTTGTCGACAACTAAGAGTTGGTTAATAAGCTTTTTCTCAAGAACCTTCGCCGCGCTAGCAGCCATTTCATCGGCGCCGATGGTTGTCGGTGTACGGGTCATGACGTCTTCGATGAGAATTGAGCGGATATCACCTTTGCGCTCGATAAGGCGCCTGAGGTCCCCTTCCGTGAAGATTCCCGTAACACGGCCCGTTGTGTCGACAATGGCAGTCATGCCAATATGTTTTTTTGTGATTTCTCGCACGGCATCCAAGACGCTCGTTCCTTCACAAACAGCAGGTACCGCATCCGCAGAGCGCATCACGTCTCGTACGTGTGTAAGGAGCCTACGACCAAGAGCTCCACCAGGATGAGATCTTGCGAAGTCTTCTTTTGTAAATCCTTTCTCATGCATGAGAGCCACGGCGAGAGCATCGCCTAAGGCAAGGGTAGCTGTCGTTGAAGACGTGGGAGCAAGATTTAAGGGACAGGCTTCTGTGCGTACCCCGATATCGAGAGCAACATCAGAGGCCTTTCCGAGTGCGCTCTCGGGATTACCAGTAATAGAGATAAGGCGAATACCTTCGCGTTTTAAAACAGGAACAATCGTAAGTAGTTCATTGGTCGTCCCAGAGTAGGAGACAGCAATGACAACGTCTTCAGCGGTAATCATCCCAAGGTCGCCGTGGGCGGCCTCTGCTGCATGAACGAAGAAGGCAGGCGTTCCTGTGGAAGCGAGGGTTGCGGCAACTTTTCTTCCGACATGGGCGGATTTGCCGACGCCACTCACGATGACGCGTCCTGGACTTGTGAGAATGAGTTCAAGGGCAGCGGCAAAGGGGCCATCAGAAATCTTATCTGCGAGGTGGCTCACACACTCGGCTTCCCGCTTGAGAACCTCACGACCGAGTTCAACGGCGCCAGCCACATCGTGCGTACATGTCATGGGAAAAACCTCCTTCTAATCGGTGCCATCATTGTACCGAAAGGCTCTTTACCTCGGAGAGACTTGCGCAAGCGAGATTGTGTATGAAAATTGCAACTCAAAAAATTGATTTTAAGCCTCTTGTAACAAAATGTTGCATTTTGTAAAAAATGTGAATATCATGTCTAATTGGATGACGGTCGATTGGCGAAAACCGACGGCTGTCTTTGATTTTTTTAAATTTTACGGAAATATAACCATGCAAGCTCTTGGAAAATTCAAGCTCCATATTTTGGCGCTGCTTGTTGTCATGGTCTCCGATGCTATTGGTACACAGAAAATTGGCATTGTTGTTTTATTGCCTCTTTTGTACGCCATGGTTCTCGGTGGCATTCTTTCTTTACCCAAGTTGAAGATCTTGACGATGGAAGAAGAAGAACGCGCGGCACACTTTATGCCAGTTGCGATGTTGATTCTTGTCGCCTACCTCGGCTTAGGTATTGGTCCGAACTTAGCCAAACTTTTGAACTCTGGCTGGGCTCTTATCATGCAGGAATTCGGTCACTTCTTCGGCACAATGATTTTGGGTCTCCCGATGGCGCTCTTGCTGAAGATGGGTCGTGAATCTATCGGTGCCTGCTACTCAATTGACCGCGAACCGAACATCGCCATTATTGCTGAGAAGTTCGGTATCGACTCGCCCGAAGGCCGTGGTGTGATGGGTATGTACATCTGCGGTACAGTTTTTGGCGCTGCTTGGATTTCTCTTTTGGTTGGCGTTATCGCCCAGTTCGGTTGGTTCCATCCGCATTCCCTCGCAATGGGTGCTGGCATCGGTTCTGCTTCCATGATGGCAGCAGGCATCGCCTCCATCGTTGCTGTTTATCCGGATTACGCTCAGACGGTTCAGGCCTATGCTGGCGCTGCCAACCTGATGACGACCATCCTCGGTATCTATTTCGCGCTCTTTATCTCGCTACCAGTTATGGTTTGGGTCTACGAGAAAGTTACGGGCGACGTTCGTCCTGCCAAGAAGTAAGGAGAAATGAACATGTTTGCAAAATTAAAGGACATTGGATTTATTCTCCTTGTGACGGCAATCTTTACTGTCATTGCCAATATGATTGGCTTTAAGGGTGAATTGGTTTCGGGCTCTATCGGTGCCTTGGTATTGCTCGTTATCACTTTTATCGGTTGCGTTATTGCTAACTTACCTGGGTTCTCAAAACTGCCGACAGTCTTCTGGGTTTCTCTCGTTGCGGTTATCGTTTCCGTTCCAGGATTCCCTGGTGGCGATTGGATTCTTGCACAAGTTAAGCACGTAAGCCTTTTGGCAACCACAACGCCGATTCTTGCCTACGCAGGTCTCTGTGTTGGTAAAGACTTGGAAGCTTTCAAGAGCCTTTCTTGGAAGATTATCCCTGTGGCACTTTGCGTTTCTGCGGGTAGCTTTATCTGCGCAACGATTCTTGCTGAAGTCATTCTTCGCTTGGAAGGTGTTTTCTAATAGAAGACAGGCGATAATGCGAGTTAGGTGGGTTTTAATTTGAACCCACTCTCGCAGGTTAAAAAAACAGTACGCCCGATTCCACAGCAATCGGGTCGGGCGAAGCCTCGAGAAAAGAAAAGGGGCTTCGCCTTTTGTTTTGGCGCCTCTCGCGCCAAACGTGCTTAAAAGTAAAAAGAGGTTTTTATGAACAAAGAGGAACTTAAGCAGAAACTCTTAGAAGCTGTAAAAGCAAGACGCGCTGACATCGAGGCAATCGCCGAGTCAATTCTTCGTGAACCAGAACTCGGTTACAAGGAAGTAAAGACATCCGCAAAGGTTAAGGCCATTTTCGATGAACTCGGTATTGAGTACACGACAGGTTGGGGCTTGACGGGTGTTAAGGCTCGCCTTAAGGGTGGAAAGCCTGGAAAGACGATTGCTATCTTAGGAGAACTTGATGCGGTTATTTGCAAGAATTCTCCTTACGCAGCGGAGACTGGTGCTGCGCACTGCTGCGGGCACAACATTCAAATTGCCAACATGTTGGCAGTTGCTTGGGCTCTCAAAGACTCTGGTGTTATGAAAGAGCTTGCAGGCGATGTCGTTTTCTTTGCTGTCCCCGCAGAAGAGTACGTTGAACTTGCTTATCGAGCCAGCCTCGTTAAGGAAGGCAAAATCAGTTACCTCGGTGGTAAGGAAGAAATCATCAAAGAAGGTGGATTTGACGATATTGACATCGCCCTTCAGATGCACGTTGCCGTGACGGAGAATCCGAATGGCTTCTATGGCTCTGGTGCAAGTAGCAATGGCTTTATCGGAAAGATTGTTGAGTATAACGGCAAGGCTGCCCATGCAGCTGGATGTCCAGATAAGGGTATCAATGCTTTGAATGCTGCAATGCTTGGCATGATGGGAGTCAATGCGATTCGTGATCGTTTCCGTGAGGATGAATACGTGAGATTCCATCCGATTCTCACAAACGCTGGCGATCTCGTCAACGTCGTTCCTGATCACGTGACAATGGAAAGCTACGTGCGTGCAGCATCAATCGATGGCATGAAGCGCTACAACGATGACATCAACCGTGCACTTCGTGCCGGAGCCGATGCCATTGGTGCCGAGTGTGTGATTCATGATATGCCGGGCTACCTCCCGCTTCGTCCAAACCTACAGTTGCGTGGAATTCTCGAAGAGAACGCGCGTGCTTTCTTCCCGCCAGAGGACGTTGCCGCAGGCCCACACAACACAGCAAGTACCGATATGGGTGACGTTTCGCACCTTATCCCGATTGTCCACGCTTGGGTCGGTTGCGTACGCGGTGCGTTACATGGCGCCAACTACAAACTTGCTGACAAGGACACTGCCTTTGAGAAGTCGCCAGCGGTTCTCGCTTGGACGCTTGTCGATTTGATGGCAGGAAATGGCGAAGAGGCAGAAGATATCTGCAAGAACTTTAAGCCCTTGCTCACAAAGAAGTCCTACTGCGAATTTTTGGATTCTATCGGTAAATAGTAGAGGCAAGCTTCTCAGTACTTCTTAACGAAATAGCCCCCTTCAGCAAACTGAGCGGGGCTATTTTCGTCTGAGCGATTCGAACTTTAGAGAGCGTACCCTTCAGAGTCTCCGTAATTTTGGGCGATTCTCAGAAGAATATCTTCGCGGGTGGGTCTATAGGTTTGAGCACCTTCCGCTTCGACCTTAAAAGAGGCAAGAGCGCAACCTAGGCGCAAACCTTTTTCCCAATCGAGACTGTGGCTTACGGCGTGAAGGACACCGGCTCGGAAGGCGTCTCCTGCTCCGATGGTGTCGACTGCTCGGACTTCGCAGGCAGAAACGGTGAGCTTTCCGCAAGCCGTGTAGACCGTTGCGCCTTCCTCTGAAGCGGTGATGATGAGCGCTTTGGCGGTTTTGAGAATAGAAGAAACCGTAGCCCCCGTGATGCGTCTAACAGTTTCAAATTCAAAGTCACTCATGACAACGTATTGGGCGGCTTCGATACAGCTAAGAAGTTCACTCGCGCTAAAACGAGGTGTAATTTGTCCAGGGTCAAAGAAAAAGGGCACCTTATGGGCCGCAAATTGTTTGACGCGAGAAATCATGGAGACACGTGTTTCAGGGGCAAGGATTCCAACGGAGAAAGTCTCATTCTCTGGCCAAATATCCGTTCGTGTGAAAAGCGCTGCGTTAGAAGAAAAAGTGGCAATCTGTGAGCCCGTTGCATCCGTGATGATGACGCACTGCGAGGTGAACTCCTCTGCAACACGATTTGCATAGAGACGAATACCACACTCTGCTAGATGGTTTTCATAGTCTGCGGCGTCGTTCTCTCCTAGAGCACAGAGAAGAACAGGGTCGTCCCCGAGAAGGTGCACAGCGTAGGCAATATTTGCCCCACACCCGCCAAAGCGGCGCGTCATAGAGGCGGCTGGAAAACACACATTCATGTGTGTAAGAGTTCTCTCGGAGAGCTGATTACAAAAACGGCCTCGATATGAGAAAACCGTATCGTAGGCCGCTGAACCCGTAACGCAGATTGTCATTGTTTTGCTGGATAAAGGGGCGTGGCAATGCAACGCGATGGCGTTGCGTTGGTACGCATATTGACGTTAATCGAAAGGGAACGCCCTGCGCCAAGACTCTTAATCCCAGGGTCTGCTAAGAAGTCAGAGGGAGCAAGAGTTTGTTCTGCGATTGCAGTATCGTTTTCATCGACGAGCTGTAGCGAGATGTGAGGCACAGCCTGTGCGATGTTCGATCCATTAATAATCGTAACCTCAAGCGTGTAACTACCCGGTGTTCCTGTGTTCGTAAGTTGCGCCTTCGTCACTGCAAAAGCTTCAATATTCTTTAGGTAGAAACCCGGGCAGGTAATCTTCGTGCAGACGGCCTCAAAGACAGGTTTCGTCTTCGGGAATTTCTCGATAACGGACTGATTCATGATGACAGCCGCAACGGCGAGAATCACAAGAAAGAGCCCTAAGACAAGAAGTGTTCCAGTAGAAGAACTCTTTTTTTGCTTTTTCTTCGGAGCAACGGCCTCCGTAAGTGCTATGCCATTCGCCGCAGAGTTTTCAGGTTTCCCTGGAGTTTTAGATTCAGCCGTAGGAGCATTTGTTGGAAGTCCAACCGTTGGTTCCGTGCGCCCAGAGAAATCCGACATAAGGTTATTTAGCCTTTCGAGTTGTTCTTTGGCGCTATTGGGTGTGCGAAGAGGAATTCCCTTCTGTGCGTTCGCGATAGGAGCCGTAGGAGGGTTTCCTTCTTCCATCTCTTCTTCTAAAGAGGAACTTTCTTCAACGGACGCTTTTTCGTTATTTGCCACGTGTTCTTCTTTTTCGGCGACTTTCACATCAGTTGCTGCTGTGGTGTTCATTGGCGCAGAAACAAGAGGGGCTAGAGGCGCTTTTCCAGCGTCCGCATCTTTTTCTTCAGCGCGAAGTGAGGAGGAAGAGTCTCCTTTATCTGTAACGGTGGAAGGTTCTGCTGTCACAGTAGGGTTCAGAGGAGAGGCTACTGTTGGAGGGTTCAAGACTGTTTTCGGAGTTTCCCGGGTAGGCGTGGCTTCTTGTGCTTTAGCAATTTCTGGGAAAAGCGAATCCGGAACGCAGAGAATATCGCGTGTTGCATCAAAAAAGTTATTGCACTTCGAGCATCTCACAGGAGATTTTTCAGCTTGCTCTTTGCTCTCTAGGAGCCAAACAGCACCGCAATAGGGGCAACGCGTTACATAAGCCATTTTTACTTCTCCTTTGCACTGTCTCGATGTGCAACAAGACAGCACCAATCTTCCTCTTCTTTCCAAATAGAGAGTTTGACACAAGGATCGATTTCTCGGTAGGCACGAATGAGGTCTTCTGCCTGGTGCGAGAGAATTCCAGAAAGCACTAGTGTGCCGTGTTCTTTTAATCTCGCCAAAAGAGAGGGAGCAAGAGTCTTAAGGGGGTTAGCAAGAATGTTTGCGATGACAACATCAAAGCGGCTTTCCCCTAAGCCTTCAGGTAGAACAAACTTTGCTGCTACGGCGTTGGTTGCTGCGTTTGCCGTGGCCGCTTCAACGGCCTGCGGATCAATATCAACGCCAGCCACAGTATTTGCTCCAAGTTTTGCCGCTGCGATGGCAAGAATGCCCGTGCCACAGCCGTAGTCAAGGACGGAAAGCCCCGCGTGGCAATTTTCATCAAGCCATGTGAGACAAAGCCGCGTTGTCGGATGCGCTCCAGTTCCGAAGGCAACGCCCGGATCAAGGCGAATATTTACAGCGTCCGCCTCTGGCGGTTCGCTCCAACTCGGGACAATCCAAAGCCTTTTTCCAATTTGTGTTGGACCAAACTGTGCTTGTGTGATTTTGACCCAATCGGCATCAGGAACATCTGTGATGGATTCTGGCGGAATTGCTTTTTCGTCAATTGCCGCGAAGGCTTTCTTTGCAATGCTCTCAATGCTCTCTTTGTCATCGACAAGTATTGTGAGACGCGAACGACGCCAAGCGCGGATTTCTGGTTCTAACCCAGGTTCTCCGTAAAGAGGTTCTTCATTGTCATTATCAGCATCGGCGTCGGCAAGAGAAACACTCAAGGCACCGTTTTCCATGAGAGCGTCGCCTAAGGCCTCTGCGATGGTTTCTGAAACAAGAAATGTAGCCTCACGCAACATCAACGGGTTTCTCCTTGCGACGAAGTTGCCATTCGGCAAGCTTCTTTTCTAGGTAATGAATATTTTGCCCGCCCTGTGCATATCCCGTATCGGCAAGGATGGCGCGCAAAAGTGCGGTGTTGGTATTAATCCCCTCACAGGCAAGCTCTGTGAGCGCTACTTTCATGCGAGCAAGAGCCGTTTCTCTGTCGGGACCATAGGCAACCAACTTTGCGATAAGACTATCGTAGAAAGGAGGAACTGTGTAGCCTGAATAAAGGTGACTTTCCATACGGATTCCTGGGCCGCCTGGCACATGCCAAACAGCAACCTTCCCAGGGCTTGGGCGGAATGTAAAGGGCGTCTCTGCATTGATGCGGCATTCGATAGCGGCTCCTCGCATGAGGACATCTTTTTGCTTAATAGAAAGACGTTCTCCTGAGGCTAAGCGAATCTGCTCTCGGACAATGTCGATTCCCGTGACAATTTCTGTGATTGGGTGTTCGACTTGAATGCGGGTATTCATCTCGATAAAGTAGAAATTCTCGTTTTCATAGAGAAATTCAAAAGTACCCGCTCCTCGATAGCCAATTCTTCGGCAAGCCTCAACGCAGCGTTCTCCGAGGCGCTCGATTGTCTTACGTGGAATTCCAAGAGCGGGGCTTTCTTCGATGAGCTTTTGATTGCGTCTTTGAATCGAGCAGTCCCGCTCTCCTAAGTAAATTGCATTTTGGAAGTTGTCCGATAAGACTTGAATCTCAATGTGCCGAGGATTCTCCAGATATTTCTCTAAATAGAGTTTGTCAGATCCAAAGGCGTTCTTCGCTTCTGCCCGCAGAAGAGAAATCGAATTGATAAGAGCAGCTTCTGTGCGCACGGCACGCATGCCACGGCCGCCGCCACCAGCGCAGGCCTTGACAATTACGGGGTAGCCGATATCTTTTGCAAGCTCGGCGATGCGCTGCGGGTCGTCCGGAAGTTCAACAAGAGATCCTGGGACACAGGGAACACCCGCCTTCACCATTGCGCGTTTGGCATTGATTTTGTCACCCATCAGGCGAATCGTGTCTCCACGAGGTCCGATAAAGGCGAAACCACTTTTTTCTACGCGATCGGCGAAGTCCGCGTTTTCTGAAAGAAACCCGTAGCCAGGGTGGATGGCTTCCGCATCGGTTACCTCCGCCGCGGAGATAATCGCAGGGATGTTGAGGTAACTTAAAGACGGGGACGGAGGTCCAATGCAGACACTTTCGTCTGCAAGCCTTACGTGCATGGCGTCTGCATCCGCAGTGGAATGCACGGCAACTGTCTTGATATTCATCGTGCGGCAGGCACGAAGAATTCTCAGAGCAATTTCGCCGCGGTTAGCGATAAGCACTTTTCCAAACATGGTAAATGCACCCGCGAGAAATTAGCGACGAATTTCAAAAAGAGGTTGCCCGAATTCGACAGGATCGCCGTTTTCCACAAGAACCTTGACGATTGTCCCATCGAACTCAGCTTCAATCTCGTTGAGAAGCTTCATTGCCTCGATGATGCAGACAGTTTCTCCGGCGCGGACCGTTTGTCCGACGGAGACGAAGGGCTTCGCGCCTGGCGAAGGAGCGCGATAGAAGGTTCCCACCATCGGCGCGTTGATTGTTTCGGGTTTTTCAACAGGGACGGCCGCATTCTGCTTTTCAGCATTCGTCTGCCCATTCTCTTGCGCGGTGTTTACCGCAATGACTGTCTCATTTGCAGTGGAGGGACCTTGACGATTGTCAAAACTATTGACGATGCGGACGCGGTCCTCTCCCTCGGTTAATTCAATTTCGGAAACACCGCCCTCTTTCATGAGGTCGATGATGCTTTTGAGTTTCCGTAGATCCATATCTCCCCTACCCTCGGAGCGGTGACTGCTCGATATGATTTGATTTTCTTATTGTTTTTTATTAAAAAGACGGTAATTTCGTCTAATTGCGCTTAACTTTCGTGAAAAAGTAAAGTCCTTTTAGGCGCAATGATATACAAAATCTTTCGCCATGGGGGGACGGAGAAAGCGGATTTATGGAAATGCTCAATTAAGGGGCTGTGGCGGGGAGAGCTTTTGCTAAATCGCATGCCTTGATTCTTCCACTCGCTTCCCAGGATTCTTGCCAAGAGTCTGGCGTGGTTTTTCTTGGGTTATACCGTAAGGAAGAGACTGGGAAAACTTCGAGGCGAACCGCTTCAGCCTCCTTTTTACCTAGGATATATAGAAGAAACCCTAAACTAACTTCAAGGTTCGGGACTGGGGTGACTTCGTCTTCAATCACTTCGGCGGCAATTCCCTTATCCAAAAGCGCAAAATGAACGGCTTTGGGATCTTCCGTGAAGATTTCGATCCGAAGGGAAGTTTCTTCTGTTGCTGCACCATTTAAAACGGCTCCACAAAGATAGGCATCAAATTCTTGGAGTAGCTCGAGAGCTTTTAGCGCAGAGCGTCTCTTTTCTAAGAGTAGCGCGGCGTGTTCTTCCTTCATGAAGAGAGAGGCATTTTCTCGAATTGCCGATTCGATACTTTGAGAATCTGGCATTGCATCGCGCCCAGAATCGATGCGAACTCTCTTTCGGGCTTCTTCCCAGGAGAAGCCATCAAAGAGAACGTAATTAGCAATCGCGAGGGCATTTTCACGCAAGACTTTGGTATTAGCTTTCATAGGGGAACTTTTGTTCGGGTTAAAGAGAGGGAGAATTTTCACTTGAGATTATCGTCTAGGAGAGAAAAAAAGAAGAAATCTTTAACCTAAACTCACTCAGGTGAAGTGTTGGCACTACTCGGCCGTAGGCTCCCTTTTTGTTGCGATTAGATGGGTGAAAACCCTTGAAGAAAAATAAGGAATTCTCCCTATAATGGCTTCATAGACTTAAAGGGGGAAGGAGCGCTACTTTTTTAAGGTAGGTTTTCAATTTTTTGCATTAAAAAGTTCCCTCAATAGACATCGGAAAACCTTAGGCGCGTCTTCTCTTCTCGCTCTTTTCTGTGGAGAAAACAACTATGGTTCCATCATCACTTCCTGCTGTTAATTCGGCCGTAACGACCGCAATCGAGGCAATAAAAAAACTCCCTAAAGTCCAAGCGGCCCTCGCACTTGCGGAAAGCGAAGTAGATCGCGCTATGGCTGAGCAAGTTGAACTCTGCGAGATTCCCTCTCCTACGTTTGAAGAGAAAGAACGTGCGGCCTCTCTTGTCACTCGTATGAAGGCCTATGGATTAACGGATGTTTCCATAGACGAGATTGGAAACGTTGTCGGCAAAAGACCAGGGCGCCTTTCAAAGGCAGGTCTCGCCGCACCGCTACTTGTCTTCGGTGCGCATACAGACTCTGTTTTCCCGGCGGGGACAGATGTTAAGGTTAAAAAGGAAGGAAATATCTATCGTGCGCCAGGTATTGGGGACAATTGCTCAGGCTTAAGAGCGATGCTGCAGGTCTTGCGTTGCTTGGAGGCCAATCAGATTGAAACCGAAGGCGACATTTGGTTTATCGGCACGGTCTGCGAAGAAGGAAACGGTGACATTCGCGGCTCGAAATATGTCACGGCAAACTATCCGATTGATGGCTTTATTGCAATCGATAGTTCGGACGTAACGAGGCTTCTCTACGGTGGTGTTGGCGCACACAGATGGCGCTTATCTGTTGATGGCCCTGCTGGACACTCCTTTGCGGATTTCGGGAAAGCGCCAAGCGCCATCCACGCAGTCTGCTTAGCGGGAGCCACTGTTGCAAAGATTAAGGTTCCCCAAGAGCCTAGGACCACATTCACAATCGGAAAAATCACCGGGGGACAGTCTGTCAATACGATTGCTGGTCACTGCGAAGTCGATATTGATATACGTAGCGCCGATAACAATGAACTCTTAAAGGTGGAGGCTGCGATTTTAGGGGCCTTTGAAGCGGGCGTTGCAGAAGAAAATGCCATTTGGGGTATCACCGATGAGGCGAAGAAGGTAAAACTTACTAAGAAACAGATTGGAGACCGTCCCGCTGGTGTAAGACCCTTGGATTGCCCTGTGTTGCAGTGTGCAAGAGCTGCACAGAATGCTTTGGGCATTCCACTAAAGGGGTATTCACTTTCTTCTACAGACGCTAATGCACCGATAAGTCGCGGAATTCCGGGTGCCTGCATTTCCGCAGGCGGCGTTGGCGTAGGGGCACACACGCTACACGAATATTTTGAAATGAAAGACACCCACTTAGGGCCTCAGCTCATTCTTTTAACGGCTTTAGCCCTCGTGGGAACAGAAGAACACGTACCACTATTACCGGTACGCGAAAAATAGAGTTGCAAATCCATAAACATATAGAAGGGGGAAATTTCATATGAACTGGACTGTTTGGGCCGCAGTAGCGGTCGTCATAGCAACAATCTATGCCCTGATAAGACGCTGGGAAACACGTCTCGTGCTCTTGACTTCTGGCCTTGTGATGGCACTTATCTCCTTGCAGCCCATGATGGCTTTTAAGCAGTTTGATAAGTCGATGACAAATGGTTCTCTTATCATCGCTATCTGCTCTGCTATGGGTTTTGCGGCAGTGGTCTCTCTTACTAAGTGCGATGCGCACTTAGTAAGACTTTTGACACGGCCCTTAAAGAAGTTGGGTCTGTTCCTCTTGCCGGCTTGCATGGCAGTGACAAGCGTTATCGCCATTGCGATTCCGTCGACTGCAGGGCTCTGCGCATCTGTGGCACCAACGATGGTTCCGATTTTGGTCCGTGCGGGTTTCCGTCCAAGTTTGGCCGCAGCCTCCGTTGGGTCTTGCATGTTGCCAGCCTACTTAAATCCTGGAGTCTCACACAACCCCTTCATCGCTAAGCTCGCGGGAATCGAAGTGATTGACTTCATCGGTGCACACTCGATGATGACAATTTCCTTGGGTCTTGCAAGCATTGTCTTGATTACCTTGGTTTGTGTCATCTATGGCGACTATAAGAAGGAAGGTTTTGGGGAATTCCAGGGTGAGGCTACAAGCGCACTGCCAGAGACGCCCAATTTCTTCTATGCCATCGCACCGCTCGTCCCAGTCGCCTTGCTACTCATCTTCGCAATTTGGGTTCCTTCTGTGAAGATTTCCGTTGCAACCGCTATGCTCGTTGGCATGATTTATGCGCTCGCCGTTACGCGGTCTGATCCACAGGAAGTTACAAAGAAGTTCTTCGACGGCATGGGGAAAGGCTATGCGAACATCATGGGTATCATCATCGCCGCTGGTGTTTTCGCAGCGGGTCTTCGTGCCTGTGGCGTCGTCGATCTCTTCGTTGACTTCTTGAAGAACTCCAATGAAATCGCGAAGATTGGCGGTAGCGTTGGCCCCTACATCTTGGGTGTCTTAACGGGTTCAGGAGATGCTGCAGCCTTCGCATTCAATGAAGCTGTCACGCCGCATGCAGAGTCTTTCGGCCTCACAATTGATGGCTTAGGCTATCTGGCGATGATTGCAGCTGGTCTCGGACGTATTTCTTCGCCTCTTGCGGGTGGCGTCATTCTTCTAGCGGGTGTGGCGCGCGTGAGTCCTGTTGAAATCGTAAAACGCACAGCTCCAGCGGCGCTTGTGACACTTGTGATTTTGTACATTTTCACAGCGTAGTTTTTGTTAAATCTTTTTTTGGGGCCAGCACTTAAAAGTTTTTTAAGGGCGCTGGCCCTTTTAATAGGAAATTTGCAGACATGGATAAGAAAGCTGCACTTCTAGAGCGCTTCTTGCGCTACGTCGCGATTCCAACACAGAGCGACCCGAAGGCAAAGACAGTGCCAAGTAATCCGAAGGAATTTGATCTTGCCAAACTTCTCGCAGAAGAACTCAAAGCAATCGGCGTTGAGGATGTCGAAGTTTCGGAATTTTCTGTTGTCACAGGAAAACTTCCTTCGAATCTTCCTGCCGGAAAGAAAGTTCCTGCCGTAGGCTGGTGTGCACACATGGATACAGTGGACTGTGGCCTTTCTCCGGAAATTCACCCGCAGGTCATCAAGAACTATCAGGGTGGAGATATTTGTCTAAATAAAGAAAAAGACATTTGGATGCGTGCTTCAGAACACCCAGAGATTGAGCGTTATAAGGGGGACGATATTGTCACTTCAGATGGCACGTCTGTCTTGGGCGCTGATAATAAGAGCGCCCTTGCAAACGTTATGACGGCCTTATCGATTGTGGTAGAAGAGGGGCGAGCACACGGAGACATTTATGTTGCTTTCGTGCCCGATGAGGAAATTGGTCTTCGGGGCGCGAAGAAAATTGACTTTACGAAGTTCCCTGTGGAGTTTGCCTACACGGTTGATTCTTGTGAGTTAGGGGAGGTGGTCTACGAGACCTTTAACGCGGGGAGCGCTGAACTTTCTATTAAGGGTATTTCTGCGCATCCGATGTCCTCAAAGGGTGTTCTCGTGAACCCCGTGATGGTTGCTCACGACTTCTTAAATCTCCTAGATCGCGGTCAGATGCCAGAATTCACCGAACTTCGTGAAGGATTCATTCTCCCGAAATATATCGAGGGCGGTCCCTCGAAGGCTCGTATCGATTTCAATATTCGCGATCACTCTAAGGCGGGTTACGAGGCTAAGAAGGCTCTCTTACTTAAGGCTGTTGAATTCTTAAAGGTTCGCCACCCGAAGGCTGAGATTACATACAAAGAAACGGATACTTACGCCAATATTGCAGATGCTGTCACGGAGACAAATCGCATTGGTATCGATTACCTCTATCGGGCCTTAGAAATCGTTGGCGTTAAACCTAAGACCATCGCAATGCGTGGCGGTACGGATGGATCTTTCATTTCTGCAAAAGGAATTCTTACGCCAAATTACTTCACAGGAGGACATAACTTCCATTCAAACTGCGAATTCTTGCCTTTGGGTCCCTGGGAGAAGAGTCTAGAGACGACCCTTACGTTAATTAATCTCATCGCAGGTACGCAGAAGTAGAATGCGGGATTCTTAGAAGTTTCTTTAAAGGAACTTCTAGGAGAATTTCGTTTCAAAGAAAGTAACGCCCCATATGCATATTCATATTCTTGGAATCTGTGGCACCTTCATGGGTGGCCTCGCTCAGTTAGCAATCGCGGCAGGCCATACTGTAACTGGGTCAGACAAAAATGTTTATCCGCCTATGAGTGATCAACTCAAGATGGCAGGAGTGCGCATCGAACAAGGCTATGGGGCGGAGCAACTTTCCATTAAGCCAGACCTTTGGGTAATTGGCAATGCTGTAAGTCGCGGCAATCCTCTACTTGAGGCAATCTTAGAAGCTGGTGAGCCCTACACCTCGGGGCCTCAGTGGCTTAGTGAAAACATCCTTCAAGGTCGCCACGTCCTAGCTGTTGCTGGTACGCACGGAAAGACAACAACAACCTCTCTTTTGGCGTGGATTCTAGAGTGCGCAGGATTAAAACCAGGATTTCTCGTTGGAGGCGTTCCAAGTGACTTTAATCGCTCGGCACACTTAGGGGAGTCTCGCTACTTTGTCATTGAAGGCGATGAGTACGACACCTGTTTCTGCGATAAACGCAGTAAGTTTGTACACTACCGGCCGAGGACTGCGATTCTCAATAACCTCGAATACGATCATGCAGATATTTTCGAGAATCTTGCGGCAATTGAAAAACAGTTTCACCACCTTGTGAGGACTATCCCACGAGGAGGTTTGGTCATTGCCAATGCAAAGTCTGAAGCTCTAGAAAGAGTGATTTCTCGAGGTCTTTGGAGTCGGATTGAATACTTTGATTCTCCTGAGGGCTGGTTTGTTGATGAAGAAGGGGAAGTTTTCAAAAACGGGACTCGCCTTGGTTCGTTGCAACTAAATCTCGCCGGACGCCACAATCAGTTAAACGCTTTGGCGGCTATTGCCGCAGCAAACGATGCGGGAGTGGCTCCAGAAGCCTCTCTTGAAGCGCTTGCGTCTTTTAGCGGCGTAAAGAGACGCCTTGAAGTAAAAGGTACGGAGCGAGGCGTTACGGTAGTTGATGACTTCGCACATCACCCAACAGCAATTCACGAGACAATCGCTGCCCTTAGACGCAAGATAGGTACTAATTCTCGTCGTATCCTTGCTGTCTTTGAGCCACGAAGCAATACGATGAAGCTTGGAACGATGAAGGAGCGGCTTGCTGCTTCCCTTGAGGGTGCTGATCGTGTTTGGTGCTATAGCGGTGCGGGTGTCGATTGGGACGCAGCAGCGGCTTTGAGGCCTCTCGGAGAGAAAGTCGAGTGTTTTAAGGGGGAGATCGATCGGCTTGTTAATTCCGTTACAAAAGAAGCGCGGAGCGGTGATGTGATTTTATGTATGAGTAACGGCGCTTTCTGTGGCGTACACGAGAAACTTCTCAAAGCTCTCAAGGCGTAGAAAAAAGTGGCGCACACGATTTTTTATTTACACGGATTTCTTTCGTCCCCCACGGCTCCGAAAGCCACTCTTGTACGGCGGGAATGTGAAAGACGAGGGATAAACTTTATTGCTCCAGACATGAACCGTAAACCCCTTGAAGTTTGGAATGCTCTTTGCAGTTTGGTTCGTGATAGGGATATTGGTGATTACGGCATTGTTGCTTCGAGCTTAGGCGGTTTTTATGCCGCACGCATTGTTGCGGATACGGGTTGCCGAGCAGTACTTATTAATCCTGCTGTTCGCCCTTGGGATTATTTGGAGGCCTATAAAGGAATTCAGAAGACCCGAGCAGGCACAGAGGTTCTCGTCCGCAGTGAATACGCTGAGGAGCTGCGTGCCCTAGACTTTGTGAAGTTAAAAAGCCCCAAGAATATTCTTCTTGTTCTCTCAACGGCCGATGAGGTTCTCGACTATCACGAAGCAGAGAAGAGATTTCCGCTTTCTCCTGTACTTAAGCTAGAGGATGAGAATCACGCTGTATGCGGTTTTGAACATATTGTTTCTCGGGTTGTTGATTTTCTTTCGCCGAAAAAAGGATAAGAACGATGCAACTTTTTTTTGAAGAAGATGGCACCCATAAAGTGGGTCTTATCCTAAAGCGCGATGGTGGCGCTTATCAGGTCGAGTTGCCGAGTGGGAAACGCACCAAGGTAAAAGGAGGTCACGTTCTTTTTGAGTTTGAGTACGCTGCAGGAGACTTTCTTGCGGCCGCAAAAAAAGCGGCCTCGGAAATGGACCCCGCTTTCCTTTGGGAAGTTGCCTCAGGAGAAGAAGTCGACTACACAGCGCTAGCAGCAGAATATTTTGGCTCGCCAACTGCCTTGGAGAAGGCAGCGACCTTTCTTGCTCTTCACGAGAACCCCGTTTACTTTTACAAGAAGGGAAGAGGGGTTTTTAAGCCAGCGCCAAAGGAAACGCTCGAGCGAGCACTTGAAGCCATTGAGCGTCGCAAAAAATTAGAAGAAAAGAAAAAAGCGATGGTTTCCGCAATGCTAGAAGGAAAGGTTCCTGCGGAGATCCAGTCGGAGGCTTATGCTCTTTTATTGAAGCCAGATAAGAATTCCATTGAGTGGAAAGCTTTGAATGACGCAGCAAGCGTGGCAAGACTCACGCCGCTTAATCTCCTTTTAAAGCTTGGTGCGATAGCAAGCCCTTACGTTTGGCATACAGAAAGTTTTTATTTTGAGAACTTCCCACAGGGGAGAAATTTCCCTCGCTCATTGGGCGAGCTAGGAGAATTTCCCGAGAATCTTCCAGAAGCGCACGTTAAGGCTTTCTCTATTGACGATTCTTCCACAACAGAAATCGATGATGCGGCCAGTATTACGCCCTGGGGCGAGGGAAGGCTTCGCCTTGGAGTTCACATCGCAGCTCCCTCTCTTTTAATTCCAAGAGACTCCCCTGTTGATAAAGTCGCACGTGAAAGGATGTCGACCGTTTATGGCCCGGGCATCAAAACAACGATGCTTCCCGAGGCTTGGATCAATAAGGCAACTCTCATAGAAGGAAAGAGCGTCCCCTGTGTGTCTCTTTACGCTGTGCTTGATTCCGAGACGATGGCGGTCCTTTCCACGGAAACCTTTGTCGAAAGAGTGACGGTCGCAGATAACCTTCGTTATGACACTTTCGAAGATGAAGTCACCGAAGAAGCAGTGCAAGCGGGGACGCTTACCATTCCTTACGCCTCAGAGATGGCCCTCTTGTGGCGCTTTGCAAAGATGCGTCAAAAGGGCCGCGAGGAGGTACGCGGAAGGCCTGAACAGCCGATGCGAAAAGAGTGGTACTTCGTCTTAGAGGGAGAGGGCGAGGCTGCTCGCGCAGCAGTGCGGTGTCGCATGCGTGGTGCCCCGATTGATTTAATCGTCTCGGAGTTGATGATTTTCGCGAATGAGACTTGGGGTCTATGGCTTGAAGAACACGGCTATGCTGGTATCTATCGTTCGCAGCGCATGGGGCGCGTGAAGATGTCAGTTACTCCCGGGCCTCACGACGGTTTAGGGGTTGCCCGCTACGCCTGGTCAACGTCGCCTTTAAGACGGTACGTGGATTTGGTGAATCAACGCGAAATTATTGCCGCCGCTTTGGGCCGGCCCCCTGTCTATGAAGCAAAGGACACAGACCTCTACACAACGGTGACTGCTTTTGAGAGTGCCTATGAGGCCTATAACGATTTTCAACGTCGGATGGAGCGTTATTGGAGCTTAAGATGGATTGAGCAGGAAGGGAAAACCGAAATTACGGCCATTGTTCTTAAGGATGAGTTGGTGCGTATCGAGGGTCTCCCGATGATGCAACGCATCCCAGGGCTTCCCGAATTAGAACGTGGTAGAAGAATCCGGTTGCAGATTTTAGGTTGTGATTACATTGAACTTCTCTTAGAGACCAAACTTCTTGAAGTGCTTGATGAAGCAGAGTCGTTTGAGGAGGGAGAAGACTCCGAGTTGCTTGAAGCTGCGGAAGAAATGCAAGAAGACACTGCCTCAGAAGAAGCGAAAGAGGCTTCAGGCGAAAAGGAAGAAAATCGGACTAACGAAGAAACAGAAGGGAAAGGAAGCGCATCATGAGTCGCCTTTTTTATGTGTTTGGTAACCCTATTAATCACTCGCTTTCCCCAGTGATTCACGCAATGTTTGCGAAAGAAACGGGATTGGATATCCGTTACGAAAAACTTTGTCTAGAAAAAGAGGATTTCGCAGGACAATTGCGGGAGCTCCTTGCGCGGGAGGCTATTGTTGGTGCCAATGTTACGGTGCCTTTTAAACTCGATGCGGCAAAGTTTGCTACAACGTTAACAGAAAGAGCCCAAAGGGCTGGCGCGACCAATACGCTTCTCTTTAGAGCGAAAGACGACGTCTTAGGGGACAACACAGATGGCATCGGTTTTGTGCGTGACGTGGAAAATCGCCAAGGAGTGGATTTAACGGACGCTCGTATTCTTTTACTTGGAGCAGGGGGTGCAGCACGAGGTCTTATCGCGGCTCTAATTGAAAAAACGCACGCAATCACGGTTACTAACCGCACCTTGGAAAAGGCAGAAGCCCTCGCGCACGACTTTAATTTGAAGAGTTGCTCTTTTAGTGAAACGGATGCACCTAATTGGGATATCGTTATCAATGCAACAAGTGCAAGTCTTAAGGGAGCAGTTCCTCCCGTTGGAGAAAAGGCTCTCTCTGGCGCAAAGCTATCCTATGATTTGATGTATGGGGCAAAGCCTACGGTTTTCTTAGAAAAGGCACAGATGCTTGGTTCTAAGAAAGTTGCTGATGGCCTTGGAATGCTCATCGAGCAAGCAGCCGAGAGTTTCCTCTTGTGGAATGGTGTTCGACCTCTTACGGATGCGGTCTACGAGGCTCTTAGACGGCGTATTTAAGAAGAGCTGTCTATCCTTGAAGTTCCTCATTTTTTGTTAGATTTTCAGTGCGAGTCTTATAATTTCGCACGGAAAATTCCTATAGTGTAGTTATGCTTTTTCCCGTGCCTTTCTAAAAGGGCGCGGTAGATGTTCTGTTTCTCATTTATCCGAGGGGAATCCTCATGCGCGAAAGCGATCTCGAAAAATCTGAATTAAACGAGCGCCTCGCAGAGGTCGATGAGGGCGATGCCCTTGCCCCCGAGGAGGCAAGTCTTGCACTCTCGCAAATCACGCAAATTATTGAGCGGGAAGATGAGAGTGGGAGAAAACTTACCCCAGATCCCAAGAAGCCCCTTGCTAAACCACTGAGTGGGGCTGCTAAGGCCGCTTTGCGGGAAATCTTGGCAGAACTTCATCCAGCGGACGTTGCCTATGTGCTCGATGCCCTGCCTCAGGATGACCGCCTTGCGGTTTGGGACTTAGTCGATTCTGAGGACGAAGGCGATATTCTCGTTGAAGTGAGCGACGCCGTTCGCGAAACCCTTATCGACGCGATGACCACTGACGAACTCGTCGATGCTGTCGAAACACTCGACACGGACGAAATCGCCGATATCGTTGAAGACTTGCCGCCAGATGTTGTTGCAGAGGTCCAAGAAGGGCTCTCGCACGAAGAGCGTGCACAACTTCGTGCGGCGATGAGTTATCCAGAGCAGAGTGTGGGCGCAAGGATGGACTTCGAGATGATTTCCGTGCGTCAAGACATTACGCTTGAAGCAGTGCTCACGTACCTACATAAATTCGAGAACTTGCCAGACCACACGGACCAGCTCTTTGTCGTTGATCGTCAGGGGAAATTCATAGGAGTCTTACCCGTAAGCCAGATTCTTGTTCACGAAGCGTTTGTGACAGTGTCTGATTTAGTGAAGACAGAAATCCTCACCTTAAACCCCTTGGACGATGCAGAAGATGCCGCTCACGCTTTCGAGCGTTACGACTTGGTAAGCGCTCCCGTGGTAGATGAAGCGGGAAGACTCGTGGGCCGCCTTACCGTTAATGACGTGCTCGACGTGATTCAAGAGAGCAATAACGACGATGTTCTTGCTAGCGTGGGTTTAAGTGACGAGCAAGATATCTTTGGCAGTGTTTGGGAAACCGCTAAGAGCCGTTGGCTTTGGTTGGGTGTAAATCTCTGTACGGCTTTCTTCGCCTCGCGCGTCGTGAACGCTTTTGATGGGACAATCGAACGCGTTGTGGCGTTGGCAGCCTTGATGCCGATTGTTGCTGGAATGGCTGGAAACTCTGGCAACCAAACGCTCACTCTCCTTGTCCGTTCTCTTGCAATGGGCCAGGTTACCGATTCCAACCAGGAAGATGTGATTCGGAAAGAAGTTTGGATTTCTGTCATTAATGGTCTTGTTTGGGGGGCAATCTCTGGGCTCTTTGTTTGGGCGCTCTATCATGACACTCCCTACGGGGCAACGCTTGGACTCGTGATGTTCCTAGCGATGATTCTCAACTTTGTCTTGGGAGCGGTTGTTGGATTGGCGGTGCCGCTACTGTTAAAGCATTTCGGACGTGACCCTGCCCTAGGAGGATCTGTCCTTTTGACCTTCTCGACGGACTCTGGAGGATTCCTAATTTTCTTAGGACTTGCAACGCTTTTCTTCTCTAGATAGCCAAGCCTCTGTATTGAATGTCAAGTTCTTCGTTGGAAAGGTCAATCTTTGTTAGCAGATTTTTCAGAAAGAAAGGAAACGACCACTCGAGCGCTCTTTCTGCGCTACAGTCTCTCTAAAAGAACCGAGGAAACGTTTTTCTTTCAGGAAGGACGAAAGATGAATAAAAAATTTACGCTTTGCCTTGCAGCTACAAGTTTTCTTTTCTTAAGTGCCTGCCAAAGCACTGGGGATTACTATCGATCCGATACCTACTACGCCTCATCCGTGAATCAGGCGCAAGAGGTGAAAACCGTGCAGATTATTGCTGTGATTCCTGCGCGCGTTGCGGTCCCGAATAACGAGCGGGCGAGAGCGCAGGCAGTCGGAGCTGTTTTGGGCGCTGCTATTGGTATTGCGCTTGGAAACCAAGTTCATCATGCTCATACAGGTGATCGTGTCATGGGAGGTGTTGCAGGTGGCCTCGCGGGGGCTGCCCTCGCGGATGCGGCCTCTGGTAGCCAGTCTCTTGTCGACGGCGTGCAGATCACATTCCGTTACGGAGATAAGCTTTTTAACTCTGCCCAGGTGGGACGCGTTTGTGAATTTAAGACAGGGACGGCGATTATGGTCTCTCCGAGCCCGAATGCAACGCGCATTCAACCTAACAATCTAGGCGGCTGTTCGCAGACAGTCACACGGTAAGTAAAGCGTAGTAGGAGAAAAGAAAATGAAAAAGCGATGTGTTGCGTTTTTAAGCGCTCTTGTTGCCTCTGTTGCCTTTGCTGGAACTTCCGCTTCAGAGTATCCCGTGCAGACAGGCAACGTTCCGCCAGATTACCCGGCGCAACTCGAGAAGTCGATGGACTCTCAGATTGAGGCTGTTCGCTTGAATTACGAAGATGTGAAGGCTAGGGCAGAAGAGAAACTTGCCGCAGAGAAAGCCGCTAAAGCAAAGGCACAGGCAAAGGCAGAGGCACGAAGGGCAGCTGCGGCTAAGAAGTTAGTCGCTAAAAAAGCGGCCGCCGAAAAGGCCGCCGCTGAGCGCAAAGCAAAATTGGAAAAGCGTAGTGACGAAGCCGCGGAGCTTGATCTCGAACTAAAGCGCCTTAAGGTTCGCGAGGCAACGGCAAAAACGAAGACTACAGAGGCCATCAGCGAAGAAGAAGCCAAGAGAGCAAAAGAAATCGTCGATGCAAAACTGCAGAATATGAAGGCAAAAAATTAGCTTGCCAACCCTCTCGCAGGCTTATTTCCCGCCAAAAAGCGAATTGAGTGCGTCAAGATTGGAACTGACCTTTTTTCTTGGCGCCTCTTTTTTTGCCGCAACGGGATCTATTTCATGCGAAGGATATTCGTCTTCGATCTCATCTCTTAAGTGCGAAAGAGGTCTATCGGAATTTAAAAACCTTCTTGCGGTTTCTCTGTCAACACCTTCGTAGCGGATGACACGGTGTGTGTCGAATTCCACCTCAAGTGCTCGGCTTGCTTCATCGAAGCCTGCCGAAAGAATTCCTCCACGGTGTATAGCTTTTCGATGCATGTTTCCCTCCGAAACAGAAAACCTAGTTCTTAGGAATTATAGAGGGAGGGATTTCGGAGTAGTTTGAAGCATTTTTTGCAATTCTTGCAACAGACTCTTTTTCCCATGGAGAGTGATTTGCGTTTCCCCCTTAACGGGACTCGCAAACTGTGCTAATGTTTCGCGTCCTGAAAAAGACGGGGCCTGCTTTCCTTGGGGACCGTGCTAAGGGGTACACCAAAATCTACATCTCTTTCTTTCATTCATCCCGTTTGCTGGGTTCTTCTTTAAGGTTCTCAGTACGGAGAAAGGATGCTTTGTTATGGCAAAAAAGAAGCTTTTGACCGAGAAAGAAATTCTCGCGATGAATAAGAAGGATTACATGAACGATCAGCAGATCGATTTCTTTCGTAATCGCCTTCAAATGATGGAAGCACAATTGAGAAGCAACGCCGATCAGACAACGGAAAACTTGCGTGAGACAACCGTTGTACCAGATCCCGCTGACCGTGCTACTCTTGAAGAGGAACGCACTTTTGAGCTTCGTACACGCGATCGTGAGAGAAAACTTTTAAAGAAGGTTCAAGCCGCTTTGCGCCGTATTGAAAACGGCGAATACGGTTGGTGTGAAGAAACAGGGGAGCCTATCGGAGTTGCCCGTTTAATTGCCCGCCCGACGACAACGCTTTCTTTGGAAGCGCAGGAGCGTCGGGAAATCCGTCAAAAGATGTACGGCGACTAATTTAAGTTTTTTAGTATGAATTTGTAAGAATCTCGGCAAGGGAGGCGTATTAGCCTCCTTTTTGCGTCATAAGGCGTGCATAATCTAAAAGTTGTTTTTCTCACTAGATACGGGAATTAAAGGACATGCAAGAGTTTCACGGAACAACCATTCTTTGTGTTCGACGCGGTGACACAGTCGCTATGGCAGGAGACGGTCAAGTCACGCTCGGTAACGTTGTTTTCAAAGGCACGGCTCGCAAGGTGCGGCGTGTTTATCACGACAGAGTCATCGTGGGTTTTGCAGGCGCCACAGCGGATGCTTTTACGCTTGTAGAGCGCTTTGAAGCGATGCTTGAAAAACACTCGGGAAATCTCATGCGCGCAGCAATCGAACTTGCGAAACAGTGGAGAACGGATAAGGCATTGCGTCACTTGGAAGCAATGTTAATTACAGCTGATGCGCAGACCACTCTTATCCTCTCTGGGAATGGTGACGTGATTGAACCAGAAAATGGTATCGCTGCTATTGGTTCAGGCGGTTCTTATGCTTTAAGCGCAGCTAGGGCCTTAGTCGAACACACCACGATGGATGCGAAGGCAATCGCTCTTGCTTCTCTTAAGATTGCCGGAGACCTTTGCATCTACACGAATAACAACATCACAGTCGAGACTATCGTCACGAAGGAATAGAGAAAAAATGAGTAAGCAGTCAATGATGACACCGAGAGAAATCGTAAGCGAACTCGACAAATACATCGTTGGGCAGAGTGCAGCAAAGAAGGCGGTTGCAATTGCCTTAAGAAACCGCTGGAGACGGGCTCGTGTTCCCGAGCCTCTGCATTCGGAAATCACGCCTAAAAATATTTTGATGATTGGCCCCACGGGTGTAGGTAAAACAGAAATCGCTCGCCGCTTAGCGAGGCTAACGGATGCGCCCTTTGTGAAAACAGAAGCAACAAAATTCACAGAGGTGGGTTACGTTGGCCGCAACGTTGAATCGATCATCCGTGACTTGATGGAAGCGGGCATGAAACTCATGCGTGAAGAGCAAAAAAGGCGCGTTCACGTAAAGGCAGAAGAGGCGGCAGAAAATCGTGTCTTGGACCTTCTTGTACCGCCCACAACGCAGGTTACGAATCCCGATGGAACGCCCGTGGCTCCTGTTGAAGGGGTTGCGAGAAGAAGACTTCGGGAAGATTTAAGGGCAGGGCGCTTAGACGAAAAAATTGTTGAGGCGGAAGTACATGCTAAGGGTCCGGTCTTTAACATGATTGCTCCTGAAGGCATGGATGACATGGAAAACCAGCTTCAGAGTGTTTTCGAGAAGTTGCAACAGCAAAACAAAGAAAAGCGCCGTTTAAAGATTAAAGAAGTTCTTTCCATTTACACGGAAGAAGAAGCAGGGAAACTTATCGATAAATCCGAGTGCGTTCGTGACGCGATTGCGAATGTGGAAAACAACGGCATTGTCTTTATCGATGAAATTGACAAGATTGCCCGCGGCGGCGAGACAAACGGTGCGGATGTTTCTCGCGAAGGCGTACAGCGCGACCTCCTGCCACTTATCGAAGGAACAACAGTAAAGACTAAATATGGTTGGGTTAAAACCGACCACATTCTCTTTATCGCTTCAGGTGCCTTCCACCTCTCTAAGCCCTCGGACCTTGTGCCAGAGTTGCAGGGGCGTCTGCCGATTCGTGTTGAGTTGCAAAGCCTTACGAGTGAAGACTTTGAGAGGATTCTTACGAGCACTGATGCCTCTCTTGTTAAGCAGTATGAAGCGCTTCTTGCAGCAGACGGTTGCAAGATTACGTTTGATGCGGAGGCAATTCGCCTTATTGCGCGCTACGCCTTTGAAGTGAACGAACACACAGAAAACATCGGTGCAAGAAGACTACACACGGTGATGGAAAAACTTCTTGAAGACGCAAGTTTTACTGCAGGCAATTGTGCAGAATCCGCTGTGAATATTGATGCTGCGTACGTGAAAGAGAAGCTCGGGGACCTCGCAGAAGACGAAGATCTCTCTCGGTACGTGCTCTAAGGGTCAACTCAGGTGGAAATCAAAAGGACTGCGTTAGAAGTTAAGAGAAACACCAGTTGTGGGGTTTCTCTATGGCTTTTTGACCTGGATAACACGCTTTTTGATTCAACGGGATCGGTTTTCCCAGAAATCCACCAAAGGATGGCGACTTTTATTTCCGAGCGTCTTCACATGGATTTCGAGAAGGCTGCCGCACTGCAACACGCCTATTGGAGAGAGTTTGGGGCAACGTTCTTGGGCCTTGAGAGATTGCACGGCATTGCCCCAGAAGAATTCTTCTACAAAACGCACACATTTGATTTAGAAAGTGTGATTCGTCCAATTCTCAGCGTAGCGAGACTGCGGGAAGTACTTACGCACCTTTCAGGGCGCAAAGTCATCCTCACAAATGGCCCCTACGCTTACGCGGAGCGCGTTACGAAGTTTCTGCGGATTCGGGATTGTTTTGAAGAGATTATTTCGCCAGAGGTGATGCGCGTCCCTGGCGCTTGGCGCTGTAAGCCGCAGAAGGAGGCGATTGCATTTTCCCTCGCTCGCGCGCGCGGCTTAGCAGCAGAGGCCGCTCTAGTTGATGACGGGTTAAGTAACCTAAAGTCAGCAAAAGCCCTGGGGCTAAAAACAGTTTGGTGTATCGGCCACAAGAAGAGGAGTTATGCGGGGAAACCCGCCTATGTGGATTTTATCGTGCGTGATCCCTCAGAACTTGCGAAAATAACGCTAAGCCGTAAGCAGGTAAAAGAGGAGACGCTAAGTCATGTGGAAAACCGTTAAAAAGTTTGCAAAGCGCTTTTGGGGCGTGCTTGACTTTACAAGACGCGCAATTGGGAACCTGCTTCTCTTGGCTCTCGTTGTGGGTGTGTGCATATTCTTCTTTCAGACAGATGCTGTAAAGATTGAAGAGAAGACAACTCTTGTAATCCCCATTTCAGGGAACCTTGTCGAGCAGAGTGCTCTTGGAAGTCGCGAAGCTTCTTTTGCCTATGCGCTCTCGGGGGCAGATCCCGAGACACGGTTGCGGGATGTTGTAAGAGCCTTAGACCTTGCCCGAGAAGATAAACGTGTCGAGAGCGTCCTAGTGCGAGTCGACGATCTTCAGAGCGCAGGCTTTGCGAGCCTGCGAGAGATTGGTGAGGCGATGGACCGCTTAAGAAAGAGCGGAAAGAAAATCACTGTTTGGTCCAGTGCATTTACGCAGCGGCAGTACGCAATTGCCTCTCATGCAAGCGAGGTGTTCTTGCACCCGATGGGTAGCGTCCTTCTTACGGGTCTCGGAAACACGCGGCTATACTGGGGTGAGGCACTCAAAAAACTTGGCGTCACCGTTCACGTCTTTAAGGCCGGTGCCTATAAATCTTTCCCAGAAACCTTCGTCCGTAAGGGACCAAGCGAAGAGGCTCTTCGCGCAGATCGCTTTTGGATGAATGACGCTTGGTCACAATTCACGGAATCCATAGAAATTGCTCGCGGCCTCATGCCTGGGGCAATTACGAATTTAATTGAGGGCTTTGAAGGAGAGGTTGAACGCGCTGCAGGAGACATGAGCCGCGTTGCCCTTAATGCAAACCTTGTCGACGGCGTTCGTGATGCAGATGCGGTAAGAGAAATTCTTCTTGAGAGGCAGGGTGGAAAAGCAGGAAAAGATGCCTTGAGGACAGTGGACTACCTCGCTTACTTGGCAAGCAACCCCGAGGAAACGAAGGAGGCGAAGGGTGTTGCTATCCTCACCTTAGAAGGGGAGATTCGCGATGGAGTGAGCGCTATCGGCATGGTTGGCGCTCGCAGTGTCACGGAACTTATTCGCGAGGCACGAGAAGATAAGAATGTCGGAGCTCTCGTTGTTCGCATTGATAGCCCTGGGGGAAGTGCCGTTGCAAGTGAAATGATTCGCCGAGAACTCGAACTTGTCCGTAAGAGTGGGAAGCCCGTTGTTGTAAGCATGGGAGATATGGCAGCAAGTGGCGGCTACTGGGTAAGCCTTGCCGCGGATTGCATCGTTGCAGATCCTATGACAATCACGGGATCCATTGGTGTCTTTGGAATGCTTCCGACGTTTGAGAAAACGCTTGATAAGTTTTCCGTTGGTGCAGGGGGTGCTTACACCGAGTGGATTGCAAAGGCAAAGAGCCCTGCCCTTCCAATCGATGAAAGAATGGAACGCATCATGACGCTTAGTGTCGAGCGGACCTATGAAGATTTCTTAAAGCTTGTTTCTAAGTCTAGAAAGATGCCCGTTTCTCGCATCGAACCTTTGGCGCAGGGGCGCGTTTACACAGGCCGGCAGGCTTATAAGATGGGTCTCGTTGATAAGCTTGGAGGCGTCTCTCTCGCAGAAGATGAGGCAAGGCGGCTTGCGAAACTAAAGGCAGATGCTCCCATCTACTGGTATGAAGAAGACCCAAGTTCCATTAGAAATTGGGTAGAAAAACTACTCATACGCGTCAAAATGCCACAGGATGGTTTTGTGAAGACGGTAAAAGAAGAGATTGATCAGGCCCACTCTCTTTTAAACCTCGTTCGTAGCCCTTTAGATCCTTTGGCGCACGCTCTTGTTACGCCTTAAATGAAAACGGGCGGCACTGACGCCGCCCGCAACCTCTTAAATAGACAAACTTCTTAGTAGTTATATCCTTCCCGAATCCACTTTGCTACGTCAAGAGCGCAGTAGGTGAGAATACCATCGGCACCTGCTCGTTTAAAGCAAATCATCGTCTCCATCGTAATGCGCTTTTCATCGATGCAACCGGCGGCCGCGGCGCATTTAAGCATCGCATATTCTCCTGAGACGTGATAAGCGAAAGTTGGTGCTCGGAATTCATCCTTGACGCGTCTTAAAACATCAAGGTAGGGCAGTCCCGGTTTTACCATCACCATGTCTGCGCCCTCGGCGAGGTCAAGACCTACTTCCCAAAGGGCTTCATCGCTATTTGCAGGGTCCTGTTGGTAGACATTCTTATTGGACTTTCCAAGGTTTGAACTCGATCCAACCGCATCACGGAAGGGCCCGTAGAAGGAAGAGGCGTACTTCGCTGAGTATGCCATGATACGGGTGTGAATGAGGCCCTTTTCCTCGAGAGCCTTCCTAATTGCTCCGATACGTCCATCCATCATGTCGCTAGGAGCAACGACGTCAGCTCCCGCTTGAGCCTGAGTTAAGGCCTGACGGATAAGCATGGCAACGGTTTCATCATTGAGGATGTAGCCTGTTTCATCGATAAGACCATCCTGACCGTGTGTGGTGTAAGGGTCAAGCGCCACATCGCACATCACACCGAGCTCTGGGTAGTGCTCTTTAATCATCTTCACAACGCGTGGGATAAGGCCTGCGGGATTGGCTGCCTCGCAGCCATCTGCTGTCTTAAGAGAGCCATCGATTACTGGAAAAAGCGCAATCATCGGAATGCCAAGATTGACGCATTCTTCGCAGGTCTTTAAGAGTTCATCAGGGGTTTGTCTAAAGACCCCAGGCATCGAAGGAACGGGTTCTCGCTCAGCGTTTCCTTCCTTTACGAAGACAGGAAGAATCAGATCATTGGCTGTAATAACATTTTCTCGCATCAGGCGACGCGAGAAGTCATCATGACGCATGCGACGCATGCGTACTTGAGGAAATTGTCCGAGTGTTTGCATTTAAACCCCTTACAAGTTAACTGCGCTCAATCGACCCTCAGGGTCAATCCAGCGTGAAAGTGTTTCAGAAAGCGTAGCAGAGCCTTCTTTTTTAAGACCAGAAAATAGTTGCCAGGAGATGTGTTCCCCTGCTTCTCTTGCACGCGTCTCAACAAGGCGTAGTGCGGCAGTTCTCTCCGCGCGATTTAATTTATCGCACTTATTTAAGAGCCAAAGTTGTTTGACATGTGTTTTCTCGGAGAAAAAGTCGATAAGCCAGTCATCCGCAGGCATAAAGGGGCGTCTTGCATCCATGACAAGAACGATACCTGTTAAAGAGGGACGTTCTGCGAGGTAGCCAGAGACAAGTTCTGTCCATCCCGCCCGGGTTTCAGGAGCGGCCTTCGAGTAGCCGTACCCTGGGAGATCCACTAAGAAACCCACGTCATCTGTTTTGGTACTTAATTTAAAGAAATTAATAAGCTGCGTTCTTCCAGGCGTTTTTGATGCGAAGGCAAGGTGTCCATTATTCGTAAGAACGTTAATGGTGGTGGATTTTCCAGCGTTCGATCGCCCTGCGAAGGCAATCTCTGGTAGCCCCGCCCCTGGCAATTGCGAGAGCTTTGCTGCGGAGGTCAAAAATTTAGCTGAAGAAAATAAATTAAAGGCCATAGAGAGAAAGTTCTTTGAAAAAAATCAACCACGAAGTTTTACGGTGTCGATAAAGCCGCCGCCAAGGCAGACTTCTCCTGCGTAAAGGACAGCACTTTGCCCAGGGGTTGGTGCCCATTGCGGTGTTGGGAAATTTAGCGCCATAGCGCATCCTGCAGTATCCATCTTTGCAATTACGCAGGCTCCATCAGGCGCGCGATAACGCGTTTTAATCGTTACGGAAGAATCTTCCGCTGGAGCAGTGCCAGAAATCCAACTTGTCTCTGTTGCCGTGAGCGTATCGGAAAGAAGCCACGGATGGTCGTGTCCTTGTACGACCCAAAGGGTATTTGTAGCGAGATCTTTCTTCGCAACAAACCAAGGCTCTCCAGAACCTTCTTTCTGTCCGCCAATCCCCAGGCCTTTACGTTGCCCAAGGGTGTAGAAACTCAGCCCACAGTGTTTTCCAATGATTTTTCCTTCAGCGTTCTTAATAGGGCCGGGTTTTGTTGGCAAATACCGAGAGAGAAATTCTCTAAAAGGCCTCTCTCCAATAAAGCAGATTCCTGTGGAATCCTTTTTCTCTGCGACAGGAAGTCCAATTTCCTTCGCAAGCCGCCTGACTTCGCGTTTATACATCCCTCCCACAGGAAACATCGCCTTAGAGAGTTGTGCCTGGTTTAAGCGGTGTAGGAAGTAGCTCTGATCTTTTCCTGGGTCTGTCCCCCGTAAAAGTTCAAAAAGGCCGTCATTTTCCCGTACGCGGCAGTAGTGCCCTGTCGCAATAGCGTCTGCTCCCATTTGCATCGCATAGTCTAAGAAGGCGGCAAACTTAATCTCTGAGTTACAGAGCACATCGGGGTTCGGAGTTCTCCCTGCGGAGTATTCCTTCAAGAAATTGGAAAAAACCCGTTCCTTATATTCTTTAGCAAAATTTACTGCTTCTAGATCGATACCAACGACATCAGCGGCACTTGCCGCATCGATAAGATCTTGTCGGCTTGAGCAATACTCCGAGTCATCATCGTCTTCCCAATTTTTCATGAAAAGACCAATAACATCAAAACCTGCTTTTTTTAATAGGTAGGCGGAAACGGCGCTATCTACGCCACCACTCATGCCGATAACGACTTTTTTCATGCGAAAAGAAATTCCAACTTTTGAAAATTGTCGAAATTATAAGGTTTACCTGTAGAAAACCCTAGAAGATCAGACTAAAGGTTTGCAGATACAAAAACGAGACCACGCATGGTCTCGTCCCTGTTCGTTACCCGCCTCCGATTGCTAAAGAGGCGGGATCTGATTGTCCTAAATTACCGAGAATTTATTGCAATCTTCTTATTAGATGTACCCGTAGCACATGCCAAGGCAGTAGCCGACGCAGGTTGCGACACCGACGCCAATCAAACCAGGCAGGATGAACGAGTGATTGATAACGAACTTGCCGATGTGTGTCGTGCCAGAGCGGTCGAATGTGAGAGCCGCAAGGTCAGACGGATAGGTCGGCAGGATGTAGTAGCCGTAGGCTGCGGAAGCCATCGCAAGGACGATTCCCGGAGGCGTACCGATTTGCAGAGCAACCGGAACGACAATCGCGACAGCAGCGGCCTGAGAGTTCACCAACTTGGAAACGAGCAAGAGCACGATACCGAATGTCCACGGAGCGGCTTTCACCCATTCTGTTAAACCGGCCTTCAAGGCTGGCAAGTGGTTCGAGAACATCGTATCGGACATCCAAGCAACGCCGTACACGGAAACGATAGCGACCATACCAGCGATGAACACTTGTGTGGAGCTAACCTTCTTGGCGGGCTTGCAGAATGTGAGCATAACGAACGCGGCAGTAATCATGAACATCTGGATGACAAGGGTCATCGAGAGACGCTTCTTACCGACGAGCGGACGGAGTTCCTTGTTGGCGCCCAAGATGGCGACGAGAGCAACGGCTGCAAGGAAGATCCAGAGGCTGGACCACTGCTTCTTGCTGAATTTAACGCCAATGAGCGTCATCGTTTCACCGTAGACGTACTTCTTCTGTTCTGGGTCAGCAATCAAGGCCTGGAATTTTTCATCCTTGTCGAGGTCCTTGCCACGGAAGACAGAGTACGTGCCAACGAAGAACAAGCCGACGATAGCGGCCGGCCAAACGATGAGGCCGAGGTGGAACATGTTGAAGGGTTCACCCGCAATCATGTAGTTGCCTTTTTCCATGAAGCCAACAATCGAGACGAAGGCCACAGCAGCCGGTGAGCAAATCACGGCCATCTGAGAGGCGATTGTCGAAGCGGCCATCGGGCGTTCCGGACGGACACCGTTCTTGATAGCAACGTCATAAATAATCGGGAGCATTGTGTAGACGGTATGACCCGTGCCGCACAGGAAGCTCAAGAACCAGCAAATGTAGGGAGCCAAGTAGCAAACGTAACGCGGATGCTTACGTAAGAGCTTTTCTGCCACCTGCAACAAGCAGTCCAAACCGCCACATGCTTGCAATGTTGCTGATGCGCAAACCACGGACAAAATCGTGAGAATCACGTCGACCGGCGGCTTGCCAGGCTTCATATGGAAGCCGAAGATAAAGATAATTAAGCCAACGCCACCAATCATACCGAGTGTAAAACCACCACGCGGGGCAGCGTAGAACAAACAGGCCAAGAGAACAGCTAGCTCTAGCCAAAAGTCAATCCCTAAATCCATGAAATTTCCCCTTCGAATTAGGTAACAAAAGGACAACCGTATGATGACGCATCTGTAACAAGATGTGAATAGAAAGATAGGACAAATTTGATTTAAAGCCAATCCTAGTCCTTTGTGTGTAGATATTAATGAGAGGGCATACTTCAAAAGTAGTAGGTATTAACCCATGCTTTCGGCTTAGAAAACATGAACATGTTCCACATTGAGGTGGGTTCGGTAAAATTCACCGATAGGGTATTGTGTCAATGGAAATAACTTATAGGAAGTTTGTATACATCCGTAAGAATAAAATCTTTGATACAAATCCTAGGGGATTTCAACTTGAACGCAAAGACGGAGTTAAAAAGAGCCGTCTTAATGAAAGGAGACATGCTATATGGCAGCAGCACCTGAATTTAAATATGCGCCAATGTTCCAGGTCGGAAAAGACGACACGGAATACACGTTAATTACAAAAGACTACGTGAGCACGGGCGAATTTGAAGGAAAGACCGTTTTGAAGGTCGCTCCTGAAGCTCTCACAGTCTTGATTAACACGGCATTTCACAATGTGAACTTTATGCTGCGTCGCTCTCACAACGAATGCGTTGCGAAGATCCTCACAGATCCCGAGAGTTCGGACAATGATAAGTATGTTGCGCTGACGATGCTTCGCAATGCAGAAATCGCCGCTAAGGGGATTCTTCCTGTTTGCCAAGATACGGGTACAGCGATTGTCCATGGCGAAAAGGGTCAGTATGTCTTCACAGGTTTCTGTGATGAAGAAGCCATCAGCAAGGGTGTTTACAAGACCTACACAGAAGACGCTTTGCGTTATTCTCAGAACGCCCCGTTGACAATGTATAAAGAAGTCAACACGAAGTGCAACCTCCCCGCTCAGATTGATATCGAAGCTGTTGAAGGAAACGAATACAAGTTCCTCTGCGTCGTCAAGGGCGGTGGCTCTGCCAACAAATCCTATTTGTATCAAAAGACAAAGGCGATTTTGAACCCAGCGGCTCTCGTTCCCTTCTTGATTGACCAAATCAAGGACCTCGGCACTGCCGCTTGCCCGCCGTATCACATTGCTGTTGTCGTCGGCGGCACCTCTGCAGAAAAGACAATGCTCACGGTGAAACTCGCTTCGACGAAGTTCTATGACAACCTTCCCACCACAGGCGATGAAACAGGCCGCGCCTTCCGCGATCTCGAACTCGAGAAGACACTGCTCGAGGCCGCCAACAGCATCGGTCTTGGCGCTCAGTTCGGTGGTAAGTACCTCGCTCACGATGTGCGCGTGATTCGCTTGCCGCGTCACGGCGCTTCTTGCCCGATTGGTATTGGTGTTAGCTGCTCTGCGGACCGCAACGTGAAGTGCAAGATTAACGCTGAGGGTCTTTGGATTGAGAAGTTAGATGACAATCCCGCTAGTTTGATCCCTGAAGAATTCCGTAAGGATGGCGAAGGTGACACGGTGAAGATTGACCTTTCGATGCCGATGGATAAGATTCGTGCAGAACTCTCGAAGTATCCTGTTTCTACACGTGTTTCCTTAACGGGCACCATCATCGTCGGTCGCGACATTGCGCACGCCCGCTTGAAGGAACGTCTTGATAAGGGTGAAGGTTTGCCAGATTACATCAAGAATCACCCGATTCTTTACGCAGGTCCCGCGAAGACCCCCGCTGGCTATGCTTGCGGCTCTATGGGGCCGACAACGGCTAACCGTATGGATCCCTACGCCGATCCCTTCATGGCAGCTGGTGGCTCTTTCGTGATGATTGCTAAGGGCAACCGTACACAGGTTGTCACAGACGCCTGCAAGAAGCACGGTGGCTTCTATCTTGGAACAATCGGCGGTGTCGCTGCAGCGCTCTCGGAAGCCGCCATTAAGAGCATCGAATGCATTGAGTATCCGGAACTCGGTATGGAAGCTGTCTACAAGATTGAAGTGGTTGACTTCCCGGCCTTCATCCTCGTTGATGACAAGGGTAACGACTTCTTCAAGCAGCTAAAGCCTCGTTGCTGCTGCAAGTGCGTGAAGTAATTTGCTCCAAAAAAAGCATAAAAAAACGCACAAAGCGTATTTTGTAATGTAATAATTGGCCGGCTTAAAGGGCGCTATCCTTTGGGCTGGCCAAATTGTCTTTACTTTTTCTCGGTGGGAAAGAAGCTGTGAGTGTTATTCGGCAAAACGACTTTATTGAAAGCATCAGTGAGGCTTTTGAGAGGATTAATGTAAATTGCTCGGCGGATTATCTTGATGCGGTTCGCTTGGCTTTCACTCGCGAGGCTAACAGTAAGCAGAAGAAGTGGCTCGAGCATTTTTATACGAAACTAAGGCAAACGGAAAGTAAGAGAACACTTCTAGCTAATGACCCTGGGGTAGTAGCCCTCTTTTTGCGCGTCGGTCAAGATGTGCACTGGGAAGGGTTCACCAGTAGCATCGAGCAGGCTGTATCGGAGGCGGTAGATCGAGCCTGGCAGAAATTAACGGATGAGTTTTCTCCTCAGTCAGAGGAAAAAGAAGGAAAAAATTCAAAGAGAAAGTCATTGCCTGTTTTTGTTCAGTGGCAACTTGTTCCAGGAGAACAGGTCGAGGTGACCGTGGCAGCACGAGGCGTCGAAATTGATGGGCACACTTATCTTGCGATGCTGAAGCCAGATGAAAATCTCCTAGATATTGTCGTCAATCAAATTCAAACACAGCAAAAGAGGCTCCACGGTCCGGTAGTTGTTGGTATTGGTGTTGGAGGAACGTCCGAGGCCGCAATGCGCTGTGCAAGTCTCTCGCTAAATGACCCACTCAATATGGGAGAACTCCTTGGCCGAGGCCCGCAGACTGCGGTAGAAAACCTAAGAACCGAGATTTACCAGCGCCTAAATGAGGAATCTCAGGATGAGACGAACTTTGTTGCTCGCCCGGCATTTTTGGATGTCAAAGTGAGATATTGTCCAGTTCCTCACGCACTGAAACCTGTTTGCATCATGCTCGAAACAGGCATCTTGCGGCGTGTGAAATTCGTGCTGGATGGCACAGGCCCCGTTTTCTTCTGAAGGAAAAGAAAAGGCACCAGACTTAAAAGAAATCTAGTGCCTTCTGAAATCTTTATTTGGGGCTGATAAATTCAGCCCCAAATCGCTTTTAGATTCCCATTAGTTAAAGGCGTGGTTCGCGATAAAGAGAAGTGCGAGCACGTACATAAGCCAGTTAAGTTTACGAGCCTGACCGCTGACGATCTTAAGAGCAACGTAACTTACGATACCAAATTCGATACCCGTAGAGATCGAGTAAGCAAACGGCATCATGAAGAGGGCGAGCATCGCAGGGAAGAGCTCTGTCCAGTCTGAGCAATCGAGTTTCGCAACGCCAGAGACCATGAAGGCACCGACCATGATAAGGGCGGCAGAAGTCGCGCAGGTCGGAACAATCATAAAGAGCGGGCTAAAGAAGATTGCCAAGATAAAGAGGATGCCAACGGTAAAGGCTGTAAGACCCGTGCGGCCACCTTGTTCGATGCCAGCAGCACTTTCAACGAAGGTCGTAACGGTAGAGGTACCCAAGAGAGCACCAGCAGTTGTTGCGACAGCGTCAGAGAGAAGAGCGGGGCGAGCACGCGGCAGGAAACCGTTCTTATCGAGCATATCAGCGCGCGACGCACAACCCACAAGGGTTCCGACTGTATCGAAGAAGTCTACAAAGAAGAACGCAAAGACGATCACCCAGAAGTTAAGAGAGGTGAGCATCGAGAAGTCCAACTGGCAGGCAATCGGAGAAAGAGAGGGCGGCATGGAAATGAGGCTATCTGGAATCTTTGTAACACCAACGGGGATGCCAAGGATTGTCACGATAATCATGCTAAGGAGAATGCCACCGCGGACGTGTTTAATCTGCAGGTAGACCATGAGGATAACGCCCACAAGGGTAAGAAGCACGGTCCAGGTCTTGAGGTTTCCGAGGCCAACGAGGGTGGCGGGATTGTCAACGATGATGCCAGCGCCTTTCAAGCCAATAAAGGCAATGAAAAGACCGATACCAGCAGCGATACCAACCTTCAGGGCTGTTGGAATTGAGTTAACAACCTTTTCTCGAATACTTGTAAGTGTTAAGAAAATGAAGATCAAACCTTCGATGAAAACCGCCGTAAGAGCGACCTTCCAAGAGATACCCATCGTGAGACACACAGAGTAGGTAAAGAAGGCGTTAAGTCCCATGCCAGGAGCTAAGGCGAAGGGATAGTTCGCTAGGAAGGCCATCAAGAAGCAGCCAATTGCTGCGCCAAGGCAGGTTGCTACGAGCACAGAGCCAAAGGGCATGCCGCTTTCAGAAAGAATGCCAGGGTTAACGACGATGATATAAGCCATCGCCATGAAGGTTGTGATACCAGCAGAGATTTCCGTGCGTACGCTCGTTTTATTCTCAGTTAGCTGGAATTGTTTTTCAAGCCAAGACATGGTCGTTGAGTCCTTGATGAGAGGGAAAGGTTAAGAATTCAAAAAAAAGGAAGTGCCAAATTTTAGACCTATAAGGGATTTTTTCGCCTAAGGTTTTCTGTTTTTCACGGGAAAACCCGAGTGGGGCTGTGCATTTTTTGCGAATTTTGCATCTCATGCACAAAGCCTGAGGGAAATCCATTAGGTGAAATGGTTTGAACGTCCCGCCTAATGGTTTTCTTTTTGAATCAGTGTTATCGTGCACGGAAATTCTTATTGGGTGGTTTTGTCGTGCAGGATTTTCTCTTACAGTTCTCGTTTCAATTTACGAAATCCGTTCCGCTTTTCTGTTTGATTGGTCTCGGATACGCTCTCGTGCGTTGGTTTGGATTTGGAAAAACCGAGAGCAATGTTCTCGTGAAATTCGCTTTCAATGTAGCTTTGACGGCGATGCTTTTTAGATTGTTGGGGCAACAGTTCTTAAAAGAAACCGCCACAGATCCGAAACTTCTGATTGCTTTCTTTGGAGCTTGTCTGACGCTCCTATTTATCTTTAGAGCGTTTGCCCTCAAGGTGATGCACATTAATCCTGCGGGCTCGGCAATCTTTGGTACTGCTTGCGTCTTCTGTAATAACGGTCTTTTGGGTTTGCCACTCGCTACCGTGATGTTAGGAGAAGAGTATTTGCCGAGTATTGCTTGCGTTCTGACATTTAATGCTCTTGTTTTGTGGACAGCAGTCTCTATCTTAGTCGAGCAGGGTACGCAGAGATTTTCTATAAAAAACTTTTTCCGTACGGTCTTAAACGTTTTTAAGAACCCCCTAATCATTGCAATCTTTGCGGGTGCCCTCTGGAATTTCACCCGCATCAAACTTCCCTATGTCATCGATGAGCCGCTAAGGCTCGTTGCTCTCTCGGCTACTCCTTTATCGCTTATTGCTGTTGGCATGGGACTTGCCGAATACGGTATAAGTAAGGGAATCACTACTGGAATCTTCATTTCAGCCGCGAAATTATTAGTCCACCCAATTGCAGTTTTTGCCCTTGCGACTCTCATTGGTCTTGGTCCTGTGGAAAAGACAGCGATTGTTTTCTTAGCGGCGTTACCCTGTGGCGTTAATGTTTATTTGATGTCTAGAACATTTCACTCAATTGAAGCAGAAATTGCAGATGCAATGCTCTTTTCTACAGTCATTGCCGCAATAACTATGCCGTTCGTTGTAACGCTACTACGCCACTTGGGTTAAGTGAGTTAGCGTCGCATCAGATCAAGGGAAATTTAGGTACATAGATTTTCATATTTTTTTGAAAAAATTATGAAAATCTCGTAGCATTTTGCTTTCGAACATTACCGATTTCTTTTGAAGTTTTATGGCATATTCAAAGCACGCAGTCCTTGCGATTTCTTTTCTCTCTAGTAGCCTTTTCCTTTCTGCTTCGCTTCAAGCCGCTCCTAGTGAAGAGCAGGATTTAGGAGAGGTTCTTGTCACGGCTGAAGAAGCCCGCAATCCAGCTACTCCAGTTGTAGATTCTCTTTCGCAGCAGAAAAATGTTCTCACACGCGAGCAGATTGAAAACCAGGCGGCGTCAGACATCAACCACGCACTGGCGATGATTCCTGGGGTACTTACGCGGTCTGATACGATGATTGGCGGCCAAACAGGACACGGTATCTATGTCCGAGGGCGCGGCGCAAATCACCCGAGCCCAGAGGTTGCAATTACTTTTGATGGAGCCCCTCGCATGGGAGCTCTCTACGGACAGACACTTTTTGACGGGGTAAGCCTCGGTAGCGTCGAGTCAATTGAAGTGAGAAAAAGTCCCCAGCCTTCTCAGTTTGGTAGTGGCTATGCGTCGGTGGACATGCGGGCCCGTAAGATGATGCACGAAGGAACGGCGGCATCTCTAGCTCTCGCGGGTGGCTCGCATGAGACATTTACGGAAGAAGCTACCGCTGGTTACAAGAAAGGCGACTTTGATATCTATGCCGCGCAAAACTGGTCAAGCACCGATGGGCACGTCTCGCATTCCCGAGCGCAACAGCAAAGTTACTACGTTAATGGCGGCTGGCAAATTAACGAAAATTATGAATTGCGGCTCTTAGCTAACAAGACAAAAGCACAGACGTTGCAACCGAATACGGAAGGCACTACCACCTCAGAAGAGCGTTACGACACGGATACAAGTTTTTTCACGGCGACGCTCAACAACCGATTCGATACCGCTGACGGTTTTGTAAAGCTCTATTACAACGACACGGACTACACCCTTAGAAACGAGGTCTCCTCAAGAGGGGTTCTTACGACTTCCGTGCAGACAGCGAAACTCTATGGCCTAAGGGCTAAAGAAAATTGGCACTTAAAAAATACCACCTTTAGTTTGGGTTTTGACCTAGATAGAACAGAACTTTCCAATGAGAGCCGCGTCAATGCGACAGGGGTTAAAAACTATTGGGATTTCCCAGATATCACACTCTTTTCTCCCTACGTGAGTGCCTCTCACGACTTTATGTTTGGTGGTTGGACACTTACCCCTTCAGCCGGGTTGCGCTATTACCAACATAGTGAATTTAAAGATGTGTTAGCGCCTCAGGTGGGCCTTATTGCAAGTTCAGGAATTTTCCGTTGGAACGTTAACTATGCTCGAGGCGTGAATTACCCGTCAGCCGTTGCCCTGCAGGGTTATGTGCAACGTGGAAATTCACAGAGTGGCGTTTGGGGAGGTCTAAAACCAGAAATTGTTGACCACTACGAGACAGGAGTCGGCTTACAGTTTAACGAGACGGATTCGGTGAGCCTTACTGTTTTTCACGATAAAGGGAAAGATCGCTTCCGTGTCTATATGTACGCTGCGGCAAAACCCGTGTGGAACGACCCAATTGGTCGCTATAAGGTAACAGGCGTTGAAGCGAGTGCCCAGGCTACTTTCGCAGACTGTGTTGATGCCTTTGCGGCCGTTACCTATATGAAAGTTAGAGCAAAGGATCAAAGCGGGGTAACAGCAAGTCACATGCCGTATTCCCCGAAATGGACAGTACAGGCAGGAGCCACTTGGCGCATTACTGAGAAGTGGAAACTCTACGCGGATGCACAGTACGTTGCAGACCTTTGGAGCGGTACGAACGCGAGACCAGCAGGGTTTTCCTACGGATCTAACTCAAAGAAACTTAAAGACTTTCTTCTCGTGAACGCTAAACTTTCTCGCAAGTTTGAAGCGCCTCAGGGGTTGCCGAAAACGGGCGAAGTCTACTTAGCAGTAAACAATATTCTTAATCGCGACTATGCATGGGATGCAGGATACCCAATGCCAGGAATCACGGCTTTCTTTGGAGTGAAATTCGAACTATGACGCATGTAGTGCAAGAACGTCTTACGGAAGCGGAAGCGAAGAAACAGCAAGAAAGGCGTGATTATTTTGATGCGCATGCCGCAGGCTGGGAAGAAAGAGGCTATCCCGCAGTTGTACGAGAAAGGCTTGCGGAGCTTGTTTCCACGTTCGAATTAAAACCAGCGGAAAAGGTTCTTGATGTTGGGTGCGGAGAAGGAGTCCTTGTTCCCTATCTTTTAGAGAAAATTGGAAAAGATGGCTTCATTGTGGAACTCGACAACTCTCTAGAAATGCTAAAGGGCGCAAAGAAGAAGTCAGCACGACAGATTCAATGCGTTTGGGCGGGAATCGAGGCAGCGCCCTTAGTCGATGAGGATTTTGATAGGGTTATTTGTTTTGCATCATTTCCTCACTTTGCAAGCTACAAAAAAGCCCTAAAAGAAATTCATCGCGTGTTAAAACCCGAAGGCACTCTGGTGATTGCGCACTTAATGAGTAGAGATCAAATTGCCTGTCACCATGCCAAGTGTTCTGTTGTTTTAGGCGATGAACTCCCAAGCGAAAGCAAGTTGCGTGAGCTTCTTAGTCAAACGGGATTTGCCCTTCAAAGTCTCACAGACTGCCCAGGGCGCTATTTGGCACTTGCGAAAAAGGTGAAGAGTGATGAGTTCGCGGCGTGATTTGATTTTGGGTCTTGTGGCGGGCTCCCTTTTAAGTGAAGCGACATTCGCAGCGACACGAAAACGGAGTTTTCTTTTAGGGTCAACTCTCATTGAAGATATCGTCAAAGACCTCGTTGGTGAAGAAATCGATTCACGACTTCTTATCGCAGGCTCTGCCTGCCCAGGGCACACAGATGTGAAGGCTGCTGACCTAATTTTTGCGATTCATGCCGATGGCATCTTTGTGCATCCGCCACAGGCAAAACAAGCTGTCGTCGCTCAGATGATTACAGCACACAAAGAGCTTGAAACAAAGATTCGTCCGGTCAATGTTTCGAGTAGTTGGCTTATTCCTGGCGTGCAAAAGAAGGCGAGTAAGACGATTGCAAATTTGATGATCGAAGGGGCGGAGTCGTCATTTTCTCGTCGAGTAAAAAAACGCTTAGTGGCTCGTTTCGATCGAATCGATGCGCTTTACGAAGAATTAAGAAAACTCTGCGAGCCCCTAAAAGCTAAGAGCGTGATAGCCGCAGCGATGCAAGCAGATTTTTGCCGCTGGTGTGGTTTGAATGTCGTGGGAACCTTTGGTTCGGCCGATACAATCGATCCACGCACGCTTGTGAATCTTGTAAATATCGGAAGAAAAGAGAAGATTTCTGGCGTTGTTGAAAATCTTCAAAGTGGGCAAGAGGCGGGTAGGTCGATAGCCGAAGAACTTCGCGTGAGAAGAGTGGTGCTTTCCAATTTTCCACAAACAGACGAAAATACGCCCGATTACTTCACGCTTGCACGAGAAAACACCAAAAAACTCGTCGCCTTAGTAAAAGGATAATTCTGTGACGCTCCCGATTGCCCGTTTAGAAAACGCCTGCGTTTCTTTTGGAAAGCGCGAAGTCTTGCATGGCGTTAATTGGGAGATTAACAAAGGAGAGTTTTGGGGTCTTATTGGTCCTAATGGCGCAGGAAAGTCAACACTTCTTGGGCTATTTAATGCGATGACGCCCCTAGCGGCGGGCGTTGTGTATTTCAACGAAGAGAAAGTCACGCCAAAGACATTACACGGCGTGCGAACAAAAATCGCCCACGTCTTTCAGATGCTTGAAGTCGACCCTCGCATTCCTGTGACAGTTTTTGAAACTGTTCTTGCAGGAACGTATGCGAAGTTGGGCCTTTTTCATCGCCCTGGAAATAAAGAAATTGAAGCGGCAAATGAGGCAATTAGAGTCACAGGGCTAACTGACATTAAAGATCGCCCATTAGGGCGCATTTCAGGTGGTCAAAAACAGCGCACAGCCATTGCCCGAGCACTTGCGCAAAAGCCCTCGCTGATGCTTTTAGATGAGCCGACAGCGGCTCTAGACTGGCAAGCGCAGCGCGATATTCTCAATTTAATTGGCAATCTGCAACGCTCGATGGGTCTTACGGTTGTGATGGCTACGCACGACTTAAATGCCGTTTCTCACATCACAACGCACACAGCGATTTTAAAAGACGGGACTCTTATTCAAGCTTCGAAAACAGAAGACGCGATGAATAGCGATGTGCTCACGTCCTTGTATGAGACGCCTGTGGATATTGTCGAACACAAAGGCCGCAAGGTCGCACTCTTTTAGGCAGACTCGTGATGATTGAACTATTAAGTTTCGAATTCATGCAGCGCGCCTTTGCGATGGCAGTGGTTTCTGGTTTTGCCTGCGGACTCTTAGGTGTCTTCGTCGTTTTGCTACGCATGAGCTTTGTGGGAATTTGTGTTTCGCACGCGGCATTCGCTGGAGCCCTGATTGGTGTTTGGGTGGGTTGGCCACCGGCTCTTTGTGGGTTTGTAGGGAGCATTGGTGCCACAGCTTTTATTGAAACGTGGAGCCGCAAGCTACGAGTCTCAGCCGACACGGTTGTTGGTGTTGTTTTCTCTGTGATGCTAAGTCTTTCGATGCTTGTTTTGGGTCTCCTTCCCGGCTCTCGCGCTGAAGGGCTTAATTTCCTTTGGGGTAATCTCTTAACTGCTAGCACCACGGATCTCATCTTAATGGCGCTTTGCGCTGTGGTTCTTTCTGGCTTTATCGCGCTTTTCTTTAAAGAAATCCAAGCTGTGATTAGTCAACCCGATGCCGCTGAGGCTAGTGGCATTCCTGTTGCGGCATTAAGACGAGCCATGCTTCTTTTAATGGGACTTGTGATTGCCATTGCCTTAAAAGCTGTTGGCGGCATTTTGATTTATGCTTTGATTGTGACCCCAGCAGCGACTGCCTTGCAGACCGTAAAGAGCCTTAAGGGCATGTTTATTCTTTCGGGTCTTTGGGGTGTATTTGCTAGTGTCGCGGGCCTTCTTTTGGCATACTGGTTTTCTGTTCCTACGGGAGCCTGCGTTGTTCTCACGGCAACGGTGATTCTTCTTCTTGTTCGCCTCTTTTCTAAGAAGGGCTAGAAGATGAAAAGCGTTCGGAGTTGCCCAACACTTTGCGTTCTAGTGGTGTTACTTGCGCACGTGGCTCTCTTTACGGCGTTTAGCGGTGTAGCAAAAAAAATCTCCGCAGGAAGCAATGCACTTTTTTTTGAAGTAATCGGCGTACGTGTCATTCCAAATGTGAGTGCTAAAGAAGTCGCTCCCGCGAAAAAAGAGGAATCACGCCCTGTCGTAGAAAAGAAAGTTGTTCGTCAAGTCGTAAGCGCTAAAAAAGAAAAGGCAGCTCCCAAAGTAAAGAAAGAGAAAGAAAAAGAAGTTCTCAGTAAAGGAGTTCCTTCTGAACTTTCAACGGCGCCCGATTTAGCGCAAGGCAACGACGTTCAAGTTTCTGTTGCCGCGCGCCCTCTTTATGCGCCGCGTCCTGCGTATCCAGAAGCAGCAAGGCGCTCGGGTAAAGAAGGGCAGTTGCGCTTGGCTATCCTTGTGGATAAAGAAGGGCGCGTTAAAGACGCACGAGTACGTGAAACAAGTGGCCTTGATAGCTTTGATGAGTCGGCGTTGCGCGCTGTAAAGCGCTGGCGCTTTCGTGCAGCAAAAGATAAAGATGGTAATGCCTTGGAGCGCTGGTGCGTTGTCCAAATCCGGTTTGAACTTAATCGCTAGAGGAAAAAACGATGACCTCTTTTATAGAATTTATTCGAACAAGCGATGTGCTTATCTCAGGAGCGGCATTGCTCCTTTTATTGATGTCTATTTTTTCTTGGACCGTGATTCTTCTGAAAGCGATTCGGTTTGTGAATGTCTTTCGCTTAAAAAAGGACGCAATCGAATGCTACGAGAAAAGCGATACGACAGAAGCATTATTTAGCGAAAAAGACAAAAATCTTTGGATTCGTTTTGGTGCTTCTTCTCAGCACGCTTTTCATAGCTTAGATGGCAATCGTGTCTTAATCGATGAGCAGCGCAAAGTTCAACAAGCCAATTTCTTAAAGCCCTTTACCTCGGGCCTTGGCGTTCTTTCAACGATTGCAGCAACAGCTCCATTCGTTGGTCTTTTTGGAACCGTCGTTGGGATTTATCACACGATGACTTCTTTGTCAGGAATCAGTATGGTCCCGAGTTTGGCCGAGGTTGCAGGCCCCGTTGGCGAGACGCTTATCATGACAGCGGCTGGTATCGCTGTCGCTGTTCCTGCGGCGATTGGCTACAACCTTTTTGTGCATGCCTCCCGCTCATTGAGTGCTGACCTAACAACGTGGTGGGTGAAACTTCATTACTGGAAGCGTACGGGCATGAAAGTGGATACGGGGGATTAAGTCATGAACGATGAAATCCACGATTTAAGCGAAATCAACGTCACGCCCCTTGTGGATGTGATGCTTGTCCTTCTTGTGATTTTTATTGTGACTGTCCCAGTACTCCGCATGAGTGTTCCTGTGGATTTACCTCAGTTAACAGCCAATCCCATTGTTGAAAATCCTATGCGACTAGAAGTCGCTTTGAAAGAAGATGGCTCTTATTGGCTCGATGGGAATCGCATCGATCGTTCGATGTTGTTTCAAAGACTCAACGTTGCTTCAGGAAATCCTGAATCTGCAGTCGAGATTAACGCTGATCAAAAATGCCAGTACGGAGAGGTTGTTGAACTTCTTGGCCTCGTTAGAGACGCAGGCATCCAAAAAATTGGCTTTGCTACACGGCGCTGATATTTCATTGCGTCACAATCGAATACGAGATTTTTATCAGATAATCCAAATTTTGGGGGTGTTTTTGCCTGTCCGATTTGCCATTGACGAAAATAAAACAAATAAATTCAACAGATAATTGAATCTAGTAAATCAAGTTGCTCGATATACTCGATTTCTAAATAATCTGTGACACTTAAAAGCGAGAAACTTGATAAGTCCTTAAAATAAAAGAGAACCCGTCCATTTCTTAATGGAGTTTTTCTTTTATGCAGTCAGGGCTTCTCGTATTTACGGACTTTGTGGGAATCGTCGCTTTTGCGCTCGCAGGAATTCTTGCGGCAGAAGATAAAGATGTCGATCCTGTTGGCGTTTTCATCATGGCCTTTACGACGGCTTTCGGTGGCGGAATTGTTCGCGACCTTATTATCGGCAACCGTCCGATGTATTGGATTGCCCATCACGAATACGTTTGGGTAACGCTCTTTATGACTGCCTTCGCTCCCTTTATCATCAATCGATTTAGAGAAAAGTCACTTAGGCAAATCTTTGTTTGGTCTGATGCGATTGGCCTTGGATTCTTTGCAGCAGGCGGAACATCCCTTTCACTTGCGGCGGGCCTTCCCTATCTTCCTGCGGTTCTTCTCGGTGTTTGCACAGGGGTCGTTGGGGGAATGCTCCGAGACGTATTCTTAAATCGCCTCCCCATGGTGATGAGTGACCGTCAGCCCTATGCGAGTTCTGCCTTTGTGGGCTCTTGGCTTTACATCCTCTTAAAGGAATGTGAAGTTTCAGAATTTATTTCTCTTTTTGCCGCAACGTTTTTCATCGTCGGCGTTCGGATGTTTTGCTGGTATAAGAACCTTGAAATCATCCACTATGGTATCGATGTGAAGCCAAAAGAAAAGTAGGTCTTTCTTTGGGTTTGTTTCGGACATACATTTTGGGCGGAAATATTTCCGCCCAAAAGATTTTTCTAAAGCACAAAGACGTTTTCAGCGCTTTGATCTTTCTCGGGCTGATAAAGCGGAATGCGGTCTCCTGGATTGGGTCCTGCGCTGTAGAGATAAGGCGCAACCCAAGGCGTGATATCGAGAATCATAGGGGCAATGGTTGTTTTGAAACACTCGCATGCGGCTCGGGCAATCTGAGGTCCTAGACTCGACTGATCTGTCTTGCGGACAACAACATAGAGTTCGCGTGAGGCAACGGGCCGCGGCATTGGACGAATATCCACAGATTTTGCAAGCGTCGGATGCTGCAAGAGCGTCGTAGGACGCGTAAGAGCCCACCCAGCGCCGTGGGCAACGTAGTCAAGAAGTAGCGCATTGATGTCAACTTCAAAGCGGTTGACAAAGGAAAGTCCTAATTTCCCGAAGAATTTCTCTTGTAATTTTCCTCCGGAATTCTGACTGTTGTACTGCAAGATAGGAAGCCCGGAGAACTGCAACCTTTCCCAGGTAAGTTCTTTGGGGAGCGTTGTGTGTTTCGGGAGAACGATAATAGAAGGCTCACGGAAGACAAAGTAACGCTCAAGATCATTGCGATTTGTAAAGGGGTCTGGGCAGATAATCGCATCTACGCAATCGCTATCCAAGAGTTGCAAAAGGTATGAGCTAATCCCTGTGTAGACAGAAACTGTTGAATAGTTAGAGCGAATCTTTTCGATGACAGACCAACTCATTGTGCGGGCAATTGATTCGACAAAGCCGATACGCAATGGGGAAAGTAGCGCGTTATTTAGCCGCAACTGCCCGAGTTGCTCATCGAAGCGACTCAGTTCGGAGGTGAGAAATCGATAGAGACTTTGCCCAGCGGGAGTCGGCCGAATGGGCCTCACTGAGTGATCGAAAAGAGAGACCTTTAGTTCATCCTCGAGATCTGCAATGGCACGAGAAACAACACTTTGGCTTACTTTGAGTATCTTGGCTGTTTCCGTGAAACTTTTCTGCTCGCAGAGCTGGCAGAAGATTCTCACACGCATCCGAAAAAGAAGCATCGAAGGATTAGATTTGCTAAAGGCGATTCCCATACGTTCTCTCTCCTTAGTTCCGAATCGCGAGATTAGCAGTTCAGTGCCTGAATTTGTCATACAAAACAAAAAATAAAACGGATTATTTGAAGAACGACGCTGCCCCTGTGAAAATCATCTGGCAGGAAAGAGAAGCAAGAATGAGGCCTGTGATCTTAGAGAGCATAGAGATGCCACTTCGTCCAATGAGGCGTTTTAATTCCGAGGAAAGGTAAAGCATCACACCGACACAGAGAGAAGCGGCAACGATTGCAGCCGCTGTGTAGAGCTTCGCGGAGAAGTTTCCAACCTCAGAACTCATCACAACGAGAAAACCCACGGACCCTGGCCCCAAAGTCACAGGAATTGCAAGAGGGACAACCGCTAAATCCAAGACAGAACGCTTCGAAGCGGGAAGTTGCACATTGCCGTTTGCTAGAGATACCGAGGTAAGGAACAGCAATGCACCCGCACCGATACGGAATGCATCAACTGTAATCCCTAAGAGGTCAAAAAGTGCCGTGCCTGCAAAGAAGAGCACAAGACTGATGACAATAACGCCAACCGTAACACGGATGGCGAGTTGGTGACGAATCTCTACGGTTTCGTTTTCTGTCATCGCAATGAAGACAGCAACGATAAAGAAAGGCGTCAGAATAAAGAAGAACTTAACAAAGACGGCAAAGATTTCTGTAGCAGTCATAAGTGGTCTTTTTGTCAGTTAAAAAAATTCTGCCCTGCAACCTAAGAAAAGGGGGAAGATATAGGTTGCAGGAGCAGAAAACCCTGGAGGGGTCTAGAAGAAGACAGCGCGAATGCCAAATGCGATAAGCACGTTAGCGACTGTCACAACAAGACCCGGCAGTAAGTAGGAGTGGTTAATAACCAACTTACCAATCTTTGTTGTGCCTGTTTCGTCAAACGCGACGCCAGCAAGTAGGACACCTGTGGAGGGGATGACGAAGTAGCCGCAAACGGCAGGGAACATGCACACAAGAGAAAGCGGATCGATGCCCAAAGAAACACCAAGCGGCATCAAGGCTGCAACGGTTGCGCCCTGAGAGTGCGTTAAGGCAGACACGAAGAAAAGTGCGATAGCAAAGAGCCAGGGAGCACCCTGCACGACACTTGCAACGGAACTCTTGATGTAGGGAAGGTTGCAAGCAATCCAGGTATCACTCATCCAAGCAAGACCAAAGACTGTGACAACACCCATCATGCCAGCGCGGAAGACAGATGTACGAATAACATCATCGGGTTTGGCTTTGCAGAAAATCACGATGAAGGCGGCAACGACCAACATAATGAGTTCAATCATGTGGGTCATCGAGACCTTAGAGATCTTTCCAGCGGCGTTAGCAACCTGAGGACGAAGTTCTGGGAATGTGCCAACGAGCACAACCGTGAAGGCTGCTAAGAGGAAGAAAGCAACAGCAAGTTTTGCTTCCTTGGTGTCTCCGCCTTCGGTGCCTGTGGCTGCGGCCTTTGCCTTATCCTTAAAGTAGCCTTCGGCAACAAGACGCTGATATTCAGGATCGTCAGCAAGTTCTTTACCACGCTTGCAGACAGCGAGGGCGCCAATCATGAGACCGATTAAAACGGCAGGAGAAACGATTCCGATAATCGTAAGCACTGTGACGCCTTGGGAACCCAAGAGAGCAACCATAGCGACGGTAGCTGCGGAAATCGGAGATGCGGGCACTGCGTGTTGAGAAGCGATAACGGAAATCGAAATTGGGCGTTCCGGACGAATTCCAGCTTCGCGTGCAACTTCGGCAATCACGGGGAGGATGGAATAAAGGACGTTACCCGTGCCAGCCATGAAGGAGAAAACGAAAGCGATAACCGGCGCAATAAATGTCACAGACTTCGGACGTGCGCGAAGAAGTTTTTCCGCGATACGAACGAGGAATGCCATACCGCCAGAGCTCTGCAGTGTCGAAGCAGCAAGCACGACACTCATAATGATGAGCATGACGTTAATCGGGGGATTAGCAGGAGCTAGACCGAAAATGAGGATGAGGGCAAGCAAACCGACGCCACCGCTCATACCGAAAAATACACCGCCAAAACGCGCGCCCAAAATCATCGCGCCAATGACGATTACAAATTCCCAGAAAAACATGTGAGAGACCTCCCTTGGTTCTTGTTTTGTTTTAAGGGGAAAGCCGCCTAGACAAATAGGTAGCTCTCCCTGATTTTTATTGCTAGTTAGTCAGCAATAGCCGCTTTAACAGCATCAGCTAGACGCTTGTTGGCGTCAGATAACTGGGCCTTGCGTTCAGCGAGAACTGCTTCGTCAGCCTCAATACCTTTCTCAATAAGGTCAAGCTGGCGGGTGACTTCGTTTGCTTCCGTGCCACCGATAATCTTCTTTTCTGAAACAACGCGCTTCGGGTCGAGAGCTTCGGCGATCAAGGCGTCTGTTAACTTCGTTTCAAATCCGAAGAGAGACTTGCAAGCAGCGTTGACAGCAGCTCTGTCAATGTCTGCGCTTGTGCGATGGGTCTCGCACATCGTGCCAACGACGTGGGCGATAATTTCGTGGGCTTCTCTAAAGGAGATGCCATCGTGGCGCACGAGGTAATTAGCAAGTTCTGTGACGGTGCAGAAGTTGCGGCGAGCATTCTCAAGCATTCTCTCCTTATTGACAGAGAGGGTCTTCACTGTCACTGTGAGAAGCGCAAAGTCAGCTTCCATTTCAGAGAGAGCCGTGTAGAAGTAGCGCGGTGTTTCAACGCTTGTGTCGCGGCAGTGCGAGAAGATTACATTCTTCATCGCGTTGTAGATGGAAATGGCAAAGCCTTCCATGTGAGCCGCCTTCGCCTTGACGTGTTCAAGTGTGAAGGGGTTCTTCTTTTGCGGCATGATAGAAGAGCACACGGCGCAACTATCATCGACTTCAATGTAACCGTATTCGGGCGTAGACCAGTTGTAGAGGTCAAGTGCCGTGCGGCTCATCGTCATAGCGGTCTGGGCTAAGGATGTGACGATTTCCAAGAGGTAATCGCGGCTTGCAACGCAATCAAGGCTGTTGTTAAGAGGAGCATCAAAGCCTAAGAGGTTCGCTGTGTAGTTGCGATCGATTGGGAAGGAGGTCGATCCCATCGAACCACCTCCGAGCGGGCAGAGGTTTAGGGCCTTCCAAGCACGCGCATAGCGATCGTAGTCGCGACTAAAGGCATTCAACACGCCAGAGAGGTAATGCGCAAAGGTAATCGGTTCAGAAGGCTGCATATGGGTGTAGCCAGAGAGAACGGTGTCAAGGTTCTTGCGAGCAAGTTCCAAATACGCACGACGCAAGGCGATGAACATCTCAGAGAGCTTCAGATAGACCTTACGAGTATCGAAGCGGATTTCTGCTGCAAAGAGGTCGTTACGGGAACGGGCGGTGTGCTGCTGACCGCCGATTTCAAGGCTTGTAAGCTTGATGAGGTAACGTTCGAGATTGAAGTAAAGATCTTCGACGTTCGGATTGATTTCAAACGTGGGGTGATCTTTTTCGCTTTCGATCTGTGCTGTGGCAACGAGAAGCTTCTTGGCGACGTCAGCCTTGATAATGCCGGTCTTGGCAAGCATGAGGATGTGTGCCTTGTTGATATCAAGGATGGTGTTGTAGGAGCGCTTGAGGTCACCCTCAATAGCGGGGCGAATAAGATACTTAACAACTTCAGCGGCAGGGGCCTTCTTAATCTTGCCGCGCTGAACAGTTTCTGACATAAAAGCGAATTCCTTTCCCGTTTCGTGGGATGTGTGTAACAAATAAACGAGGAGGATTTTCCTAGGGAAAAGTGCGTATGCAAAATATTTTGACTGCGAGTTCTCTTGACTTATGCAAATTTCAGATATTGCGTTATTTGCATAATAGGATTGCAAGGCGGAGATTTGTTACGTTGAAAAGCGGGTAGATAGCGCCTTCGGAGACTTTGCCTGTGCTTATTAATTAGGCTTTTTGATGCTTTATCTCTGCAAGCGACTTATAAGCCATCTAAGTTAGTTATAGAGTAAACGCAACTTTTATAGAGTTGAAAGCGTTTTTTAGGGTTGACGCGACTTTTTATTAAGTTCGTCCAAGACTTGTATAAGTTAAAGGAACTGTCGCTACAGAGGTCGCTTTGCCTGGGCGCTCGTGTGTTGTGGCGGCTCTTGTAAATACTGAGCGAGCGCGGATTTTTTTAAGAAAAGGCCCGAGCGAAATCATCCACTCAGGCCTATAAATCTGGTGCCCCAAGTCTGACTCGAACAGACGACCTATCGCTTACAAGGCGATTGCTCTACCAACTGAGCTATTAGGGCGTGAGAGCGCCATTCTACAGAAAAGCGTTCAAAGTTTGGTAAATACGGGGATATCTTCTTGCGATTTTTTCTCTTTTTGTGTTTTCTTGCTGACGGAAAGAGGGAAATAACTCGCTAAATCCGTGTTTTCCTTCGGGTAGAGTGCCTGAATTCTCCCTAAGGGGATTTCAATGGAAGAAATTCTTTCTCCAAAACGCGTCTCAAAACTCATCACTTCCTTTGTAAGTGAAAAGTTGTGCGTAGCCAAAGTGGAAACACAAAGCACAATCGAGCCGTCAGCATTGACATACTCTCGTGGGACAACACAGGCATCATCGACTTTCACGAGAATGTAAGGCGTATAGCCTTCATCGTCGCACCAGTCAAGAAGGGCTCGCAGGATGTAGCTGCGAAATGACAAACTATCCAACGGTGCAATAAAAGTCGATTCAGCCATGAGTCTTTTCCTTTTGGTCGAACTTCTTAAAAAAGAAGAATTAGCGACGCATCACCTTTTCCGAAGGTGTCATCGAATCGATGAAGGCATTCCTCGAGAAGACACTTTCAGCGTACTTTAAGAGAGGAGCTGCAGTCTTTGGCATTTCAATCTCGTAGTGATCTAAGCGCCAGAGTAGTGGGGCAATCGTGATGTCAAGCATCGTGAAGTCATCGCCCATGAGGTAGCGGTTCTTTGCAAGCACCGGGGAGAGCTGAATGAGTTGCTCACGAATCTGTTCGCGAGCAACCTTTTTGCGAACCTCGGTTTCTTCGCGTCTCTCAAGGACGCGCACGAAACTAAAGAGCTCACGCTCAAAGGTGTAGATAAAGAGCCTTGCACGCGCTCTCTGAATGGGGTCGGCAGGCATCAATTGCGGATGCGGGAAACGTTCATCGATGTACTCGTTGATGATTGTCGACTGATAAAGCGTCAAATCGCGCTCAATCAAAATTGGAAGCTCGCCGTACGGGTTCATTGCCTCAATTTCCGCAGGCTTATTGAACATATCGATATCGTTAATCTCGAAGTCGCATCCCTTCTCGCAGAGAACAAAACGGCAACGGTGAGAAAACGGGCAAGTAGATCCCGAGTACAAGAGCATCATGGATGAAAATCTTTCCAATAAAAGTGATTGAAAAACAACCCAAAAGGAAGGTTAATCTTCGTTTAGGTGTGAAAGTCGCATTATAAGAATTTAGGAAAATTTCTGCTTGGAAATCCTCGTAACTCACTGATAAATAAGAAAAATAAGACAGTCGCTCGTTTCCAGTGTTTGTATCTTCTTCCCAGGGGAAATGAAGAGGCCTCGTTAAAGGGAAAGGAAGGTTTACTAAATTACATTATTAAGTACTCCGATAACGACACCACGAATAACTATTACACGAATCTCAATCAAGAGCGCGATGCGAAGCCCTTCGAAGCGGCCAGAGGTTGTGAGGTATTACGCCGAACTTTAATCTCGCTGAGGTTCCGACCTTGGGCGATAAGTTCATCAAAGTCTTCGGTAACAGGCATACCGTTATCGATGCCAGTTCCTCCCTGGGTGCTTTAGGTGTGACATTTACTAAGGCGAACTTCTCTATCAACGCCACTGCTAACGCAGGCGATAAACGACACGAGGATCCTTCACAGAAACCGCGTATTAGGGTAATTGCTTAATTACAGTACGAAATAAGAAAGCCCCCAATAATCCTTAAAGACACGGTATAGTCGTTCATGAGGAAATAAAAGAGAGAGGGGATAAAAATCGTTAGTTTCAGAAAGCACATGAACACGAACCAATCAAGTGCATCGTACTTTCTCCAGAAGGGTTCTTTCCCGCGTCTTAGAGGAGAGCACGGGGAAGAGTTAAGGCGGACTTGCCTGATGTAATTTAGTTTGTGTGCCGAGTGGCTAACGAATTTTTAGGGCTTCGATGTTGGCAAGGGGAGGTCACGTCGAGGCCCTTTTTTTGCCCCTTGATAAGGACACTCAGACTGGATTCTCTACATCAATAAAGAGAACGTTGATGCCAAACTCTTCGAGAATCTTCTTTGCTAGCGCCTGTATTCCAAAGCGTTCTGTTGCGTCGTGTCCGCAGGAGAAGTAAGTGACTCCCGTTTCACGGGCAATATAGGTTGTTCTCTCGGAAATTTCTCCAGAGATAAAAGCGTCAACACCTAGGGTGGCAGCATCTTCCAAGTAATCCTGCGCGGCACCCGTGCACCATGCAATGCGGCGGATTTCTCTTTCTTCTGGACCAACGACAAGGGGCATTCTTCCTAGTGCAAATGCAATGCGACTAGAAAGTTCTTCTACCGAAAGGGTTTCAGAAGTTGTTCCATGCCACCCGTAATCGCCTTCTCCGAAACGTCCTGTAGGGGTAAAACCAAGAGCCGCCCCTAGGAGAGCGTTGTTGCCAATCTCTGCGTGATTATCAAGTGGCAAGTGATAGGCAACGAGAGCCATTCCTGAAGAAAGAAGAGCCTTTACTCTTTCATAACGAATCCCTGTGAGTCTAGGGTCCTCCCGCTTCCAGAACCATCCGTGGTGCACAAAGAGAGCATCGGCGTTATTTTCTTTTGCAAGCGTAATTGCTTCTAGAGAAGCGCTTACTGCGAAGGCAACTGTGTGGATGTCTCTGCCATCGCCTTCAACCTGCAGGCCGTTAGGCGCATAGTCGTTGTAGTCTTCTGGTGCTAGAAGAGAATTTGTGTAGGAAAGTATGGCATCAAGTTTCATGAGGCTAACTCCTTTCTTAAATTGCTATTAGGACGATGGACGCTTTGAAGCGTAGGTTACACGTTCTCTACCTCCAAGGTCAGTAACTGTTATGGCTTTTCTATAAAGTTGAGTATTGTCTAAGATTTCTCTTACGGCGCTGCCCTGGTCAAAACCGTGCTCGAAAGCAAGGATCCCCTCAGAGTTAAGGTAATGAGAAGCCTTAGGGGTGATCTGCCTATAGTTTGTTAAGCCATCTGCATCATCGGTTAGAGCAATGTGTGGTTCAAAGGATAGATTCTCTAAGTGTCTATCGTCCTTGTGAATATACGGAGGGTTAGAGACAATCAGGTCAAAGAGAACACCTGCCTCTAGATTAGAAAACCAATTACTTTCTAAGAAACGCACGTTTGCCTTTAGGTTGTGGGCGTTCTCTCGGGCGACATCTAGTGCCTTGGCGCTTACATCTAAAGCGGTAACAGAAGCATCAGGAACTTCAAGCGCAAGGCTAATAGCAAGAATGCCACTACCTGTTCCTAGATCAAGGATTCGGGGTGCTTTCCTCCCTTTTAAAAGAGAAAGCGAGGTTTCAAGAAGTGTCTCTGTATCAGGTCTCGGGATGAGGACATCGGGGGTTACCTTAAAGTCTCGTCCCCAAAAACTCTGTACTCCAAGAAGATAGGTTGTAGGGAACCCCTCTTTTACGCGAGAAACATCTACTGTGAAAAGCGCTACATCCGTATCTGAGACTTCCCACTCTGGATGCGCGATGAGGCGCTCTTTTTTATAGCGAAGTCTTTTTGCGAGAAGGAGTAAAGCTTCCGAGCGATCGATTTCGCGGGAAGCTTCCCCTAAGAGGTCTCCTACATTTTTCATGCGTTTTCGCTTAACTGTGCTAAGAGTTCAGCCTGGTGCTCAGTCGTAAGAGCCGTGATAATCTCCTCTAAGTCACCATCCATGATTGCGTCTAGCCGGTAGAGCGTGAGATTTATGCGGTGATCCGTGACACGTCCCTGTGGGTAGTTATAGGTGCGGATGCGTTCACTTCTGTCGCCACTGCCTACTAGGTTCTTACGTTCATTGGCACGTTCACTGCGTTGCTTTTCCACTTCTGCTGCATAGAGGCGACTTGCCAAAATTGCCATTGCACGGTCTTTATTTTGGTGTTGACTTCTTTCATCCTGACACTCCACGACAAGCCCCGTTGGTAGGTGTGTGATACGCACTGCAGAGTCGGTCTTCTGAACGTGCTGACCACCTGCGCCTGAGGCGCGATAGACGTCGATTCTTAAGTCCGCAGGGTTAATCTTCACGGCTTCAACTTCGTCAAGCTCTGGGAGTACTGCCACGGTGCAGGCTGACGTGTGAATGCGTCCTGCAGCTTCGGTTTCTGGTACACGTTGTACGCGGTGGCCACCCGATTCAAATTTAAGTTTTGAGTAGGCGCCTTCTCCAACAATGCGGCAAATCACCTCCCGGTAACCGCCAAGGTCACTTGCGTTTTTACTGGAGATTTCCACCGTCCACCCTTGGCGCTCTGCGTAACGCATATACATGCGTAGGAGGTCGCCAGCGAAGAGGGCGGATTCATCCCCGCCAGTTCCAGCGCGGATTTCCAAGAAAATATTTCGCTTGTCGTTGGGATCCGTGGGAAGAAGCATGAGTTCCAGGTCTTTTTCTAACTTCTCAAGCGCTTCTTCCCCAGAGGCGATTTCTTCTTTCGCTAACTCAGCCATATCGGGGTCGCTAAGAAGTTCTTTCGCGGAGGTGATATTCCCTTCTGTGGCTTCGTATTCTTTAACTTTTATCGTAAGAGGCTCAATCTCGGCTCTCTCGCGTGAGAGGTCACGAAAGCGATTCATATCATTTGCCGCATCGGGGGCAGCAAGCATTGCATCAATTTCTTCAAGACGTCTGCAAAGCCCCAAGAGCTTTGCACGCATACTTTCTTTCATCATTGTCGTTTAAGAGAAAAAGGGTCAAGAGGGCGTACTAGGGTTTAAGTAGAGAAGAGGTTTTAAGGAATTTGCCCGCGAGGGCTACGTATGTCGCGGACGAAAGAAATTCGCTACAGAGGCTTCTTTCTTTTCTCCCCCTTCTTCTGCAACTTTTTTTAAGTAGACGGTTGGATCGTGAGAGAACTTTTGTGTGAGATTGCGTGTGAGGCGCTCAAGAACTTTCTCTGGCGCCGCGCCTGCCGCAAGGGCTTTCTTCGCACGAATAAGTTCAGTGTCTCCTAAAACCTTTGCGCGCTCTCTAAGAGTCCGAATCGCAGGGACTGCCTCGCGAACTGCTTTCCAGCGCGTGAATTCTTCAACACGCTTGTTGACAAGTTCTTCAGCTTTTTCAATGGAAGCGGCGCGGCTTTCTTTTCCCGCTGTGACCACTCCCCCTAAGTCATCAATTGTGTATACAAAAACATCAGGAAGTTCAGCAACCTCTTTTTCCACATCCCGAGGAACTGCAAGATCGATAATGCAAATCGGCTCGTGATGGCGTTCTTTTATAGCTCGAGCCACCATCCCGAGCCCTAAGATGGGAAGAGCTGATGCTGTGCAAGAGACAATCACATCAAAGTGTGCAATAACCTTTGGAAGTTCTTGTAAGCGAATTGCTTTTCCGCCGTGACGAGCCGCAAGTGCCTGGCCTCGTTCGATGGAGCGATTGGCAACGGTGATTTCTTTGGGGTTACGGGCTCCGAAGTGCGCAGCACAGAGTTCAATCATTTCTCCTGCGCCGATGTAAAGAACCCTGCGGCTTGAGAGGTCTCCGAAGATCCTCTCAGAGAGCCTTACAGCCGCTGCAGAGAGACTCACAGTGTTTTTCCCAATTGCCGTGTGCGATCTTACGAGTTTCGCTGCCGAGAATGCACATTGGAAAAGGCGATTTAAGTAAAGTCCCATTCCGTGGGCGGCGCGCGATTTCGCGAGGGCACGTTTAACTTGTCCTGCAATCTGGGTCTCGCCCAAGACCATTGAGTCAATCCCTGCTACAACACAGCAAGCGTGTCTAACCGCAGCATCATCTAAAAAACTATAGGTATAAGTTTCTAACTCTTGAACGGAAACGCCTTTCATTTCCGCTAAGAGGGAAATAAGACTACGAAGAAGTTTCTCTCCATCTTCTGCCACGCTGTAGATTTCCATGCGGTTACACGTGGAGACGATGAAAGCTTCTTTTAACTCGCCAGCTTCCTTTGTATTAAGCCTTGTTAGGAGAGTTTCAATCGATTCAGTTAGGACACTCTCGGAGAATGCGACACGCTCGCGCATCGCCAGAGGCGCGGTTGTGTGATTAAGTCCGAGACAAACAATTTGCATGGTAAAAAAGACAAAACACCCCAAGGGGCACGAGGCTCCTTGAGTAAGAAACAATTTACTCCGAGAGGATAGCGCAAAACCAAGGTTTCGTCTGAGAGAATTGTCAACGAATGCGCAATTATTCAGGGGTTCCGAAGAAGAATGCTACGAAAGACTAAATGTCAAGCGAGTACTCAGTTTTCAAATCGTTAAATTGGCTCTTCTTAATTAGTCCTTCGTGGAACTCAAAAAATTCCTTGCAAATAGGTTGGCGTCCTCTTCTTCAGCGTCGGTTGTTTCTTGCTTATTGATATGTCCCAAGAGAATGTGGCCAAGTTCGTGAAAAAGGCTAAACCAGAACTTATCTGAATCTTTTTCACAAATGGGTAGCCCGACAATGATTTTCTCCTTGTCGTAGAAGGTGGCGCCGTGAAGAAAAGTACCTTTAATGTGAGGAAGAAAAACTAGGGCTATCCCAGAGTTAGCAAGAAGTTCTTGTAACGCTACTGAACAATCTTTTGGTAGCAATGTCGTCATTGATCGGATTTTTGGTAAGGTAGCCTGCAGAGCCTTTAAATCTACTGGAGCTATCTTCACGTGCCTTGCCTCAAGCTTTGCTTTCTGCGCCCACGCAAGTAAGGCATAGTCCATTTTCTCGGAAGTCGCTTGACATCTATAGGCAATTCCAGGAATCGACCGTTCGGAAAGCAAAGTGAGCCTTACGAGTTCAAAGAATTTTCTTAAGGCAACAACTTTTTCCTGGGGCTTTCGAGTGGCTTTTACCCATTTGTACTTTGCCATGGCCGAATAAGGGAAATCTTTGAGAAGCGCTATGTCTTCGTCCATAGCGTTTTCTTCTTCGATGAGGCAAAGTTTCTCTCGGTAAATGCTCTCTAAATTCATCCAAAAGTGGGCGGGTAGTCCGAGGACCCTCTCTAGTCTTATTGCCATGTCTGGAGTTAACAGGACTTCTCCGTTGATGAACTTGCTGATATGTTTCTCAGACATATCCATTCTTGCGGCAAACTCTTTCTGAGGCATCCCTCGGTTCAGTAGTTGCTCTCTTACGGTGGCTCCTGGGGGCGTTGCGATGTAAGTTCTGTTAACTTTCTTCATCGCTCCCTCTTGAAATTCTTCATTGGATTTACAGTTGAAAATTGTGTTTGCTTTAACTCTTTGGAGTCCGATGTTTTTATGTTAAAAACGCAAGAACCTTTAAATTTCGATTTACCTATGAGGTAAATTCATTCTATCTTCCTTTTTATTTTCGAGCAAAAATATGAGATTGTTTAGAAAATTTGACTCTCTCTAAAGTTGAAAAAAGTGTCAAACCCCGATATAGTTCGCTTTCTCAAAAAAACGTGGCTAGATAGCTCAGTTGGTAGAGCAGCGGACTGAAAATCCGCGTGTCGACGGTTCGATTCCGCCTCTAGCCACCACAAGGCTCCTTCGGGAGTTTTTTTATTTTGTGCCACAATTCTCAGAAAGATGGCACTAAAGATATGCACAAGACAACAATTGGCATCATATTGGCAGGCATTGCTGGCCTGTCATGGGGTTCGATGGCGGTTGCTGCACAGTACCTCCTCGACCATTTTTCTTTTACTCCGACAGATCTTGTCTGTGGGAGGCTTTTTGGTGCCGGTCTCATTATTCTTCTCTTTGAACTTCTGCGCGGCGTTAATGTGTTTAATGTCGGGGGCGTAAGAAACTGGATTGATCTTGCTATTTATGGCCTGGCGTTACTCTCAACACAGTATTCTTTCTTTGAGGCGATTAAATACACAAACGCAGGAACTGCCGCTGTCGTGGTCGCTGTCGCGCCAGCATTGATTCTTTTTTATATGCGTGTCGTCGAGCACTATGCGATGAGTGTAAGCGAAGTCGCAAGCGTTGTTTTGTGTTTTCTTGGTGTGGCTCTTTTGGGGACAAAAGGCGAAATTGAAACTCTTGACTTTTCTCTCATCGGCCTAGTTTGGGCTCTCACATCCGCAGCGACAGGTGTCTTTGGAACGCTCTTTTGCCGGCACCTCTTAAATCGTGTTGGGGTGTTGAAATCCGTAGGTTGGGCGAGTGTGATTTCAGGAGCAGTAATGTGCATGATTTACTCGCCCTGGAGCGCAGTTGTCGTTTGGGAGCCGATTTCAATCGCTTGCTATTTTTACGTTGTTGTTATCGGTACGGTAGTCGCCTTCTGTTGCTATCTTGGAAGCATGCGTTACATCACGGCGAACGTCGCAAGTATCCTAAGTTGCCTAGAACCGATTTCAGGTCTCTTCCTATCTGTTGCAATTCTTGGCGTTACCTATGGCGTGGCAGAAAGCGTGGGCGCAGCGATGATTCTCGGAGCCGTAACGTGGCTCTCTATTGCTAAGAGAAACTAGCGAACCTACATATCCTCAAGAGAAAGTCCTTTTAGTTTTAAGGTGTAATCCTTTAACTTGGGGTTCTCCAATAAAAATGCTTTTGCCTTCGCTTCTAGAAGTGCCGCACTGTATTTCTCGGGGTTAAGTTTTACTTCGGCTATTTCGAGGTTTTTTTCTTTTGTGAGGGTCATGAGATAGTTAAGTAACTCTGAGACATTCGAAATCGCAGGAGGGAACTGAACGTCATAGGCTTTACAGATATCAGCAAGCCAAAGAGAAACAAGTTCAGCCTCTGAGGCGTGACGCTCAGCAAAAAAATAGAAAACAGGAACCGTCTCGCCCTCAAAAGCTTTTAAGACGAGGGCAGTTTTTCCTACACGGCGTCGCCCCAAGACAACGACAAGTTGCGAGACACTTTTTTGCGAACAGTGTCTAGGTGACTGCGTAGCGTAGAAAGTTCTGCTTTTCTGCCGCAAAACCGCATGTTTCCCTTCCAAGGCTTCAATATGTCAGTGTAGTAACATAAAATCATTTTACGGTAAAACGATTTTATGTAAATTAAAGTGTTGGTTCAGAATCCCGCTCTTCTCTTGAGAGCGAAGTTTTGGACCTTAAGCAGGGAAATAGGTACTTTCCCTTTAAATTCAAAAGAAAAGTACACTACAGAATTTTTTTCTCTTGCGTGTGCGCTCGTTATTTCACGATAGTAAGAATTTCTTTCGCACTGCGCCTTGTCGATCGGAAGTCGTTTAAGGGGCACTTCTTCTCGTAACCCAAAGCAATTGCGATGGCGATGGCACTTGTCTCAGGGATAGGAAGGTACTTACGGAGAGCCTCTGGATAACGCACAGGGTTCCATGCCACAACGGAACCAATGCCGCGGTCTGCGGCAGAAAGCATCAGTGTTTGAGAAAATGCCCCCAAGTCAAAAAGCATGTATGGCGTGTAGGTTTTGGGAAGCGTTAAAAAGCAGACAGCAGGTGCGTGGAAGAGTTCCGCTTGTGCTTCTAATTTAACCGTAGCTAATCCAGCTTCCTCTCGTGCCGCGTTAAATAGGCGCATATTTTCTCGTCCCACTTCAGAAAAACTTTCTCGCGAGGAGGCGGGGATTTCGCTACCACCAGTTTCCTTTTCTCTTACCATCTTAGAAAATTCACTTCTAAAACCCTCGAGGGCAGATCCTGTGAGAATCCAAGCCTGCCACTCTTGGGCATTTACCCAACTTGGAGAGTGTGTTGCATCTTCAACAATGGCACGCAGAATCCCTTCAGGAACGGGAGTCGCTTCAAAAAATCGTGTGGAGTGGCGCGCTTTAATGGTTTCTTGAAACTGCATAGAGGCCTCCGGGAAAAAAGAAAAGTGGTTTTAAGAGTTTTCCTTGCGAACAGAGTATTGGTTTGTAAGGCGCACGAACCCTGCAAGGTCAACGGCTTCAGCACGCGCTGTCGGGTCAACATCTGCGGCGCGAATTGCATCCTCGTGGAGTATCTCCGAGAGAGCATTTCTTAGTGTCTTTCTTCTCTGCGAGAATGCCTTAGTAACGAGAAGTGCAAAATCACTGCGATTAAGAGTAGGAATTTCCTCTGGAGCCTTTGGCTTCATTCGCACAAAAGCGCTTGTCACCGCAGGAATGGGCCTAAAAGCCCCTGCTGGGACATCAAAGAGTTTTGTGATTTTGTAGGTTAATTGGAGCATCACCGAGAGGCGTCCGTAGGTCTTACTTCCTGCATGGGCAGCCATGCGATCTACGACTTCGCGTTGAAGCATGAAGTGCTGATCGGAGACAACGTCGGCTACTTCGAGTAAGGTAAAAAGAAGAGGTGAAGAGATGTTATAGGGAAGGTTTCCAACGATACGGAGTTTCTTTCCGGCTCTCACTAGACTCTTCCAATCAACCGTAAGCGCATCGGCTTCAATTACTTCAAGCGCAGGGGCGGGAAATTCACTACGTAACCAAGCGGCAAGGTCACGATCGATTTCCACAACACGAAGATGCCCTGCGGCATCGAGAATCTTACGGGTAAGAGCCGCTTTCCCAGGACCAATCTCTACGATGTCGTCTGCGGGACTTGCCCCGATAGCCGAGGCAAGTTTTTCTATCCAAAACGCATCGACCAAAAAATTTTGGCCAAAGCGTTTTCTTGCGCGATGTTCTTCAATCGAAACCATTAAAGGTTCTCGTGACGAATCTCAACGTAGGCTTGATCACGAAGCTCACGTTGCCAATTGCTGAAGGCCTCGGCTAGTTTTCTTTCCCTCAAAGCCTGCCGCGCTGCATAACGGTTGCGCTCGGAATCAGCTTCCTTTTCTTGACGGTCAACGAGCTCAATGAGGTGATAGCCGTAACGGGTTTTAAAAGGCTCGGAAATCTCTCCCACATTTAAGCGGTTAACCTGTTCTTCGATTTCAGGAGGAAGGTCTCCGGGGCTTGCCCAACCGAGGTCGCCACCACGGGTTGCGGAGTTATCCACCGAGTTAAGTCTTGCAAAGGATGCAAAGTCACCCTGCTTAGCAAGAATCTTACGGCGAATGTCATTAAGACGAGCGATGACATCTGCCTCGGGTGTTACATCCGAGACAAAGAGAAGAATCTGACGAATATGGTTTTGCGTAACTGGGGCGCCAGCAAGTTTTGCCTTCACGCCGTCTCGTTCATCAGCGATGCGAACGATGTGGAAGGCTTCAGATGTGCGCGTGAGAGCAACAGCGCCTTTCTTCGGATTCGCCTGAATGGCTTTCCAGAAAATCGAAGGCATACGAGAAGCGTCTTTCCATCCGAGGTCGCCTCCCTCGAGAGCATCGTCTGCCTTAGAGTATTCAGCAGCAAGTTTTGCGAAGTCTTCGCCTTTCTTTGCTCGGTCAACGATGGATTCGGCTAAGTCTTCTGCTTTGCTACCGTTAGCGTCTTCTGGAAGAATCGGTACCAAGATGTGATAGATGTGATATTCCGTTGTTTCATCCGTAGCAAATCCTGCCTTTTCCGCCAGATAAGCATTGATTTCACTCTCGGGAATCTGAATCTTGGAATCTACTTCTCTTTGCCGCAATCTCTGCAGGACAATTTCCTGACGGATCTGATCACGGAAGGCGCTGTAACTTGTTCCATCTGCGGTGAGCCTATTGCGGAGTTCCGAGACGGTCATGTGGTTGTTCTGCGCAATTTGCTCAATGGAGGCGGTGACCATCTGTTCGTCAACACGAATTCCCGTGTCTTCAGCGCGTTGTCCGATGGCTTTTTCCAGGATGAGGCGCTCGAGAACCTGACTACGCAACTCGTGCATCCCAGGAAGTTCAATTCCTTGGCGGCGTAAATTAATCGCCACTTGATGCGTACGTGTTTGCAGTTCATATTCCGTGATGACATCACGATTGACAACCGCAACGATGCGATCGAGTGGGCGGAATTCGTTACTAGTAGCTGTGACCGTATCAGCAGTTGCAGGGGCTGCAACACTCGCGAGTGGGGCGCAGAGTGTTGCAAGAGCGCAGCAAGCGCTTAAGAAGAAAAATCGAGTAGTAGCGGAAATCATCGTCTTTTTCATTTAGCAAAAATCGTTGTTTTTCGGCGCACGGGCGCCAAGCAATTTCTCATTATATGGAAGTGCGCCCCTCTTTTTCTCGCAAAAACAAATCTTCTAACAGATTCGTGGCAACTGTTCTCCATCGAGCCAGTCAATTAAGCGCTTCCCTCCGAAGGGTGTTGTCATCTCAACAACGCCCTTATTTTCTTCCGTAACTGTGCCGATAATGGCTGCATTCTCACCATAAGGTGCTTCTCGCATTGCTTTTAATGCGGCCTCAGCATCCTCTTTGGGGACAATAACAATGAGTTTTCCTTCGTTTGCGACAAAGAGGGGATCAAGCCCCAAGAATTCGCAAACGGAGCGCACTTCTTCTCTTACGGGGATTTTCTCCTCAACGAGTTCAATGCCAACTTCGCTTTGGTGCGCAATTTCATTTAAGGTCGCAGCAAGGCCACCGCGTGTTGCATCACGAAGAACGTGTACGCGCTTTGCGGTAGAAAGAATCTTTTCTACCATTACGCCTAACGGAGCCGTGTCGCTTTCAATCGAACTGGCAAAAGACATCGCTTCGCGTTTACCGAGGATGGCAGTGCCGTGATCTCCCAAGGCGCCAGAGATAAGAACGACGTCTCCTGCGCGAGCCTCACGCCCCGTAATCGGATAGTCGACAAGCGCTTCTCCAATGCCAGTTGTAGATATGTAGATTCCGTCGCCGTGTCCTTTCTCGACAACCTTTGTGTCTCCCGTGACGATGGCAACTCCAGCTTCTTTAGCCGTTTCTGCCATAGAGGAAACAATCTTTTCAAGATCTTTAAGAGGAAAACCTTCTTCCAAGATGAAGGTCGCTGCAATGTAAAGCGGTCTTGCCCCACAGACAGCAACGTCATTCACGGTTCCTGCGATTGCCAGCCGCCCGATGTCACCCCCTGGGAAGAAAAGAGGCGTCACGACGTGCGCATCACAAGAAACAGCCACAGGGTGTTTCATAGGAGGGAGCAGTGCTCCGTCGTGCCCCACATCAAGCCAAGTGTTTGTAAAGTGGCGTGCAAAGACCTCTTCAATAAGTTGAGAGGTTGCTAGCCCCCCAGCACCATGTCTTAAATCCACAGTGCCACGAGCGATATCAAGTTTACGAACGTAGTAAGCAGGAATTGCCATTAGCTTTCCTTATGAGTTTTAGGGGCGTAGCGCCAATAGGCTGCACAGGCCCCTTCGCTACTAACCATGCAAGCACCAATCGGGCGAGCAGGTGTACAGACTTTGCCAAAGAGTAGGCAGTCCTTAGGTTCCTTTTCTCCGCGCAAAATTGCGCCACAAGAGCAGGCTTTGTTATCCGCCACAGGGATTTCATGGAGGCCAAAGCGTTTTTCTGCATCAAACTCTGCGTAAGCATCTTTTAACTTTAGTGCAGAGTGAGGAATTGCCCCTAGGCCACGCCATTCAAAAGCTTCTCTTCTTTCAAAAACTTCACGCATGAGAGCGATTGCAACAAGGTTTCCTTCGTGCGTTACAGCGCGAGAGAATTCATTTTCTACTTTTGCTTCTCCTCGGTTTACCTGTCTGATAAGCATCAGTATTGAGCAGAGCATATCAAGTGGTTCAAAGCCACAGATGACAACGGGCATTCCCCACTTCTCGGAGAATTCCTCATAGGGAGCGCTTCCGATAATGGTTGAGACATGCGCAGGGCCCACAAGACCATCCAAATGAGGAGCATCTGCACGTGCGGGAGCCGTCTTAAGGATATGTTCCATTGCAGCAGGCGTAAGGACATGGCTTACGAGTAGAGAAAAGTTTTTTAGCCCTTCCGCTTTCGCAACCTTTGCAACAACTGCCGTTGGTGGCGTTGTTGTTTCAAAACCGATAGCAAAGAAGACTACTTCTCTATCTGGATTCGCACGGGCAATCTCTAGCGCGTCGCTTGGAGAATAGACCATACGAACGTCTCCTCCTTCCGCGCGGCAACTAAAAAGAGATCTGCCGTGCGCCGCAGGGACACGCAAGGTGTCCCCGTAGGTGCAAACAATCGCTTTGTGTTTAAGAGCAAGTTCGATAGCAAGTTCAATGCGTGCAATGGGAAGCACGCAGACAGGGCACCCAGGCCCATGAATCATCTTCACATTCTTGGGAAGAATTTCCGTTAGGGCCCAACGAGAAAGAACATGCGTGTGTCCGCCGCAGAATTCCATAAAGCGGTAGGTCTTCTCTGGCTTTGCCTCTAAGGCAATAGCACGAGCGATTCCACGTGCCTTCTCAGGGTCTCTAAAACTCGTTACGTAGTTCATGCCTTCTTCCCCTCAGCACTTGCGATTTCTCCTAAAAGCTTGAGTGTTTTCTCGGCTTCTTCTGGGTTAATTTTATTGAGAGCAAATCCCACGTGAACAACAACCCAATCGCCAACTTGTGCGTCAGGAATTAGAGAGATGTCTACTGTTTTCTCAACGCCACCCATGTCACAAAGAGCACTTGTGTTGCTCGTGCATTGAAGAATTTTTGCGGGAACGGCTAAGCACATAATTTCTTTTCCAATTTCTTAACTTTGATTCGCGAGGAAGCGGTGTTCTTCTGCGCCCGCTTTGTGGCAAAGAGCGGCAAGCCAAAGTTCTCCTAAAGCCAGCCCCCCGTCACCTGCGGGAACCAGACTCGGAATTGCGATGTTAAATCCCAAGGATTTTAAATCCTCTGCCAAGGCGGCTGTGAGTCGCTTGTTGGCCGCGCAGCCGCCCGTTACGGCAACGGGTCCCATGTAGCCAATCTCTTTTGCGGCATAAGCGACGCTTTCTGCTAAGGCTCTCGCTAAGGTTCTATGAAAGTCTGCGGCAGCTTGCGCCTTATCAGGATTCTCTATAAGTCTTCCGATAGCGGGGATGATGTCAATTACGCCACCTTCAATTGACCAGTCGGGAAGAACTTTGCCAGCTTTTCCTCGGGCGAGCGCTTCTAAGCGCATCGCCGCAGTTGCTTCATCGTGCTGAATGTCACAGAGCCCCAATAGGCTTGCAACGCCATCAAAGTAGCGACCAAGAGCAGAAGTCCTTTTCGTCAGACGCGTGTTAGCGGCAGCCTCGGAGAACCAAGCGGCTCCAGGGAATTCTTTATAACGCTTAACGATGGCATCTTCTTTTCCGATTGAGAAGAGAAGAGCAGCGCCCATTCTCCAAGGTTCTCGGGCGGCTTTGTCTCCCCCTAAGAGGGCGAGTTCTTTTAAGTGCCCTAGCCGAGCAAATCCTCTAGCTCCTACTAAGAGAAGTTCTCCACCCCAGATGCCCCCAGCGGGGCCCAATCCCGTGCCATCCAAGGCAAGCCCCAAAGTGGGTTCTGTGCGTCCAAGTTCAGCCATCGCAACGCCAATGTGCGCCGCGTGGTGGTAAATCGGGTAGTAGGGAAGATTCTTTTCTGTTGCAATCGCTTTGGCTAAGTGCGTGGAGAAAAAGTCTGGGTGAGCATCGCTAGCGACAATTTCAGGCGTGACTTCCAAAATAGAAGTGATGTGACGAATCGCATCTTCTAGTGCTTTTTCACTGGCGCGGTTAGCAAGATCTCCGATGTGTTGCGTTAAGAAAGCTTCGTTATCGCGACTTACAGCGGCGGTGTTTTTAAGGTAAGGGCCGGTGGCAAGTGTCGCTGGGATTTTCTCTTTAAGCCTTACGGCGCGTGGCGTATAGCCGCGTGCCCTTCTAATAAAGGAAAACCCCGTTTTTAGCGGTCGAATCACCGAATCATCACAGCCAACAACAATACTGCGGTTGTGTAGTAAGAAGAGATCTGCAATCGCTCCAAGTCTCTTAAAGGCTTCTTCGTTACCTGTGACAAGTGGCTCTCCGCTTGGGTTCGCAGATGTCATCACAAGGACTGTGTCAAGTGCGGCACTGTGAATCCAATCGGTTCCAATGGGGCGTCCTGCAAATTCGTGAAAGATAAGCCAGTGTAGTGGTGTATAAGGAAGCATTACCCCAACTTCTGAGAGTTTGTCTGCGACGCCTTCTAATTCTTCCCCTGCCTTTTTCTCTAAAAGAACAATCGGGTGCTCGGCCCCTTCTAGTAGAGTAGCCTCATTTCCATCAATTTGAACGTACTTACGGGCACTTACTGCATTAGCGAACATAACCGCAAAGGGTTTCTCGTCGCGTCTCTTGCGGCGCCGGAGTTCATTTACAGCGTCCTTGTTTGTCGCATCGCACGCTAGGTGAAAGCCCCCTAGGCCTTTAATGGCAACGATTTTGCCAGCTTTAAGGGCAGAGACGACGTTACCGATGACGTCTCCCTCAACGCGGGTTTTCTCGCTCGTGTAAAGACTTAATTCTGGGCCACACACAGGGCAGGCATTAGGCTGCGCGTGAAACCTTCTATCCTCAGGATCTTCGTACTCGTGCCTACAGTCTTCACACATAGGGAACTTTGCCATTGAAGTCTGAGGCCTGTCGTAGGGAAGGGCACGCGTAATCGTGTAGCGAGGTCCGCAGTGTGTGCAGTTTGTGAAAGCGTAGCGGTAGCGACGATTTTTGGGGTTAAACATATCCACTAAGCACGCTTCGCAGGTTGCCGCATCTGGGGTAATTGCAGTCTTTACAACACCACCTCGGCTAGGCGTGATGACGAAGTCTTTTAACCCTTTTACGGTTTCAGACGCCTCTGTAATGGAATCGATACGAGAAAGGGGAGGAGCATTTTTTCTTAAAGAAGCCTCAAAAGCACCAACTGCCTTCTCTTCTCCTTCAAGGACGATGCCAACGCCTGCTGCGTCGTTAAAAACCTCTCCCGCAAGGCCTAGTTCTCGGGCAACACGATAGACCGTTGGGCGGAATCCCACGCCCTGAACTAGACCCGTAACACGAAAGAGTCGAGCAACAACTGCCATAGTTACTTCGAAGACTTTCTCTTAGAGAGCAGCTAGCGCTCTCTCGACGGAAAGCCACTTAACCCAAATGTCAAGCCCCGTGCCCGTTGTGGCACTTGTGCGGATGATGCGAATTTTGGGGTTTACGCGCCGCGCGTACTCTTCGCACTTATCAATATCGAAGCGAACATAGGCAAGAAGATCAACCTTATTGATAAGCATCACATCTGCGGCTCGGAACATATCGGGGTATTTAAGAGGCTTATCCTCGCCTTCTGTTACAGAAAGGATTGCAACTTTATGCGCTTCCCCAAGGTCAAACTCCGCAGGGCAGACGAGATTGCCGACATTTTCGATGAAAAGAACACTCTCTTCGGTGGGTTCCAAGTGACTCACAGCGTGCTCAACCATAGCGGCATCAAGGTGGCAACCTTTCCCTGTATTAATCTGAAAGGCAGGAGCCCCAGTTGCACGGATGCGATCTGCGTCATTTTCTGTCTGCTGGTCGCCTTCGATGACAAAAATCTTATAGGCATCCTTCACGGCTCGAACGGTGGCGGCGAGAAGTTCTGTTTTCCCAGAGCCAGGACTTGAGACAAAATTCAAAGCCAAGATTTTCTTTGAGGCAAAAAGTGCACGATTTTTTGCAGCAATCGCGTTATTTCTCGAGAGGATATCCTCTTCAACGCGAATCGCATTTTCATCGTGTTCATGATGATGGTCATGACCGTGATCATGATCATGGCTGTGTGTATGTTCGTGCGTATGGCCGCATCCGCAAGTAAGACACATGATTAGTAACTCCTATATATATCTAAAAGCGATATATGAAAGCCCCAATTGTTTTTGTACTAGTTCTTTTCTTTAGGTACAAAGTCGATGACGCGCATCTCGGTACCTGCAGTAGCGATGAGATGATATCCGCCACAGGCCGGACACGCATTCCCATAGGCTTTAAGTGGAACCGTTTTTTCGCAGTCTGTGCACCAAGCCTCTCCTGTGGTTCGCTCTATTTGTAGAGTTGCTCCTTTTAAGAGACCTGAGGAGGCAACAGATTGCCAAGCAAAGAGAAGAGCGTCTGTGTCGACCCCTGCAAGTTCTCCAATGCTTACGCGAACAGAAGAAATCGCATCGATTGCGTTTTTCTCCGCTGTTCTCTCAACGACCTCAGCGATCCCCTCTGCAATAGAAAGCTCATGCATGCGGCGCCTCACGAATGACATTAACCTCCGCACAGGCATCAAACGCCGCGGCAATGAGAGAGATCTGCGCGTCGCTTGCCCCTGCTTCAAAAGCTTCCTCGGCAAGAGTGGCAACAATGCCTTCATTTTGAAAGACCCACTCTGTTGGGGCAATCCAATCGAGCCAAACGATGTTCTTTCTGTCGCGACGGACAAAATAAAGTAGGACGCCACGGGCAGTCTCTACTAGGCTTGCCGCTTCGTGATTTCCAAGCGGGATACTCTTAAGACTTCCCAAGGGACTGGATTTTCCTGAGACAAAGCCAGTGATTTCATCGATTCGTGCTCGGAAGACTTCTCTAACGGTAAGAAGCGATTTCCGCGGCTTTGCAGGGCCTCTGGCGATTGCGCCTACGACGCGAGCCCCACCGAGGCGTGGTGTGAGGGCAAAGGGCGGGCAATCCTTAAGGGTAAGGGCGATAGCCTGTAGTGTTGCAACATCGGTAAGTTCTTCTGTTTGTAGGAGAAGTTCGGAAGCAAAATTAAAATGATCAACTTCTTTTGCCCTGTCGCAGAGCTCTTCAAAAAAGAGTGCTTCCCTCTTTAACCAAAGGCGAGAAAGCGCAGTAGCGTCTGCCATGAGGGCCGTATCACTTTGCCCCTGTAAGCTTGCTGCAAGACGCGAGCGCATACCGGCGAGCCCAGTGAGAACTTCTTTATCTGCAACGCCAACACCGAGCGTCTTTCTTAAGTCCATAGAAAAGAAGCGAATCGTTTCAAGAACGGCTTCAATGCGAGAAAGGAGGGCGATGCTTTCTGTTGCGATACCAGATTCTGCTGCTTCAAAAGCCCCTGTGAAGGCATTGACGTGTGCCGCTGGGCAGAGAGCAAAAAGGGATGTCATCAGCCCTATAGCATCGGAACTCTCGCGGCCCTGCATGAGGGAAGCAATGTGGCCAGCACGAGAATTTTCTAGCGTTATGCCACCACTAGAGAGTTTCAGAAGAATTGAGTTTGTCGTTTCGCTCACTTCCAGTACCTCGTAAAGAAGTCGCGTCGGCTCTCCGCCTTGGAGTCAGGTGCGGCTTGGGTTGCTTCTTCTAAAACGGTTTTTTCCTGCTTCTCCTCGGTGGCTTCCGCTGCTCGAATCGGAAGAACGCGTTTTCTTAGAGGCGTTCCTTGTTCTTCTGCGGGTTCAGGCAAGTCACTACGGAGCATTAAACGCAATGCACTTACTGCAACAGCACGTGCGGTTACTTGGTCGGGGATTGTATCCAAGGGACTCATGAGACTACAAGCAAGGTATTGACCAAGGATTGGGTCGTCCATCCCAAGAAAACTAAAGTCTCCTGCAGGAAGTGTCACGTCACGGATTTTCCCAGTTTGCGTTTCAGGCCAGCTCTCTTTATCTCCACAGGCTAAAACAACCAAAAGAGACCAAGGGGTGACGACGACACCAAGCCAATGTTTTCCATAGCGTTGAAATTCCAAAGCTTCAACAGAGATATCCCTGCGACAAATCGGTAGCCCTGCCATACGTGTGGTGGCAATTTCTTTGAAGCCTGAAGCAAAAAATTGTGCTGGGGATTCTGAGTGAACCCGAAGTGTTGAAGTTGACATGGGGAGCACTACCTAAATTTCTTCTTTGCGAACTATAGAGGAAAGTCGCGGGAAAAGTCTGAAGATGCCCAAGTTTTAACCACGCGAGAAATTCTTTGCCACCTAATTATTAAGGCTGACGAGACATAACAACAGGTTACTCGCGCAAATTCCTTGTTCGTTTGCGGCTGGCTTTCACTTCTCTTCTGTATAGTAGGTTAGAAGGATATTCTGCTTTTCCGCTAAATTGAGTTTTTTTTCAAATGGCAGGTCTTTTTAACCCGCCACATCCTGGAAGGATTCTTAAAGAGTCATTGGACTACTTGGGTATTAGTACGAGGAGGTTTGCCCGAGATATCGGCGTCTCCCCCTCTACAGTAGCAAAGGTTTTAAAGGAAGAGGCTCCGATTCGCCCGGGACTTGCAATCCGTATTTCTGCTGCGATGCCTGGGCCCTCCCCAGAGGTTTGGCTCGCTATTCAGGCTAGTTACGATCTTTGGCAGGCAAAAGACCGCGTAGACGTTTCCTCGATTAGCCGTTTGCCTCTCTCTTCGGCAAACCTGTAGGGATTCCCTATCTTTACTTAAGGCTCTTAAATCTGTCCTTTTTTACTTTCCTAACGGAAAACTAGAAAGTTGGCAGATTTTCTCCCCATAGAACTTGATACAGAATCAATTCCTCGATTTTTCCCTTCGTAAAAATTCATTTGCAAATTCAAAAAAGCCGTGCTTTCTATTAAAAAGAAAGCATTTATACCGAAGCCGACGCTCAAGTCAATTGCGTTTCTACGCTACTCCTTTTGGCCGAAGAAATTCTAAGAAATCTGCGTACAATCCCCTCAAAGAACTATCATTTTATTTCCGTGTCTTCGTCCGAAAGGACGATAGACACGGGCTCTGTTATTTGTAAGCAAGGAGTCCCTCATGCAAGAGACGCAATATCAAGCCCTGCGCCGTCAGGGGATAAGTCGTCGCAGCTTTTTGCAATTCTGCTCACTGACAGCCGCAAGTCTCGGGCTCGGCAGTGCCGGTGCTAAGGACATCGCTCAGGCGGTTCAGACAAAGCCCCGGATGCCCGTTATTTGGTTGCACGGTCTGGAATGCACATGCTGCACCGAGTCGTTTATTCGTTCCTATCACCCTGTCGCTAAGGACTTGGTCCTTTCGATGATTTCGCTTGACTACGATGACACAATCATGGCAGCAGCGGGCGAACAGGCTGAAGCGGCTCTTGCCGAGACGATGGAAAAGTACAAGGATAACTACATCGTTGCTGTTGAAGGTAACGTTCCTTTGTACGACGAAGGTATTAACTGCATCCCAGGGGGCGAGACCTTCTTAGAGAAGATTAAGCACGTCTGCAAGCACGCCAAGGCCGTCATCGGTTGGGGTTCTTGCGCTGCTTGGGGTTGCGTGCAGGCCGCTAAACCCAATCCTTCTAAGTCAGTTCCTATCACGGATGTTATTTTGGATAAGCCAATCGTCTTGGTTCCTGGCTGCCCACCGATTCCTGAGGTCATGACCGCTGTCGTTACCTATATTCTCACCTACGATCGCATTCCGCCTTTGGATCGCCTTGGACGTCCGAAGATGTTCTACGGTCAGCGTATTCACGACAAGTGCTATCGCCGTGCACACTTTGATGCCGGTCAGTTTGTCGAGAAGTTCGATGATGCGGGTGCGAAGTTGGGTTATTGCCTTTACAAGGTTGGTTGCAAGGGCCCGACCTCCTACAACGCTTGCTCTTCTATCGAATGGAACGAAGGGCTTTCTTGGCCTGTTAAGTCTGGTCACGGTTGCATTGGGTGCTCAGAACCGAACTTCTTCGATAAGGGTTCGTTCTACTCGCATGAAACAACGATTTTGCCGCCGGGTTGGGGTGGAATTGAAGCAACAGCCGATAAGGTCGGTATGGCCACCATCGGTCTCGTGGGCGCCGCGGCTATTGCGCATGCCGCTTTAAGCGCTGTCGCGCAGGTCCGCTCGAAGAAGAACAACGGCGCCATCGGCAAGGAGGAATAAGCAATGGCAGCGAACGAACGTCGGGTTGTTGTAGACCCTGTGACACGTATCGAAGGTCATCTGCGCGTGCAGGCGACTTTGGATAAGAACAATGTGATTGCCGATGCAACGAGTACCGGTACGATGTGGCGTGGCCTTGAAGTGATTTTGAAGGGCCGCGACCCCCGTGATGCATGGGCTTTCGTGGAACGTATTTGCGGCGTCTGCACGGGTATTCACGCCCTAGCAGCCGTGCGTGCGGTTGAAGATGCTATCGGCATCGATATTCCGAAGAACGCAAACATCATCCGTAACCTCATCAATGCAACGCTTTATACGCAGGACCATATCGTCCACTTCTATCAGCTTTCCGCTCTTGACTGGGTTGACGTTGTTGACGCTTTGAAAGCAGATCCTCGTGAAGTTGCCGCCCTGCAGCAGAAGATTAGCCCGAGCCATCCGTTGGCTAGCCCCGGCTATTTCCGCGATGTGCAGAACCGCTTAAAGAAGTTTGTCGCAAGTGGCCAGTTGGGCATCTTCGCCAATGGTTATTGGGGTCACCCCGCAATGAAATTGCCGAGCGCTGTGAACCTCTTGGCGACAGCGCACTATTTGGAGGCTCTCGACTTCCAGCGTGAAATCATCAAGATTCACACGATTCTTGGTGGTAAGAACCCGCACCCGAACTATCTCGTTGGTGGTGTTGCTTGCCCGATCAACATGCACGACTCTGGTGCCGCTGGCACGATGGTTAACGAAGTGACAATGAACTACATGCGTGATATCGCGCAACAGTCCGTTGAATTCGTTGAAAACGTCTATTTACCGGATATCAAGGCAATCGCTTCCTTCTATCCGGATTGGTTCAAGTACGGTGGTGGTCTCGTCTCGAAGAACGTTCTTTGCTACGGCGACTTCCCAGAGATTGCTAACGACTGGTCTGATCGCAGTTTGCAGATGCCCAATGGCGCCATCATCGATGGAAAACTCACCGAAGTGCACCCTGTTGACCTTCGCAACCCCGATGAAATTCAGGAATTTGTTGACCACTCCTGGTACAAGTATCCGGAAGGAAAGAAGGGGCTTCATCCGTGGGATGGCATCACAGAACAGGCCTATGAACTTCCGAAGGATTCCGTTGGCACGAAGACCAAATTCAGCTGGATTGGTTCCGAAGGTAAGTACTCCTGGGTTAAGAGCCCACGCTGGAAGGGCCATATGATGGAAGTGGGACCGCTCGCGCGCTTGATTGTTTCTATCGCTAAGGATGTGAAGCACTTTAAGGAACCCGCTTTGGATCTGCTCAAAGAACTCAATCTCCCGCTCGAAGCTGTCTACTCGACACTTGGCCGCCATGCGGCACGTGCTCTTGAGTGCCAGTGGAGTGCGCATAAGATGGTTCAGTACGTCAATGACCTCACAGCCAATATCCGTTCTGGCGACGAAGCTGCTGCCAATATGGATCTTTGGGAACCGAGCAAGTGGCCGAAGTCCTGCAAGGGTGTTGGCTTCTGCGAAGCGCCGCGTGGTGCCTTGGGTCACTGGTGCGTTATTGAGAATACCCGCTTGACGAATTGGCAGGCTGTTGTTCCGACGACTTGGAATGCCTCTCCGAGGTCAAACGAAGGGCAGAAGAGCGCCTTCGAGACAAGTCTTATTGGAACGCCTTTGGCCGATCCGAAGCGTCCGCTTGAGATTATCCGCACAATCCACAGTTTCGACCCGTGCTTGGCTTGCGCCTCTCACGTGTTCGATCCGGAAGGTGAGGAACTCTGCAGCGTCAAGGTTCGTTAGTCGAACGAGGAGTTCAATATGATTATCGATCCCGTCACATTTGAAGTAAAAAGCGACGGCCGACCGCTTCAGCCAGTCTACGTTTGGGAAGTTCCCGTGCGTCTCTGGCACTGGCTGATGGCCATTGCCATGGTTATCTTGTTTATCACAGGCTTTCTCATTGGCGATCCAGTTACCTTTGGTAGCTTTGATACGTGGTCCGCGTACGGTTTCGGCTACGTTCGTTTGGCTCACTACATTGCTGCGATGGTCTTTACAGCGCTCTTCATTGGGCGTGTGTATTGGCTTATCCCTGGCAACCGCTATGCGAGAATGATTTTCTTTCCACCCGTTTGGAGTTTGAAGTGGTGGAAAGGCGTATTCACACAGGCGGGCTACTACCTCTTCCTCGTGAAAGAGGCCCCCGAGTACGCAGGACACAATCCGCTCGCTCAGTTAGCGATGTTTGGAATGTACGTTTTGGGTAGCGTTGCAATCATCATCACAGGCTTTGCTCTCTATGCACAGGCTTGGGGATGGGACACCAACTGGATGTTCTTCTTTGGTTGGGTCTTTGATCTCTTGGGTGATGCGCAGTGCGTGCGTACAGTGCACCACGTTTTGACCTATGTGTTCTTACTTTTCTGTGTAGCGCACTGCTACATGGCTATCCGTGAAGACATCATGGGTGGAGCCACAACGCTTTCCTCTATGGGTAGCGGCTTGAGAATGTTTAAGCACACAGGGCACGAAGCCTAATGGGGCTTCTGTAGCTTAACTTCTTTAAAAAAAGAAAAACTCCTGGGAACCGGAAACGGATTTCGGGAGTTTTTTCTTCTAAGCGCGCCGTAGTGTGGGCGTACTGCTAGGATTACCGAAAATTCTTTAACAAAAGAAAAACGCAGCAAGGAAAAAGAAATGCATGAGGCATTGGTATTGGGTTTAGGAAATATCCTCTGGGCCGATGAAGGGTTTGGCGTTCGGGCTGTTGAGGCTTTCTATGCCACCTATAAAGAAAGAAGCGATGTTGAGGTTTTAGATGGTGGGACTCTCGGCGCCTATCTCATTAACTCTGTGATGGACGCAAAGCGTCTTTTGATTTTGGACTGTGCGGAACTAAAGGCAGAGCCTGGCACCTTGCGTGTCCTTCGCGATGATGATATTAAAACTTGGTCAAGTACGAAGATTTCCGCTCACCAAACAGGGATGAATGATGTTCTTGCTAAAGCTATGATCATGGGTTATGAGCCCGAGGCAATTACAGTCATCGGAGTGCAACCCTGTGAACTCGAAGACTACGGCGGTAGCCTCACAGAAAAGGTAAGAGAACATGTTCCTGAGGCTGTGAAGCTTGCCGCTGAGGAACTCGCAAAGTGGGGTCTTCCCGTTGAAAAGCGAGAAGCCACGGAGAAAGTCCCCTCGCTTACAGGAGATGCCCTCTCCGTTGAAGTCTATGAGGCGGGACGCCCGAGTGAAGAAGAAGCGCCTCGCGAGGGGGATATTCGCTTTATGCCTAAGAAGGGAGAATAGCCCATGTGTATTGCAACGCCAGAAGAGATTCTCTCTGTAGAAGAAACGATAACGGGCCCCGTGGGCGTGATTTCTCACGCAGGAAGAAACGTTTCCGTTGATCTTTCCCTTGTCCCAGAGGCAAAGGTAGGAGACACAATCCTCTATTTCCGAGGGAATGCCGTTCGCCTTATCGATAAAGAAGAAGCTGAGAAGATTCGCTCAGCCCTCGGAGCACTTGCTGATGTGATGGATGGTAATGCCACCGAAGGGGATATCGAAGCGGGATTTGCGGATTTAATCGCACACCCCGCGGAACTTCCCGAACACTTAAAAGCGCAATTGGAGAAACAAAATGCCAGTCGGAAAGATCAATGACATCACACGAGCCGCAGGGCAAATCGATGTCACAAACCACCCAGTCTTTTCTAGGCTCACAAAAGAGGATGGTTTCGAGTGGGTAGATGAAGACTCCTTTGATGACTTCGTTGCGGCAGAGGGTTTTAAGATGGCAATTTTTGCTGAAGACCCTAATGCTAAGCGTGTCACCTTGGATATCGCTGTCATCGCTCCTGAACTTAAAAAGGCCTTCGTAGGGATACTCACAAAAACTATCTTTACGACATTCCAGAAGTCGCGAGCTCTTGCAAGTCGCTATGGCATTACGGGGCTTCCCGCGGTTGCACTTTTCCGAGACAATGTCTACCTGGGCGCTGTTGAAGGATTGAAGGATTGGAATACGTACTGCGCTGAATTAAGTGAAATCGTAGTGCGGGAAAAAGCACCTGCTCGCCGCGTATCATTTGTAAAGAGCAATAGCACTTCAAGTTGTTCAGATTGAAAAAAAGAAGTAGGTTAAAAAATGACGAAAGGATTTACAGACGTCTCCCGTTGGGCCAATGTGAAGTTAGATAAAGAGACAGAACACGCCGCAGCGCTTGCAACGCTAAATTTTTTAAAGCGCATTAAGGCTGTTGCAGAAAAGGCCTCCACAGTGGTGGGTCCTGATGCCACAGCCGAACACCTTGTTGTTGATTTCGACGCTTTTGATGCGAAGCACTTGGATTTTGTCATTGCAACGCTTGCCTCGGGAGAGGCACGGATCTCCGCTGAGTCTGGACGGATTAAGGCTGAGGAAACTTCCATCACGGGTCTTTGGCGCGTTGAAGTAGAGGGAAAACAAAAGTTTATCTTTGCCTCCATCCCTGAAGCCATTCTTAATGTCGTAAAGAAAGGCCTACGCCACCTTCCGATTCCTGAGACGGCTCCTGAAGGCGTCTTCTCTTCTCCTGCGATTATTAAAGAACTTTCTGCAGCGTTAGATGCCTGCAACTTAGATGCGCTTGATTTTGATCCGCCGCATACAACAGAGCTGACACGTCAGCCGATTGAAAAAGCGGATATGACTTGGATCAAGTCCGTTCTTGGGACGGGCGGAACGGAGATTTGGCTTTCTGGCTTTGCAAATGCCCGTATGCAAAGTACGGGCTACTGTGGCATTTGGAGAAGCACACTTCTAAATAAAGCAGGAAAGACCCTCTTGGATAGTTTTGTTGTGGCGCTTTTGCCACCAGAAGTTCCCGCAAGCCCCGATGAATTCGAAGATTCTGTCCGCGAGTGCGAGGAATTAATTGAGTGGCTTGAAGGTGATCTTGCGCGTGGAGTCTTGTAGAAGATATGCTAGAAGAAATCCCTGAAGGCCGTATTGACCTCTTACTGGATAAGCTTAATCGCAGTCGCATTGGCTCTGAGTCTCGCATGCAATGTAAGGTTTGCTGGTACGTCTATGACCCCAAACTCGGTTGCGAAGAGATGGATGTTGCGCCAGGGACTCCCTTTAATGAATTGCCCGAGCACTTTGTGTGCCCGGGCTGTGGAAATGCTCTCTCGGCTTTTATCCCCTGCGAAGATGACATCGGAGGGGATTCTTAGAGGTTAGTTGTAGTAGTCAAAAGCGCCGATTCTTCCTGGAACGATGCTTCTACGTTGGTACTGATAGCCGGGAATTCCTTCTCTTAAGGTTGTAATCGGGCTTGATCCCACGCTACCTAACCCGTGCAGTTCTAACTGCACAAAGAAGCGCGTTTCATTCTTCTCAGAGCTGGTGATGTAACGCTGGCCAACTAAGCGTACTGTCCAGCAATCGGCGTTGTATTCAAGGCCAGCGAGTGCCTCAACCCAACGCTTTTTTAGTAGCGAGTAATTCAACCGGGCAAGGGCGTAGAGATTACCCGTAATGGGCCACTGCGCCGAGAGGTCAATCTGCTTAAAGTTCAAATCAGAGTCAGGATTCGAGACGTGGTTGTAGCGGTAGTAGAGGCCTACAACACTCATGGGCTTCGGTTGCCAACGAATGCCAAAGTTTGCGCGATTCAGGGCCTTTCTCTCGTAGTTGTATTGGCCGAAACCCGTGACAGTGACTCCGTCGAAAAGTTTCGCTCCAACGCTTGCGAGGAAGTCTGCCTTATGATTCTTTAACTTGTTACGGTTTCCCGCGTAATCAATCTCGTAGTCGTTAAAGTAATACCTCTGACCGATAGCGGCTCGGAACCACTCTGCCCCCGTTTCATTGTCGAGGAAACGTGTTGTGAGCGCTGCGGTTAGGTGATTTGCTTCGTTCACTCTGTCGTAGTTAGACCAAGTGTTTGCCGCAAAGAGTTGTGCGAAGTTCATGTCGAGCAAACTCGAATCAAACACGGGGATTTCGCTTTGATTCTGGTATGGGATGTAGGCATAAAAGAGCCGGGGTTCGAGAGTCTGCGTTGTCGCACGGTCGTTAACCTCTAAGTCTCGTTCGAAGGTCAATCCCGCATCTAACGAGAGGACAGGAAGCGTAATCGATGGGTGCTTCTCTCCGTTTACGGCAAGCGCTTTATCAAGGTTGTACCAAGAACCGATAAATTGTGCTTTCGGTGTTAAGAACCAACTTGCTCCCCGCAGTGGGTAACTTACAGTCTGATCGAAAACGAAACGGTCACCCTCATTTTTTGTTGGGTGCTTAAAGCGTGTGGCACTCAAATTTGTTGAGAGTTCAAAGCCTTCGAGGTCTGCAACGTAGCCAGTAAGTTTAACCTCTGGGACTTTCTCATAGGGTTTTGACGCAATGGTATCTTCGATATATTGATTCTTACGAACTGCGATTTGGCCACTGAGGTATTTCTTTGAGAAATTAACCCAGAAGTCTTCCGTTAAGACAGAGTCGGAACTGTCGAAGATGCTATTTCCGAAGTCAGATGTGAAGTCATTATCGGAAACTCGGGTGTAATCGATACCGTAACCGATACCAGCAGCGCTTCCAGAAAGCTTACCCGTGAAACTCCAGCGACGAGACTGAGGGGCATCATCGGAACTGTCGTGATGAAGGTAATCGCCATAGGCTTCCGCAGAGAAGTACTTTGTTAAGAGGCGCATCTCGTTGCCAATCATGACGCCAGATTTACTCATCACGCGCGGCGTAATGGTGTAGTCGTAATTGGGTGCAATGTTCCAGTAGTAGGGAATCGTGATATCTACGCCCCGATTCTTACTAAAGGAAAGAGAGGGGGCTAAGAGACCACTTTGCCGTTTGCCTCCTGCTGGGAAGGTAAACCAAGGAGTCCCCATGACAGGGACTCCGCCAATCTTTAAGACAGCATTGCGGCCAACGCCGCTTTGCTCATACTCGTCGATTGTGAGGCGATCGAGTTCAATCCACCAACTGTTATCTCCTTTGCGGCAAGTGGTGACAATCGAGTCTTCCATCTCGGTTGTGTCCCCAGATTGAAAACGCACACAAGCAGCTTCCCCGCGAAGCCGTGTTGGAGCGTATTCAAAGTCTGCGTTATTTGCTTCTCCACTCTTTGAATCCATGTGGTAGACGATTTCTGGAGATCGGAAAGTCATCCCTGAGCGAGAGACCTCAGCATTACCCACAGCTCGAGCCGTATCCTCATACTGAGTGTAGATGATGCGATCGGCTTTAAGGACAGAGCCAGCGCGACGGATTTCTGCATCGCCTTTTAAAACGATTTCCGTTTCTGGTGACCCGCTCACTTCTTCTGCGAAGGCGACAAGTGCATCGTTATCTGCCCCTTCTGGGTTAACTTCCAAGCGTTCCGAAGAGACCCAAGGGATATCTTCGGAATTCATGTTGGTAATTTTTTGAGTAATCGGGGGTGGCGCAAGGACGCCTCTCTCTGTGCTCTCGGCATATGCGGGCAATGCCGCAATGGCCGCCGCGACAGCAGCCACGGTAGCAAGAAGATGGAATTGACGGGGCTTACTCGGCATAAACACGTTATAGTTGCGAGAAATTTGGCATGATTGAACATGTCGTAAATAGATATGCGGATTATAGGGGTTCTAGGCGGGCAATCGAATTGTTCTAGTGACAGAAGTAAGAAGTTCGCCCTTTAAAGAAGAGAGGAAAAAAATGACGCAGTGTGATGAAAGACTCCAAGCGCTTGAAAAGTGGTTAGCGCCGTTCGTTTCTCACTATGGACTTAAGAGTGAGACCCTTAGACGGGCAAGTGCGGATGCGAGTTTTCGTCGGTATTTCCGAATCGATTCCAATGGCGGGAAGACCTACATTCTTATGGATGCGCCTCCTCCTAAGGAAAATATTGCCCCTTACTTAAAGGTTTGTTCCTTAATGCAGGGCGCCTCTCTAAATGTGCCCGAGATTTATGAGAAAGACGAGTTGCAGGGCTTCATCCTCATGAGTGACTTGGGGGTGAAGACCTATTTGGATGTTCTTACCGAGGAAAATGCCGCAGATCTCTTTGAAGGAGCCATTGAAGAACTTGTTCTTTGGCAGAAAGTCACAGAAAAAGATGTGCTTTCCCCCTACGATGAAGCAGTTCTTAGGCGGGAACTGAATCTCTTTCCCGAATGGTATGTCGCGCGTCACCGTGGTTATCAGATGACGGAAAAAGAAACCTCCCAACTTGAAAAGGTCTTTAGCCGCATTGTTACGAATAACCTCGCGGAGGCTCGCGTGTTTGTCCATCGCGACTACATGCCAAGAAACTTGATGGTTTCAGAGAAGTCGCCTCTTCCAGGCGTTATCGACTTTCAGGACGCCCTAGAAGGCCCTGTGAGTTACGACATCGCCTCTCTCATGCGAGACGCTTTTATCTCTTGGCCAGAAGAATTTGTCATCGATATGACGATTCGTTATTGGGAAAAAGCTCGGAAAGCAGGAATTCCTGTCCCGCGGGATTTTGGGGTCTTCTGGCGTGATGTCGAATGGATGGGGTTACAGCGCCACTTAAAGGTTCTTGGCATTTTTGCTCGAATTAACTATCGGGATGGAAAACCCAAGTACTTAGCCGATACGCCGCGCTTTATTAACTACGTGCGACGCACAGCGAATCGCTACGATGAATTGAAGTATTTAAATCGCCTTCTTGACTGCTTTGAAGCGGAAAAGACGGTTGAGGCTACGACTTTCTAGGGGGAAATACGTGAAAGCGCTTCTTCTTGCCGCGGGTCGTGGAAATCGTCTAAGACCTCTTACGGATAAGACACCAAAACCACTTCTTCCCGTGAAGTCTGCGCGGCTCTGCGATTGGAATCTTGCCGCTTGCCTTCGGGCAGGCCTCACAGATGTTGTGATGAATACGGCTTATCTTTCTGCGGCTTTTACCCCGATTCCAAAAGAGTACAAAGCCAAGGGGCTAAACATCACATTAAGCGTAGAAGGAAAGAAAGCAGAGGATGCGCTAGAAACCTTAGGTGGGATTGCAAAGGCCCTCCCACTTCTTACTGATGGCGAGGAGCCTTTCCTAGTTCTCGCAGGAGACATTGCGCATAATTTTGACTTAACGAGGCTTCTTTCTAAACGAGATGAGATTCTCTTTGGGCGGACGGACGCTTACCTAGTTGCGGTTCCGAATCCCGCGTATCACGTAGCAGGAGACATGTCTTTAGCCGAGGATGGAACAGTTATCCCTGGCGCGGGACTCTATACCTATGGCTGTCTTATGATTGTTACACCGAAGATCTTTTCAGGCGTAAAGCCCGTGAGAGCGAAACTCTTCCCTTGGCTTTGGCAGTTTCGTATCCGAGGAGAACTCCACCTGGGGTTTTGGAGTAATGTCGGAGATATCCACGAGTACGAGATGCTCCGAGAAAACGCGGATGCGTTTCGCTACGCAGAATTTCCCTAAAAAACTATGATTGGTTACGAAGAAAGATTTGAAGTTTTATCGCGTCTTTGCGGAAAAGAGGCGCTAGCAACCGTGCGAGAATCCACAGCTATCGTCATAGGTCTCGGAGGCGTTGGATCTTGGGCCGCTGAAGCGATGGCGCGAAGTGGAGTCGGTCACCTGCGACTTGTGGATATGGATACGGTTGCAGTGAGTAATACCAACAGGCAGTCAGAGGCCCTGGAGGGCGCCTATGGTCGCAGTAAAGCCGAAGTTTTAAGTGAAAGGCTGCGAGCAATCAATCCAGAAGCCGATATTGAAGTCCTCGTAGAACGCGTAACCGCAGAAAACGTTTCTCGCATTGTTACGCCCAATGCCTTTGTCCTTGAATGTGTAGATGATGTGGATGCGAAGGCTGCCATTGTCATTGAAGCAAGAAAGAAGGGGGACTTCGTTATTGTTTCTGGAGGTGCTGGCGGTAGGAGCGATCCGACCCGCGTCCGTGTCGCTGACCTCGCGCACGTAACCGATGACCCGCTCCTTTCGAAGTTGCGTTACAACTTAAGGAAGAACCACGGGTTCCCTGCGGGGTCTATGAAGAAGTCAAAACCCTTTGGCCTCTTGGCTGCCTACTCCACGGAACCAATGCAACACGGACCAACGGGAGATTTTGGAACGTTGATGCCTGTCACAGTTGCGATGGGAATGGCAGTAGCGGCTACCGCACTAAATGCCATTTTTTCGGGAAGGTAAAGGAAAATGAAAGCCATCTTTGAACGAATTGCGCGTTTTACCTCTTCACTTGGTATTGAATTGCCGATTTTGAATGCTCCGATGGCAGGAGTGGCAACGCCAGAGATGGTTGCGGCCGTCTCTGAGGCTGGGGGTTTAGGGGTTCTTGCGGCAGACTTACTTAACGGAGAAGAAATTCACGAGGCCGTTCGGCAGGTGAGGTCCCTAACGAAGAAGCCCTTTGCCGTAAACCTTCGTATCCCAACGAAAAGAAGTGAAGAAAGGGTGGATTCCTTATTAGACGCTCTTTCAATATTGCGGGAAGAAAAGGGACTCAAAAAGAGAATTCCGCTTCCCGATTTTGACTCTCAATTTGATGCCCTCCTAAAGGAAGATGTGCGAGCGATTCGGGTTTCTTTTGGTGGCTTAAGAGAGATTTACGTTGAAAAGCTAGAAAGAAGAGCCAAAGAAATGGGAAAGAAAAGGCCATTTCTTATTGGCGCTGCAACAACACTTCGAGAAGCCAAAGTTCAGCGTGCTGCCGGTGTTGACGCTGTTATCGTGCAAGGCTCTGAAGCAGGAGGACCGCGGCTTTCTTTTGAAGATACGGATGAGGCGCTTTTGGGCCTTGTGAGTTTGGTGGGGCCTGCGGCAAGATCAACGGCGCTTCCTGTCATTGCTTCTGGTGGCATTACGACGAGTGCGCAACTCGCTGCGGCTATGGTCTTAGGGGCTTGCGCTGTGGAAGTGGGAACATATCTTCTCGCAACAAAAGAAAGCGCGATGGCAGATTTCTATAAAGAGGCTTTTCAATTTGCATCCGATACAACGCCCCGCTTAACGCGACTTATTTCAGGGCGCCTTACAAGAGCAATACCGACAGAAATTATTCGAGCCCTAGAAGATGCATCGATTAGTCCTGCAACGTACCCAGCGCAGTACGAATGTATGGCTCCTATCTTTCAGGCGGCTGCCTCGGAAGGAAACGGAGACTATGCTGACCTATCCTGTGGCGTGAGTATCCCAAGAGGAGTCCCAGAAGAAACTTCTGTTGCGATTCGTACTCTTTGGGAGGATGCAAGGGAGAACTACTTAGGAGAGGAAAAATGAGAGCGCTTCTTGTCGTTGATGTGCAAAATGATTTCTTACCAGGGGGCGCACTTGCGGTGAGCCGAGGAGATGCCGTTCTCGACACAGTTAATCGCCTGATGGCTTCATTTCATGCGGCAGGCGACATTGTTGTCTGTACGGCGGATTGGCACCCCGAGAATCACGTGAGTTTTGCCACAAATCATCCGGAACATAAATTAGGGGAGGCGATTGATCTCCCCTATGGAAAGCAGGTTCTTTGGCCCGTGCACTGTGTAGCTGGAACGTGTGGTGCGGAGTTTTCTCCCGCCCTACATAGCGATTTAGCCACGGCCATTATCCGTAAGGGAATGCACTCCGAGTGCGATAGTTATTCGGCCTTTCTTGAGGCAGATAGAAAAACCACAACGGGTCTTGCTTCTTTTTTAAAAGAAAGAGGAGTCGATTCCGTGTGGGTTACGGGACTTGCAACGGACTTCTGTGTTTCTTGGACAGCGCTTGATGCGGCTTCCTTTGGTTTTAGAAGCACTGTTGTGATGGATGCCTGTGCTGCAATTGACTTTAACGGTTCCCTCGGTGCGGCACGCGTTGCTTGGAAGAATTCTGGCGTTACCGAGTGCTTCGCAAGAGAGATTCTTTAGTAGCCGCAAACGGAAAAGCCGAAAACACTTCTAAAAAAGTGTCTCGGCTTCTTCAAAGGCCTCTAATGGCGTTCTAGAGGCTTAAAAACCAGTTCCCTCTAGGTTAGCGGACGATAAAGAGTGGAACTGTACCCTGTGCGGCAACGCGCATGACAACGGATCCCGCAAAGGCGGCTTCGACATTCGAGCGGCCGTGGCTACCCATGATAAGGAGGTCAAGTTTTTCCGCATCTGCATACTTGGCAATCTCGTCACCTGCCTTGCCCTGTAGGAGAACTTCCTTGGCGCCGCCTAGCATCTTGAAGTACGGACGCAAAGGTTCCATCACGTTTTCGCTAGCCTGTTGTTCGAGTTCCTTGCCGCTCGCCTCATTAAGAAGCGCAAATTGCGCAAGTCCTGCAGAGCGCCCTCCAGTGGCCATCGATGCAGCGCCCAAGGCACCGTACATGTAGTCATTGGCGCTCTTACTCACATAGATAGCGTGGAATTCACATTTACCAGGTAACAGTGCACGGTTTTCGATAATGTAATTGAATACCTGCCCCGAGCGTGCGGATCCGTCAACTGCAATGCCAATCTTTCTTACTTCTCTCTTTGGAGCTAGCGGGCCACGGACAATCAACACAGGGGTCTTTGTCCGGGAGAGAACGCCAACGGTCACAGAGCCAAAGAAAAGACTTTCTAGAGCTGTGAGACCGCGAGAGCCCATCAAGATGTAGGAAGGTTCAATTTCGTGAGCCTTGGAGGCAATCTTTTCAGCAGGAACTCCGAGAGCCCATTCGGTTTTGACAGTGACGCCCGCCTTTTGAAGTGTTTCGGCTGCGGGAGCAAGAATGCTTTCTGCAAAGTCTTGGAACCGTTCTTTTCCGGCCTCCCCAAGACGGCTGAGAACTTCCGAAGGAAGCGTCGGCTCGATGACAGTAAAGAGCGTTACATCGGGTTTCTCCGCGGCGGTTTCAACAATGCGGACAAGACAGTCCAATACGTTTGCTGCGTATTTGCTGTTATCAATGGAAACGAGAATCTTTTTCATAACTAACTCCCCTTAGTTTCGTGAAAAAATCGCAGATTGCACTGACCTGCTATTTCTCATGATTTTACAGAAGGATTCGCCCGTGTAAATGTCGTTTTTTGGAGATTTTCCCCTTTTGATTGCATTCAAGAAAAAGTGCGAGGACAGCCTGCCTTACGGCGCGTTTGATTCCGAGCAGAAAATTGGCATTCGCTCTCCTTTCAAGTGCCCATTTTTTGAGCAACAAGAGTACAATGCCGCCCCGTAAAGTCACAAAGAAATAGCTTTCTCTTTTCCCCATATGCAAATTGGCGATTACGCCCTTAGTAGTCCAGTTGTTCTTGCCCCGATGGCAGGAGTCACTGATGCCGCTTTTCGTCGTGTGTGCCTTAGTGCAGGCGCTGCCCTTGCCTTCGGGGAAATGGTTGAGAGTAATCCGCAACTTCGCACGACCGAGAAAACCGAAAGACGTTTTCACGTCAGCACAACGGAGGCAGTTCCAGTCGTACAGATACTCGGGTCAGAGCCCGAGAGGATGGCTGAAGCGGCGCAATATGCTGAGCGCTGTGGTGCGAAGATTGTTGATGTGAACTTTGGGTGTCCTGCACGCCTTGTATGCGGGAAAGCCGCAGGTTCTGCCCTGATGGCAGACGTGGCTGAAGCGGTTAAGATTTTAGAGGCAGTAAAAGGGGCCGTTTCCATTCCTGTAACGGTGAAGATGCGTACGGGTTGGGATGCCCGACATAAAACCGCTGAAGAGATTGCCCTTGCGGCCGAGGAAATTGGTTTTGCAGCCGTTACTATTCATGGGCGGACTCGAGAGGCTAAATTTTCGGGGCCCGTGGACTACGAGACGATTGCACGTGTTGCGGGAGTTTTAAAGATTCCCGTTATTGCGAATGGAGATATTGATTCGGGAGAAAAAGCGCGTCGTGTTTTAGAACTTACCGGGGCCTCAGCCGTGATGATTGGTCGGGCCGCAATTGGAGCCCCTTGGATTTTTCGCGAGGTCTCTAGTGCATTAACGCAAGGGACAGAAGAAGGCGTGACGCAAGAGCAAAAACATGAGATGATTCTTCTGCACTGGCGAGAGCACCTTAAAGAGTTTGGAACGGGGCTAAACGCTGTACGAACCTTCCGTAAGCATCTTGTGCGCTATTTAGCACCGCTCACAGGCGGAAAAGAAGCGTTACAAGGGATTTTGGGTTTGCAGGATGCGGAGGCCGTCAGCAAGGCGGTAAGAACATTTTTAGAAAGCGAGCAAACATGGATAACTTAGAAGAAAAAACAAAAGAAGTAACAGTGGCCGCGACAGAAATGCCAAGCGCGCCCGAAAGAGATGAACTCGCCGAATTAATTATTTCGCGCGTTGAAGGCTATATCCGCGATTTAGACGGAGCCAAAGGCCTTCCGCTTCACGGCATGATTGTCGCAGCCGTGGAAAAACCGCTTTTCCGTTGGGCACTGAAGAAGACCCGCGGTAATCAGAGGGCGGCAGCAAAGATTTTGGGAATTAATCGAAATACACTTCACAAAAAGCTCTGCGATCAGGGCTATGACAGGAGGAAATGGAAAAATGCGTAAACAAGCGCTCATCAGCGTTTCAGACAAGACTGGAGTTGCCGATTTCGCACGGGAATTGGTGAATTTGGGTTATCACATTCTTTCGACGGGTGGAACGGCTAAGTTACTCATGCGGGAAGGAATTGCCTGTCAGGAAGTCGCAGACTACACAGGGTTTCCCGAGATGCTCGACGGTCGAGTGAAAACGCTTGACCCCCATATTCATGCAGGCATCTTGGCGCGTCGCCCCGTTGCAGAACACATGAAGGCTTTGGCTGATCACGGTATCGATCCGATTGATATCGTTTGCGTTAACCTCTACCCCTTTGAGCAGACGATTGCCCGTCCCGATTGCACTTTTGAACTAGCAATCGAAAATATCGATATCGGTGGTCCCACGATGATTCGTGCCGCAGCGAAGAATCACGAGTCCGTTGCTGTGGTTGTTGATCCAACGGATTACCATCGCGTCATCGATGAAATCAAAGAAAAGGGAGAGGTGACAGCGAAGACGCGTTTGGAACTTGCTAAGAAGGTCTTTGCTCACACGGCTCGCTACGATGCGGCGATTACGAACTTTCTTACAAGCTTGGACGAGAACAATGTCCGCACGAAGAAGTTCCCAGACGTCTTTACGCGCCAGTGGGTCAAGGTTCAGGATATGCGTTACGGGGAAAATCCCCATCAGGCAGCAGCCTTCTACAAGGAACTTCACGTTGCTCCGGGGCTTCTCGCGGGCTACACGCAGTTGCAGGGTAAGGAGCTTTCCTACAACAACATCTCCGATAGCGATGCTGCTTGGGAAGCAGTCCGTAGTTTTGCGGCTCCTGCCTGCATCATTATGAAACATGCAAACCCCTGTGGCGCAGCAATCGGTGCTACGGTCTGTGAGGCGTATAAGAAGGCTTTCTCCTGCGATTCGAAGAGCGCCTTTGGTGGCATCATCGCCTTTAACCGTGAAGTCGATGCTGCGACGGCAAAAGAGATTGCCGGGCAGTTCGCAGAAGTCATTATTGCTCCCGCTTACACGAGTGATGCTCTCGCGCAGTTTGCTCTAAAGAAGAATCTTCGTGTGCTTATTGTTGCCAATGGCGTTTCGCACAACGACTTTGAGTTTAAGCGTGTCGGTGGCGGACTCCTTGTTCAGACACCGGATACACAACTTTGCCCTGAGGAAAACCTCCGCGTTGTCACAAAGAAGCAGCCGACCTCTGAGCAGATTGCCGATATGATGTTCGCTTGGAATATCGCACGCTTTGTGAAGTCCAATACGATTGTCTACGCAAAGAGTGGTATGACGCTTGGCGTCGGTGCAGGGCAAATGAGCCGCGTTGACTCAGCGAAGATTGCCGCAATGAAGGCAGAAGAATTTGGCCACTCCCTTGCGGGTTGCGCAGTTGCGAGTGATGCCTTCTTCCCCTTTAGAGACGGATTGGATGTTGTCGTTGACCATGGGGCAACGGCTGTAATTCAACCGGGTGGTTCAATTCGTGACCCCGAGGTTATCGCTGCCGCCGATGAACGAGGCATCGTGATGGTCTTCACGGGCGAGCGTCACTTTAGACACTAATTTTTAGATACGAGGAAACTTTTCGATGAGACAACAGCATTGTGTGAGCCGCAGAAATCTTGTTGCAGGCCTTTGTGCCGCCACAGGGCTTGCGATTACACCGAAGGCGTTTTCTCAGTTGCAGATTCGGATTATGGGCGTAGGGGCCAATTGTCTACCAATTGCCTTGCAGCCCATGAACGGCACTGCAGCGACTGGCATTGATCTCTTCTCTGTTGTGGGCTCGGACTTAGAGCGCACTGGGGCATTCCGCTTGGTTGGCTCTTCCCAAGAGGCAACCTCGGAGGAGGTCCTGCGCCCGAATTTCTCTCTTTGGCAGGAACTTGGCGCAAATATCCTTGCCACTGGATCTATAAGCCAAACCGCGGACGGCCGCTTTGATGTGCGTTATCGACTTTTTGATAGTGCGCAGGTTTCCGAGGCTTTAGACGAGGCCTCCTTCGTTGTCCCAAGCACGGGGCTTCGTCTCTGTGCGCATAGGATTGCCGATAGGATTTACGGTAAGTTAACGGGGTGCGGTGCAATGTTTGCTTCGCGCCTTGCCTACGTTGTGCAACATGCAGCAAGGGACTATGAACTCGTCGTTGCAGATAGCGACGGCGCGAATGCAAAGGCAGCGCTAAAGAGTACAGAACCCATCATTTCTCCTGCGTGGTCGCCAGACGGAAGGCAACTTGCCTATGTCTCCTTTGAGGAAAACAAACCCGTTGTCTACATCCATACGGTTGCCTCTGGAGAGCGGCGCCTTATTGCCAATTTCCGCGGCAACAACTCCGCGCCTGCTTTTAGCCCCGATGGTTCGATGCTTGCCCTTGCACTTTCGCGTGATGGGTTTACGCAGATTTACCTCATCGGCGCGGATGGTTCGAACGTAAGACGCCTAACACGGTCTCTTGCAATCGACACGGAGCCCGTGTTTTCTGCTGATGGTAAGAGTGTTTACTTTACAAGCGACAGAGGTGGAGCGCCTCAGATTTATTGCCAAAGTATCGAAGGAGGAGAGGCGCGTCGCGTCACTTTCTCGAGTGACTATGCAGTAAGTCCTGCGATTGACCCCGAAGGGACACATCTCTCTTACATCACACGCATTGACGGGCATTACCGCGTAGCCTATTTGGATCTTACGACAGGAGAAGAGAGGATTCTCTCTAAGAGTGCCACGGATGAGAGCCCCTGCTTCTCGCCCAATGGTCGCATGATTGTCTATGCAAGTGAAGAAGCGAAAAGAGGCGTTCTTGCCACAGTAAGTGTGGATGGCACGATTAGCACAAGACTCACGGGCCCCTCGGGAGACATCCGAGAGCCCACGTGGAGTCCTCTTATCTCCGAGTAGAGTCTCGGAGGGAAAGAGAGAAAAAGTTTGGAACAGTTTTAAACAACAAAAGTTGCCTCTACCCGATAAGATGCGGGAAAGAATCTCTTTTGTGTGAAGTTTGGAGAATAAAGAAGTGAAAAAGTTAACCCTTATGGCGGCTTCTCTTGCCGCGGCAATGCTCCTTGTTGGTTGTTCGAGCGTAAGCCTTGATGAATCGGCGAAGGAAGGAACAACGCAAACGGCTTCTGGTGCCCATGGTGCCTATGGTAATGCGATAACGCCTGAGGCTCTTGCTGCTGATAAGAGCGTTTATTTTGCTTTTGATAGTTACACCGTTAATCAGCGCTACTACAGCACAATCGATAGACACGTCCGTGCGATGCTCGCCAATCCCGCGTTGCAGGCTCGCATTGAAGGCAATACCGATAGCCGCGGTAGCCGTGAATACAACCTTGCCTTAGGGCAGAAACGCAGTGAAGCCGTAAAGGGCTTAATGCAGATTCGCGGCGTCTCTTCTAAGAGGCTTGAAGCAGTGAGTTTTGGTCGTGAACGGCCTGTTGCGCACGGAGAAAATGAAGAAGCGTGGGCACAGAACCGCCGTGCTGACATCATTTCTATCCGTTAATTTTTTCTAGGGGAGACGGATGAAAAAGTTTTCTCGGACTTTTTTAGTGACATCGGTCATTGCCGCATTCTTAGCAGTCTGCGGCAATGCGTCGGCCTTTTCTGACGATGATGCAAGGCGCGCCATCTTGGAGTTGCGGCAAAAACTAAGCGTGACACAGAATTCTCAGCTTGAACTCGCAGGACAAATCGAGCAACTCCGTTCGCAAAACGCAGCTCTTACGGGAAAAATCGAGAAACTTACGCATGAGCTTAGTCTCTCACAGCGCTCCTCTCGTGACCTCTTTACGAGTCTAGATAAGCGGCTTGCAGCTCTTGAGTCGCATGTAGAAAAAGGCGAAGACGGCACGACATTTACGGCCGTTCCAGAGGAAAAGCGCCGTTACGATTTGGCGCTGGAACTTTTCTCTGAAGGCTCCTACGAGGATAGTCAAAAGCTCTTGGAATCTTTAGCAACAGATTTCCCGAAATCTGGCTACATGGCAAACACACTTTACTGGTTAGGTTGCGCCTACTACGTGCAAAACAAACTCGAGGCAACGGTAAGAACGCAAAAGAAGCTCGTTAGCCGCTACCCGAAGAGTTCTCGTGTGCCTGAGGCATTGATTTCGCAAGCTGCAGCGGAAGAACGCTTAGGGCGTAAGGATTCTGCAAGGACGCTTCTTAATCGCGTTGTAAAGCGTTATGCAGGAACTGAGAGCGCAAAGACAGCTGCCTCACGTCTAAAGGCCTTAGGTGGTGCTCCGAAGGCAACGAAGCAAGCAAAGAAGTAATCTAAGGCGACTTTTGTGAGTACGGAAGAAAAGTTTCTGCCAGAAGAGAGGATTGAGCCTAGCCCCTCGCAAGACGCAACGCCAGATGTTGTCGATGGCGTTGCGATTGCGCGTCTTTATGGGGAGCCCCTTTTTAAGGTTCCCGATGGCCTCTATATTCCGCCTGATGCACTAGAGGTCTTCTTGGAAAGTTTCGAAGGCCCCTTAGATCTTCTCCTTTACCTTATTCGTAAGCAGAAATTTGATGTAATGAATGTGCCAATGGCGCTTGTCACAGAGCAGTACATGGGTTACGTGGAACTGATTCGTAAGAGTAACCTAGAGCTTGCCGCTGAGTACCTTGTGATGGCAGCGGCCCTCATGCAGATTAAAAGCCGCTTGCTTCTCCCTGTGACGCGAATCGATGAGGGAGAAGAAGTTGAAGATCCTCAGGCCGAGTTGGCAAGACGCCTTCTTGAGTACGAAAAGATGAAACTTGCCGCGCGTGACATCGATAAGATTCCAAGAAATGGACGCGATTTCTGGAGGGCTTTTGTTCTAATCGAACAAACACAAAATAAAGTTCTACCGGAAGTGAGCGCAGAGGAGCTTTCTCGTGTTTGGCGCGAGGTACTTGCCAATGCGCAACTACGTGGAAACCACAGCATCTCGCGGCAAGAACTTTCGGTAAGAGAATTTATGACAAAGATCTTAAGGCGCCTTGCGGAAGAGCCATTTGTGGAATTCCAAAATCTTTTTGAAAAAGGTAGTGGTGTGGAGTTTGCGATTGTGAATTACTTAGCAATCTTAGAACTTGCCAAAGATGGCCTTGTTCGCATCACGCAGGCGGTTCCCTTTGCTCCCCTTTATGTTGGCCGCATTGCCGCGAAGGAGGGAAGATGAGCTGCCGCTACTGCACGGAGTATGTAAAGCGCGCCATGGCGGGTGTGGAAAACTTTGAGCATGCCTGCGAGATTCTTCGACTAAATCCCAAAGAAAAGAAAGACGAAGAAGCAATCGTCAAAGCTTTTGCTGCTATCGGGCAATTTGGAAGTATTCGACTTGCAAGAAAATTCCCGTGGGTTACCGACGAAAAGGAATTTCACCTTGTTACGGTCGCGGGGTTGCACTTCTACTGGATGCTTTTAGACGCTTGGGAAGAGATTCGCGCGAAAGAGAAAGCCGACAAAAAAGGGAAGGCGTAGGCTGTCGGTGAAGCAGGAAATTTTTAAGCGTTTGGTCCTATTGGTTGCCGGAATGTTCCTTATGACATTTGGCATTGCCTCTCTTGTCTTAGCCGACGTTGGAACAACACCGATTTCCACATTGCCTCTTGTCACAGGAGAGATCTTTGGTATTTCTCTCGGTGCTGGGACTTTCGCAGTGAATGTGGTGTTTGTTCTTTTGCAGATTCTTCTTTTGCGGTCTCAGTTTCGCCTGATAAGCCTCATACAGGTTCCCCTTGTTTTTGTCTTTGGACTTTTTATTGACCTAAACATGCATTGGGCCGGAATCTTCTTTGGCGATGTTTATTGGATAAACCTTGCTTTGAGCATTTTTGCAAACGTTTTCCTGGCGATAGGGATTCTCTTTTTACTCATGGCAGATATTTCCATGATGCCAGGAGAAGGCCTCGTCCTAGCGGTTTCTCTTGTCACAGGTAGAGAATTCGGGACTATGAAAATCCTCTTTGATGTCTCAATGGTCTGTGCATCCGTTGCTTTAGGTTTTGCCGTGTTAGGACACACGGTTGGAATCCGAGAAGGAACCGTGATTTCTGCTTTTGCAGTCGGTTGGCTCGTAAAGAAACTTAGCCCAGCAATTCGGCCAGTTCTTCTTCAGTTTTTGCGGTAAGCCTTGCGGCGGGTTGCGCCGCAAGGATTCGTTGGAACTAACTTAAGTTTTGAATCTGTTCTCTCATCTGTTCGATGGCAAGTTTTAGAGAAAGAGAGACGTTTGTCATCTCAATGGAGGCTGCTTTAGAACCTAAGGTATTTGCCTCGCGGTTAAGTTCCTGCATGAGAAAATCAAGTTTCTTTCCAACCGCACCGCCCTTAGCGAGGATGCGACGCACTTCTTTTGTGTGGGTGAGAAGCCGGTTCATCTCTTCGTCAACATCCATCTTAAGTGCGTAGAGCGTTAATTCGGTACGAATCCTCTCGTTGATTTCCTCGGCAGTAAGGCCAGAGGCGCAGCTTAAGGGGCAGCTGAGAGCATCCTTTAGGCGCTCTTCCAACTTCTTTTTCATCGCTTCAAGGATGAGGGGAAGCTTCGGTTTCAGTTCTTCAACTGTTGCATCAATTGTGTCGCAGTAGTTAAGCAAAACAGTGCTAAGTGCGGCGCCCTCTCTTTCCCGACTCTTCTCAAAGGCAAGAAGGGTAGTTTCTAGGACGGAGCAAAGTTCCTCTGTGAGCTTCTCTTCATCGATTTCTGTTGTGGCAAGAATCCCAGGGTAGGTAAGGACTTCCATCACAGAAAGTTTTTCGGCTTCTGGCAGTGTCTTAAGAACCTCCTCTTGGAGGTTTTTTAGATTGACAAGAGCCGTCGAGTTGGTCTGCCCGCTCAAAAGAGAGTTTTCATTTTTAAGAGAAACGCGGCATTCGACCTTGCCGCGTTGTACGCGGCTTCGCAACAGGTCACGCAGTGCTGGTTCCACGGAGCGCAACTCATCTGGAATGCGAAGATTTAAATCTAGAAAGCGCGAATTCACACTTCGTAATTCAACGCTAAGGGGGCCCAACGCACACGTGGCCTGTGTCTGTGCGTAGCCCGTCATAGAATAGACATCGGGCATGGTAACATTTCCTTCTTTTTCATGCCGCGGCCGATTTTAGAAATTTTTTCGGCAGCAGGCGTAACGAATTCTACGGCAGGTAAGGCGTCATTTCTTCTAGGCATCCTAGGCATTTTCTATGAACCAAGAATCCTCCCTCTCAATTGCAGAGATTTTTAAACGTTATAACGCTGAAGATAAGAAATTTATCTACACAATGATTTCTTGTCCTCTTAACTACAATAGAGCTATTCTTCAGGCGATTGCTAGCTGTGCATCTATGAGTCTCAAGAGAGCAGAAACGTTACTTGGGCGAATGCACAGAGATGGGCTTCTTCAGGGAGATGTCTTTAAACTCACGGAGTCGTGGGGGTATTGGCCAGCGTGTAAATTTTCGTCGACAGCTTATTTTGCCATCCTTTCCGAGATGCACCTAGAAGACATCAAGACACTTGCCTTGGAGCCTTATTGCGAAAGAACTTCTTACGGTCCCTATGGCTATACGTACGCAGACTATGCGTGGCTTTTGATGCAAATTGTTGCAAGGAATCAGACGCTACCACCTAAGCCTGAGGAAGCGAGTGAGGCGATACCGCGTTCTCTATTGGAAGATGAATTGGAGATTCTCTTTACGCTTTTAACGGATGCGAAATATCAGAATTTCTTTGCGCGATTAGACAAAGAGACAGCGAATACCTTTGCCAGTCTACTCTTTGGCGATATCGACTTTAAGAGCGAAAGAAAATTCGTAGTGGCCAAAACAATTTGGGAAAATATTGCAGCGATGCCTATTGATCTCAATTTGCGTGCGCACTTTGAGGATTGGTATCTTCTTCGTTGTTTCTTCTGTGAGGGAGATCCAGAGAAATTTCTTTATCGGATGCACGAAGGAACAACTCAGTACTACTTATTAAAAACTGTCGTTGAACTTACAAAAGGCGATGGCGTCGCCGCGCATCGCGCAGCAAAGAAAGCAACACAAGTGGATGTTTGCTTCTTGGATAAGACGTTCTGCGGTATCTTTGAGAATTTCATTTACGGCCTTGCTCTGTATGCTGGCAGACAAAGCGCAGGTGCAAGACGCACGATGGAAGGCTTTATCAAACGCGGTTTAGGAGCTCTTACGTATGAGAACGAGTTGGTTTACGTTTTCTCTGCCGCTGGATTGCATTTAGATAAGGAAACACCGCTTTCTGTACTCAGCTATGAAAAAAATGAAGCGAAGCGGTTGCCACTTGGGAAAGTGCTTCTTGCCATGGTTTCTTATGCTTTTCACTTGAATGGAATTTATGGAGCATCTCCAACAGAGAAACTTAAAGAATTAGCGCGAGAAATTTCCCAAGAGTATCCGCTCCTTGGCTTTTTCTGGAAGACGGCAACAGAGCCCGATCCTGAGGGCATTGCCGAATATGAAAGACGCTTTGCTATGAAGTCGCCTCTCGTTTACCAGCCCATAACAGCTCCGTGGGAAAGCATTCTCGATAACTTATTAGATCTTACCGCAGCAAAAGAGAAGACAAAGGCAACTTCGGACTCTAAGGGGAAAACATCCAAAGCACGTGTTGTCTACAAACTTAATACGGGAGATTGGTCGATTACACCCTATGTTCAGCGTGGTACAAGAGGAAACAAATGGAGCGATCCCCATGAGGTGAGCCTGCGTGTATTTTCCAAGATGACACCCGAAAAAGGCATGACACAGCAGGACTTAAACGTGGCCGCAGAGATTTCTGAAACGAGAGGGTGGACAGCTGGTGTTTCGCGTAGCCTTGGTGGCCCGCGTGCTGTTCGTCAACTTGTTGGACACCCTTATGTGTATACGGACGATAATTTTGAATCTCGTTGCGAAGTCATTAAAGCCTCTGTGCAGATTGAGACAGAGAAAATCGGGAAAAGATTGCGAATCTTTACCAATGTAGATGATGAAGTCCAAGACAAAGGATTTGTTCCTGAATGCCTGCTAAGAAAGGTGGGCCCCTTGAAGGTTGAAGTAATCGAAATCACCGAGGAGCAGACAAAACTCATTCAATCCTTTTTAAGGATCGGAGTGTTACCAGAAAAGGCAGAGGAGAAACTCACGACACTGCTCGAGAGAGTCTCTGCGCGCATGCCCGTTGTAAGCGAACTGCTTAACAATTCTGAGAAACTTGAGAAGATTAAAGGTTCAAGCGAGATTACTGTTCGTCTTGCCCCAGAAGACTCGGAAGGGTGGTTCTCGGCTCAAGCAACAGTTCTTCCTCTAGAGAATTCCCTTGTGAGTTGCACCCCTGGAGAGGGAACAGAATTCTTTGCCGTCAATCTCAAAGGGCGGAAAGTTCAGGTTCTCCGCGACCTTAAGGCAGAGAAGAAAAACTACACGGCCTTTCAGTCAGCGACAGAAGCCTTCGCAGATTGCGCAGTTGCAGACACGCAGTGGAGTTTAGACACGGCACATTGCCTAGAATTTTTAAATGCAGTGCGTCCGCTAGAAAACGTCGTCATTCAGTGGCCAGAGGGTGAGAAACTTCGTGTTTCTTTTGCGCCAATTTCTTTCGAGAACATGAAGTTTTCCGTCAATAAGATTGGTACCTGGTTTGAAGTCAAAGGGAATGTGGCTCTTGACGGGAAGACGCAACTTAAGATGGCAGAACTCCTGCGGATGGTTCGTGAGTCTGATGGGAGATTTATTTCCTTAGGCGATAATGAATACGTAGCTCTCACGGAAGGCCTCAAAAAGCAACTCGCTGCTCTCGATAAACTCCTTGGGACGGGTAAAGAATCACGCCTTTCCATCTTTAACGCGGGGGTGGTTTGTGAGCTTGAAAAGAAGGGTGCGGTTCTCAATGCAGATAAAGAGTTCCGCTCTCTGCAGGAACGCATTGCCAAAGCGGATACGATTAATGCCAAAGTGCCAGACACTCTCGGAGCGGAGTTACGTGACTACCAGGTCGATGGCTTTGAATGGATGATGCGGCTTGCGAGTTGGGGCGCGGGCGCTCTCCTCGCTGACGACATGGGTTTAGGAAAGACTGTACAGACAATTGCTGCCCTTCTGAGTCGCGCGCAGGAAGGCCCACAACTTGTTGTCGTTCCAGCCTCTGTGCTCTTTAACTGGGAAGTAGAACTCCTGCGCTTTGCGCCTTCCTTAAAGCGGATTATCTTTAACACAGAAAGCAATCGGGAGGAGGCTCTCAAGAACGCAGGAAAGGGCTCTGTTGTTCTTACGACCTATGGGCTTCTTTCGAGCGAAGAAAAGGCACTCACAGAGAAGAGCTGGGCCACGGCTGTCTACGATGAGGCACATAACATCAAGAATCGCGAGACAAAAGCCTTTAAGGCGGCGGTTCAAGTGAAGGCAGATTTCCGTATCCTTTTAACTGGCACGCCGTTACAGAACCACTTAGCGGAAATTTGGTCTCTTTTCGAGGTGGCAGTCCCTGGACTACTGGGGAGTTTTAACCGTTTTTCCGAGCGATTTGTCCTTCCAATTGAACGCGACAAGGATCGTGAGCAGCAGAGACTTCTAAAACGCATAGTTTCCCCCTTTATTTTGCGTCGCACGAAAGCAGATGTTCTAAATGAACTTCCTGAGAAGACTGAGATGACCGTGAAGGTAGAACTTTCGGATGCGGAAAAGGCGCTCTACGAACAGTTACGTGCGGAAACACAGATTAGTCTTGCAAACGGAGAGATTAACCCTGTGCAGGCACTAGCGGCCCTCCTAAAGTTGCGGCAGGCAGCCTGCTCCCCTGAGCTTGTTAATCCGAAACTAAAGATTCCTTCCTCTAAGACGGAAGCCTTCTTGCGGATGGTAGGAGAACTCATCGAGAACCGCCATCGTGCCCTAGTCTTTAGTCAATTTACAAGCCATCTTGCACTTATTCGCCGTGCTTTGGAAGAAAAGGGAATTGCTTACCTTTACCTTGATGGAGCCGCGAGCCCAGCGCAAAGGCAGAAACTTGTTAGCGACTTTGAAGCGGGAACAATGCCACTTTTCTTAATTAGTTTGAAAGCGGGTGGCACGGGGCTTAACCTCACTGCGGCCGATTATGTGTTCCATTTGGATCCTTGGTGGAATCCAGCAATCGAAGATCAAGCAAGTGATCGCGCCTATCGTATTGGTCAGGATCGTCCCGTTACAATCTATCGACTGATTGCTGCGGGGACGGTGGAAGAAAAGATTTTGAAGTTACACAGCACAAAGAAGTCTCTTGCGGATGCGTTGCTTGAAGGCACTGAGATGTCAAGTCGCCTCGGACGAGAGGAAATCATGGAGCTTTTGGCTCTTGCGCAGTAATAGTGTGTGTTGCTTAGTTTTTTTGGAAATTTTGGAATATAAGAAAATGACAATTCGTGAGGGTAATCGCAGAGAAGATGAACTGCGTCCCATAGAAATAACACGTTCCTTTACCTGTCAGGCTGAAGGTAGCGTTCTTATCAGCGTGGGAAGGACAAAGGTAATTTGTACAGCAAGCGTACTTGAGGGAGCGCCGAAGTTTCTCGAAGGGACAAACTGCGGCTGGGTAACAGCTGAGTATGGCTTGTTGCCCCGTGCCACAGCTACGCGTTGTGAAAGAGAAGCCGCAAAGGGGAAACAGACGGGACGCACGCAGGAAATTCAGAGGCTCATTGGAAGAAGCCTACGAGCTGTTGTAGATCGCACAAAGATTCCTGGTTTTACGATTAAGTTGGACTGTGACGTCATACAGGCCGACGGCGGAACGCGTTGTGCCTCGATTACAGGGGCCTATGTCGCGCTCGTCGATGCCGTCAATTGGATGCTAAAAAACGGAAAAATCTCGGAAAATCCTCTTTTAGATTCTGTTTCTGCAATTAGCGTTGGAATTAGTAACGGAACTCCCGTTATTGATTTGGACTATGTGGAAGATAGTACGAGTGGCACGGATATGAATGTTGTGATGACGGGCTCAGGGCGTTTTATCGAAATTCAGGGAACAGCAGAGGGCGACCCCTTTAGCGCTGAAGAACTTAACGCCATGCTCGCTCTTGCAAAGAAGGGCTGTGAAGAAATCCAGGCAATCCAGAAGGCCTCTCTTCAAGGCTAACAGACTAGGAGTAAAAACATGCAGAAGAAACTTGTTCTTGCATCGAACAATGCGGGGAAACTTCGGGAATTTAATGCGATGTTTTCCGAGAGAGATATTCGCGTTGTTGGCCAAGGGAGTCTCGGCGTTAGTGCTTGTGATGAGCCCTACCACACCTTCTTAGAAAATGCCCTAGCGAAGGCTAGAAATGCAGCGCGCGTAAGTGGCCTTCCTGCCCTTGCAGATGATTCTGGGATTACAGCCGAGGCACTTAATGGTGAACCAGGCGTCTTCTCCGCGCGCTACGCGGGGGCGGACTGCGACGATGCCGCAAATAATGCCAAACTCGTTGCCGCTCTAAAGGATAAAGAGGATAAACGCGCTCACTACAGCTGTGTACTTGTTGCCTTGCGTTATGCCGACGATCCAGAGCCCCTGGTTGTAGAAGGACTTTGGAATGGAGAAGTGATTTCTGAGGCACGAGGCACGGGGGGCTTTGGGTATGACCCGTATTTTTACTTGCCGGACTTTGGAAAGACTGCCGCAGAGCTTACAGCCGAAGAGAAGAATGCAGTAAGTCACCGAGGCAAAGCCCTTAGAGCAATGCTTGCTCTTATTGCGGAGCGTTGGGGGTGGTAGAACTTCCGCTTGCGCTTTATGTGCATTGGCCTTGGTGCGTAAGAAAGTGCCCGTACTGTGATTTCCCATCGCGGCCTGGGAACTATGCGGCGCTCGAAGAAAGTTACATTGATGCGCTTCTTGCCGACCTCGCGCATGTCTCTCGCGGAGAGACACGCTCAGTTAGAAGTGTTTTTTTCGGGGGCGGTACTCCTAGCCTTATGAGTGAGGCGGGATTTACTCGCCTAATGGCAGGAATCCGCGAACGCGTCCCTTTAACCGCAGATGTGGAAGTGACGCTAGAGGCAAATCCAGGGACTGTCACACGCGAAAAATTAGAGGCTTTTAGAGAGGCTGGTGTCAATCGGCTTTCTATTGGCGTACAAAGTTTTCATGATGCAGAACTCACTCGAATCGGTCGTATTCACAATAGTGAAGAGGCAGAGCACGTAGCATCCATTGCTTGCGAGATCTTTAAAGAAGTGAATCTAGACCTCATGTACGCACTCCCAGGCGAAACACTTGAAGTGTTAAGAGAAGACATTGTAAAGGCGCTTTCCTTCCCAGCAGTAACGCACCTTTCTTTTTATGAACTCACAATTGAGGAGGGAAGCGTTTTCTTTAAAAAGCCCCCAAAAGGACTTCCTGACGATGACCTTGCCTCTGATATGGGAGATCTTGTAGAGGAATTGACACGGGCCTCTGGGTTTGAACATTATGAGGTTTCTGCGTACGCAAAACCTGGTCACCGTTGTAGGCACAATCTTACGTATTGGACCTATGGGGATTACTATGGAGTTGGTGCAGGAGCGCACGCAAAACTTACTGCCGCTGGGAAGATTCATCGCGAGGAACGGTCTGCCGACCCCGCTCGTTATATGAAAGAAGTGAAGGAAGGGATTTTTTCTCTAGCCGCTCGAGATGTTGCAGCCGAGGAGATTCCTTTTGAATTTATGCTTAATGTCTTACGCTTAAAAGAGGGTGTCAAAGAAGAACATTGGGAAGAAGCCACGGGACTTCCCTTGGATGTGATTGCCAGAGAGTTAAATGAATTGCGCTGCGAGGGTCTCCTTGAAGATAATGGCCGTATTGCGGCTACTGCACTTGGCAGGCGTTTTCTAAATGAAGTTGAGGAGCGTTTCTTAGCATGAAAAAGAATTCCATTTCTAAGATAGGGAGGACTCTTCCACTTCTTTTCTTTACGCTTTTCATTGGCGCCTGTTCAACAACGCCTCCCATCGAAGAAGGAACAGTGGAAGAAGGTGATGTTAGGGAAGACTCTTTTGTGGGCAGTAAAAACGGTGTCTTCTTTAGTAGAGAAGCATTTTCTTTACTTCCCCCTAGCTCGGATTCAGATTGGGATGCGGCTTATCGAGCTTTTAAGATTTCTTGTACGAAGATTGGGGGGGCAGCTCCTTGGAAGGAAGTTTGCCTAAAGACCGAAACGCAACAGGCAAGTGCTCGAGCCTTCTTTGAAGAAAACTTTGACCCATGGCAGGTAAAGATCGTTCCCCCCGCCGGGAAAGAAAGCGTAAGAGGACTCATGACTGGCTACTACGAGCCTGTGCTTGAAGGCTCTCGGCACAAAACAGAACGCTTCTCTGTGCCTCTTTATTCTCCGCCTGATGACCTCCTAACAGTGAGTCTATCTGCCACCTATCCAGCACTAAAAGGGATGCCCCTTAAAGGGAAACTTCAGGGGAAGCGCATCGTTCCCTATGACACGCGTGAAGTCATCATGGGAAGAAAGGATCTTGAGCGTTATGCGATTTGTTGGGTAGAAAACCCCGTAGAAGCCTTCTTCCTTGAAGTGCAGGGTTCTGGCCGCATCCACCTACAGGATGGCTCCGAGATTCGTCTTGGTTTCGCTGATAGTAACGGACAGCCCTACAGAGCCATTGCCAAGTGGCTAGTCGAAAGAGGGGAAATCAAGCTCTCTGAGGCAAGCATGCAACGCATTCTCGAATGGGCGAAGAAAAATCCAGAACGCACAAAAGAGATGCTCTCGTATAACAAACGCTACATCTTCTTTAAGGAAAGAAATGTAGTGGACTCAGAAACGGGCCCCATAGGTAGCCTTGGCGTGCCGCTTACGGCTCGTGCCTCTGTGGCTGTTGATAGACGCTTTTGGCAATTAGGAACCCCATTTGTTATCCAAGTAGATCAAGATAACCCGTCGATGCACTTTGCTCGTCCTGTTGTTTCTCAGGACACGGGGACTGCGATTCGCGGTGCTTTGCGGTTTGATTACTTCTGGGGAAGTGGCGCAGTTGCGGCAAAGTATGCAGGGAGCCAGAAGAGCCCATTTTCCGCATGGGTGCTTTTCCCCAAGGATGTAAATCCATGGGAATTTTGAGTCGCGTTTATAATAACGGCTCTCTTTTTTGAAGTAAAAGATAAGAAAGTTATGACAGAAGTCACTACAACAACCACGGAAGAATCTTCCGATCCAATTCGCTTTACAGATGCCTGTGTTTCAAAGGTTAAAGAGCTTCTTAGCGAGGAGGAAAATCCTAATATGCCCTTGCGCGTCTTTGTGCAGGGTGGGGGTTGCCAGGGTTTTCAGTATGGCTTTCAGTTTGAAGAAGCCAAAGAGGACGATGACGCAGTCATCGAGCGTGGTGGCGTGACATTCCTCGTCGACCCATTGTCAATGCAGTATTTGGTTGGCGCAGAAATCGATTTCAAGGATGAACTTGAAGGCGCACAGTTTGTCATTCGCAATCCGAATGCTGTGACTTCTTGCTCCTGCGGAAGTTCTTTCTCTGTTTAAAGTTTTCACCAGAAATTTTCTTATATAAAAGGCGCATGGGCGTTTTTCCTTATGCCTTTTCTTTAGCGCCTCTTCCTTAAATAGAGAGAAGAGAAAAGCCCGGCAGCAAAGATAATCACTACGCCGAAAATAGTGGTCATATCTGGCTTTTCTCCAAAGGCGACAATGCCGACAACAATCCCATAGAAGATTCCAGCGAACTGGAAGACTGCGTTAAGCAAAGAGTGTCCTCTAGACCACGCATAGGTCACTAGAACTTGACCAAGAAGGCCTGTTGTCATGACTCCAAGAAGGGGCCAAATCCAGTTGCCCCGCGGAAGATGCAAGGTGCTGGGAGAAAAAATCATTCCAACAATCCCAGCAATAAGCCCTGTGAGCATGAAGTAAAAGACAGCTCTTTCAGAAGGTTCGCCTTGCTGCCCTAGGCCTCGAAGGAACCAGTTGGCGGTCGCTCCTGCGAAGGCTGAAAGGAGGGCGAAGGCAACGCCAGTTGCATTAAAGCCTGCTGCAGACGGCCTAGCAATAAACAAAACACCAACAAAACCTAAAACAACGGCTCCGATGACGGGCCAGTCGATGGCGTTTCCTGCTCTCCTTGAGGAAACAACAAAGAAAAAACAGAAAATGATGGGGCTAAGATAAGCAATAGGTTGCTCGAAGGAAAGCGGAAGGTAACGTAGAGCTATAACTTCCAAAAGGAAACAACCGACACCTCCTATGCAACGTTTTAGGTGCGCCATTGGATATTTCGTTGGAAAGCCCACGCCGCGATGAATCATGAGAAGGGCGATGCAGATAACCCCGAAGAGCGAGCGCCAAAAGACGATTTCGGAAACAGTGAAATAGTCTGCACAGATTTTCGCTGACATAGACATCAGCGTAAAGAGAAAACCTGAGAGAAGAATCCAAAGGGATGCGGCCGGCATGGCACACCTCAATGTGTAAGTAACTTTAAGCCCTTTCTTTAGAAGAAAATAGCGCCAAAAACGGCGCCATTTTCTCTAAAAAATTACTTTCCGTTCGTGCGCCGATTCTAACTCAGTTTCATGCCAGGTTTGGCGCCTGCGAAAGGTTCAATCAGGTAAAGTTCAGAAGCTTTCCCGCCGTTGGCACTTGCGCATAGAAGCATCCCTTCAGAAATGCCAAAACGCATCTTGCGAGGCGCAAGGTTCGCAATCATGATTACGAGCCGTCCAACGAGGTCTTCTGGCTTATAGGCAGCTTGAATTCCAGAGAAAACTTGCCGCGGTTTCTCTTCTCCAATATCCAGTTCGAAGCGAAGAAGTTTTGTGGAACCTTCGACGGTTTCTGCCTTAAGAACTTTTGCCACACGGAGATCGAGTTTCCCGAAATCATCAATCGTGCAAACGGGAGCTACGGGGCCTCCAAGCGGAACGGGTTTCTCTTCAACTGCGGGCTTCTCGGGGACTAAAACGTCCAACTGCTTTTCTCTATCAACACGGCCCATTAAGTGTTCAAACTTCGCAATCGGTTTTGCACTTGTTAGAGGCCTTGCAACGCTATCCCAAGTGAGGGAACCACAGTTAAGGAATTTTTCAACTTTTTCCGCTGTCGCTGGAAGCACTGGTTTTAAGTAAAGTGTGAGAAGTCGGAAAGCTTCTAAAGCAACCGTTGCAACGCGTTGCAAATCGGTTTCTTTTCCTTCTGCCTTTGCAAGTTCCCAAGGCTTCTCATGGTCAACGTATTCGTTAACGGCGTCCGCAAGTTCCATGATGCGGCGAAGCGCCTTCCCGAATTCACGGTCTTCGTAAAGTTCTTTGATGTCGCCTGCGGCCTTTGCAATCGAGGAAATCACAGGATCAGAGGTTGCAGCATCAGAAACTTTCCCCGCAAAGTGCTTAAAGATAAATCCGGCGGAGCGGCTAGCAATGTTGACGTATTTGCCGATTAAATCGGAATTAACGCGAGCCTGGAAGTCATCCTTTGTAAAGTCGATATCTTCTACGCGAGAGGACATCTTCGCAGCGAGGTAGTAGCGAAGCCATTCGGCATTCATCCCAAGCTCAAGATACTGCAAGGGACTAATACCCGTGCCGCGGGACTTACTCATCTTTTGCCCATTGACGGTTACGAAGCCGTGCACGTTGACGTGATCGGGAACTCTGTAGGGTTTACCGGCGAAGTAAAGCATCGCAGGCCAAAAGAGTGTGTGAAAGTAAATGATGTCTTTACCGATAAAGTGGACTTGTTCTGTGTCGGGTGCGGAAAGCGTCTTCACGAAGTCCATGCCGTTTTTCTCGCAGTACGCTTTAAAGCTTGCGAGATAGCCAACAGGAGCATCAAGCCAGACGTAGAAATACTTTCCTGGAGCGTCAGGGATTTCGATACCAAAGTAGGGGGCGTCGCGAGAGATGTCCCAGTCGGCAAGGTTTCCTGTTTCCCCTAACCACTCTTCATCCTTGGCAAGCACCTCAGCCTGAACGCGGGCTTTTCCGTCAGCGCCCTTGCCTTTTGTCCAATCCCTGAGGAATGCAATCGCTTTCGGGTCAGAAAGTTTAAAGAAGTAGTGCGTGGAGGATTTCATCACTGGGGTCGTTCCCGAAAGGGAACTCTTCGGATTGACGAGATCTGTTGGGGAATACACAGAGCCACAAACTTCGCAGGAGTCGCCGTACTGGTCAGGAGCTCCACACTTCGGGCACGTTCCCTTGATGAAACGATCGGCAAGGAACATCCCTTTTTCTGTGTCGTAGAACTGTTCGATGTCTTTCGTGTAGATAAGGCCTGCGGCTTTTAGTTTGCGGTAGATATCTTGAGAAAGCTCTGTGTTCTCGGGGCTATCAGTGCAGTGCCAGTGGTCGAAGCCGATGTGAAAGCCATCGAGGTACTGTTTACGACCTGCGGCGATTTCTGCAACAAATGCCTGAGGCGTTATGCCTTTTTTCTGCGCAGCAATCATAATTGGCGCCCCATGAGCATCATCGGCAGCAACAAAGTACACCTTGTTACCACACATGCGTTCGTGGCGAACCCAAATGTCGGCCTGAATGTATTCCATGATGTGACCGATGTGGAAGGGGCCGTTTGCGTAGGGCAAAGCGGTTGTCACGAAAATCGTACGTTGTTTTTCTGTCATAAGTGCGCCTATAGAAAATCCAAGCCGGAGAAAAATTTCCAGCGTAAACTCAAATTTTAACGCTGGAAAAAAGATTGAACTTTCAAATAGAAAGACAAAAAAGAAATTTCACATTATGCGAATTTCAAAACAATGCTAGAAAATGCAATAAAATATTGTAGTTTTGATATATAATTTGCAATATGAAATTCGCCGAATTTATTGAGAAACATCATATTTTCACAACGGCGGGTCTTTTTTCGACTGTTGAGTCCTCCAAGGCAGCTCGGGAACAATTAAGACTCGCAGTTAAAAAGGGCACTGTCAAATCTGTCCGAAGAGGGCTTTATGTTTCTCAAAAAGGTTACTTTGAGGGAAAAGAACCCAATCCTTTCAGAGTCGCGTGGGTAGCCGATTCGGAGTGCGTTTTCTTTCTTCATAGTGCCTTGGAACTCTATGGCGTGTCCCATAATGTCTTTTTTGAATGCGCTTTTCAGTCGGCGCAAGTTTTAAAGGGATTTTCCTTCGGCTCTGTGCACTACAAGCCCTTCCCAAAGAGAAATATTTCGCAAACTCAACTAATGCATCGTGAGGATTTTTCTTTTCGTGTAACAACAAAAGAACAAACGTTGTTGGATTGTCTAGAGCGACCTTCTTATGCAGGAGGCTTAGAGGAGGTTTTGCGCTCGGTTTCCGCTTTTATTTATTTGGATTTCGAAGCCCTAGAGGAACTAGCAAAAAATGCATCAGATACACTTTGCGCCCGTTTGGGTTGGTTACTAGAGGTGAAGAAAGACGACTGGCACATTCCGGGAGTTTTTTTGGAGACGTTGCACGGGCGTCTGCACTCTGGCCCCTACTTATTTGGAAGCGCTAAGGATCCTCGAATTTCTTTTTCCAAAAAGTGGAGGCTTTATTTCCCAGAAGAAATAGGGGAGATACTCTCATGGATTCAAGGTTAACAGGAATTTCTTTTTTCTTTTGCGAAAGGGGACTTCTTCCCAGAACTTTTGTTTGGGAAAAATGAGATTGCAAAAGCGGCAAGTTGGAGTCCGGAAGCTATGTGGAAACTCCAAAACTAAAAAAAATAATTAGATAGAAATGAAAATGTTTGAATCGATTATTGAACCTGTGACAGGAAAGACGCTTGGTGAGTTGCGAGTGGTTGTTGGCCTCGAGAAGAAAAGCGAGAAGGAATCTTCTATTCAACTTCGATTTGGTTTTCCTGCAGAGAAATTGTTAGGGGAAATCGAGCGACAAATTGCGGAGAAATTCCACGAGAGTAATGTGGGAGACCTCTCTTTTGATGTGACAACACAGATTCTCTCGCATCGTGTGAAAGCGGGATTAAAACCTCTTAGGGGCGTAAAAAACATCCTTGCAGTCACGTCGGCTAAGGGAGGTGTTGGAAAGTCCACCGTTGCAGTTAACATTGCTCTCGCTCTGAAAAGAATTGGCGCACGGGTAGGTATTCTTGATGCGGATATCTACGGGCCCTCTGTCCCATTGCTTTTGGGGGTCAGCGGTAAGCCTACGGCTGTGGATGAAAAGGCGATGAAGCCAGTGGATTTCCATGGAATGCCGGTAAATTCCATTGGTTTTTTCGTGAGCGAAAACGAACCGCTCGCATGGCGTGGGCCCGTGGCTTCACGGGCAATCCGAGACTTGGCGGAAAAAACCGAGTGGGGCGAACTGGATTACCTTGTTATTGATTTTCCTCCTGGGACAGGTGATATCCAGTTGACACTTGCGCAGTCAGTGCCTCTTACTGCCGCCCTGGTTGTAACAACGCCGCAGACGCTTGCTTGTGCGGATGCCGCTCGTGGCCTACGGTTGTTTGAGAAGGTCGGCATCCCTGTCCTTGGTGTCGTAGAAAACATGGCTTATTACCGTTGCCCAGAATGTCAGAGAATTGAGTACCTTTTTGGGAAAGGCGGCGCTGATGCTTTAAGTAAACAATTTGGTGTTTCGCTCCTTGGATCTCTTCCTATCTCGGCTAAGGCAACGGATACCTTGGGAGAAGATGGCGTAGAGGAAAAGAAAACTGAACTTACGCAATTTGAGGAAGAAATCGAGAAGATTGCGATACGCGCTGTTGCGTCTTTATCGCGGATGCCAAGAGATTGGACCTCTGTCATGCCTAGCGTAAAGGTACGTCCAGCAAGAAGCTTTGATTGAGAAGAAGTAAAATTTAAGGGTTCTACAAATTTCAGATCGTCTTGAGCCCAGTATGTGACTAGGTGTTAGCTTTTGGAGCGCTAGTTCGGTGTTAACCACGCAGGCAGGAGTAAGCCCTTCCCTGGGAAAGCCTAGCAAGCGGTCAGTACTTAGTCTTTGGGTCGAAGCCGTGAGGTGAGATTTAAACGTAGATAAAGGAGTTCAAGAGCCGCAAAGCATGGGCGTGAAGCCGTAATGGCCTCGCTAGTACAGTGAGCGCAAGCCGATGCTCTTGAGAATGCGGCAGATGGAAAAGCACAGGCTGCTATGCAGGTTTTGTCGGACTTATAAGGTGTGGCGAGGGAAGAAGGAGAGTCAGAAGTAGGATTTCCCAACAGTAGCGATAAAAATCGTGAAAGCGAGTGCACAATCAATTTTGGACAACAGGGAATTTTAGAAACATCATGAGTAAGAAGAATTTGGTTGTCATGTTGACAATCTGCGCTGCGGGGGCATCGATGCTGACGTCCGTCTCGGCCGCATCCACGGAAGCGCTTTCGGCGCGTGAACTCAACCAGATTCGAACGGATGCAGAGCGACTGCGCCGAAGTGAAACGCTCCGAACGATGCAGGAGCGGCAGCGTCAGCAGCCCTCGCAACCGGCTGCCGCGCAGGCGACGGCTCCTGCGGGCGACTTCCTTTTCAAGCTGAAGAAACTCTCGCATACGGAGACTTCGGTGCTCACGGAGGCCGAGTGGGAGACTACGACTTCACCCTGGGTCGGCAAGGACGTCACGTCTGCCGAACTCACAGAGCTTCTGCGAACGGTGAACGGTCTTTACCGCAAAAAGGGCTACGCCGTGTGCCTGGCGGTCATCAGGCCGCAGAAGATTATCGGTGGCGAACTTACCGTGACTCTCATCGAAGGCAAGACCGAGCGCGTGACTGTGAAGGGCGCGAACTCGACGACCGAGTCCTACTACAGCGGAGCGCTTCCCATGAAGCAGGGCGAGGTCGCGAACTACCGCGAGATGCTGGCAGACCTCATCCGCTTCAACATGACAAACGACGCACAGATGGCCATTGACATCCGTCCGGGCGAGGCGGTGGGCACGAGCGCCTACGAAGTCACGGTCTCGGAACCGGACCGTTGGGGCGTCTCCGTCTTTGCGGACACGAACGGCGCGAAGTCAACAGGGCGACCCCGCGCGGGCTTGGGTCTCGTGAACCGCAGCGTCTTCGGTTGGCGCGATAGCGCCTGGCTGACGGGCGTCGCAAGCGAGGGGTCGAAATCGATTTCCGGGGGCTATTCCGTGCCGCTCACTCGCTTCGGAACGCGCTTTTCCGTGACGGGCAGTGCGGGCGACGTGAAGGTCGTCAGGGGCAAATCTCGCCACAGCGATGTGACGGGTGACTCCACGCTTGTCTCCGCGCGGCTTGAGCACCCTGTCTTCGTGACGAACGGGACCAAGACAACGCTCTTTGCAGAGCGTTCGCGGCAGACCTCGAAGACGGATATCTTTGACGACATCCGGATTTCGAATTTGGTGATTGACGCCTGGACGGGAGGCGTTGAATGGTATGGGTCCTTCACGAATGTCGCCCTGTCTGTGACAGCGCAGCTCTCGGACAGAAAGGCGCACCAAAAGGCCTCGAGTTCGCGTTTTCACTATCAACTTGCAAGCGGTACCGTCTCCTTTGCGATGAACGTGACGAATTCCATAACGACCGCGGTTACTGGCGCCTGGCAGGCGAGGCTTGCGGGTGACGCTGTGGTGTCATCTGACTACCTGGGGCTCGGCTCGAGCGGGGGCGTTCGTGGCTATGACAACGACGTCATTTCGGCTGAAAACGGCTTCTGGGTAAACTGGGAGACCACCTGGTGGTTTGATGTGGGAGCGCCGCAGCGCGCAGGGCTCTTTGCCTTTGTCGATGCGGGACGCCTCACGGGCTACAACCCCTATGAGGTAAGCTCAATTGCGTCCGCAGGCGGCGGCTTCATTTGGCCTCTCTTCAAAGGCGCAAATCTTCGTGCAACTCTCTCTTTGCCCTTGAGGCGTAGTCTCGGCGAGGGCGAGCATGTAAGCAAGGTGCGTGCGGACCTGTCCGCCGTTTGGTCTTGGTGACCGAACCCAAAAGGGCTTGAAGCGAAAACGAAGCAGAACTGAACAAATTTCATTGATGAGTTGATCCCATGAACAAGATTTACAAGGTGCTTTGGAACGCTGTCCGCTCAAATCGTGTGGTGACATCAGAGGCGGCAACGGCGCATGGAAAGGGTAGACAGGCGGTTGCACTTGTGGCGGCAGCGCTTGCCGCGATATCGGGCGTTTCGCAGGCGCAGACCTCCATCACGCCAGCAGCAGGATGGGAGCACAACACAAAAGTCGAAGCCAATGTGGATCGCACGGTCTTCAATGTAACTTCGAATCATGTGAAGAATGGCATCGGTATCAACCATTTCTCGAACTTCAGGCTTGAGGAAAGGAACATCGCCAACCTCATTCACCCTGAGTTAGCAACGAAGGGCCTTGTCAACTTTGTCAACACGCAGATTGACATCAACGGCACAGTGAATTCCATCAAGGACGCCGTGACAGGGGCTGTGGGCGGCAATCTTTACTTCGTGTCGCCTGTGGGCTTTGCCGTGGGCGCGACGGGTGTCATCAACACCGGTAGCCTCACGGTCACGATTCCGACGGAATCCGAGTACAAGAAGTGGACGACGGTTACTGACGGTAGCATGGCGCAGGTGACGGGTAACTTGCTTGACAAGATGCAATCGGGTAGCGCGGATATTCCCTTAAATCCCAAGGGCATCATCTCGGTTTCGGGCAGTATCAATGCGGGCAATCGCGTGACGCTTGCGGCCGCTGGTGTTACGGTTGGCGTGAAGAATTCGACGACGAATACAACGATGGGCTCGATTGATGCGACAGTGAAGGACTTTAGCCAGCTCGTCAACATCGGTAGCGGTGAGGGAGCAATCACGTCGGGATGCAGTGGCGAGTACGCTGTGGAGGGGACTGAAACGGGCGAAGTCATGCTCGTGGCACGAAGCCGGCAGAGCCATGTGGCGAACGAGACGTCCGCTCCGTCGACGATGTCTTCAGCGGTGTCGGTCATCGGCAAGGTGACGGCGGCGGGAGCATTCACGGCGAACGCTGAAACGACAATTGATGCGGACGTGACTATGGCCAATAGCGGATTCACCGCAAGTGCCGCGACGATGATTTCAGGCGAAGTGAGTGCGAAGAGCGTCACCGCCAGCGCCGCAACGACGGTGGCCGAAGGCAAGACCGTTAAGGCAAAAGGCCCCGTTAGGGTGACATCCGAAGCCTCGAGCAAGTCAAGCATCAGTCGTTCGACGGTGAAGTCGAAGACTTTGGTAGCGGGAAAGGTGCAGTCCGAGGAGGGTGACATCGGAGTCTTGTCTTCGGCGAAGAACGAGCTCAAGGCAACGAAGCTTCTCTCCACGTCGCTTCCCGCGGAGATGGAAAAGACGATTCTGGCTACGGAAGAGGGCGATCAGCACGCTGGCTGGGCAAACCTTGTTACTCAGTCCACTTTGACAATTGAAAGTACCGCGACCCTTACGGCTGCAGGCGACGTGTCGCTGGAGAATACGGCGGAAACCGAGCTCGTGATTGGGAAATCTTCAAGCGACCTCTCCCTCTGGGACAACCTCTACGGACTGGGGCAGTACCTGAAGGATTTGAAAGACAACAAGAGCACGTATGACAAGCTTACGCCAGAGCAGTTGTCGGAGAAGAAGGCCGAGCTTCAGAAGAAGTACTCCATCACGAAAACGCAGGTCTGGGCAAGCGTGGTGACGGCGGCAGACAACAAGAGCTCTCTTACGGTTGCAGGGCAGATTTCCGCGGGCGGTGCGATTGACATCGAGAATGCCGCAAGTCTTGACGCAGATGTGAACGCCGTGACGACAGGTTCGGTGAAGAAGGAAACGTTCATTGATGCTCTCACCGGTGATTCGCGCGACATGTACGCCGCAGCGACCGTCAACAACTTCACTTCTTCGGCGGATCTTACCATTGCCGAAGGAGCGAAGATTGTCATTGATAGCACTCTGGCAGTGGCAGCAACGGCGGAAGACGATGAAGACGCTCTGAGAGCGGGAACTGTGAAAATCGTGAATGATCAGACTGCTAATGTGTCAACGTCGGCGGAGGCCGTCACAAAGAAGGATAGCGATATCGCCATCACGCTCGATCTCACGAATCTTGTGACCTCGGCCGAGCTCAAGATTATGAACGTTACCGCTGATGCAGAGTCAGGAATTCTTGCAGGCGGCATCACTAGCGGCGTTGCAACGCTTGACATCGAGAACAGCAACCTCACCGAGTCCTTCTCCGCAAGCGCTGCGACGACAGATGGCGTGTCGGACTTCCTCTCCAATATCTTCACTCCGACGACCTACTCGACGGGTACCTATACAACGGCAGCCGACGGCAAGACTTCCGTGGAGGTGAAACTTCCCACGGGGATTGATCCGGGAACGTTGCTGGGACTTATGGTTTCAGCAAGTGGCCAAGAGGAGGGGGACTTCGATCTTGGGGGCGCCGTGACGGCGGTGACAGGAGACCAGACGGCCTCACTACTCATTGCGGCTCCCTTGCAGGCGGCGGGCGATGTGACGATTAAGTCGGAAGCCGCTCTAAAGGATCACAACTGGATTGCTGCGGGTACCGTAGGCGAACTGAAGCAGGAGACGAAGGAAGGCGGTGCGACGAAGAAGACGACTCAGTGGGGCGGAATGTCGGTCGTGACGGCGTCGCCCGTTTCGGTCGCCACCGGCGAGAAGGACTCGGAGGGCGAGGACGTGACCGAGGAGAAAGCTTTCATCTCCTCATCGCTCATTGTTCTAGATGGCACACCAATCACGGCGCGCGACTCGCTCACACTCACAAACAGCACGACGATTGACTACGGCTCCTCGGAAGTCGTGAAGGACGGCAATGGCAACGCCGTTAAGGACGAGTCGGGCTACAACAAGACAATCTCCTCGGGGCGACTCGCGGCGATTGTGGAGAACCTAAGGGAAGCCAAGGCAAAACTCGACGAGATATGGGGCGGGCTCCTGTCGCAGGGAGACACTGCAACCAAGATAAAGGCTGGGCTGGCGATGGCCGAGCTTGAATTCGCTTACAAGGACGCACTCGCAGCGGCGGAAAGTTATTCTTACAGTGGCTGGGATAGCCTCTCGGACTTCGCAGAGGCCGCGTCCTGGTTCGGCAGCGTCATCAAGGGCTACAAGGAGACGTTAGTGCCCGTTGGAAAGGATGCCTGGCTCAACATCATCTTTGATTCAATCGACGCCTTGAGCCCAGCGAGTTACCTGCAGGCCTCGGCGCAAACGATTAACTGGGTAGGCGGGGAATTAGCGAGCGACAAGGATGCCAATGACACGAAGAGCTGGGGTACGACGGGACAGAGCGTGTCCGTGAGCCCCTCTGCGGTGTCAACGCTCTTAATCGGCAAGAGCGCGAAGCTCACGGCGAATTCGGGTAGCGTCACAATCACTGGTTCGTCCTCCAACACCTCCGCAATCGCTTCGGGCTACGTGAACTCTGTGGCTGGCGAGAAGCTTCCCACGGCTTACCTTGCCGACGAGGAAGCAAACGCCGCGGGCTCGGTGGACTCCACTAACACGCTGACGTCTGTCAATAACATTTATGTGCGTGAGGGCGCGACAATCACGGCAACTTTGGGTGCCGTGACCATGTCTGCCACGGACGGTGTCAACGCAACGGTGCTCTCTGGGGGCTCCGACATGGACCGTGGCGATGGTCTGTTCTTGTCGGCCGTGAATATCGGTATCGGTAGCAACAAACTTTCGATTGATGACGAAGCAAAATTGAGCGCCGCGGGTGCCGTGAAGCTCATCGCAAACCGTAGTGACAGTTTTGAGGCGACATCGGGGTCGACGCTTGTCAACGCTGACGCAAAGGAAAAGAACGCCAAGGGAGAGGATGTGAGTAGCGACATTCTCTCGAGTTCCTCGGGGCTGGGGCTCGCCGTGAATGTAGCGATGCTCACGAACACGCTCGCCGTCGAGAACAACGACGTGCTGAGCACGGGCGAAGCGAGCCTTCTAGCAGGCCAAGGCGATATCAAGGCAGCGAGTGTAACGCTTGAAAGCGGTGCGGCGTATTCCGTGAGTGCCATGGGCGCGGCGAGCGCCGGCAAGGAGCCAGAGGCAAAGAAGGCCGAGGACGCTAAGGACGATTCGAAGGGCGATGCAGCTCCGAGCAAACTCGAGAAGACAATTGCCGAAAAGAGCGTCGGTGCATCGTCTCTGAACGTCACGGTCCCTGACAAGAACGAGGGCGGTAAGAAACTCACGGCAGTGAGCAGTGCGGATAAGAGTAAGGTAAACGAGGAGCTCACTAAGATTGACGAGAACTTGGCAACCGCCAAGAGCGAGAT
>CAVLDT010000002.1:0-93176 GCA_963661915.1 Duodenibacillus sp.
TTCGGTACGAAGTAATCTAAATTAGAGCGTTACCTAAAGAAGCCTTCCCAAAATTCGGGAGGGCTTTTTTATTTTCAGCGAATTTGAGGGTATTTACTAGTATTAATCTACTTTGTTCCATTTAACGGTACAAATAAGCGTTTTTTGTGTTGTTTTTCGGAAAGAAACGCTTTGAGATTTGACATTAATCAAATTGCAAATCATCAAAGAGAGCATCATTCGCTCATACCTAGGGAGCAAGGTGCTTCCTAGACTGTTTTTCCCTGTAATCAAAGGAAACTATCATGACACCTGAACAAGAATTGCGTGCGCATACGCCCACCGGACCGGAATTGATTGCTGGCGTAACGCTCAAAGACGCAAAGCGTGCGAGTAAGTGGCCTGCTTGGTGTGACGCAACGCAGTCCATCACTGGCCTTATTCTCGGCCTCTTCCTTTTCTGCCACATGGCCTTCACCAGCTCCATTCAGATTGGTAAGGACACATTCTGGAATCTAATTCAGATTTCTGGCGGCACACCGATTTTTGGTCACGAACAGCTCTGGTTGCATGTGCTCTTCGTGGGCTTCATCACGCTGTGCGTTATTCTTCACGCCCTCTGCGCTCTTCGTCGTTTCCCGACGTCCTACAAGCAGTGCCGCGATGTCAATGCACACATCACGATGTTGCATCACACGGATTCGAGCCTGTGGCGTGTTCAGATTGTCACAGCTGTTATCCTCACAGCCCTCGTTTTCCCGCACTTGATGGGTATGCTCTTTGACCCGGCAAGTCTCGATCCGAACCTTTCGTCCGCTCACACCTATCACATGGGTCTCGTTTGGACGTTGATCTTCCTCGTTGTCACAGAATTGCACGGCATGATTGGTTTGTATCGCCTTGCTGTTAAGTGGGACGTTGTCAAGGGTCGTTGCGAAGGCCTCCGTAAGGGTATGCTCATCGTTGCTGCCGCCTTAATCGTTTGCGGTACAGTGACTGCCTACACCTTCTACTCCAATGGTCAGGCTCTCGCGGAAAGCGGTCAGGCTTCTGTGCACTACACACCGACAAGTGTTTGGTCGATCAATAAGTAAGAAGAGTTTTTCTTACTAGAAGCATTCAAAAACCCAGGCCGCAAGGCTTGGGTTTTTCTTTACGCAAAGCGAAGGAATCGTCCTGTAATGCTCTTTGGATTCGCGGCAACGTCCTCAGGCGCCCCTTCAGCGACAAGGCTTCCTCCCGCATCCCCTCCTTCAGGCCCAAGGTCAATGACCCAATCCGCGGCAGAAATCACCTCGGGGTTGTGTTCGATAACAAGGACAGTGTTTCCCGCTTGCACTAAAGAATCTAAAGCCCGTAAAAGGTACATTACATCTTCAAAATGAAGTCCCGTGGTAGGTTCATCCAAGATATAAAGCGTTCTTCCAGTTGCTTTGCGAGAAAGTTCTTCTGCAAGGCGCACACGTTGCGCTTCGCCCCCTGAGAGCGTGTCAGCGCGTTGTCCAAGACGGATGTAACCCAGGCCAATCTCTTCCATAAATTTAAGAGGTCTTTCAATCTCAGGGATATTTGTGAAAAAGAGAAGAGCCTCAGACACTGTCATCTCTAGGACATCTGCAATCGATTTCCCTTTAAAGCGGGCATCCAGCGTTTCCCTATTAAATCTTGTCCCTTGACAAACAGGGCAGCGTACACGCACGGGAGGCAAGAAACCCATTTCGATTTCCTTTTCCCCCTCTCCCTCACAGGCTTCGCACCTTCCACCTGGTTTATTAAAGGAGAAACGCCCTGCGTCGTAGCCGCGCTCGCGGGCAACAGGGGTCTCTGAAAACAATTCTCGAATCGATGTTGCCACACCCGTGTAGGTTGCAAGGGTCGCACGCCCAGCACGACCCATTGCACTTTGATCAACGATGAGAACCTTATCGAAGTTCTCAACGCCTTCCATAAACGAGAAAGGTTGTGGCTTTTCCTTTGCGCGGTAGAAACGGCGTCGCAATTCCGCTGCGAGCGTCTCTAGCACTAGAGTGGTCTTTCCAGAACCTGAAACCCCAGTTACAACCGTAAGAGACCGTAGCGGGATTCTGCAAGTTACGCCCTTAAGATTTCTTCCCGTAGCTCCCTGAATCGTGAGAGCTTCTTTGGAATCAATTTTCCTTCGGACCCCTTTACTAGTAACCCGTTTAATGCCTGCTAGATAAAGTCCCGTTAAAGAGGCTGGGTTCCCCTTAATCTCTTCAGGCGTGCCTTCTGCGATTACAACGCCCCCTTCGCTTCCTGCCTTCGGGCCCATGTCGACAATCCAATCAGAAGCCGCAATAAAGTCCGCATCGTGCTCTACAGCGAGAACAGAATTCCCCGCCCGAACAAGCTCACGAAGGATTTTCACTAAACGCGCAGTATCTCTTGGATGAAGCCCCACAGTCGGCTCATCAAGAACGTAGGTAACGCCAGAGAGCCCTGAACCTAATTGGCTAGCAAGACGGATCCTCTGCAACTCACCGCCAGAAAGTGTTGCAACAGGTCTTTCTAGCGATAAATAACCTAAACCAGACTCAATTAAGAATCCCAAACGCTTATCGATTTCAGCAAGAGCGGTTTCTGAAACTGCAGCCGCTTTCGTATTAAGGTTAAGCCCCTTGAGCCTTTGGCGCAGTTTCGTAAGCGTAAAACGCATGAAGTCAACAATATTTAACGATGCTTCGCCCTCTCCTAAGCGGACATTTAGCATGTCTTTTCTTATGCGAGACCCCTTGCAGGCAGGACACACCGAGCGACTCCGAAGGATTGTGAGGCCCGCCTTTACCGATTCACTTCTAGCACGCGACCAGCGGCGCTGAAGGGCGGGGATAACACCCTCGTAGTTCACTTCGCTAGCCGCTTTCCCCTCGCCATAGAGGACAGCTCTTTTATCCGACTCTGACAATGCTCCCCAAGATGTATCTACGGAAAATCCCGCTTTATTGGCTAGGCGCAAGAGCTCCGTAAAGGGCTCTACATTTCTCCCTGAAAGACCCAACACTGCGCCAGCCCGAAGTGAGAGGCTTCCGTCCTTTACTAAAAGCGCCTCATCAAAATCCTCGACATAGCCCGTTCCCTCACACGCCGGACACGCACCAAGCGGATTATTGAAAGAGAACATCGCTGGTGTCGGTTCTTCGATTGAGTAGCCACAGACAGGACACCCATATTGCGTACTAAAACTTACCTCTGCTCCAGATCCAAGGTTAAGTAACAGGGCTTTACCTCCGGAGAGTTTTACCGCTGCTTCAAAACTTTCTGCCAACCGGGGACGTGCCGCATCAGAAACACGAAGGCGATCTACGACAACCTCAACCTTTTTGGCTTGCTTCAATTCAAGTTGCGCCGCCTCTTCTACGGTGTAGATTGTTCCCTCTAGACGAAGTCGGACAAACCCAAGGCGACTCAGCTCGCGACAAATCTTCTTGACCTCACCATCGAAGGTTTGAGCAAAAGGCGCCAAGATAGCAATCTTTGTATCTTTCTCTAGCGCAAGAGCCGCAGAGACCATATCAAAGATGGAATGCCTTTCAAGTTTTACGCCATGTTCGGGACAATATGCCACTCCCGCACGAGAAAAGAGAATGCGAGCATAGTCACTGATTTCAGAAACAGTTCCAACGGTAGAGCGAGAGCCCGCTTTCGACCTTACTTGAGAGATTGCAACCGTAGGAGTTAATCCTTCAATTGCTTCAACGTCAGGCTTAGATTGTGCTCCGAGGACGAGCCTTGCGTAAGCCGAGAGGCTCTCTGCGTACCGCCTCTGTCCTTCTGCATAAATCGTGTCAAACGCAAGAGAACTTTTCCCTGAGCCCGAGGGGCCAGTGATAACAACAAGTTTGCCACGAGGAATTTCTACCGTGACATTTTTTAGATTATGGGTTTTTGCCCCGATGACTCGAATTTTTGGCATGCCACTATAAAGAGATATCCATTGTTCCTAAGAGTCTGATGTTGCTTCTCTCTCAAGGTCTTTTTCTCCTATCTTAGCAGAGCGCGCTAAAGAGGCCTTCCTTGAGGCGACGAGGCGGCATCAAACTCAAGTAACAAAAAGGTCCCTCTCTCTTCTCAAGAAATTTTTCTAAATAAGAAAGCCCTGATTTCAATAGTAATTCAATCGATTTTCTGCCTAATTTTCTTTTCGGCACCCTCAAACCTCAGGGTTAAGCAAAAAGGGTGTATAAAATGTGAGCGTTAGTGAGTCGAAGCGCATTCAAAAGAACGGCTAAGTTTGGCGTTTTTTGAATTGCATTCGGCGGTTTTATTCGAAATTTTTGGTACAAGAGAATTACTATGGCTTCCGTTAACAAAGTCATCCTGATTGGTAACCTCGGTCGGGATCCTGAAACTCGTTACACCTCAGACGGCAATACCGCTATCTGCCACATTGTCGTCGCCACAAGTCGGCGCTACAAAGATAGCCAGGGTCAGCCCCAAGAAGAAACTGAATGGCATCGCATCGTTTTCTTCGGTCGTCAAGCTGAAATTGCTCAGCAGTACTTGAAGAAGGGTAGCCCCGCCTACATCGAGGGACGTCTTCGCACCCGTAAGTACACGGATAAAGAAGGCATCGAACGCTATCAGACGGAAATTATCTGCGAAACACTACAGTTGCTTGGTTCACGCAACGGTCTAGGCTCCGCTCCCTCCTCGGATGGGTTCGAGTCACCCCGTCGTGAGAGCCGTCCACAACCTGCAGGGCGTCCTGCTGCCGCACCAGCACCTGCAGCAGCGAGCACACGCTCTGCCGTAGATAGCTTAGAAGAGGATGATGTTCCGTTCTAAAGCTTTCGCAAGAATCTCATTTGCTTAAAGGAATCCCGGACTTCCCCACAAAGAAAGGAAAGCCCGGGATTTTTCTCCCCTTAACAAATTTCTTTATTCGTGGCGGACCGCTTCAATCGGATCTAGACGTGCAGCACGCCTTGCGGGGAAATATCCGAAAACAATACCTGTGAGGGCTGCAAACCCAAAGGAAAGTAAGTTAATTCCTGGGTAGAAAGCAAATGGCACATTCATGATGCCCGCTAAAACCCACGAGGCAATGGCAGCAATAACAATGCCGAGGATGCCACCCATACAGCCGAGCACAATTGACTCAATTAAAAACTGCAGAAGCACTTCTCTTTCTGTTGCACCAATCGCAAGTCTCACACCAATTTCTCGGGTACGTTCCGTAACAGAAACTAGCATGATGTTCATGATGCCGATACCACCTACGAGAAGACTTACGGCAGCCACAGCTCCGAGGAGCGTTGTGAGCACCTGTGTTGTTGAAGAGACAGTATCTGCGATTTCCGCAGTATCAAGAATCTGGAAATTGTCCGAATCCGTACTTGAGAGAGAGCGCCTCTCACGCATCAGTTCTTTCAAAGAACTCTTCAGCATCTCGCGATCACTATTGGGATCAACTCCCACAAGTAGTGTATTTACGCGATTGTTACCAACGAGGCGCCTTGCGACTGTGTTAAAGGGAAGGACAACGAGGTCATCCTTGTCGCCGCCCATCGAGGCCGTGCCCTTTTCTGCCAAGAGCCCCACAATACGGCAAGAAAAACCTTTAATTCGAATCATCTTTCCGATGACATCTGCCCCTTCACCAAAAAGTTCTTTACGAATCGTCTCTCCGATAACACAAACCGCAGAGCCAGCCTTTTCTTCTGCCGTTTCGAAGTAGCGACCAACAGCAAGATTACGATTATCGGTTGTAAAGTAGTCGTTTGTCGTTCCGTAGACAGTCGTTGACCAGTTCTTTCCCTCTGCAACAACGACAGTGGAGCGCGTTGTTTGAGGAGCAACCGAGGTGACACCGCCAATCTGATTCTCAATAGCGCGAATATCAGCAATCTTAAAAGAGGGAGCCCCCGAGGCGCCTCCTGGCCCCATACGCTGTCCAGGGCGCAAAATCAGCTGATTACCGCCAAGGCTCTCAATCTGTTCACGCACCGAGGTTGTTGCACCGTTTCCGACTGTGACCATCGTAATAACGGCCGCAACACCGATAACGATACCGAGCACTGTCAAGAGAGAACGCATAGGATTGCGCCAAATCTGACGGAAAGCAAGCATGAGGGCATTAGCTAGCATCGTTGCCTCCTGTACGCGTATCACTTGCGATTTCTCCGTCAACGCAACGGATGCAACGCGATGCGAAAGTGGCCATCTCTGGCTCATGCGTCACGAGAACAACCGTAATCGATTCGGTCTTATTCAAATCGGTTAGGAGTTCCATGATTTCAACACTGCGATGGCTATCCAAGCTTCCCGTTGGTTCATCGGCTAAAAGTAGCAAAGGATGCGTCACAATCGCACGTGCAATTGCAACGCGTTGCTGTTGACCGCCAGAGAGTTCTGCGGGCGTGTGATGTTCCCACTTCAAGAGCCCCACGCGATCTAAAGCCGCACGTGCTGCTTCGTGCCGCTCCTTAGCGGGTGTTCCGCGATAAAGAAGCGGAAGTTCGACATTTTCAAGTGCGGTTGTTCTAGCTAAGAGGTTAAAGCCTTGGAAAACAAAACCCATATAAAGGCGACGAAGCATCGCCCGCTCGTCTCGAGTCAGTGTCTCCACGTGCACGCCATCGAAGAGGTATTCGCCAGCGGTCGGGCTATCGAGCGCGCCGATGATGTTCATTGTCGTCGACTTACCTGATCCCGAAGGCCCCATGATGGCCACAAACTCACCGCGCGAAATCGAAAGACTTACGCCCTTTAGAGCTTCGAATGCCGCAGCGCCCTCCCCGTAGCGCTTACGAATCGATCTCAGTTCAATTAACGGTGTCGCATCAGTCATATATTTGCGTCTCTTGTCTACGGTTCTACTTTTCTGACTTCTTTAACTGATTGATGATGACTTTGTCTCCGAGGGAAAGTTCTCCTGAGACAACTTCTGTCATGCTTCCATCCGTAAGCCCCGTCGTGACAGTCTTCTTCACAGCGTTACCCTTTGCGTCAAGTACATAGACTGTGCGTTGTTGCCCCGTGACAGCACTTGCCTTTTCCTTGACATTCTTTTTTGCCTGTCGTCTCGGAGGAGCCATCATGAGACTTACGCTAGAAGTTTCTTTCGCATCCTTTGTCTCGGGCTGAAAACGCAAAGCCGTATTAGGAACAACCATCACATTTTCTCGGCGAGCCGTTTCGATTGTCGCAGTGGCTGTCATCCCTGAGCGCAGTTTCAAATCCGCATTTTTTACCGCTAGGTAGGTCGTGTAGGTCACGACCTTATCGGTTCCAGTAGAAGCCCCATAAGCGACCTTTGTTAATGTCGCTGGGAATGGCTGATTGGGGTAAGCAGAAACCGTAAAGGTTGTTGTCTGCCCTTCGTGAACCTGACCGACATCGGCCTCATCCACGTCAACCTTTAGCTGCAACTCATGAAGATCCGTTGCAACAGTTAAGAGTTCTACTGCCTGCAAACTTGCTGCAACAGCGTAGCCTGGCTCCACGGATCTCGTGAGAACAACACCATCAACAGGCGACTTAATTGAGGCCTTTGAGAGGTTGGTTTCACTGGTTTCTAGTGTTGCCTTCGCATCATCAATACTTGCGCGAGCTGTGAGGATTCCGGCCTCAGCGCGTTTCACTGTTGCGCGCTGCACATCAAGCTCTGTGCGAGAAGGAAGCTTTCCGCCAGAACTCTTATTGAGTTCCTGGTAGCGACGCATCTTCGCCCGAGCCTCTTCTGCGGTGGCTTTCGCCTCAGAGAGTTTTGCGTTTGCTGTCTCAAGAGCCGCCTTCGCTTGGTTACGAGCGCTGATTAGTTTTGCCTTATCCAATTCGATGAGAACATCTCCAACCTTCACAGTTGAGTTCACATCCACATTAACGCTTGAGACAATCCCTGAGAGTTCTGAGCCAATGGAAACCGTACGGACAGGTTCCAAAGTTCCGTCAGCAGAAACCGTCACACGAAGATTGCCCGTAGCAACTTCCTGCGTCACGTAACGAGGCTTCACTGCACCAGAACTCATCGAGTACCAAGCAAGCCCCGCCACAGCAACCACGGCCGCAGCAACAGCCACTCGCTTAAAAGGAGAAGCCTTTAAAGCATCCCCAAAGAGTTTTTTCTTCTGATCCGTATCATTCATGATGAGCCTCTGTTTGCGGGGCCTTCCAGCCGCCGCCTAATGCGGTATAGAGTTTGACGTAATTGGTAGAGCGGTCAGCACTGTTTTCTGCAACGCTTTCTCGGGCGCCAAGAAGAGTGCGCTCTGTGCTTAAAACTGTTTGGTAGTCAGAAAGCCCTGAGCGATATTCAAGAAGGGCCAAGTCGGCTGCGCTCTTTGCAGCTGCTAGAGAACTCTCTAAATCTGCAACTCTTCTTTCCGAAGAGCTGATCCCTTCTAAGGCATTTTCTGTTTCTTCCAAAGCCTTTACGAGTGTTGACGTATAGGTCGCGCGGGCCTTATCTAAAGCCGCCTTCTTTTGCTCCGTAGTGGAAATCTGCTCTTTCCAGTTAAAGAGCGGCATAGAGATTGCCCCCACAAGAGCGGCAATTCCCGTGCCACTCGCTCCTAAGGCACTAATCGTCGCTGCTTGCGTACCGAGGTTGCCACTAATCTTAAGAGTCGGGAACCACCCTGTCTGCGCTTCGTAAACCCGGTCGGAAGCAGCCAAAACAGCGTATTCGGCTGAACGCATATCAGGCCGCTGTCTTATGGTTTCCGCTGGCACGCTCACTGCGATATTACTTGGTGCCACAGGAATTGTGGCATTCGTCGCCACGGCAATTTCCGAAGCATTAAGTACGCAGAGCCTTGCTAGAGCATTGCGATACTTGGCAATGGAAGTTTCCGCAGATGGAATCTTCGCGCGAGAAGAATCCCGAGTGGAGTTCGCTTGATCGGCTTCGCTCTGCGTTGCAAGGCCCGCAGCAAGGCGCCAAGTAGCAATGTCAGCTGCCTTTTCGTAGTTTTTCAATGTTTCTTTTGCAATCGCAAGTTTCACTTCTGCAAGTCTCAGATTAATGTAGTTCTGAGCCACCTCGGAGGCAACAGCAATCTTCGTATCTTCCACGGTCATCGCACTTGCGAGAGCTTCGCGATTAGCGGCCCGTTGTGCAGCGATATTGCCACCTGCAAGAGAGAAGGACCAAGAGGCGGAGCCCCCTGCAGAGTAACTTTTTGTCGTTTCTCCATTACGGCGATTTCGGCTTGCTTCACCCGAGAGACTTGCCGTTGGGAAAAGTTCCGCTGTCGCCTGGTCAGAGAGCGCTGCCGCCGCCCGAAGGTTTGCGAGCGCCGTACGTACATCCGTATTGGAGGCAAGCGCCTTTTCAATGAGCTCAAATAGGACTGGATCGTTCCACGCCTTCCACCAAGACTCTGCCACCTCAAGGCTTGGGCCCTTCACTTCTGGCACCGTAGCATTCCAAGAAGTGCCAAGGGCGCTTTTTTCCTCTGCTGTCATCTCAGGAGCGGCTGCGCAACCCGCAAGAAGCACCGCCGCAAGGGAGGCGGATAAAACTGTTTTTGAGAAAATCGGGATTTTCATCGTCTCATCTTTAGAAAAGAATTCTTTATACGGAACACAATCTAATCCTTTCTGAGGTAAAGCCTGAACTTACTTACGTAAAGAAATGCAAAGATATGCACCAACGCGTTCATGCGATACCTAAAAGTACCTAATTCGTGCCATGATTCTCGGTAGAAAAAAGAAAAAGGCGTGCGAAATGCGGTTTTCGCCCTCTTTCTTCGGAGAAGGTCCATGAGTCTAGAAAATCCGAAAATTTTGATTGTCGATGATGACAAAGAACTTGTTACGCTTTTAACTGATTACCTTTCCTTAGAGGGTTTTAGTGTTGTAAGCGCTCCCGATGGAAAAACGGGTCTTGAGAGACTTGCAGCCGAGTCTTTCGATCTTGTTGTTCTCGATGTGATGATGCCAGGGATGAGTGGCACCGAGGTTCTTGCTCAAATTAGACAAAAGTACGAGATTCCTGTCTTAATGCTCACCGGTAAGGGAGACCCCGTTGATCGCATCGTAGGTCTCGAACTTGGAGCCGATGACTACGTGCCGAAGCCCTGCCCCCCAAGAGAACTCGTTGCCCGTATGCGGGCAATTCTGCGGCGCGTGATGAATCCACACAATGCAACAAAGACAGACGCTCTTCGCGTCGGCCCCCTTCTTATTGACTCTGCGCACCGAAAGACTAGCGTTGACGGTAGGGAAATCACACTCACAGGTACCGAGATGGCTCTCTTGCAGACCTTGGCGCAAAACGTCGGACGCCCAGTGAGCAAAGCGGATATCTACACAAACGTTCTTCATCGCTCGATGGGCCGTTACGATAGAACTATTGATGTACACGTCAGTGCTATCCGTCGTAAGCTCAATGAGGCCTGCGAAGGAAGGTTTGCGATTGAAAACATTCGCGGCATCGGTTATCAGTTAATCCTTAACGAGTAGCAAAAAGGGGCTTACCCTATGTCTGAAGCCACGAGTCAAAAAAGACGCCCTTTTAGCGGCATTTTTCTTACGATTTTCACTGGGCTCTTAAGTGTCTTTTTACTGTTGGCTTTTTGCGTTTGGCTTTTAAGTGCCAGTTACCAAAAGTACGCCACAGGTTCCTTTGAATCCGTTGACTTTGAGCCACCAGGCACCCGCGCAGTTAGTGTTGCTCTCGGCATCGCCGAATGGGGCGGCCGTGATGTGCTCATTAAGTGGTTAAACGATTCTGAGAGGAATAGGCGCCCTGCCGTTTTCGTGCTTGATGCAAACGGCAAAGAAATCTCTCAGCGCACAATTCCCGAGAAGGCCTTAAAGCAACTAAAAAACCCACAAACTGCGGCTCGAATAACTCAAAAAACCATCGCAGGCGAAACGCTTAAATTCATCGCAGTAAGAACCGACAAACCAAAGCAACTTTGGGCGTACACCTTCTGGCGCACACCTTGGTGGGGACACGCTCTCTTGGCGCTTCTCTCGGCTGCGATTGTTGCAGCCTTTCTTGCCTGGAACTTCACAAAGCCCATTCGTAAACTCGACTGGGCAATGCGTCGCGCAGCGGAAGGAAACCTCGGAGACCGCATCGCGCCGATCGTTGGTCACAACTATGACGAGATTGGGGACCTAGCTAAGCGCTATGACTCTATGGCTGAAAAAATCAACGGCCTCCTAGAAAGGCAAAAAACACTCTTTCACGATGTGAGCCACGAACTCCGTAGCCCGCTAGCGCGAATCGACGTTGCCTTGGCTCTCATTGAAAAGAATCCTCAAGATAGCGCCAGAGCTATTAAACGAATCGAAGCAGAAGTTGAACTTTTGGATTCTCTCGTCGAAGCCCTTCTTACCTACGCAAGACTCGATGAAAACGCCCCAATTACCTTTGAAGAAGCGGATATCACAAGTCTCCTAGAGGCAATTGTTTCAGACGCAGACTTTGAAGGAATCGCCAAGAACGTCCATGTTACTCTCGATGCGGATTGCTCTTTGAACGCCAAAGTGCATATCGAGTCGATTTCTAGTGCCCTAGAAAATCTTATCCGTAACGCCCTGAGGTTCTCTTCCGCGGGCGACGCAGTTCGTGTCTTCGCCCACCGGGAAGAGGGAGGGATTGTGATTCGTGTGAAAGACTCTGGCCCAGGGATTACCCCTGAGGACCTCACAAGGATGTTTGAACCCTTTGCTCGCGGGAAAAATCAAGCGACAGGAAGTGGTTTTGGTCTAGGGCTTGCGATTGCGAAACGTGCCATAGAAAGGCATCACGGAACACTCACTGCTACAAACGTCGCCCCTCATGGCTTAGAGATGCGGATTACGCTACCCACGACTTAGGTAGCAGTAATCCACTTCGTTTTTTTGCGATTCTTTTAGTTTCTGAGAGTAAACGTGACAGGGCCGTCGTTTGTGAGCGTTACTTTCATGTAAGCGCCAAATTCCCCCGTCTGGGTAATGAGGCCACTCTTTTTCACTTCGTCTACAAAGAGATTAAAAAGTCGCAATCCTTCGTCCGGGGGAGCTGCCGGTGTAAAGCTCGGGCGATTGCCGTGATTAGTATCTGCCGCAAGCGTAAATTGAGAAATCAGAAGTAGTTCCCCTGCAACATCCGTAACGGAACGGTTCATCTTCCCGGATTCATCTTCAAAGATGCGATACCGTAAGAGTTTCTGCGCAAGAGCGATGGCCTTTTCATCCGTGTCTTCCCTCTCGGCACAGACAAGCACCATAAGGCCCTTTCCAATTGCACCGATGGTCTTTCCTTCAACATCAACGTGAGCGTCGGTGACGCGTTGTAAAACGATAATCATCGCTTCTCACCCCTTTTTAGCGAACGGTAACCTTTGCCCAACGGCGTTTTCCGACTTGAACCGTGTAGACACCAGGCTTCATGCGAAGCGCCTTGTCGCTTACACGCTCCCCATCGATGCGAACACCACCCTGCTCGATATTGCGGTTAGCCTCGCCGTTACTCGGCACTAGCCCCGCCTCTTTTAAGAAACGGGCAACGCCAATATCTCCGTTTTCCACCTGCACGGTAACCTCTGGGATATCCGTTGGCACAGCACCCGCACGGAAACGGGCGTTAAATTCCGCCTCAGCGGCTTCGGCCGCCTTCTCATCATGAAAGCGCGCGATGATTTCCTTTGCAAGAGCCACTTTTGCATCTCTTGGGTTGCGCCCATTTTCACATTCGCTGTGTAGCTTGGCAATCTCCTCGTTACTCTTAAGACTTAAGAGGTCATACCAATTCCACATCAAGCTATCAGAGATACTCATCACTTTGCCAAACATCTCGTCAGCGGTGTCGGTGATACCGATGTAGTTATGCTTACTCTTACTCATCTTATTGACGCCGTCGAGACCGACGAGAAGTGGCATCGTCAAGATGCACTGCGGCTCTTGGTTGTATTGGCGCTGCAATTCACGGCCGACGATAAGGTTAAAGCGCTGATCTGCGCCACCCAATTCGATATCGCTTTCTAGCGCCACAGAGTCGTAGCCCTGCATCAAGGGATAAATCATCTCGTGCATTGCAATTGGAATGTTCTGTGAGTAGCGTTTAGCGAAGTCATCACGCTCTAGGAGGCGAGCAAGGGTGTAGCGAGAGCAAAGCTTAATGAGCCCTGTTGCACCTAAGGCATTATTCCATTCGGAGTTATAGCGAACTTCAGTCTTGGCGAGATCTAAGACGAGACCTGCCTGCGCGAGGTAGGTTTCTGCATTTTCCTTAATTTGTTCTGCGGAAAGAGGCGGTCGCATGGCGTTTCGTCCCGAGGGGTCGCCAATGGCCGCTGTGAAGTCACCGATAAGGAAAATCACAGTGTGTCCGAGGTCTTGGAGTTGGCGCAGTTTGTTGAGAACCACAGTGTGACCCACGTGAATATCGGGAGCGGTTGGATCCAAACCAAGCTTACAACGAAGGGGTTTACCCGTGATGCGGGAGCGAGCGAGTTTTTGCTCTAATTCACTCTCGATGAGAAGGCTATCCACACCACGACGAATTGTTGCCATTGCGGCTTTAATTTCAGGGGTAACTTCGTACTGTTTAACCTCGGTCTTTTCTTGTTCAGACATAGACAATTCTCTTAATAATCTCTTGACGATTACGCCCGCTAATGGGGGCGGGCGGAAAAGGAATAATTGGAATGGCGCCCATTATACCGACCCCCTTCGTGAGGTTGAGAGAGAAATCTGAAGAATGGCGAGAAACAAAGTGAATTCATGCGAAATTACCCTTACGTTTTGCGTTTCGCAGCAAAAGAGGCGACAGTGCTGAAAAATCTCTTAACGAATTCTTCCCCTTCAGGGCATTTTTGCTACGAAAAAATTTGCCTCCTCCCTCTATAATGAGCCGCGAAGAAGAAAACGAAAAACGATGTTTTCTCCGAAAGTTTCTAAAGCTCGATGACTTCTCCAGATTTGATTGGTAGACAACTACGCCGCACCGGAAAAGATGCGGTCGACTTTTTTTCCCGACGCGTAAAAACGACAGGGCGTTCTTCTTTGCGCTTCGCCATCGTTGCGGGACTCGCTGCCTGCGCAACACCTGCCATCGTTGCGGCGATGTTTTCTGTTGAACCGTCTGGCACTGCAATGCTTACAGAGAAAGGAATCTCAGAGAATCTTTTCCGCGCAGAAAAACGTATAGACATTCGACTTCCTGATTTACGCTCACAGATGGAAGCGGTCGCAAAGAAAGACGACTCTGTGATGCATGAAACTTTTGCAACGAGTGCAGATACCTTTTATTCCCTTCTCGTACGACTCGGCGTTCAGGATGCGCAAGAAGTCGTTAGCTTCGTGAGTAAAACTCCTGGGACAACTGCCCTTTTGCGGCCAAAAACTGGCCAATACGCCACAGCCTCTACGCTAGAAAGTGGATCTCTTGTCACCCTAAGGCTTTATGAGGAAACTTCGAAGAAACAGACCGTCTATGAAATCACGCGCGACGGTTCTACATTCGCCTTCTCGGAAAAGCCTTTCCGCTATGAAGTGCAACTCGCGATGGCAGAAGGTATCGTCCGAGGACTACCGAGTGCAAGCCTTCGTAAGAGCAATATTCCTGCCCCGATTATCAATCAGATGCATGAGGCCTTTGACTACGATAGAGACGTTATCAATGCTCTCAGTCAAGGAGAGGCTTTCCGCGTTATCTATGAGAACAAATACATCGATGGAAGTTTTGTCCGCTTGGGGAAACTTCTTGCAATGCAATTTGAACTCAATGGGAAAACACGCGAATATTTTTGGTTCCCAGATGACGGCCAAGGGGGGCACTACTACGACAGCAACGGCACCCTCACACAAAGAACCTTTATGCGTGTACCGCTTGATGTGAAAAACGTCAGTTCCGAATTCGCTCCGATGCGTCGCCACCCTATCACGGGAGTCCTGCGTCCTCACCGCGGAACGGATTTCCGTGCCCCGTGGGGGGCTACGGTTAGAGCCGCTGCCGATGGAAAAGTTGTCTACGCTGGGCTTGGCACAGGATACGGTAAATACATCCGCATTCAGCATGGGCCCGACTATCAGACTCTCTACGCGCACCTCTCTAGCATTGACCCGAAAGTCACCGTTGGCACCGAAGTACATCACGGTCAGCAAATTGGAAAGGTCGGGCAAACGGGTCTTGCCACGGGCCCCCACCTACACTACGAACTGATTTTTAACGGCACACAGATTAACCCCATGACGGCGGCACTACCCGATACGCGCAATCTCACGCCCTATCAGGCTGCGAAGTTGGACGCGCTGATCGCACCTTTGCAGGAAAAACTCACTCTCTTGCGGCGTGTTCAGGTCTCTGGAGCGAAAAAATGATTGATATCTTTAAGGATAAGCCTGTTTTCTTAGGGCTAATGTCTGGAACTAGCCTAGATGGCGTTGATGCCGTTGCAGTTAACTTCAGTGCGAAGAAGCCTCAACTTCTTGGCCACGGGTTCCTTCCCTACCCCGAAGAGGTTCGTCGTGATTTACTTGCTCTTTGCACGGCGGGAGATAACGAAATCGAGCGGGCAGGTGACATGGCAGTTACGCTCGCAACTCTTTACGCAAAAGCGACTCTTGACCTACTTGATGCCAACGACATCTCTCGAGACATCGTCTACGCCGTGGGTGTTCACGGACAGACTATTCGGCATCGCCCAGCTAAGGGTTGGAGCCTACAACTTAATGCCCCTGCGCTTGTTGCTGAGTTAACCGGGCTTGACGTCGTTGCAGATTTCCGTGCGAGAGATCTCGCGGCCGGTGGCGAGGGTGCACCGCTCGTTCCTGCATTCCACGCAGCGATATTTTCTTCTTCTGTGCAACGAGCTCTTGTCAATATCGGAGGCATTGCCAATGTGACAAGACTTCCTGCCGCGGGACGCCGCTTTCTTCCCATCACGGGTTTTGACTGTGGCCCTGGGAATGCACTCTTGGATGCTTGGTGCGCAAAATGCAATGGCACCCCCTATGACGACAAGGGAAAGTGGGCTGCGACAGGCACGGTTTCTGAAGCGCTTCTAGAGAAGCTTCTTGCGCATCCGTATTTCTCTCGACCTGCTCCAAAGAGTACGGGGCGCGAGGAATTTAACCTACCTTGGCTTGAGAGCCTACTCGCAGGAGAAGCCCCTAAAGATGTTGAAAGGACCTTGGTTTCTCTTACAGCGAAGACAATCGCTCGGAGCTGCACTGCGATGAAGGAGGTTTACCTCTGTGGCGGTGGAACGAAGAATGACCTTCTTTTCTCTGAGATTGCAAAAGAAGTGGGGCCTGCAGTCCACGTTGCCTCCACCGCTGAACTCGGGGTCGACCCCATGCACGTTGAGGCAATGGCTTTCGCTTGGCTAGCAAGAAGATTCTTCCTACGGCGCACAGGGAACCTCTGTGAGGCAACGCACGCTGCGGGACGTCGCATCCTTGGCGCCCTCTATCCGCACTAAAAAAAGAGAGGGGCTTACTTGTGAAAAAAATTCTCACTCTCGTGCTCGCGTTTGTCATTGCGACTCTCCTCCCGACGGTCGCACTTCAAGCGGCTTCTCTAAAGGATGTCGCCTCGGCTTTTGAGAAAAAAGTCGGAGCAAAGCCCGAGAGCGTCCGAAAGACAAAAGTCCCTGGGATTTATGAAGCCGTCGTAAGGAAAAAGATTTTCTACTTCACGGAAGATGCCAATTACCTTTTTGTGGGACACATCTTTGATACGGTAAAAAAGACCGATTTAACCGCTGTGCGTTTAGCCGATCTCTCGCGCGTTCCTTGGGAAACCCTTCCTTTAAAAGACGCTATTAAAGTTGTCTACGGCAATGGTAAAGCCAAGATGGCTGTTATCACAGACACCAATTGCACCTTCTGCCGACTTCTCGAACAATCGATTCGGCAGGTTGGGAATGTCACTGTCTATAACTTTCTACACCCGACGGCTAGGTCTCGCGAGCTCTCTCGGCGTGTTTTTTGCGCCAAGGACAATGCGAAGGCTTTCCGCGAATACATGCTTGACGGGAAAGAGCCCGACACAGTGGAAGGCAAATGCGATTCTTCCGCTTTAGATAGAAACATAGCCCTAGGCCGTAAACTTGGAATCGGTGGCACCCCTGTTATTATTTTCTCCGATGGAGAAACGCATCCAGGAAGTCTTTCTGCCGCAGACTTACAAGAAAAATTAACCCAGAAACCCTAAAAAAGTGGCTACATGAGTGTACTTATGCAAAACACCGCCTCGCTTGACGCGATTATGAAACCTCGGAGCATCGCCCTAATTGGTGCTTCAACGCGAGAACATACGATTGGTTCAGATATTGAAAAACGCCTTCTCGAATACGGTTTCAAAGGGGCTCTTTATCCTGTGAATCCCAAGGCAGGCATCATTGGAGGCCTCAAGGCCTATCCAAGCGTCTTGGATATTGAGGGAGAAGTTGATCTTGCGATTATCGTTGTGAATGCAAAGTACGTTCTCAGGACCGTCGACCAGTGTCACGAAAAGGGTGTTGGCGGCCTTTGCATCATTTCCGCAGGGTTTAAGGAGTCGGGCTCTGAAGGCGCAGCGCTAGAAGCAGCACTTCTCCGAAAGTGCCGTGAATACGGAATGCGTTGCGTGGGTCCCAATTGCTTAGGCGTTGTTAATACGCACCCTGATATTCGAATGGATGGCTGCTTTGCGGAATCTCTCCCAGAGAGAGGAAACATCGGTTTCGTTTCACAGTCTGGCGCTTTAGGGGGCGGCATCCTTAACATTCTTAAAGATTTAAACATCGGCTTCTCTCAATTTATCTCCATCGGTAACCAGGCCGATGTTGATGCAACAACTGCAATTGAATACTGGGAAAATGAAGAAGATGTCGGACAGATTCTTCTTTACATGGAATCAATTCCCGACCCTGAAGCTTTCAGAAAAGCCGCAAGTCGTGTTTCAAAGAAAAAACCAATTCTCGCTTTAAAGGCAGGGCGCTCTAGCGCTGGGGCGAGTGCAGCGAGTTCTCACACAGGGTCTCTAGCGGGCTCTGACAAGGCCGCTGACGCTCTCCTAAAGCAGTGTGGCGTTATCCGCGAAACATCTCTTCAGACACTTTTTGCAACGGCAAAAGCCTTTAGTCGCTCTCCCCTACCTGCAGGAGGCCGCATTGCCATCATCACGAATTCCGGCGGACCTGGAATTATGGCTGCAGATGCTATCAGTGCCGCAGGGCTCGAAGTTGCAAAGTTAAGTGAAAAAACGCAAACCACTCTTCGTGCGTTTTTACCTCCCGTTGCATCAATAAAAAATCCCGTGGATATGATTGCCTCGGCACCGCTTGAGCACTACGAGAAAACGCTCGACGCGGTTCTATCCGATGAAAACATCGACGCAGCGCTTGTTATCTATCTTCCCTTCTTAGGACTAAAAGATACCGATGTCGCACAGGCCGTTTGCAGGGCAAAAGAACTTCACCCGATGAAACCTCTCATCGGCATCTTTATGACTGAGAGCGCCTTCTTCACGAGTGACGTGGTTGCCAAGGCCAACACGCCATTTTTCATGTACGTAGAAGAAGCCGTGGGAGCTCTGGCCCGTCTCTGCGAACAGAGCGCTTGGGTTAGGAAGCCTGCAGGGACTATTCCTTTGCTTCCGAGTAAAAAAGAAGAAATCGCAAAGCTCTTTTCCGCTGCGGCCTCTGAAGGACGCGCGGAACTCACAACACAGGAAAGCCTTGCTGTACTTGACGCTGCAGGTGTTAGGATTTGTAAGGCGAAACTCTCGAAAACAAAAGAAGAAGCCCTGCAGTTTGCTAAAGAGATTGGTTACCCCGTTGTTCTTAAGATTACCTCCAAGACAACCTCTCACAAGACTGACGTTGGCGGTGTTCGCGTAGGAATCACATCAAGCGCTGCTCTTGAAAAAGCCTACGATGAGATGATCTGCGCCTTACGGGAGAAAAATCTTCTCTCCGGACTCGAAGGCATTCTCGTTCAGGAACAGGTCCAAGGACGTCGTGAACTTGTCACGGGACTAGCCGCAGATCCGCAGTACGGACCAATGATCATGTTTGGCCTCGGAGGAATCTTTGTTGAAGCACTTGAAGATGTGACTTTCCGCATCACTCCAATTACGGATGCGGATGCGCACGACATGGTTCGCTCCGTGAAGGCCTATAAGTTACTCAAAGGGGCACGCTCTACAACGCCAGCACAGATGGGGAAAGTCGAAGAGACGCTCCTCATAATTTCGCAACTTGCGGCGGACTTCCCCGAAGTACTTGAACTTGATATCAATCCACTTATGATTTCTGAAGCGACCGGAGAACCCATCGCTGTTGATGCGAGAATCCGTATTCGCCATTAAAGAAAGCGCACGTGGCCAGTTGCTAAGCCGGATTTTGTTACGCACTCCTATAAAGGGGTGCGTTGACAATCATTCATCTAGGACAAAGCTCACGCTTTGCCTCAAGCCATCTACCCGCGACCTCTTTCGGGCCAAAATCGAACGGCCGCCTATTTGATGTTGCTCCCCGTAGAGATTGCCCGTTTCACCCGAACTAAATCGGCTCGTCTCTGCTGCTCTAATCCTAGCCTTGCGGCCGAGAGGCGTTACCTCTTACGGTGCCCTGCGGAGTCCGGACTTTCCTCGTGCAGCCCGAAGGCTGCCCGCGATTGTCTTAACCGACACACGTGCGAGCCGCAACTTTAAAAGTTCTCTCGGGAAAGCGCAACGACTAGAAGGCGCTATTGTTAAACAAAACGCAACAGTTTCACACGATTTCTTTTCCGTGAAAGGCTTTTCTTTTGCTTAGAATTCGGAAATCTCTGTCGCAAGGCGATTTGCGAGAGATTTTTTAAGGAGTTTCTTAAATATGGGCATCAATGAAGAACTTTTCGAAAGAGCAAAGAAATCCATTCCTGGTGGCGTCAATTCGCCCGTTCGCGCTTTCGCAAGTGTTGGTGGAGCGCCGCGCTTTATTAAAAGCGCCAAAGGTGCCTATATGTATGACGAAGAGGGGCGCCGCTTTATCGATTACGTCTGCTCCTGGGGTCCCATGATTCTTGGCCACAATCACCCTGCGGTTGTTGAAGCTGTCGAAAAAGCGGTCCGTGACGGACTCTCCTTTGGTGCGGCTACAAAAAAAGAAATTGAACTCGCTGAAGAGGTGATTCGTCTTGTCCCGTCAATCGAACAGTTGCGTCTTGTGAGCTCTGGGACAGAGGCCGGAATGAGTGCACTGCGTCTTGCGCGTGGCTACACGGGCCGGAAAAAAATCGTCAAGTTCGAGGGTTGCTATCACGGCCACTCCGATAGCCTTCTCGTTAAGGCTGGCTCTGGAATGCTTACCTTCGGCAACCCCTCTTCTGCGGGCGTTCCCCGTGAGACAACTGAGCACACAATCGTTCTTGAATATAACAACCCAGAAGCGCTAGAAGAGTGTTTCCAAAAGGAAGGCGACGAAATCGCTTGCGTTATCGTCGAAGCCGTCGCAGGGAACATGAATATGGTTCCTGCTACGCAAGAGTTTATCGACACAGCTCGCAGAGTTTGCACAGAACATGGTGCACTTCTTATTGTTGACGAAGTAATGACAGGATTTCGTGTTGCCTTAAGGGGAGCTCAGTCGCTTTATAAAATCACTCCCGACATTACGATGTTTGGAAAAGTCATTGGCGGGGGGCTTCCCGTTGCTGCCTTTGGTGCAAAGCGAGAAATCATGGAAAAGATCGCTCCTTTGGGCCCTGTCTACCAGGCAGGTACACTCTCAGGAAACCCTGTGGCCGTTGCCTGTGGGCTGGCGACCCTTAAAGAAATTCAGGCGGAAGGTTTTTACGAAGACTTAAGTCGTAAGTCCTCTCGCCTTGTCACAGGTCTTACTGCGGCCGCCAAAGACGAAGGCATTCCCTTTAAGGCAAGAGCAATCGGTGGGATGCTCGGCTTTTTCTTCTTACCCGAATTGCCAAATGGTTTCTCGGAAGTGATGCGGTCGGATACAAAGGCATTCTCCGCGTTCTTTCACGCGATGTTAGATGCCGGGGTCTATCTCGCTCCGTCTGTCTTTGAGGCCGGTTTTATTTCCGCAGCACACAGTGATGCGGATATTGATGAAACCATTGAAGCCGCACGACGTGCCTTCCGCTCTATTCGCTCTGCCTCATGAGAAGTATCCTTTCCACAATACGCAGAGCGCTCGGCGCCGCTCTTCTCGCAAGCCTTATTCTTGCGACAAATGCTTTTGCTGAGAAAGTCGATCCCATTGAGGCGGCCTTAGGCAACCAAGCCACAGAAAGCGCCAATGCCGTCACGGCAGAAATCGTTGCGCGTCGCAATGCGGCAACGCCAAGTAGCCCCTACGAAGTCGGCATTCTCCTTAAACATAAAGAGGGTTGGCATACTTACTGGGAAAATCCCGGAGACGCTGGAGAGGCAACAAAGGTCGAGTGGACACTGCCACGACATTGGAAAGTGACGCCACTTGGTTGGCCACTGCCGAAGGTGAAAAAAACAGGGGCCCTCACTAGTTTTGTCTACGAGGGTGATGTCCTTTTGCCATTTCAGATTGAAGTTCCTTGGGGGACACCTTATGGAACACACATTACCATTCGCGCCAAGGTAAGTTGGGTTGCGTGTCACAACGTCTGTGTACCGCAGGAGAGGACACTTAAATTCTCCGTTCCAATCGATGTCGCAAGTAAACCAACCGAGGCAGATTCCCTCTTTAAACGCACAAGAGCAGAAACACCTGAGACCGTTACAACAACGGCCATTTCTGCCATTCAGGACGGCAACCGTCTCTGCGTACAACTACCACAGTCCGCAGGGCTCATTTCCGAAAACGTTGTTTTCCTACCGAAGAATGGAAATCCCTTTCTCTCTCAGGTAGATACAGTTTCCACTGTTCGCGGACAAAACACGACGCTTCTTCTCACTTTAAAGGAAAAAAGTGCTGCGACACTTTCTGCAATCGAAGGGATACTCGTTGCTGACGGGGGACCGCTACAAAACGGCTGGGCAATTGATACGAGCATCGCTGTTAGGCCAGGGAAAATCGCCACGACAGAAAAAGTTACTAAGAAAAAGAAGCCCTCCCGTAGCGCTAGCACGCTTCTTACACCGCAACTTGAACCCTCACAATCGATTACCTCGGGAAGAGCCCTTCTATTTGCCTTCGTAGGAGGCCTAATCCTTAATCTCATGCCCTGCGTTTTCCCCGTGTTAAGCCTCAAGGTTCTTCACCTTGCAGATCACTCTCGCAGGCGGGGTACGATGGCCGTTAATGGGCTAGCTTTCATGGGTGGCATCCTTGTAACAACACTCGCCCTCGCTGGGCTCTTACTTTTTGTCCGCTCATTAGGCTTTGCTGTCGGTTGGGGTTTCCAACTACAGACCCCTTGGGTTGTTGCAGTCCTGGCTCTCCTCTTCTTTTCCATTACGCTTAATCTACTCGGCGTCTTTGAATTCACAGCGGCAAGCCACCTGGCGGATTCTCGAGCCGCAAGAGCACTCCCAACGACGGGGCCAGCGGGATCTTTCTGTGTTGGGATTCTCACTGTTGTTGTTGCAAGCCCCTGCACGGCCCCATTCATGGGGGCCGCTTTGGGCTATGCCGTAACGCAACCAGCATTGCAGGCCTCGGCGGTCTTTTTAGCCCTAGGGTTTGGTATCGGACTTCCGTGGTTTTTACTCACGATTTTCCCAGGTTGGACACGGTGGCTTCCAAAGCCTGGTGCGTGGATGCTTCGCTTAAAGCGCTTTATGGCGCTTCCGATGTTAATTGCCTTTCTGTGGCTTGTTTGGGTCTTAGCGCATCAGGTCAATATTTATGGACTTATTACGCTCTTTTTAGGTGCTGGCGGTTTGACTCTCTTTCTTTGGGTCTACGGCAGAGAGCAATATGGTCGTGGAAATTCTCGAACATTAAAAGCCATCGCACTTCTCGCAACTTTAGCAAGTGTCTTCACCCTTGCCCATGCTGATTTCTCTAAAGCCTACGAAAAGGAAAATTCTATTTGGCAGGAATTTTCCACTTCCGCCGTAGAACGCGCCCTACATGAAGGGCGACCTGTCATCATCGACTTTACGGCCTCTTGGTGCGTCACTTGCCAATTTAACAAGGTAACCGCCCTTCACACGGATGCTACGGACGCCGCACTTAACCGTTACGGATATCGAAGATTCATCGCAGATTGGACTTCGCGCGATGCTGAGATTACCCGAATCCTTAATGCATTCGGTCGCACGGGTGTTCCTCTCTACGTGATTTACGATGTCGATGGGGTCCCGACGCTCCTGCCAGAACTTCTCACAGAGGAGAGCCTAATCAAGGCAATTCGAAAAGGCGCCCAAAGCAGTCCGCCTGCAAACACAGGCGGCTCAGAGGTTTCCCGCTCCAACCCAACTTAGAATCTCATCGATAGCGGCAATGGCCCCTGAGGTTGCCTTTGTGTTAATGAGAATAACAACAGTCCAATCAGCGCCTTTTGTGTCACGCACAAGGCCAGCGATACTACGCACGTCTTTGACTCTTCCTGTCTTTAGGCGTGAAAACCCTGTTACTTCTCTTTTGCGCATTGTGCCGTCGACGCCTGCAATCGGAAGACTTGAGAAGAATTCTGCAGCGTAAGGCCCTGTCTCTGCGTAAGTGAGAACTCTGCCTAAATCTGCGGCACTGATATGGGTTTCCCGAGATAGACCAGAGCCATTTTCTATAAAAACCCTTTCGGAATCAATGCCAATCCTCGTTAACCACTGCGAGAGCACCGCTTGACTTCTCTTAACTGTTGCTGGGCGATTCTTGCCAATAGCGTCCGCAAAAGAAAGCGAGAGAAAGAGGTGGCGAGCCATTGTGTTATTGGAGAACTTATTTGTTAACACAACAAGATTCGAGAGTGGATTGGACTTCTCAAGAAGAAGTTCACGAGCACTCGTGGAAGCCACGCGGTCTGTGACGCTTCCCCTCCAAGCGATTCCCGCTTCCGAGAAAACCTCAGAGAAAGCTGCCCGAAGATAGTCATTTGGTTTCCAAAGGGTAGCTGGCCACGTCTTTTTCCCACAACTTAAAGGATATGTCCCCCTAAACGTTGCTTCGCTTGAGGTGAACTTCGCCTTCAAACCGCCCTTCCAATCCGTACAGGCTCCACGCGTAAGTGGAACTGTCTTAGTGGTTTTGAAACCCGCCAAGCGCGGAATTGGAACGATACGGGCAATACCGCTCTCTTCATCTGGCATGATTTCAAAGCAAACACTTCTTTGGCTCACGAGTGCCGCATCCGCTTCAACGTTATAGGCACGATCTGTTTGTCCGTCTAGGGGCTTTGCATCCCCAATAACGGTAAAAAGCCCCCTATCGACACCGATATCCCCTTCAATTGTTCGTACACCGATGCTCTTTAGGCGCACGGCCGCAAGCCAAAGTCTTTCGATAACGTAGTGGGGATCTCCCCCTCCCACGAAGGTAAGCCCTTTCACAAGCCCTGTATTTTCATTAAAAGACTCGGCTAACCACCGTGTTTTCCAGCGATAGTTGGGTCCGAGGACTTCAAGGGTAGCGAGTGTCGTGAGCAACTTGGCGCAACTCGCCGGCTGCATAGCCTTCTCTGGATTAAGCGCAATAACGGGCGTTGTCTCACGGGCTTTTGCTACCCAAAGGCTTACATCTCCGTAAGGAATGTGCGCCTTACTCAAGATGGATTTCACCTCAGCTGGGACCGAAGCTGCCACGGAAGCGAAGGAAAGGCCCAAACCCACGGTAGCAGCAAATGTAGCAATCACTTGATTAAAAACTCTTTTTTGCACTTTTCTCTCCAAACGAGAAACCAATGAAAGAAGTTTAAACGATTGGGGGTTGATTTTTTTAAAGAGCATCCCCACATATTGGTTACACGGATAAGGAATTATGTTTTCCCTTATCGTTTGAAGATGCGCCCTGAAACGCATCCAACCCTTTTAAAGAACTTTTTTTAAGAAATACTGGAGCAAAAAAATGCAGATTCGTCCCTTGCATGACCGCGTGATTATCAAGCGACTCGACAGTGAGCGCACCACCGCAAGCGGCATCGTCATTCCGGATAACGCCGCCGAAAAGCCCGATCAGGGTGAGGTCGTTGCCGTTGGCCCAGGACGCCGCGATGAAGCAGGCAAGCTGATTGCCATGGACGTCAAGGTCGGTGATCGCGTGCTCTTTGGCAAGTACTCTGGCCAGGCTGTCAAGGTTGACGGTCAAGAATTCCTCGTCATGCGCGAGGAAGACATCATGGGCGTTCTTGCCTAATTTCGTAACGATTTTTTGGAGATTTTTAAATGGCTGCAAAGAAAGTTTTATTTGGTGATGACGCCCGTGTCCGTATGGTTCGTGGTATCAACACCTTGGCAGACGCTGTTAAGGTTACTTTGGGACCCAAGGGTCGTAACGTTGTTTTGGAACGCAGTTTCGGTGGCCCGCTCATCACCAAGGACGGTGTGACGGTTGCCAAAGAAATTGAACTTAAAGATAAGTTCGAAAACATGGGCGCGCAGATGGTTCGCGAAGTTGCCTCTAAGACAAACGACAACGCAGGTGACGGCACAACAACCGCTACCGTTTTGGCTCAGGCTATCGTTGGCGAAGGCATGAAGTATGTTGCCGCTGGCATGAATCCGATGGATTTAAAGCGTGGTATCGACAAGGCCGTGGAAGCCGCTGTTGCTGAACTTAAGAAGATCAGCAAGCCCGTCACCACAACAAAGGAAGTTGCCCAGGTTGGCACAATCAGTGCGAACTCCGATAAGGAAATTGGCGACATCATTGCGGAAGCAATGGAAAAGGTCGGCAAGGAAGGCGTCATCACTATTGAAGATGGCAAGAGCCTACACAATGAACTCGAAATCGTTGAAGGTATGCAGTTCGATCGTGGCTTCCTCTCTCCGTATTTCATCAACACTCCGGAACGCCAGACAGCGGTTCTCGATAAGCCCCTTATCCTCTTACACGATAAGAAGATTAGCAACATCCGTGAACTTCTCCCTGTGCTTGAACTCGTTGCCAAGGCTAACCGCCCACTCTTGATTGTCGCTGAAGACGTCGATGGCGAAGCGCTTGCCACACTCGTTGTGAACTCTCTGCGCGGCATCTTGAAGGTTGTTGCCGTCAAGGCTCCTGGCTTTGGCGATCGCCGTAAGGCTATGCTCGAAGATATCGCGGTGCTCACGGGCGCTACAGTGATTTCTTCGGATTTGGGTCTCACACTCGATAAGACAACAATCGACCAGTTGGGTTCTGCAAAACGCGTTGAAGTGACAAAGGAAAATACGACAGTTATTGATGGCGCTGGTGACAAGGCCGCCATTGAGAACCGCGTTGCCTCCATCCGTAAGCAGATTGAAGCGACCACAAGCGACTACGACCGCGAGAAGTTGCAGGAACGTGTTGCGAAGTTGGCCGGTGGTGTCGCCCTCGTCAAGGTCGGTGCTGCAACTGAGGTCGAAATGAAAGAAAAGAAGACCCGCGTGGAAGACGCTTTGCATGCGACACGTGCGGCTGTTGAAGAAGGTGTAGTTGCAGGTGGTGGCACAGCACTTATCCGTACAAAGCAGGCCATCGCTAACCTCAAGGGCGAGAATGACGAACAGTCTGCGGGTATCAAGATTGTTCTCCGTGCTATGGAAGAACCGATGCGCCAGATTGTTGGTAACACAGGCGACGAACCGAGCGTTATCGTCAATAACGTCAGTGCCAATAAGGGCAACTACGGCTACAACGCTCAGACAGGTGTCTATGGCGACATGATTGAGATGGGCGTTCTCGATCCTGCGAAGGTCACCCGTACAGCCTTGCAGAATGCGGCAAGTGTTGCTGGCTTGATCCTTACGACAGACTGCATGGTTGCAGATCTCCCGGAAGATAAGCCGATGCCGGCTGGAATGCCTGGTGGCATGGGTGGAATGGACGGGATGATGTAATCCACTTCCGTTAAAGTTGTTTTCAACTCCGGTTTGCTTGAAAGGGCAAATCGGAGTTTTTGCATTTTTAGTATCAATTGGTTGCAATTGTGCAAAGAATTATTGGCTAGTCACCTGATAAAACTGCGATAATCACGCCCGTTTTCCTTTGGGCCTATTAGAAAATTTTGTTATAAGCATGAACTGGCTTTCCCAACTGTTAGTCAATCCCGACTCAATCGGACATATTGTTTTTGTCTACGGATTTGTTATTGCACTTGGCACCTACCTTGGTCGCATTAAAGTCTTTGGCATTTCCTTTGGTGTGACCTGTGTACTTTTTGTCGCACTGCTATCGAACTACCTCGGATTCCGCGTCAACCCTACTGTGCTTGGATTTCTGCGAGATTTCGGGTTAATCCTCTTTGTTTATCTCATGGGATTGCAGGTTGGCCCCTCGTTTTTCAATTCCTTTAAGCACGAAGGGGTGCACCTTAATCTACTGACGATTTTTAGCATCGTCCTGAGTATCCTTGTGACGATTGCCTTGTTCTTCCTTTTAAGTGGAACGATTACTCTGCCGCAGATTCTTGGTGTGCACTTTGGTGCAGTCACGAATACCCCGGGCCTTGGTGCAACACAAGAAACTCTTGATGTCTTAGGCTACCAGGGTGAATCCATTGCTGTTGCTTACGCCTGCGCTTATCCCTTGGGTGTTGTGGCAACGATTCTTTCTATTATTGCCTTAAAGTACATTTTCTCGATAAATTTGAAAACTGAAGAGCAACATCTTATCGATGAAGAAAATGCCATCAATACGGCACCCATTTGCTTTCACTTGGAGTTACAAAATTCTCGCCTAGAGGGTCTTACGATTCATGAGTCACGCCGTCTTGTTGGGCGTTCCTTTATTTGCTCGAGACTTTTACACGACGGAAAAATTACAAGCCCCATGGGCAATAGTGCTCTACACGTGGGAGATATCATGCGTATCGTCTCGGAACCCGATGACAAGGATGCAATCCTTGCCTTCTTCGGACGAGAAGAAACCAACATCGATCTTGCAAGCGATAAACATTCGCCCGTGATGAGTTCTCTTATTCGTGTTACGCGCGAACGTGTTAACGGCACCCGTGTACGTGACTTGCATTTAAGTCAACTCGATGGTGTCAACATCACTCGCGTTTACCGTAACGGCATACAACTTTTCCCGCATAAAGCCTTGCGTTTACTCCTAGGCGACAAGGTCTATTGCGTCGGTCCACAACGCTCGATTGAACGACTAGCTGGGATTCTTGGTAATCAAGTTAAGAAACTCGATCACCCCAATATCATCGTCATCTTCTTAGGGATCTTGATTGGCGTTCTCGTGGGATCCATTCCTCTTGCAATCCCTGGGATGCCCGTTGCACTGAAGCTCGGTCTTGCCGGTGGTCCCCTTGTTGTTGCAATTCTCTTAGGCTACTATGGGCCACGCATTAAGTTGGTGACATACACAACGTATTCGGCAAATCTCATGCTTCGAGAAATCGGCATTGCAATCTTCCTTGCAAGTGTTGGGCTCGCTGCAGGAGAAAATTTCGTCAATGCCTTAGTCAATGGAAACGGTCCGCTCTACGTTGCCTTGGGTGTTGTTGTAACGGTTGTTCCCTGTCTTGTAACGGGCGCTTTGGCACGTTTGCATTACAAAATGAATTTTCACCAAATCATGGGGCTCCTTGCAGGTGCCTCTACGAATGTTCCTGCCTTAGCCTACGCTGGGATGCAAAGTGAAACAAGTGCGGCGCTCATTGCCTATTCGACTGTCTATCCTCTGGCGCTTTTCCTAAGAATTCTCACAGGACAACTTGTTCTCGTTGCCCTCTGGAGTTTTGTCTAACACGGATTAGACGATATTTTTCCTCAATAAAGGGGGTGTTGATAAAGTCGGTCCATCCGACATCAGTTAACACCCCCTAACAATAAGGCTTCTGACTTTTGTCAGGAGTTGCTTATGCTAACATCATCTCAAAACAGAAACTGACACTTGTTGATTTAAGGAGCTTCTATGAAATACTTCCGTAGTCTTGCCTTAGCCCTTAGTTTAGGATTCATGCTTGCAGGCACAACCTCTTTTGCGGCTGCTCCAGAAGGCTTTAGCGGTGCTGCATCGAACGCAGGTCTTCCGCAAGGCTTCGGACAAGAAGGCGTCACAACTGTGCGTGCTGTGAAAAACACAGTTACTGACGACGCAATTGTGACGCTCAAGGGGCGCTTTACAAAGCACATCCGGGGCGACAAGTATGAATTTGTCGATGAAGCTGGAGACAAAATCACCGCTGAACTTGATGATGACCATAACTGGTCACATGTGCATCGCGGAGATCTTTATGTCATAACCGCTAAGGTTGACAAGGATTGGACTAAGACAGAAATTGAAGTTAAGAGCGCTAAAGCCGCTCACTAACCCACAAGACAACCGCTTAAGAGAGAAGCGCAGTTAGGGTTTTTAGCGCAAACGCTACTGTCGCTTCTCTAACCTCTTGGCGGCTACCTGGAAAAACCTGCGTAGCAGACTCTGTGCAGACTGCTCGCGGCGTCTTAAAGGCAAATCCAAAACAAACTGTTCCAACGGGTGTCTTTTCTGTTCCACCGGAGGGGCCTGCAACGCCTGTTACAGAAACCGCTAGAGTTGCCTTGGAGTGTTCGATTGCGCCCAGAGCCATCTCGCGAGCGACCTCTTCGCTCACGATACCAAACTTATCTAAAGTATCTGCCCGAACACCTAAAACTTCCTTTTTTGATTCGGGCGTGTAAGTAACAAAACCCCTCTCAAACCAAGCACTTGACCCTGCAATCTCTGTAATCGTTGCTGCAATGAGGCCTCCTGTGCAACTCTCAGCCGTAGCAATCTTTGTTGCCTTTTCCCGAGCAGAGAGCCCCAGGTTTTCTGCGAGCTCTTTAAGGTTTTCTTTCACGAAAGCAATCCAAGGAATGTGTAACCAAAACGTCCTGCAGCTTTATCGAAAATCGTAAGGGCCACAATTGCCCAAAGTGCGGCAACAATATCGTCTGCCATGACGCCCTTCCCACCCTTGAACTTCGCATCAATCTTATCTGCTGGCGGGAACTTCATAATGTCAAAGAAGCGGAAAGCTAAGAATGCTGCTGCCCACGTCACGGGATGTTGCGGAAACATCATTAATACAAGCCAAACGCCTACAACTTCATCGATAACAATACAACCTGCATCGCAAACCCCCAGGTCTTCGCTTGTCTTTTCGCTAGCCCAAGCGCCAGCCAAGATTCCTAAAGCGATTGCCGCGAGATTAAACATCGGAGGCATACCGCAAACCTCGCCCAAGAAAATCCACACGAGAACTCCGGCAAGCGTCCCCCAAGTCCCTGGTGCTGGCCTTAAACAACCCACACCAAAGAAAAGCGCGATAGCGTGTTCTGGGCAGGAGAAGACAAACTTCAAATCTGGGCGAACGATATAAGCGGGATTATCTGCGGAATATTTTTCTTTTATACCCATCGTGTTTTTTCCTTTAAGCAAAGTGATCGTAACCAGTTGAAGAAAGACGCAATACTTGACCGTTCGAATCTGTGACTACGAGTCTAGAGCGACCGACTTCCTTAGAGCGAATGCTACCAATACGGCTCACAGATGTGAGCGCGCTGATGCTCGCTTGTTCGATAAGGCCGCGTTTTTCTTTCGGGGCTGTAAAGACGAGTTCATAGTCATCCCCACCCGTAAGAAGCGCTTTAATGAGGTTTTCCTTTGCAAGGGACGCTGTTGAAGCATCGGCAGGAATCGCATCAAAAAAGATTTCTGCAGAGACATCACTTCTTTCAAGAATGTGCCCTAGGTCCTGTGCGAGACCATCGGAAACATCTGCGCATGCTGTTGCTGAACTTAAAAGCGCTGTGCCAAGAGCATTCCTTGCTTGCGGCCGTTCTAACCTATTGAGAGCAGCGGGAAAGTCCTCGGCAGAGAGTGTCACCTTCCCTGTAAGGTGAGCGAGAGCCGCCCAGGCGCCGCCCAATGTACCTGAAACCCAGATGTCATCTCCCTCTGCAGCCCCAGCGCGCGTAAGTCCCATTCTTGAGGGCAATTCTCCAATTGCAGTAATAGAAATCGTTGCAGGAGCCTGCGTTTCTCCTACCTTAGCCGTACGTGTTGTGTCACCGCCAAGAAGAGGGCACTGTGCCTCTTTTGCTAAAGAAAGAAGCCCACAGGTAAAGTCTTTTAACCACAGGTCATCCCTCTCTGGCAATGCAATCGAAAGGAAAAAAGCCCTAGGAACTGCTCCTGCGGCAGCAAGGTCTGAGAGATTAACCGCAAGCGCTTTGTAGCCAATATCTTCCGCACGCGTAGAAACGGGGAAGTGCACACCCACCGTGGTCATGTCCGTCGTAACTGCCATGCGCGTCGATCCCGCGTCAATAATGGCGCAATCATCTCCCACGCCTTTACAGGCCCAGGCTCCAAATGTCGCATGTGTAAAGTAGCGATCAATAATGGAAAATTCACCAAGCTCTGCCATCTTCTTTCCTTTCCCAAAAACGTTAACGCAACCGAATCCCATTAGCTGGAAACGGTTGCGTCGATTTTAGTCCTACGTGCGGAAAATCTTCTTTATCTAAGAAGCGAACTCTTCGGGTCTTACGTCCTGCGCGACCTTGTCGAGAACACCATTAACTAAACGATATCCCTTGTCGGCGCCAAAGAGCTTCGAGAGTTCCACTGCCTCATTAATAATGACGCGATATGGATTCTCAGGGCGGTGCTTAAGTTCCCAAGCACCAATCATCATGCAAGATCTCTCGATTACAGAAAGTCTAGCTGGGTCTCTATCGACGTGGCGAGCGAGAAGCTCCATCAGAGCATCGCGCTCGGCTAAGACCCCGGAGAGAATCTCGTGGTAGAAATCCTTGTCACAGTTCTCAAAGTCTTCTGCCGTTAACTCACAGGCAAAGGAAGATTCATCCTCATCACTGAGAACATCCAAAAGGCCCTCGTCGATTGTCCCTTCATCAGCCTCTGGATCGATTACAGACTGATAGACACCTAAAAGAGCAAATTCGCGAGCGCGACGTCTTGCGCCTGCAAGAGGCAAATGGGTCTTAGTTGTCATCAGACTCTTCCGCGTCGTCGTAGTCATCAAAATCATCCACAGACGGGAATTCCGCAACGAGATTACCCATCTCGACAGCGCACTGTGCGCAGTCCGTTCCCTTTAACTTCGTGCGCTCTTTGCACTGCTCATCGTTGTAGCAGGTCAAAACGCCATTAGCGACTGGGATACCGTAGTCAAGAGCCACTCTAGAGATTCCGGCGGCTGACTCATTGGCAACGAGTTCAAAGTGATAGGTCTCACCCTTAATCACAGCACCAAGGGCAATCAATGCGTCGTATTCCCCTGTTCCTGCAAGCTTAGAAAGTGCAAGAGGAATCTCCAAGGCGCCAGGAACCGTCACCTTCGTGATATCTTCTTCAGAAACACCCAAGCGCTTAAGCTCTTCTAGGCAAGCCGCGTAGAGCTCTTTTCCGGCATATTCATTAAACCGCGAGACAACAATTCCGATTTGAAGATCTTTGCCATTCAAATCTCTTTTAATCTCATCGACCTGCGGCATAGTATGTACCTCCTATCTGCTTAAAAAGATGCTTCCAACAAGAGACGGCATCGGTTACCGTTTCCACATCGAATTCTAGATTAGATTAAGTCGTTTTCGGCACCTTGCGCCAAACGCATCATGCGTTCCACATAACGAGCGATTGTGTCAACCTCTAGATTAACAGGGTCTTGCGCATGTAGATTCTTAAGCGTTGTCACGGCAACCGTGTGTGGAATGAGATTCACCGTAAAGCGAGACCCCAAGGATGTGTCTTCCACAGAATTGATTGTAAGCGAGACACCATTTACGGCAATCGATCCCTTGTACGCTAGATAAGAAGAGAGCTTCACTGGGGCAAGGATGACAAGCTTATAGCTTTCTGCGATCTCTTCCATCGATTCCACTAAGCCAACACCATCAACGTGACCGCTAACTAGGTGTCCATCGATTCTATCTCCCAAGCGAAGGGCTTTTTCCAAATTAACGGGGCCAAAGGTGTTTAGTCCACAGGTTTTCGAGAGGCTCTCTGCACTCACATCAATCGAGAAACTGTCTTCTGTCTTTTGAACAACTGTCATGCAGGCCCCATTCACGGCAATAGAGTCACCGATTGCGACATCTTCTAGGGAAAATTCCTTCGGGCAGACAATCGTAAGCCTAAGGCCGTTTCCAAGCTTCTCAGGTTCACGCACCTTACCTACGGCTTGAATGATTCCAGTAAACATCTTTTAATCCTTCTGATTCTTAAATAACGTAAGTCTCACATCGCTGCCTATGTGCTTAGCGGAGGCAAATTTCCAACGCTCAATCCCTTCTAAGTTCTCCCGCAAGGGTAACTTCGCAAGCGGCATTCCTTCGCCTAAGAGAATCGGCGCAACATAAAGAAGCAATTCATCAACGAGGCCAGCCTTAAGGAATTCCCCACTTAAATTTGCCCCTGCCTCTAAGTGCAACTCATTGACATCACGTCTAGCGATTTCTTCTAAAACTTCCTTTAAGGAGAAGTGCCCTGCGGCATCCGTTTTAAGGCGGAAAATTTCTGCTCCTGCTTTTTCTAGCGGTTCTGTCCTTTCTTTTTCCACCGAATCGCCCACAAAAAGCGTTGTCTTCGCTCCGTGCAAAATCTTTGCCGTAGGAGGAGTTTTTGCCTCTGGGTCTAGAACAAATTTAACGGGTGTTGGCCACTTTCCCGCCAGTCTTACGTTCATCTCGGGATTGTCAGCTAAGACCGTACCAATCCCTGTGAGTATTGCCTGAGAGCGAGCACGATACTTATGCCCGTCCTCTCGCGCGGCCTCGGAAGTAATCCAACGACTAACGCCATTTGTAAGCGCTGTTCTACCATCCAAACTTACAGCGCTTTTTAGTCTTACCCAAGGGCGAGCTCGCTTAATACGAGAGAAAAATCCTGCGTGTGCAATCCTCGCTTCTTCCTCACAGACACCACAAAGGACATCAATACCCGCTTCTCTTAGGATGCGCCCCCCCTCTCCTTTCACAAGAGGATTTGGGTCTTCGACCGCATAGACAACGCGAGAAATTCCTTCCTTTACGAGTCTTTTAGCGCAAGGAGGCGTCCTTCCCTGATGCGAGCAAGGTTCAAGTGTTACGTAGGCTGTCGCTCCTACGGGAGTAACCCCAGCACGGTACGCGGCCTCGATTGCTTCAATTTCTGCGTGGTTAGACCCTGGGGCCTGTGTGTGCCCACGGGCGATTTCAACGCCGTCTTTGACGAGAACACAGCCCACGGAAGGATTAGGCGCGGCGATGAACCGTGCCTTTTCTCCTTCCTTTAAAGCTTCCTGCATCCAATAGACATCGTTACGAAGCATAGCGAAGTCGATTCCTAACGCTTTCTGCGGTCAATCCCTTCCAACTCACGCATGAGTTTTTGGAAGCCCTCGGGATTTTCTACATTAAAGTACACGCTTGCAAAGCGGATGTAAGCAACGAGGTCAAGTTTTTTGAGCTGCTCGAGAACGAATTCTCCGATTTGCATCGAACTCACCTCACGCTCACCGAGAGTGAGAATCTGTTGCTCGATTGCACCAATCGCCTCTTCAATGCGCTCGTTTCCAACGGGCCGTTTTCTTAAGGCAAGACGCATCGATGAGCGAATCTTCTCTCGCTCATAGTCGCGCTTTAAGCCCGTACGCTTGACGACGGTTGGCATATTAAGTTCCACTCGCTCGAAAGTTGTGAATCTCTTTCCGCACGCCTCACACCGGCGGCGACGACGAATAGAGAAACCATCCTCACTCGCACGAGAATCAATAACGGCCGTATCCTTGGTCTTACAAAACGGGCAACGCATACCTCTCACTCCTCTTTTTACTTGGCGTAAACCGGGAAACGCGCCGTGAGTTCAAGGACTTCGCCTCTCACACGATCGATAATCTGCGTATTGCCAGGAGCCTCAAGAATATCCCCGATGAAACCAGCGACCTGGCGCATTTCTTCCTCTTTGAAGCCTCGTGTCGTAGCCGCTGGCGTTCCAAGACGAATGCCAGAGGTAATCGTCGGCTTTTGAGGATCGTTGTGGATGGCGTTCTTATTAATGGTGATGTTGGCTCGCCCAAGCATATCCTGAGCATCTTTACCCGTAACACCCTTGCTGCGAAGGTCCACAAGCATCACATGGCTTTCCGTACAACCTGAGACAATCCTAAAGCCTCTATCTTCAAGAGAATTTGCCAGCACCTGAGCATTTTTGAGAATCTGCTCTGCGTAGGTCTTAAATTCTGGCTTAAGCGCTTCACCGAAGGCGACAGCCTTCGCTGCGATGATATGCATCAAGGGGCCACCCTGCGTGCCAGGGAAAACCGCCGAGTTGATGACCTTTTCCAAGTCAGGACGCATGAAAATCACACCACCGCGAGGTCCGCGAAGACTCTTATGCGTCGTTGTTGTCACGATGTCAGCGTAACCGAAGGGTGTGGGATAGACACCTGCGGCAACAAGCGCTGCATAGTGCGCGATATCTGCCATCAGGTAGGCGCCAACACTGTGTGCAATCTCGGCAAAGCGCTTGAAGTCAATTTTCCGAGAATAGGCGGAGGCCCCTGCAACGATAAGCTTAGGCTTCTCAGCCTGTGCCAAGCGTTCGACTTCATCGTAGTCGATTGTCTCATCATCCTTAAGCCCGTAGCTCACAACACGGAAGAAGCGACCCGAGAAGTTAATACGCATACCGTGAGAAAGGTGGCCGCCATCGGCTAGGCTCATTCCCATCACAGTATCGCCTGGCTTCAGCAGCCCCATAAAGACTGCCATATTGGCTTGTGCCCCAGAGTGTGGTTGCACATTGGCTGCCATTTCCACACCCACTGGGTCACAGAAAAGAGCCTTAGCGCGGGCGATAGCTAAACGTTCAACGTTATCGACGTTTTCGCACCCTCCGTAGTAGCGGTGTCCGGGATAGCCCTCGGCGTACTTATTTGTCAGGCAACTGCCCTGCGCCTGCATCACAGCAGGACTCGTGTAGTTTTCACTGGCAATCAGTTCGATATGTTGCTCTTGGCGAATCTTTTCAGCCTGCAGATAAGTCCAGAGCTCAGGGTCGATCTGAGCGATTCCTTCATTGCTAAACATTGGATAACCTCGTAAAAAAGACAAAAAACCATTTGGTGCGAAAGACACAATATCTTGGGTAGCCCTACACCGAGAGAGTCAGATTATAGGGATTTACGGTGTAAAAATCGGGAGTAAAAATAGAAGAGTTACAGAAAAGAGAAGACTTAAAGAAATACTCTTTTCTTTCAAAGCGCTACAAGAAATATCCTTTGCGATTTTTTAGCCTATTTTTTAAGCGTTCCTGACAAAATGGCGATGATCCCTTTGTCTTTTGCAGAAACTGCAATAACAAATTGCTACTCTAGAGATTCCCAATGGGAGAAATTCGACCAAAGGGCTGCGGCAGGGAGCGCAAAACAGCCCTTACCGCCAGAACGAACGCGGTCACCTGCGTAGAGCACTATCCCAGTGAAATTCTCTTCTCCAAGAAGTTCTCGCATCCAATGCAAGTGTCTGAAATCCTCCGAGGAGATGCTCTCTGAAGCTTTAACTTCGATGCCCACGAGGTGCCCTCTTTCATCGGAGACCATGAAGTCAATTTCGTGACTACGCGAGCGAAAGTAATACAAGTTCCACTCTGGATTCAAATCGAGTTCACTTGCAAGCTGGTTATAGACCCAAGTTTCAAAGAGTTTCCCGCCCTCGTTCTGAGAGCGTTCATTGTTGTTGAGAATGTCTTCAGGCTGGTAGATTTTCAAAAGATGCGCCATCAGACCTGTATCTGTCATGAAAGGTTTAGGAGAGATTCCAGGGCGATCAGTATCTTTCTTAGCCCAACCAGGAACCATATCAACCAAGTACAGCGCTTCGATAGCCGAAAGATACGTATTGAGTGTTACCCACCTCAAATTAAAATCGCTCGCAAGTCTCGCTTTCACCATCGGGCGGCTAGATAATGTAGCTGTACAGAAAAGGACCTCTTCAAGAGTATTTTTCTTCCGCACTCCCCATTGATCCCGAAGGTCAAGCAAAACCTGATTGGCTAAATAATCCCGAAACCAACTTGTCCGGTGTTTCGGGTTAGAAAAATCACGTACCTCTGGAAAGCCGCCTGCGAGAACACACTCGAAGATAAGAGGTTTACTGCACTCGAAACTAAGAGAAAGGGGAAGTTTCCCTTCAAACAAAGTCTTAAGGAAACCTGACGTCTGTCCACGCTTCTCCCCTTCAGTAAGTGTTCGAACCCGAACAAATCCCGCACGCCCCGCAAGCGACTCGTTAGCATGTGGCAGTTTCCGGTAGTCCGCAGATCCAGAAATAATGTACTGTCCTTTTTGCCGATTGCGGTCAGCTGCGAATTTAATCTCTCCAATAAGAGAAGGCACTTTTTGAATTTCATCGATGACCATCACAGTGTCCGCAGTACGACGAACAAAAAAACTAGGGTCTGCCTTTGCCTCAAGAAATGTAGCTTCTTCATCGAGCGACTTGAAGAGCCGATTTTCTATAGGGGCTTCTAAAAGTAAAGTCGTTTTACCTGACTGACGACAACCAACAACGCTCACGATGCGATGCGTTTCTAACTTTAATTCCAATGATTTTTGCGCCCAACGTTTAAGAATCATGTGCGTTGTCCTCTAAGTTTCATTTATGGCAAAATTCTATAATAGAATTTGTCATTTTTGTTAAATAGAATTGCACCAAATTCTATAATAGAGAAGTAAATGCATTGAAATTAGACAATATTATTTCAACGAATTTAGAGGCAAAAAAGGCGGGGATTTGGGGAAAGGAATTACACGAACGCCTTTCTTTCGAAAGAAAGGCGCCTCCTATAAAGAAACTGCTAACTTATTTTTGATTTTTCAGTAAATCACGGATTTCGCGCAGTAAAACGACATCTTCGGCTGGCGGTGGTGGTGGAGCGTTTTTCTTTTCCTCTTCCTTTGCCTGTCCAACCATCTTTTCAATGCGATCACGCGCACGTGTTACCGTCTTGATGAGAAGGAAAATCACAAAGGCTAGTAGCATGAAATGCACAACAGAGGTTAAGAAAGCTCCGTAGCCGAAGACCGTAGCACCCGCTTTAGTAAGAGCTTCGTAGGTTTCGGGCCCCGCGTAGTTTTCTGGGCGATGCAAGACGAAAAACAGATTTGTGAAATCTGGTTTTCCAACAAGGAAACCGACCAAAGGATTGATGATGTCCTTAACTAGGCTATTAACAATCGAGGAGAAAGCGGCACCAATAATGACCGCAACCGCTAGGTCTAGGACATTGCCGCGGGAAATAAATGCTTGAAATTCTTGAAAGAACTTTTTCACGATTTTTCTCTTTTTTAGGGGAGTTTATTTTTAATTTACTTCTTTTTAGCCCAGCTATCACGTAAGCCTACGGCAAGATTCACGACCGGCGCCTGCGTTGTGTGCTCTACGCGATCTGTGACAAAGTAGCCTGTGCGTTCAAACTGGAAATGGGTATCGGGAGCGGCTAAAGCGACCGCAGGTTCAACATAACCCGCGTAGACCTTTTTACTCTCGGCATTAAGAACCGTGCGGTAGTCTTCTGCAGAATCGGGATTCGGTTCCGTAAAGAGTCTATCGTAGAACTTAATCGTCGCTGGAACTGCGGTGGCGGCATCCAACCAATGGATTGCGGCCTTTGTCTTCACGGAGTCTGCTCCAGCGGTTCCCGTCTTGGTTTCTGGCAGATACTCTGCATGTACACAAACAACGCGACCCGTTTCATCCTTCTCAAAAGACTTTGGAACGATAACGTAACCGTAACGCAAACGAACGGGTTTAGCCGGTGTACCATCGGCAGGAACTGTCAAACGACGGTATCCCTTCGGAGGCACCTCTGCGAAATCGTCATCTTCGATCCAAAGCTCTCGACTCATCGTCATTTCGCGCGTACCCATTTCAGGGATCTGCGGGTGATTCGGAGCCGTGAGAGTTTCGCTAGTGCCCACAGGGTAGTTATCGATAATAAGCTTCAAAGGATGCACGATACCGAAACGACGCTCGGCACGCTTTTCAAGATCTTCTCTAAGGCTCTGCTCTAAGAGAGCATAGTCAATCCAGCCACCAGCAGCGCGAGAAACGCCACAGTGCTCAACAAAGTTCTGGATGGACTGCGGAGTAAATCCACGACGACGCAAACCGACGAGCGTTGGCATACGAGGGTCGTCCCAACCATCAACGAGTTTCTCATTGACAAGCTGAATGAGCTTACGCTTACTTAAAACGACATAAGTGAGGTTCAAGCGATTGAATTCATACTGATGAGAAAGAAGGAAGAAGTTCTTTCTCACGACAGAACTGAGAGCGGCCTGTAAGAGCGGCGTAAAGTGTTCTGGCTTTTTAAGAAGAATGTCGAAAAATTTCTCTACATCTTCTCGCGCGATATTTTCTTTAGAGCGTGAGAAAACCTCTCGCATTTCCTTTTCTGGGTCACTTAATCCGAGCTTATTTTCAAAAGAAAGCGCAGCTCTCATGAAGGCTTCTCTCTTCTCCTCAGCAGAGTCTTGCACCTCGCGGATAATCTCAAGCGCTTCCTCAAACTGCGGCGTACGCAACACAGGGATGATGCGCTCAAGAGCCCAATCGTAGAAAGCTCTCTGGTCATCGAACTCCAAGGTGCAAATCGAATGCGTAATGTTTTCTAGAGAATCTTCAATCGGGTGCGCAAAGGTGTACATCGGGTAGATGCACCACGTGTGACCTGTTGCTTGGTGTTCGGCAAAACGAATGCGATAGATTGCAGGGTCACGCAAGTTGATATTGGGAGAGGCCATATCAATCTTTGCACGAAGAACCATTGAACCCTCAGGGTGCTTACCCGCACGCATTTCGCGGAAAATGCGAAGATTTTCCTCTGGCGTTCTATTCCTATAGGGAGAATCCTTACCAGGCTGTGTAAGGGTACCCCGGTTCTCCCGCATCTCTTCTGCGGTCTGCTCATCAACGTAAGCGTAGCCAGTCTTCACTAGGTGTTCCGCGAAGGCATACATGTACTCAAAGTAGTTGGAGGCGTAGTAAAGGTTATCCTCATCCTCGTGCTTCCAATCAAACCCGAGCCAGCGCACACTTTCTTCAATCGCGTCAACGTATTCCTGATCTTCTTTCACAGGGTTTGTATCGTCAAAGCGCATGTGGCAACGGCCGCCATAGTCCCGCGCAAGGCCGAAATCCAAACAGATAGCCTTAGCGTGTCCGATGTGAAGATAGCCATTCGGTTCCGGCGGGAAGCGTGTACGAATCTTTGCAACGTCTGGTTTTCCCTTTGCAAGTTGCTCGGAATACGGTGCAGGGCGACCACACCAATAGCGCGGAAGGTTATTCCCTTCAGCAAGGTCAGCCTCAATGATGTTCCGGATAAAGTTTACGGGCTTACTACTTTCGCAAGCCTCTTCGTTTTTCTTAACCTCTGGCATTTGTCCGTTCCAAAAACAAAAACTCGGGAAACAAAGCACGGAAAAAATAACAAAAATCCGCACGGGTCTCTTACCAGATGGCAAGAAACCTCTTTAAAAGAAGCATTTTAGCCGAAGAGAATTCCTCTCTTCTAAAGAATGGCCGGAATCCAACCATTTGCGAAGGCAATAAAAAGAAGCGCCCCCGCAAAAATAGATAGAAGTGGCCTTTTAAGGCGCCATTGCAAAAGGACAACTAGGAAGATACTCAAAGAGGCTACTAGCGCTACGCTCGTTCCCCGTCCTGCCACATCAAAAAGTCCTGCGAGCACTAGGAGCACCATGATTGAGAGCGGGAGAAACTCTCCAAGATCTCGAATCCAGCGTTGCTCACTTAGGAAACGCTCTCCTAAGAAAAGGGGAATTGCCCGAATAGCAAAAGTCACAACTGCCATACCGAGGATTACAAGTACGAGATAAAGGGCATCAGACATGGTCCCCTCCTGCCGCGGCGCGGTGCCTCCCCCAAATAACGCCACAAACCGCACAGATGGCGATGGCAATTAAAAGAGCTTCTGGTGCGGCTAGATACCAAGCAACCGGGTAGGCCACAACCGCGCACCAAAAAGGCCAGGAACTCTTTCTCGCACGCCACTGTTCTGTTGCGAGCATGGCAAAAAGGCAAGTGAGAACAAAGTCCATCCCGCGTAGATTTAACTGCAATTGAGCCCCAGCAAGAACGCCTAAAGCCGTGCCGATATTCCACCAAATCTGATTTAAAAGGCTAAGCGCAAAGACTCTCGAAGAACGCGTCTCTTTCGGTAGTGTTGTCACAAGGGAGAAGGTTTCATCCGTGAGGGCAAAGATGCAGTACCAACGCATGAAGCCTTTTTTAGCCAACCTGTCAAAAATCGGAATGGCGTAGAAAGCATGTCTTAAATTGACAACAAACGTTGCAAAGGCGATAGAGAGGACGGAGAAACCCGCGACTGCCATGGGAATCATCATAAATTGAGAAGCCCCAGCGTAGACAAAAACAGAACTCGCGAGAATGAACCAAGCGGGGAGCCCCGACTGCATCCCTAAAAAGCCAAAGGCTATACCGATGGGGATGTAGCCTGCCATCACGGGAATCGTATCCCAAAAAGCAGATTTCCAATCCGCTTTCTCAATTAAAACGTTTTCGTTTGAATCCTTTGTTTTCACAATGTTTCAGAAACTCAATTCCCCAACTTGGGGCGCTATGATACGGCAAAAAACAGATAACCTCTTTTCCCGATGTTTGCAAAACGCCTCGTCACCCTCTTTACTAGCCTCACGCTTGCCACTGCGGGAGTACCAGCAATTGCGGCAAATGATGTGGACTTAAACCTGCCAAGTCTCGGGACGGTTGCAGGCGCTGACCTCACACTCGCAGAGGAGCGTGAGTACGGAGAGGAAATCATGCGGCACGTCAGGAGAGATGCTGCCTTCCTTTCGGACGATGAGACTGTCGACTATCTTAATCGCTTGGGGTACCGACTTGTTGCCGCGGGGAGAACACAACCCTATGACTTTTTCTTCTTCCCAATTCGGGACAAAAGCCTAAACGCCTTTGCGCTTCCAGGGGGCTTTATCGCTGTTCACACGGGGCTTGTCGTTGCGGCGGAAACTGAAAGTGAACTCGCTGGCGTCATCGGTCACGAAATTGGCCACGTCACACAGCGCCACATCGCCCGTATGATCGAACAGAGTAAGGGATCTCTCGCGATGACGGTCGGCTCTATCCTTCTTGCAATTCTTGCAGCTCGCACTGGCGGGAATTCTGGAGGTAACGCCGCTGTTGCCATTGCAATGGGAACACAGGCTGCGATGATTCAAAAGCAGTTAGCTTACTCGCGAGATGCAGAAAGAGAAGCAGACCGCGTAGGACTTACCACTCTTGCGAATGCGGGTTTTGATCCCAAGGGGATGGAAAGTTTCTTCTCTAAGCTGCAACAGAATAGTCGCTACTACGAAACCGCCTCCACGGCTTATCTTTCCACGCACCCTCTCACAGGGGAACGTATGAGCGATGTGCAAAACCGCACGCGGTCTATGCCCATCGTTCACCACAAAGATAGCCTAGATTTCAAACTCATTCGAGAGAGGCTTCGTGTCTTGCAGGAGACCCGCTATGACGGCTACCTTACTGCGGCACGCGCGATACAGTCGGCATTAAAGAGCGCAACGGGAAGCGACGCCGTTGCCCTTCACTACGGACTCTCTGTTGCTTATGAAAAGCTAGGGCGCTCAGCCGATGCTCTCAGAGAAGCGAAAAGCGCAAGGGCTCTCATTTCTACTGAGTCTATTCTCTTAGATAAAAATCTCGCAGAGGCCTCCTTTAATGAAGCAAAGAGCACAAAGGAAAAGGACGCAGCTCTCGCTCTCGCGAAGAAAACCGTCAATAACTACCCCTATTCCGCCATGCTTGCGAGTAGTTACGCAGATATGCTTTTCCGTGCAGGAAAAAATACAGAAGTCATTCGGTATCTCCGAAACCAAAAAGCCTTAAGTAAACACAACGCCGATTACTTTAGTCTTTTAGCTAGAAGTTACGAAGCTCTGGGCAAGAGGGCCGAAGCCTTTGCGGCAACAGGGGATATGTACATGCTTCTTGGCAACGACAAAGCCGCTCTTTATCAGTTTGAAAAAGCACAGAGAGCGTCCGACGCAGACTTCTACGTCATGAGTCAAATTGATGCAAAGCTTAGAACACTAAGAAATCGCCTCAAAGACGAGAAAAAGTGACAGCTTTCTTTTTTTAATACCCCCTCGTAGATCAATAACACTGGGGTACCCTGCGTAAAGATGTAATTCAGCGGGTGAGATTTCACGCCAACATTGTGCGAAAATTGCGCCCACAAAAAAGTAATAGGTTTTTGATATGGCTATTGAAGATTATTTAACGATTGCAGAAAAGACTGATGACGTCATCGTGACAGATGCCGTCATTGTCGGTGCGGGTCCCGTGGGACTCTTTCAGGTTTTTGAACTTGGCCTCTTGGAAATAAAGGCTCACGTTGTTGATTCTTTGCGAAACGTAGGCGGCCAATGTATGGAGCTCTACCCCACTAAGCCCATTTACGACATTCCCGCCGTTCCTGTTTACTCCAGCTACGAGTTAACAGAGAACCTCTTAAAGCAAATTCACCCCTTTAAGCCCGTCTTCCACCTAGGCGAAGAAGTCACAAAGGTCGTCCGTCGCGAAGATGGTCAATTCGACGTAGAGACCAATAAGGGAACACGCTTCTTAAGTAAGGTTGTCATCATCGCCTCTGGGGTCGGCTCCTTCCAACCGAGACCCTTGCGTGTGCCTGGGATTGAAAAGTTCGAGGGAACGCAACTACATTATCGCGTTAGAAATCCTGAGATTTTCGCTGGGAAAAACCTCGTTATTTGTGGCGGTGGCAACTCTGCTCTTGACTGGACGCTTAACCTTGTCGGCAAGGCAGAGAGCGTCGTTCTCGTACACCGCCGTGATGGTTTTCGGGCAGCTGACGCGTCGGTCGCGAAGATGCGGGAACTCTGTGAAAACTGGGAAATGCAGTTTGAAGTAGGTCAGGTCACAGGGTTTGAAGAAAAAGACGGAAAACTCTGCGAAGTTCACGTCACAGGGGCCGATGGCGTCACACGTCGTATGCCCTTGGATCATCTACTCGTTTTCTTTGGCCTACAGCCTAAGCTTGGTCCCATCGCCGATTGGGGACTTGCGCTTGACCGCAAACAGATTGCCGTTGACACGGAGAAGTTTGAAACCTCCGTTCCCGGAATCTTTGCCGTAGGTGACTGCAACATCTATCCAGGGAAAAAGAAACTTATTCTCTCGGGTTTTCACGAGTGCGCCCTAGCAGCCTTCGGAGCAAGTAAGTATGTCTTCCCAGAGAAGAAAACCTACCTGCAGTACACGACAACGAGCCCGAAACTGCATAAGGTTTTAGGTGTTGAAACGCCAGTTTTTGACGACTAGAAAATCTGGAAAAAAAGAAAATCGGGATTGAGCCCTAAACAGCTAGTTCAGGGCTCTTTCTTTAGGCTTTCTTTTCGTTACCCGCTGCAAAGTCCTCTAGGTCGCTCCCTGTGAGGCGATGCACGATCCAACCTGTCATTTTCTTTGCCCCAATTGAAGCGTAGAAATCTAAACTTGGCTTATTCCAATCCAAGCAAGACCACTCTAACCTTCCACAACCACGCTCGACAGTGAGTTTTGCAAGGCGGCGTAAAAGTGTTTTCCCATAGCCCTTACCACGCTCCTCAGGGAGGACGAAGAGATCTTCCAAATAGATTCCGGCTCTTCCCAAGAAGGTTGAGAAACTGTGAAAGAAAAGCGCATAGCCAACGGGTCTCACCCCCTCGCAGACAAGGAGAACTTCCGCCTTTTTCTTATCAAAAAGCCATTCTTCAAGAATCGCCTCTGTCGCAACAACTTCGTTTTCGAGTTTCTCGTAACGGGCAAGCTCCATAATGAAGCCCAAGATAACTGGAACATCTTCACGCGTTGCAAAACGAATCTGGCAGTCCTTCATAAACACCTCACTTAAAAACTCCTCGCATTATCTACTATCAGAGGTCGATATCTCGATTCTGTAATCCTTACGGTTGCAGAAGATATAATACTTCGTATACGAACTTATCCGCGACAAATCACTAGCCATGAAAAAGTTTCTTCCAATTATCTCCCTAGCCTCTCAGCTGACAACTCTCTCGCGAGATTTCATTACTCAGGAAATGCGCAATGCGGGTTACCCTGAGATTGAGCCTTGCCACGGAGACGTCTTTGTCGCACTATTTTCTGAAGACGGCTTGGGACTTGTTGAGCTCGCACGACGTTGCCACAAGAGCAAATCCAACGTCTCTGTCATGGTACAAAGACTCTCCAATCTCGGCTACTTGAAAAAAGCTAATAACGATGAAGATGTTCGAGCCGTAAGAATTTACCTTACGAAAAAGGGCCTAGGGTTAAAACCCATTTTTGAAGAGATTTCTGAAAAATTGCAAAAAGTTGTGGGCAAGGGTTTCAGTTCTAGTGAACTCACGACATTTGAAACATCTCTTAGACAAAGCATCACAAATTTTGAATCGGCTCTGAAAGAAAAGTAGTCCCTCTTTTCCTCTCGAGAACTTTCAAAATATTTTGCTGATTTGATTTTTGTTCGCCTACGAACTATCATGCGAGGCATCTCGGGGATTTTTGCCCTTTTTTAATTCGTTCATCGTTCGTCTACGAACGTTACAGGAGAACATCCATGGAAACCTTCAAACTTATCCACGTCGAACCAACCGCCCCTCGAACTGAACTTCACGATGCACTCGGATTAACAGGCTGCGAAGCCTCAATCAACGTTGCTCCTGCTGGCTTTGGCGTCCCATTCGTTCATGCCCACACAGCAAACGAAGAGCTCTATGGCATCCTCTCGGGAGATGGCGAGCTTTTCCTCGATGGGAAAATCCGGAGCGTTTCCGCAGGAGATTGGTTTCGTATCGCCCCCGAAGCACATCGCGCTCTTCGAGCGGCTGCCACTTCTCCGATGACCTACATCTGTGTACAGTGCTCCCAGGGTAGCCTTAAAGGCTTTACAGCAACAGATGCAAAGATTTGCGAAGAAAAAGCTCCCTGGATGCGCTAATTTCTTTAGGCTTCTTCTCAGCAGGCGGGAATCTGAGATAAGTTCCCGCCATTCTTCCTCTCCTCTCAAATCCCTCTTCTCAAGTCCAAGAAAGTTCTTCACAGTAAGTTCCTGCATCCTCTTAATCTTTCTCGGACAATTCAATCAACTTTAACGGGGCGTTTTACCCCCGAAAATGCCATAATTTCGCCGCTAGATTCGAAATACTTATCTTTGGGCCTTTCGCTAACTTTTATGAAAAAATTTTCTTGTGTTGCCATCATCAGCAAACCCGTTGAAGTCTTAACTGAACACGTGAACAAAGTTCTCCATCACGTACTCGATAGTGGCGCTGAGGTGCTACTCGATGCCAATAGCGTTCGTGATCTTGGAGAGGGCTGCGGCTACAGTCCAGCATCGCGCGCGGAAATGGCCGAAAAAGCCGATGTGGCAATCACAATCGGCGGTGACGGAACCATGCTTGGAGTGGCTCGCGACTTCGCCCGCCACGACATCCCTCTCATTGGCATTAATGCGGGTCGTCTTGGATTTAACACGGATATCGCTGTTGACGACATCGACAAAGAACTGCCTCCAATTCTTGCCGGTCACTACTGTGTTGATACACGTCCCATGCTTGAAGGAACTCTTTGGAGAGATGGTAAAAAAGTTTTTTCTGCTATTGCGACAAACGACATCGGCATCTGCCACGGTCGTGCGCTAGGCATGGTTGAATACACCTTACAGGTCGATGGCACGGAGCTTTCTTTACAGCGCGCTGATGGAATTATCGTGAGCACGGCAACTGGATCAACCGCCTATGCGATGAGTGCAGGTGGGCCCATCATGCATCCTGCCCTTGGTGCGATGCTCCTCGTTCCCATTGCGCCACACACGCTCTCCAATCGCCCGATTCTTGTTCCGAGAACCGCAACTGTTCGCATCGAAGTAACAGAAACTCGCAGTGCAGTGGCAAGTTTCGATGCGCAGGTTTTCTTTGATGTTCTCGTTGGTGATGTTCTGAAGATTAGTACGAGTAAAGACTCGCACTTTATTATGTTGCACTCGGAAAACTTCAATCAGTATGCGATGTTCCGCCGTAAACTCAATTGGAGTGTCCTGCCACAGAACAGCCACCCCGTGCACAAAAAACAGTGTTGATCTTCTCTCGCCATGCTCACGCTACTTAACCTTAAAGATTTCGTCATCGTAGAAGGCCTCTCAGTAGAAGCCACTGCAGGATTGACGTGTCTAACAGGAGAAACGGGCGCAGGAAAATCTATCCTCATCGATGCTCTAGAACTCGTCCTTGGGGCAAGAAGCGATACAACACTTATTCGGGAAGGCGCAGAGAAAACGGAAGTTTCCGCAGAATTCACTTTAGATGCGAGGGCACGAGCCTGGATGCAAGAAGCGCAAATTGATGCGCTTGACACCGCTCTCTTACGTCGCACTGTGGACTTGAGCGGTCGGTCTCGGTGTTGGATTAACGGCGTTCCTGTTACCGTAACGCAGATGCATGACTTAGGGGAAAGACTCCTAGATATTCACGGGCAACACGCGCATCAGTCGCTACTTAAAACCTCACATCAATTGCATCTCTTAGATGGCTACGCAAAAGATGAGGAACTTCTCAGTGCCGTTCGAACCTCTTGGGAAGTTTGGCAAGAGAGTCAAAAGAAACTAGTGAAAGCGACAGAAGAAAAAGAGAGGCTTACGTCCGAAATCGAGCGCCTTACGTGGACCACGGAGATCCTCTCGGAACTTAGTCCCGTCGAGGGCGAATACGAAGAGTTAAGCATCGAACACGCAAAGCTTTCTAATGCAGCCGATATTGCAGAAAGCGTAAAAGGGGCCTTAAACGCCTTAAGTGAAGATGAGGTTAACGTCGCAGGCCTTCTTATCGAAGCACAAGAAAAGCTCACACATGCGGCTAACTTTGATGCATCCTACGCTGAGTATGCCAATACCCTCTCTGAAGCCGCCTCTATCGTTGACGAAGTCGCTCGTAGCGCTGGGCACCAACTCGATAAGAGTAACCCAGATGAGGAGCGTCTCTCTGAACTTGATGAGAGATTAAATGACTACTGGCGTCTTTCTAAGAAGTTTCACCGTGCTCCAGAAGAACTTTTTACTCTCTTAAAAGAAACGAAGGCTCGCCTTTCTGAAATTGAAGAAGCCTCTGACGTTGATGCATTAAAGAAAGCGGAAAAGGCGGCACAGAATACATTCTTCACGAAAGCCTCTCTCTTAAGAAAAGAACGCGAGAAAGCCGCAAAGGCACTCTCTACTGCCGTAACAGAAAAGATGCAAACGCTTGCGATGCAAGGCGGTCGCCTTGAGGTCGCCCTGCGAGAAAGTGAAGCTTGGTCAGGCGGGACAGAAAAGTGCGAGTTCCTTGTCGCTGGTCATGCGGGGGCCACTCCGAGGCCCCTCACGAAGGTTGCCTCTGGAGGAGAACTTGCCCGCATCTCGCTTGCAATTGCCGTCATCACTGCAGAACTTACCCCAGTGGGAACACTTATTTTCGATGAGGTCGACAGTGGTATCGGAGGCGCAGTTGCTGAGGTTGTTGGGAAACTCCTACGCCGCTTAGGGAAGCGTCGTCAGGTCCTTTGCGTCACACACCTTGCTCAAGTGGCTTCCTGCGCCACAACGCAGTGGCAAGTCTCTAAAGAAACGTCAGATGGCATCACTCGTAGCACTCTCAAGGTTTTAACGGAAGCAGAGCGCACAGAAGAAATTGCTCGCATGCTTGGCGGAATTCAGATTACAGATTCTGCACGAAAAACTGCCTTTGAGATGCTTCAGGCCGCTAGAGCCTCTGATACGGAGCCTTAGAAGAATGCCAGGAGAAAAAACACTTCGCATTCTCGGTGTTGACCCGGGGTTAAATCACACGGGCTTTGGAGTTATCGATGTTAAAGGCGGAAAAACGACCTTTGTCACCGCTGGTTGCATTCATGTCCCGAAGGGAGAACTCGCAGATCGCCTTGCTTTCATCGCAGAACACCTCAGTCGGATTATCGAAGAGACAAAACCAGCACTAGCGGCGGCAGAAATTATCTTCCTAAACCGCAACCCAAAGACGACACTTCTCTTGGGACAGGCTCGAGGGGCCGCTCTTGCTTCTCTTGCGGCAAAGGGCCTTAAGGTCGAAGAATTCAGTGCTACGCATATTAAAAACGCCATCGTAGGTACGGGACGTGCTGCGAAACCTCAAATTCAGGCTATGGTTGCAAGGCTCTTATCTCTTAATGATGACCTACAACCCGATGCAGCAGATGCCCTAGCCTGTGCCCTTACCGCTGCTCACTCAAGGAAGATGGAAGAGATTAAATCGCAGACGACAGCAAGGAAGATTCCCGTTGCAGCAGGGCGCCTTCGGACTTCGAGCAGAAGTGCTTGGGAAAAATTTGTTGAAGGGAGAGAAAAATGATTGGAAGGATTAAGGGAACACTGCTTGAAAAGATGCCTCCACAGATTCTCGTAGACGCTTCTGGCGTTGGCTATGAAATCGATGTCCCAATGTCTACTCTCTACAATCTTCCAGATGTAGGTTCGGAGGTAACGCTTTTCACACATTTTGTCGTGCGTGAAGATGCGCAGTTACTCTATGGATTTCTCACAAAGGAAGAAAGAAGCCTCTTTCGACTTTTGATTCGAATTTCTGGCATTGGGCCAAAAATCGCGCTTTCGATTCTCTCTGGCATCTCTACGCAACTCTTAAGTCAGGCAGTGACAACAGGAGAAGCAGGGCTACTCACCCGCATTCCTGGCGTTGGAAAGAAAACGGCTGAGCGAATTGTTCTCGAACTAAAAGGTAAACTAGATACTGTTGTTACTGGAACAGACACGGGAGCGGCAGGATCGAGCAGTAAAGCTGATATCGTAAGTGCTCTTCTTTCTTTGGGTTACTCGGACAGAGAAGCGCAACTTGCCATTAAGGGACTTGCCGCGGACATTAGCGTAAACGATGGAATTCGCGAAGCACTGAAAAGCCTCTCAAAATGACAAGAATCTAACAAGGGTTAAACATTCATGGAAAACGTCGAACGTGTAGTTGCAAGCGAAGCTGCGAGCCCAAAAGAAGAAAATATCGATCGCGCTCTTCGTCCTTTGAAGCTTGCCGACTATGTCGGGCAAGCCTCCATTAAGGAGCAGCTTTCGATATTCATCCAAGCTGCAAAACTTCGCGGCGAAGCGCTCGATCACCTGTTGGTTTTCGGGCCTCCGGGACTTGGAAAAACCACCCTTGCTCACATTGTCGCAAATGAAATGGGCGTGCACCTGCGGCAGACTTCAGGCCCTGTGCTCGAAAGACCTGGAGACCTCGCGGCAATCCTTACGAATTTAGAAAAGAACGATGTCCTCTTTATCGATGAAATTCACCGTCTGAGCCCCGTTGTAGAGGAAATCCTCTATCCGGCGCTTGAGGATTATCAAATCGACATCATGATAGGCGAAGGTCCCGCGGCACGGTCTATCAAAATTGATCTTCCGCCATTTACCCTCATCGGTGCAACGACACGCGCTGGTGCACTTACAAATCCCTTACGTGCACGTTTCGGAATCGTCAATCAACTGCAGTTTTACACAACCGCTGAACTCGTAAGCATCGTGAAACGCTCCGCAGGATTGCTTTCCATTGCTATTGATGAAGCAGGCGCCCACGAAATCGCATGCCGCTCTCGGGGAACACCACGTATTGCTAATCGTCTCTTAAGACGCGTACGAGACTTCGCTCAAGTGAAGGGAAAAGGCATCGTTTCTCAAGAGATTGCAGACGCTGCGCTTAAGATGCTTGATGTCGACAAGATGGGGCTAGATTCCGTCGATAGAAAATTCCTTACGACTATCCTCAATAAATTCTCCGGAGGACCCGTCGGTATCGACAATCTTGCAAGTGCATTAGGGGAAGATAGAGAAACCCTTGAGGATGTTGTTGAGCCATTCCTTATTCAGAATGGTCTCATCCAACGCACACAACGCGGAAGGCAGGCCACGGCCGCTGCCTACCGTCACTTTGGATTGATTGACCCAGCTACAGACGGGATGCCCAAGGATCTTTTCGCAGATAACTAGGCAATACCCACTCCTTCTCTTTCAATCTCACAAAAGAGAAGGAGCAAAGATTATCCTAGAAACTTTGAAGTTACTCTTCAAAGTGCTCCACGGTGTGCCAGAGCAACTCGGCGCCGACCATGAAGTCTTCTAACTTCATCGTCTCAAACGGATTGTGTGAACCATTCTGATTGGCAACAAAAATCATCGCAACAGGAACACCTGCGTTGCCAATAACAGCGGAGTCGTGACCTGCGCCACTTGCAAGGCGTTTCACAGGAATTCCGCACTTTGCGGCCGTTGCTGCAAGTTTGTCACTTAAGGCGGCATTCACACCCGCAGGCTGTGTCACAAGAAGTTTGTCAAATTCAAACTTCACGCCGCGCCGTGCAGCAATCTTTTCTGCTTCTTCCCGCATAAGTGCTTCAAAACGCTTAACAGTCTCTAAGTTAAGGCTACGCATATCCACAGAGAATGTTGTCTCCCCTGGAACAACAGTAATCGCTGCAGTTGCTGCTGTCTTTAGGACGCCAATCGTAAAGACAAGGTCTTCTCCCTTAGCAAGCCACTCATCCCAGTGCTTATCCATGCAGTGGATTAATTCAGCAGTAGCCATCACGGCATCATGTCTAAAAGGCTTATCCACAGCGCCTGAGTGTGCAGTTTGGCCGATGCAACGCACAGCCTTGTGGCGAACATTGCCACGAATACCCGTGACGATGCCGACACGCTCCGTGGCAGAGGAGTCAAGCGTTGGACCCTGCTCAATATGAAGTTCCACGAAAGCCGCAATTCGGCTTAAATCGACAAGAGGTTTACCCGCAGTAATCTTTGCAACATCGATACCGCATTCGGCCATGAATTCACCCAAGGTCTTATCTTCCGTGCGGTGCTTGAGGTTGGTTTCATTGGTTGTAAGTTGCCCCGTGAAAGCAAGAGAACCAATGTAGGCCTTGCCGAAGAAACTTGATTCTTCGCAGCGCATGATGAGGACAACATAGTCTCGCTCCGGTGTGTAGCCAGTCTTGCGCATCCACCAAGCAACAGCCAAAGCGGCGGTCACGCCCGCAAGACCATCGTAGTTACCACCCTCGGGAACAGAGTCAGCGTGGCTACCAGAAATAAAGGCTGGAAGCATCGCATTTTTTCCGGGAAGCCGCATCCAAACGTTTCCTGCCGCATCCTCAGTAATTTCGAGAGCAAGCTCTTTACCGACAGTCTTTAGATAATCGATAACTTTGCACTCAACCTTACCGTATCCTTGACGTGTAACGCCTCTGCCCTCTGCGCTCATTGAGCGAACAGTTTCAAAGACGGTTTTGCAAAATTCCAAACCTTCGTGCCGCAATTCGTTTGTCATGTGTCTTCCCCCTTGATAACAAGGATTTCCGAAATAATGAGTAGGAGAATTTTTCTCCCTTCTTTCAAGGGAAAGAATAGCACGCATACTCTTTGCAGGGTACGTCTTTTTTTCGCTGGGAGGCAGCGGATACGCCCTAGCGGCGTCCAAGAATTGCTGCCGAGAGTGTTGCAGGATCCGTATACTCGACTTCGACCCCTGCAGAGAGCCCCTTCGAGAGACGCGTCACGCGAACAGTTGGCGCTTCTCTTTTTAAGAGAGCAGCAATCATGTGCGCCGTTGTCTCGCCTTCTGCCGTGTAACTCGTGGCAAGAACCACTTCCCGCACACCCTCGGTTGTGACTCTCCGAAGAAGGTGATCAATACCGAGATCCTCGGGGCCCGTACCTTTTAAGGGATTCACGCGACCCATCAGGACAAAGTAACTTCCGCTATACGCAACTGAGTCCTCGATGGCAATCATGTCAGAAGGCGTCTCAACAACGCAGATAACGGATTTATCCCTTTCGGGTTTAGCACAAATGGGACAAATCTCTTCTGTAGAAAGCGTATTACAGACGCGACAGTGACAAACGCGCGGGATGGTATCCTCCAGGGCGCGCACAATGTCACGAGCCGTATCAACGCGGCTTGTTAAAAGTTCCGTGACAAGGCGCGTAGCCGACCGCGGGCCCAAGCCTGGTAGATCTGAGAAAAGTTCTGCCAAATGGGCCAAACGTGGGTCGGTTCCCGAGGAGCTCATCTATTTTTCCTTTTTTTATCTTTGGACACCAACGAGGGGTTCGTCAGGAGCGGCAAGGCAACTTTCAAATCCCTTAACAATCGCTTCACTTGGAAGGTTACGCCCAATAATCACAATCTTGTTTTCAGGCTTACGGTCACCCCACTCGCCTAAAAGGTCCGCACTAAAGACCATGTGCACGCCTTGGAACACCATACGGCACGGTGTTTCACGGAAATAAAGCACACCTTTGTAGCGAAGCATATCCTGTCCGTAGACACTCACAAGGCTCTGCACGTACTGCTCGAAACGCACGGGCTGTAGTGGCTTATCTGATTCGAAGACAAACGCCTTCACATCGTCATTGTGGTGATGCGGGTGTACTGCGGAGAAAAACGCTGGATCAATTTCCAAGATGTCATTCATGTTAAAGCCATAGATATCTAGGACTTTATCAATGGCAACCTCTCCCATGTGTACCGCTTCAATCGGGGCACGGGGATTAATGGAAACTAGACGCTCTCTAAGAGCTGCGAATTCCTCTGGCGTAACAAGGTCAGTTTTGGAAACGAAAATCCTATCTGCGAAGCCCACCTGATCTTTCGCCTCAGGCTGCTCATCGAGCGTTTTATTGCCGTGCTTAGCATCAACGATTGTCACAACGCCATCTAAGCGATAGAAACACGCAATCGCATCATCCATAAAGAATGTTTGGCAAACGGGGCCAGGGTTTGCAACACCCGTTGTTTCAATAATGACACGATCAAAATGAATCTCTCCTCGGTCACGCCGCAGCCGCAAATCCGTGAGAATTCGTGAAAGGTCTCCACGAATCGTGCAGCAAATGCATCCATTATTCATCGAGACGATTTGCTCTTTATCGTTTTGGACAAGAAGCTCATTGTCGATACCTTCTTCGCCAAACTCATTTTCAATGACGGCGATTTTGTGGCGGTGATCTTCTGTGAGAATTCGATTTAAAAGCGTTGTCTTCCCAGCGCCAAGAAATCCCGTGAGAATCGTCACTGGAATCTCAGGCTCTGGAGCTAGACCCAAATTATCTTCTTGCATTTTTCTTTTTCTGTCCTATCACAACTAATCGGAACGCATCACAAGGTGCATTCCTTTTAAATACTCTCCCTCGGGGTAGGTCATCAAAAGAGGATGATCTACGCCTGCACCAAAACGTTCAACTGCCCAAGCGTCTTTTCCTGCATCAATGACAGCCCCCGCAAGGATCTTCTGAAAGAGGTCTACGTCGATTGCGCCAGAGCAGGAGAAACTCATGAGGTGTCCGCCATTTCTTAAGAGACGCATTCCATTGAGGTTAATGTCTTTATACGCTCTTGCCGCCCGGTCAACGTGGTAATGGCTTGATGCGAACTTTGGAGGATCCAAGATGACCAAATCATAGGTCTTTCCTTCTTCGTGCGCCTTTCTTAAGAATTCAAAAACATCCGCCCGAATCCACTGCATCGCCTCTTCTGGCGCATTATTAAGTTTTGCGTTTGCGCGTGCCTGTTCAAGGGCTTCCGCAGAGCTATCGACACTATCGACACTCTCGGCTCCCCCTTTCATGAGGGCTAGAGAAAAGCCTCCCGTGTAGCAAAAACAATTGAGTGCCCGAAGGCCACGCCCTGTCTGTTTCCGAAATCCCTCCGCTAGGCGCTGTGCTGCAAGACGGCTTTCTCTTTGATCGATGTAGAAACCTGTCTTATGACCAGCGCGAACATCAACACCATAACGTACGCCGTCTTCAACCACTTCGATAATCTCTGGCGGCTCTTCTCCGGCAAGCGTTCCAACCCGTACATCAAGTCCTTCTCTGTGGCGCGTGGCAGCGTCTGACCGGTCAAAAACACCTCGCGCTCTCGTTAAGCGCATCAAGGCGGAAACAATCTCATCCCTCCTACTTTCTGCCGCGGCACTCTGAAACTGCGTTACGACCCAGTCGCCGTACTGATCTGCGATAAAACCAGGAATGCCATCGGCCTCTGCAAAAACCAAGCGCCTTGCTGTTGTTCTCTCTAAGAGGGACGCACGAGCCTCAATCGCGGCAGCAAGCCTTCTTTCTAGAAAAGCTTCACTTGCAACATCTTCTGCTTCATCGAAGGCCCACATGCGAACCCGCAGTGTTGACGCAGGAGAAAATCCACCGATTCCAAGCACTGCGCCTGAAGAGGAAAGAACCCTCACAAGGCTTCCACTTTCGGGCCTTCCCTTTACGGAAGCAACAGCCGTGTCATAGACCCACGGATGACGCCTTAAAAGACTCTTTTCTTTTCCTTTTTTTAGCACGACGTCAATCATGCAATTCTCCATTGTTTCCTTACACCCTTAAAGGTCAATTGTCCCTTCGAAAACTTCCTCGGCAGGACCGGCTAAAAGGATGTGTCCTTCTTCTGTCTTTTGCACTCTGAGAGTGCCGCCTGCCATTTCAAGTGTTGCCTCGGAGGCAAGAGCGCCTACTCTATTCGCCACAGCAAATGCCGCACAGGCTCCAGACCCGCAAGCAAGGGTCTCTCCGGCCCCTCTCTCGTAAACTCGAAGTAAGGCTCTCCCTTTAGACTCAACTTTTAAGAAACCGACGTTCACTCCCTCTGGGAATGCACCGCAGTTTTGTAGCGCTGGGCCGATCTTCTGAACATCAATTTCTTCATCCTTTCCGATAAAGCAAACGGCGTGGGGATTGCCCATACTAGCGACGCCGAAAAGAAGAGCGCAGCCCGCAACCGCTGTGCGATAAAGAGTCCCTTCCCCAGAAGATTCTTTCTCAAATCCTTCTGGGAGAAATGGAACTTTCTCTGGCGCGAAATTGGCCTTTCCCATATCCACTCGCACAGAGTCATCGGGTAGGACTTCTGGCACGATTACTCCGCTTTGCGTTCTCACGCGAATGGAGGTTTTCTTTGTTAATCCATGTGAGCGGACAAACCTAGCAAAACACCGTGCGCCGTTACCACACATGGAAACTTCCCCGCCATCGGCGTTAAAAATCCGATACCGAAAATCCACATCAGCCTCATTGCTTGCCTCTACGACGAGCAGTTGATCAAAACCAATGCCAAAGTGTCTATCGGAAAGCCGACGGATTTCTTTCGCTTCAAGGCTAAAGGCATCATGCGTCGCGTCGATGACAATAAAGTCATTTCCCGCGCCCTGCATCTTCGTAAACTTTAAACGCATGCGTAATCCTCACTTATAGAGGCTTTCTTCCCCAAGGGGGCGAGTCTTAAAACGCCTATGCATCCAAAGATATTGATCTGGGAATTTCAAAATCCACTTTTCAATCTCTTTTTGAATGCGAATCGTGTCTGCTGTGGCATCCTTTGTTGGGAAATCTTTTAGGGGCTCCGTGACGTGAACTGTGTAACCAGAATCCGTAATCTCCGTGACGCAGAAAAGCACCTTTGCTCCAGCAATACGCGCTAGTTTACTTGCCGCAGGCACTGTCGCTGCTTTCACACCGAAAAAATCGATAAATATCGAGTGCCTACGACCGTAATCCATGTCAGGTAGGTAATAGAAAGGAAGGTTCTGCCGCATGAGACGAATAATCTTTTTCACATCGTCAAGACCTGCGCCCGTCTTCTCAATCAGAATCGAGTCGCTAAAGCGCTTTCTTCCCGCAAGAGCAGCTGCATCCCAGGCCGCATTGCGTTGCTTCTGATAGAGACCTGCCCCACGCATATAGGTAGAAAGTGCCGTTACCGCTGCGTCAAGTCCCAAGAAGTGGGGCGCAATAATCATTAGCGGGCGCCCTGCCTCATTGGTGATGTTTTCGAGCCCTTCAATTTTCACAAGAGATCGAACCTGCTCGACCGTGCCTGCCCAAAGGTCTCCGTGGTCGATTGCCGTGCGAGCAATATTAAAAGCAAGCTTCTGTGCAATCTTTAGGCGTTCTTCTTCGGTCTTCTCAGGGAAACACAACTCAAGATTTCTTAGCGTAATCTTTCTACGCTTAGGTACAACTTTCCAAAAAATACGAGAAAGCACATGTGCAAGTTTCACACGGCGTTGCATTGGCATTCCAACGCAACTTTTTACAATTGCAACGCCAAGAGCCCCGAACATGTCATTGATTACTTGCATGACGCTGGCTCCTTCTCATGCGAACGGTGGGGTGCGTGGGAAACATTCTTATAGCGGTTGTAATTCCAAAGGTACTGCTCTGGGTGACGTAATACCGCTCGCTCAATCGCCCGATTCATGTTCGTTGTATCTTCTAGCGGCTCACCCGTTACAGGCTCAGGAATAATATCTGTGTAGATTTTCCAGCCATCCGCTTCTCGAACACTTGTCATCACAACACAGACTGCATCGAATTGATGCGCCATCTTCATCGGGAAAGTCATCGTGAACGCATCACGCCCAAAGAAAGGCGCCCAAACACCCTCCCCTCGACCTGGGACCTGATCGGGTAGGCACCCAAGAACGCCGCCCTTTCGCATCACGCGAACAATCTGACGAACGCCAGAGAGGTCCGCTGGCGCCGGGCTCATCCCTGGGCGACATCTACTGCGCTTTACAAAGGGACGAATCAGGCGATTTTTGGGCTCACGATAAAGAATAGAAAGTGTCTTTCCGTACTGCTTGAGAGCTGCCTCGTAGATGGCAACAGGAATCGCTTCAAAGCCCCCGACGTGAGGCGTCATGAGGATGATGCTACGACCGGCTTTTAGGATAGAGAGAAATTCTTCAAGACCCTTTTCTTCAAAGTGAGCAACACGGGTGATTTCTTCATTGCTTCTTCCCCAAAGCCAAGCAGTTTCCGCTGCAAGCATTCCCGTGTGGCGAGAGGACTCACGAGCAATCGCATGCTCAAGGCCAACTTGCTCGATATTATTTAGGATTTTCCGCCTGTACTTCGGAGAGATATCGTAACTAATCCCCCCAAGAAAACCGCCAACACTCCGTAGCGCAGAAAGCGGAATACGGCTTACGAGCCATAAAAAGAAATCCATCAACGCTTCCATTTTCTTCATGCCTACTGCGCCAAAGACCGCAGAATTGTGCTCCCTTTTTAAAATCAAGCGATTAGTATAGCCTTTTCTCAGGTAGGAAAATCAGTCGCATCTATCGACCCTTCGGCATAAAAGCTGAAACATTTCGTTTCTCATCCTCTCTTTGGCGAAAACTCTTTTGCGTTATAGTGCCCCCTTACTTCTCATCATTTTGGAGGCTTTGTGTCTTTTTCGCTTTCTCGCTTTTGTTTAGCACTCAGTTCTCTTGCGATATTTTCTATGTCGCTCGTAGAGCCCACCTGTGCGGCACAAAAGTCACAGCAAGACATGAAGCCAACGCTACTTGCTGAGGTTCTCATTGGAGAAATCGCCCTACAGAGGCAACTCTACGGAGATGCCTGGTACGCCTTTCTCGATGCCTCAAAAAACGCCTCCAATAAGGAATTAGCCGAAAAAGCCTATCGAATCGCTTTTGCCATGAAAGATAAGGCAAAAACAGACGAAGCCCGTAAGGTTATCGATACGCTTGATTCCGAGAATGAACACGTTCTTCTTGAAAAGGCGCTTCTCTTGGGGAAAAGTGGGGATGAAAAAGCAGCCTCTTCCTACATTGAAAAAGCTCTAGCAAAAACAGAGGACTACCCTGTCTTATTTGATAGGTTTTCTGCTGAATCTGAAAATTTCCCCGATAAAAAGTTGCGCTACCGTCTTCTTAAAAAGATTGCCGCTACCTTAGGAGAAAATGCCTTAGCTGAACGTAACCTTGCCTTTGCAGCGAAAACTGCTCAAATGGAAAAGGAAGCCATCGCACATATTCTTAAAGGCGTCTCCCTTGCGCCAGATAACGCGCAACTCCTTTTAGAAAGTGCAGATTTTGACTTTAAAACGGCTCCAGAAAACGCGAAGGCGCGTCTCGTCACATACTTAAAGCGCCATCCAGAAGATTACCGTGTGCGCATTGCTTATGCGAAAACGCTTTCTCGCACAAAGGACACTGCAGGAGCACTCTCGCAACTTAAAACCGTAACCGACAAAGCGCCAAAAGATCCGCAGGCACGTTTTCTCTGCGGTACCGTAGCGCAAGAAGTGAAAGACTTCAGTAAAGCAGAAAGCTATTACAAACAATATCTTTCCCTTATTGCTACGCAGAAAAATTCGCAATTCATCCCAGATGCCGCTTACGTGCAACTTGGCGTCATCGCGATTTTGAAAAAAGATTGGGACGGTGCGCTCTCTTGGTTCGATAAGGTTGAAAAGGGAGATAAGTACATCCCTGCTCGCCTAAAACAAGTTGAACTCCTAGAGAAACTTGGTCGCATTGATGAGGCTTGCAAAGTTCTTAGTTCCATTAAGACTGAGAAAACGGAACAGAAAGCCGAGTTTTCTTTTCTCTGTGGACAGATGCTTGTTGCCCACGGAAGAAAGGCTGAGTCTATGAAGTACTATGACGAAGCCTGTAGGCTTGCGGCAGAAAACGCAGAAGTTCTCTTTCGCACAGCAATCATCGCAGAAGAATTAAATGATATTAAGAAGGCAGAAACGCTACTGCGTAAAGTCATCTCTCTTAGGCCCGATGACGCCAATGGCTATAACACCTTGGGCTACATGTGGCTTGACAGAGGAATTCGGACTAAAGAAGCGCGCCCTCTAATTGAAAAAGCGCTAAAACTAAGTGGCGGAAAAGACGCCCCTATTCTCGATTCAATGGGCTGGCTTAAATTCCGAGAAGGTAGTTTTGCAGAAGCCGAGTCGTGGCTTAAGAAAGCGCACACCTTGTCTCCTGAGGAAACAGAAATCACCCTACACCTTGTAGAAGTTTTAGCAACGGAAAAGAAATTAGAAGAGGCAAAGGACCTTGTTAATAAGGTTCTTAGCAAGGATCCTAAAAATAGCGAGGCTCTTTTCTGGCTTCAGAAATTAAAGGAGTCGACCCGATGATTAAGAAAAGTCGCAGAACTCTCCTTCTTTCTCTAGGGAGCCTTTTCCTTTTAGCAGGTTGCTCCTCGCTCGAAACGGAAGACACCTCGGTATTAAGGCGTTTTACTGGACAGTTTTCCGTCACGGAGAAAACTGAAAGGAGAAGGAGATTTTCTGCGCGCTTTCGCTTAGAAGAAAGGGCATCGGGTGTCGTTCTTGACGTCTTGGGGCCACTAGGCGCCACTCTTGCTCGCATTGAAGCAGGGAAAAATGGCGCAAGTTACAAGGAAGCTGGAAAAGACCCTACCTACGCAGAAACCGCAGAGAGCCTTATGGAAAGGCTACTCGGGTTTTCTGTGGCAATGCCCATCCTTTTAAGTTGGCTTGAGGGAAAACCGAACACAGACGCTCCTTTTGATTCCCTTGGCGAAACCTCTTTTTATCAAGCCGGTTGGGCTGTGAGCACGACGGCTGCGGATGCGGATAAAAATCAAAGACGCCTTCGCTTAGAAAACTCCGTTGCCCTCGTCTTAATGGTTGTTAATGATTCAAGCGCCTCATGAGTACCTTCTTTGAAAACCTCCCAGCCCCCGCGAAACTTAACCTTTTTCTTCACATCGTAGGAAGAAGGGCTGATGGTTATCACCTCCTAGAGTCCGTTTTTGTCCTCATTAATTTAATCGATACCCTTTCTATTGAATCTTTAGAGAAACCATTCTTTGAACGCACGGGAGACGTCATTGGCCTTAAGGAAAAAGATCTTTGCCTACGTGCGGCTCGCCTCCTTGCCCAAAAAACGGGCACAAATCTTGGGGCCCGCATTCATGTAGAAAAGAGAATTCCCGCAGGCGCTGGCCTAGGCGGGGGTTCAAGCGACGCCGCGACAACGCTTCTCGCCCTTAATCGCCTCTGGAATTTAAATCTATCGCGAACTGAACTTTCTCAGATTGGATTAGAGCTCGGTGCAGACGTCCCATTCTTTCTTTTCGGAGAAAATGCTTTCGCCAGCGGCGTAGGAGAAAAACTCACAGCCGTTCACGTTCCAGAAAGTCTCGTTGCAATTGCAATGCCTCAAACGCCCACCCCCACAAAGGCTGTGTTTTCTTCTCCCTTACTTACAAGAGGCACCGCTACAGTGAGCGTTTTCGACTTTGAAAACTTCACGCAGAAATCTTGGCCAAAGCTTTTTGGTAAAAATGATATGGAGCGAGCCGCAATGGAAATTAACCCTGAAATCTCAAAGGCTTTATCCCTTTTAGGAGAAGGGAGCCGCATGACGGGATCGGGCTCTGCTGTCTTTCGGCTTATCAAGAATTCTGAGGAAGGGAAAACCCTTCTTCGTTGCCTTCCAACATCTTTTCAAGGATTTATTGCAAAAATTCTCCCTTCTCACCCCCTGAAATCACAGGCTCTGGGGTAGAATACGGCGTTTTTTTCAAGTAGGGGTGTCGCCAAGTGGTTAAGGCACCGGATTTTGATTCCGGCATTCGATGGTTCGAATCCATCCTCCCCTGCCAATAATTCTTGCGGCGGAAGAAAGAAGTTTTTTCCGTCGATTGTGTTGTTGGTGTTGCCGATTTCGGCGGCTTATTCAAACTAACCCATGTTTAGCCGCAACAGTCGCATTTAAGCGGCCCTTGCGAAAGGTGTTGATTATATGTCCACAATGTGTCCGGACGACGTAAAGATCTTCTCTGGCAATGCCAATCCTAAGCTTGCGCATGCTGTTGCGCAGTATCTCAATATCCCGATGGGTCGTGCGACCGTCAACCGCTTCGCTGATGGCGAAGTGATGGTTGAAATCAACGAGAACGTTCGTGGTTCCGACGTGTTTATCGTTCAGAGCACCTGCTCGCCCACAAACGACAACTTGATGGAAGTGATGATTATGGTCGATGCCTTGCGTCGTGCTTCCGCTCGCCGCATCACGGCTGTCATGCCCTACTACGGATATGCCCGTCAGGATCGTCGCCCGCGTTCGACACGTGTGGCAATTTCCGCCAAAGTCGTTGCAAATATGCTTCAGAGCGTTGGTGTAAACCGCGTCCTAACGATGGATTTGCACGCTGACCAGATTCAGGGCTTTTTCGATGTGCCCGTGGATAACATCTACGCAACACCGTTACTTCTCAACGATCTCGTTTCTCACAACTACCAGGACTTGATGGTTGTCTCTCCTGACGTTGGTGGCGTCGTCCGCGCTCGCGCGATGGCAAAACTCTTAGGCGTCGACCTTGCCATTATTGATAAGCGTCGCCCGAAGGCCAATGTCGCAGAAATCATGAACATCATCGGCGACGTGAATGCGCACACCTGCGTTATCACGGACGATATCGTTGATACCGCTGGAACGCTCTGCAATGCTGCAGGCGCCCTAAAGGAACGCGGTGCAAAGAGAGTCTTAGCCTACATCTCTCACCCAGTTCTCTCTAGAAATGCTGTTGAAAGAATTACAAATTCCGCTCTCGACGAACTCGTTGTCACAGACACGATTCCGTTGACACTGGCCGCGGAAGCCTGCCCGAAGATTCGCCAGCTTAGCTGCGCACCTTTGGTCGGTGAAACCATTTCACGCATTGCGCGTGAAAACTCCGTGAGCGCTTTGTTCACAGAGAATTAACCTTCGAAGGGATTTCCGAAGGGCTCAGGTTTGCTGGTCGCGGCGACCCGAGAAAGAGAAATCCAATTTATTTATTTTTACTTTTTTGGAGTAACACATTATGAAAGTCATCGCCACAACGCGTAAAGCGCAGGGTACGAGTGCGAGCCGCCGCCTGCGCCGCGAAAACAAAGTCCCTGGAATTCTCTACGGGAATAACGTCGACGCAACGCTCATTGAAATCGACCACAAGGAACTCTTCTACGATCTTCAGAAAGAAAAGTTCCACGCTTCGATCCTGACGATGGAATTGGATGGTAAGGAAGAGCTCGTCGTGTTGCGTGCTTTCCAGATGCATCCCTATAAGAGCCAGTGCCTGCACGTTGATTTCCAGCGCGTCGACCCGAATTCGAACGTGACAATGCGTGTTCCGTTGCACTTCTTCGGAGAGGAATCGAGTCCCGCTGTTAAACTCGAAAATGGCTTCATCAGCCACATCGTTTCCGCCGTTGACCTCAGCTGCTTGCCGAAGGACCTTCCGGAATTTATCGATGTCGATCTTTCGCATATGACAGGTGCCATGACATTCCGTGTTAGCGACTTGAAGTTGCCGGAAAACGTTAAGGCTGTCAACCCGAACCAGCCGATTGCAACTGTGACAACGATTGCGGATGAAACAGCTGTGCCTGCAGCCGCCGCGCCTGCTGACGGTGCTGCTGCACCTGCTGACGGTGCCGCCGCTGCTCCTGCAGCCGCTGCTGCTCCTGCTGAAGACAAGAAGGCCTAAACCTTCGAAGTTTTGCGTTACAGTTAGGTTCGCTAGCCGCCTGCGGCCGGCGAACCTTTTAGTCTTAAGCCATGCCAAACACTTCTCCTATTCGTCTCATAGTTGGCCTGGGAAACCCTGGAGCCGATTACGCTGGGACTCGCCACAATGCGGGTTACGACTTCCTTGATCTTGTTGCAAAGGAAGCGAAGATTTCTTTTCGAGAAGAGATGAAATTCTTTGGACTTCTCGCGAAACTACACACAGAGGATGGTGATCTTTGGCTCCTGAAACCCACGACATTTATGAATGCCTCGGGTTCGGCAGTACAGGCAATTGCCTCTTACTACAAGATTGCTCCCGAGGAGATTCTCGTTGCGCACGATGAACTGGACCTTCCCCCAGGGACGATGAAAATCAAATTAGGGGGCGGAAATGCAGGACACAATGGCTTAAAAGACATCACGGAAAAACTCTCTACACCCAACTTCTGGCGACTTCGCTTTGGCATTGGACACCCGAGAGTTTTTTGCCCACAAATGCAGGTTTACGATTGGGTCTTAGGGCGAGCTTCAGCAGAACACCGTGAAGGGCTGGAAACTTGCCTAAGAGCCGCTTTAAAGACTGTTAACAATCTTGCCGCAGGGAAGATGCAAAGTGTTGAGCGAACGATTATGAAGTTTGCTCGGCCGCCGAAAGAAAAAGAAAAGCCTCAAACTGAAAAGGAAACTTCATAGATGACTGTCAAATTGCTCATGAGTGCCTGCTTAGTCGGGCAATGCTGTCGATATGACGCAAAAATGATTACTGGTATTGTGGATAAACGCCTTCACGTGATGCTAAATACCGGAGAGGTTGCTGTGCTTTGCCCGGAGTGTGCCGCAGGACTTGACACACCGCGCGAAGCAGCTGAGATTGAACCTGGGAAGACCGCTGATGACGTTCTCGCCGGGAATGGCCGCGTCTTAACAGAATCTGGGAAAGATGTCACCGAAGCCTACATTCAGGGAGCAGAAAAGTTTGTGGCTCTTGCCAAAAAATATAACGTCAATACAGCCATTCTTAAGTCTAAGAGCCCAAGTTGCGGGAAGTGCCAAGTCTATGATGGCACACACTCTGGAAAACTCATCGATGGCATTGGCGTTGCTGCCCGGGCGCTTCAAAAGGCAGGCGTCACACTTTACGATGAGCATGAAATTCAGGCGGCTCTTCACTCACTAGAAAATTCTTAAAGGGACACATCACCATGGGACTCAAATGCGGAATCGTCGGACTACCGAATGTCGGGAAATCCACCCTTTTTAACGCACTCACAAAAGCGGGCATTGCCGCGGAAAACTACCCCTTCTGCACGATTGAGCCCAATGTTGGCATCGTCGAAGTTCCAGATCAGCGTCTCGCGGCTCTTGCAAAGATTGTGAATCCCGCTCGCATCGTTCCAGCAACGGTTGAGTTTGTCGATATCGCTGGTCTCGTTGCAGGTGCAAGCAAGGGCGAGGGCCTCGGAAATCAGTTCCTAGCCAACATCCGCGAGTGCGATGCAATTGCGCACATCGTCCGCTGTTTTAATGACGAAAACGTCGTTCACGTTGCTGGCAAAGTCAATCCGATTGAAGATATCGGCGTAATTAACACGGAACTTGCCCTAGCGGACCTTGCTAGTGTTGAGAAGTCTCTTTCTCGCTATCAAAAGCAAGCGCGTCAGGGTGGAGACAAAGAAGCTCTGAAACTTGTCCTTGCCCTAGAAAAGATTCAACCCATTCTCAACGAGGGGAAACCCGCTCGTGCGGCAAATCTCTCAAAAGAAGAGCTCGAAGTCTTGCGTCCCCTCTTCCTTTTGACATTAAAGCCAGTGATGTATGTTGCCAATGTCGATGATGCTGGTTTTGAAAACAATCCCCTTCTTGATGCCGTTCGTAACTACGCGGCAGAGGAAAAGGCGCCTGTCGTTGCCATCTGCGCCAAGACCGAGGCTGAGATCGCCGACATGGGAGAAGAAGACAAGGCTGTCTTCTTAGCTGACATGGGAATGACAGAAGCGGGTCTTGACCGCGTCATCCGCGCTGGCTTTAGTCTTCTTGGATTGCAGACCTTCTTTACCGCTGGTCCGAAAGAAGTCCGCGCGTGGACAATCCACAAGGGAGATACGGCACCGAAGGCTGCTGGCGTCATTCACACAGACTTTGAGCGAGGCTTTATTCGTGCTCAGACGATTGCCTATGAAGACTACATCGCACTAGGTGGTGAAAAGGGTGCTCAGGAAGCAGGAAAAATGCGGGCTGAAGGAAAGGACTACATCGTTGCTGATGGCGATGTGATGAACTTCCTCTTTAACGTATAACTGTTACTTAAGAAAATTTAAGTCGCTCTGATTTGCCGTTGTTACTAGCAAGTATCAACGGCAAAATCGTCTTTTAGAGAAGTAAAAGCCCAGAACTCGCGGGTGTAATGACGTAACCCTGCAGGGCGCTCAAAATCACAAAGAGAACAAGGGGCGTCAGGTCGATGCGACCGATCATCGGGATGATGCGACGCAAGGGACGAAGGAAAGGATCAACTAGCGTAGAAAGGAGAGCGTAGTAAGGAGAAAACGGATTTGAGAAAAAACTCATCACGCAGTAGAAAATCAAACACCACGTCAAAATATCAACAGCCCACTTCACTACGAGTGCAAAAGGCGCTAAGGCAAAAGAAATACCCGTAGCAGGGAAACCCGTTACTTCGCGAGCAAAGATTGTCACAACGAGAGCCACAATAAGGGCTGAAGCGAGACTTGCCCAATCCCAATTGCCACGTGCTCTAACAACGTAGGCCACGGGATTTACGAGCCAATCAGTTAACTTCCAAGCAAACCGCACCATCGGGTCTCGTGGACTAATGGCAAGCGTCCAAAGATAAGCACGTAAAAGAATGATGCACCCTAAGACGGATGCAACGAGATTCACAAGCCAAAACAAAAAATTCATTTCTTTCTTAAATCCTATTTATGCTCAAAAGCGCCTTTTCTTTTAAGCGAAACGAGTCCCCGAGATTTTTGCCTTCATTAGGCTACGCGCGAGAGCCGCAGCGGCGCCTGGAAAATCGGGGGCACCAAATTGTTCTTTTTCTCTTTCTAGCCGCACCCAATCGAAGTGTGCGCCGGGATCTGTTTTCCTTCCTGGCGCCACATCACTATGCGCAGCAACAAACCGAATCGGATAGCGCTTTGCTATTGCGGAAAGGAGTTTAACAAGACTCTCGTACTGCGCATCTTCAAAGGGAACGTCATCTGTTCCTTCAAGTTCGATACCAATGGAAAAGTCGTTACAGTTTTCGTGGCCCATAAAGGCGCTGATGCCTGCGTGCCAAGCGCGGTCAGCGCAACTTACAAACTGCTTAATTAGGCCTTTTCTTGTTATAAAAAAGTGCGAGGAGACGCGCAAGCCCTCAAGGTCAGCAAGCCTTGCGTCTTTTGTCGTATCAAGGGTACCAAGGAAAAGCGCTTCCACATCACCCGTTGCAAACTCTCCAGGAGGAAGGGTGATGTTATGAAGGATGACAAGAGAGATTTCTGTTCCCGTGGGTCTCTCGTTAAAGTGCTCGGAATAAAGGTGTTCAACCCCTTCGCACCATCCGTCTTCAGTTATGTTGAGTACACGTTCACGCATCATCGTCTTTTCGCGCCTTCGTGCGGCAAGCCTCTGAGCAGTATTTCACACCTGACCCCAGGACAGCTTCATCCTCAGGAAAATGCGTCTTACACACGGGACACTCACACATCCGAACTGTGGTCTTCTTGGGGGATTTCTTCTTGGAACGCTCAGAGAAGCCCGCGAATGCCATTCTCACTAGTGCGTAAAGAATGATGCCCAAGCCAAGAAAAAAGAGAATGCGTCCCATACGATTCGATAGTCCTTCTAACCCATACTAAGTTCGATTAGCAGTCGATAGACAAGATAGGCAATAACAAGAGCGGCGGCTGCAACCCAAAACCACGTAAGAGCCGTTTTACCACGCCATCCAAAACGGAATCTACCGACAAGCAACACCGCAAAGACAATCCATGAAATCCATGTGAGAATCGTCTTGTGGTCAAACCCAATAATTACATGCCAATACTCGCTTGTGACCCAGGCGCCGAAAAAGAGCACGCCCGTCACAGAGAGGAATGCGCAGACGATAATCCGAAAGAAAATCCTCTCCATTGCCATGAGGTCTGGCATATTGGCTAACCACCCCTTATCAACATCTCCTACAGGGTGTTTTATTTTGCGGGACATCGCTGTGATTAGCACTGCCTGCACTGCCGCATCAATCGTAAAGCCGTAGGCAAGGAAGGCAAACGCTAAGTGCGCCTTAAAGGCAAAAGAAGCGTCTGTAGAAATCACAAATCCTGGAAAAACTTCAGGCAAAAGACACGCTGGAGCGGACAAAAGAAGAACAAAGCCCATCAAAACCGTTACACGGCGGATGGCACTTTCTACGATGATGACAAAACTTGCTGCCCAAAGAGCAGCTGAGGCCGCCAATCCAAAGCCAAATGTCACAGCACCACCGCCAAAAATGCCTTTAGTAAGGCACACGGCGTGTAAGACTAGAGCAAGCGTTGCTCCATAAAGTAGACCCCGCCCTGCTACCGCTTTAGAGCTCCTAAGAGAACGCAAAATCAGCACCCCGTAAACCACATACAGGAATGCCGCAGCCCAAGCTAATGGAAAGCCTTCTTGCATTCGAAAAATCCACTCCCACTCTTACTTTTGTTTTTCTCTATGAGAAACGAATTGTGCATCAAAACTCTGAGGCTGTCTTTTAAACCTCGGGAATTTCTCTGTCAAGCGATATTGTTAGTGCCTCCTAACGCCGTCAAGGCTCGCATAAAAAAGCGGGGTTTTGTAACGCAATTGCTAGAATAATGCCCATCTTTGAATCGCCTCCTACGGGCCCCCTGTAGGAAAGTCACGCCGTGTGTTGGCGAGCGATTCAACACCCGTACACTCAGGCTTTAAGACCATGTTTGATAACCTTACGACAAAACTTGCTCACGTTGTTAAAACGATGCGAGGGCAAGCAAGACTTACTGAAGAAAACACGCGAGATATGCTTCGCGAAGTGCGTTTAGCACTCCTAGAAGCTGACGTTGCCCTTCCCGTTGTTCGAGAACTAACAAGTCGCATCAAGGCCAAGGCTCTTGGTCAAGAAGTTATTGGATCCTTAAATCCAGGACAAGCTCTAGTAGGCGTCGTAGAAAAAGAACTCACTGCGGTTATTGGTGGTGACCTTTCGCGCGACGAACAGAGTATCCACCTTAATGTTCAGCCGCCTGCTGTTATTCTTCTTGCGGGCCTTCAGGGTGCTGGTAAAACAACCACCGCTGGAAAACTTGCGAAGCACCTCATTGAAACCACAAAGAAGCACGTTCTCACGGTTTCCGCTGACGTCTATAGACCCGCGGCTATCGAGCAGTTAAAGACTGTTTCTGCGCAAGCGGGGGCCGAGTTCTTCCCGAGCGCCGTGGGAGAGAAGCCACTAGACATTGTCTCCCGCGCCCTAGATCACGCAAAACGCCACTTCTTTGACGTTCTCATTGTCGATACGGCAGGTCGCCTTGCAATTGATGAAGCGATGATGGAAGAAGTCTCCGCTCTCGCAGACTTCTTAAAGCCCGCGGAAACTCTCTTCGTTGTTGACGCAATGCTTGGACAAGACGCCGTTAACACGGCTCACGCCTTCGATGAGAAGCTCTCTCTTACGGGCATCATCCTCACAAAGCTTGATGGTGACAGTCGAGGGGGCGCGGCCCTTTCTGTTCGCATGGTTACCGGTAAACCCATTAAGTTTGTGGGCACGGGAGAAAAGCTCGATGGTTTCGAAGCCTTTAACCCAGAGCAGATGGCAGGACGCATCCTTGGCATGGGAGACATTGTTTCTCTTGTGCGAGATGTCACGAAGAAAGTTGATGTCGAGCAGGCAAAGAAACTAGCAGATAAATTTAAGAGCGGAAACCGTTTTGACTTGGAAGACTTCCGAGCACAGATTTCTCAAGTGAAAAACATGGGAAATTTCTCAAGCATCATCGATAAGCTCCCTGCTCAGTTCCAAGAAGCGGCTTCTCACGTAAACGAAGATGCAGCGGCGCGCTCTATTCGTCACACAGATGGCATCCTCAATTCAATGACGCCTTACGAGAGGCGTAACCCCGACATTATTAAAGCAAGTCGTAAGCGCCGCATTGCAGCGGGAGCTGGCGTCTCCGTGCAGGAAGTTAACCGCGTCTTAAAGCAATTTGAGCAGACGCGCGATGTGATGAAGAAGATGAAAAAAGGAGGCCTAGGGCGCCTCATGCGCTCCTTCGGTGGCGGCATGGGTGGAGGCTTCCCAGGGATGGGGGGAATGCCACCTGGAATGGGCGGTTTCCCGCGTTAAGAAGAGGCACACTATGGCTAATCGCCTCAGTCGCTTCGAGTATTTCGACACTCCTGCTGGGAGAACCGATGCAGCGTGGCAGTTGCGTGCTTTTAAGCGCTTTGCAGCCACGCCCTCGGACTCCGCTCTGCAGTTAGGAGTATCGAGTATTGCAGCGCTCTCTCAGACGAAAGCCGCACTAAGGATTCTCGCTTCCGACAGCGCCCCATTAGACCGTGATAGTGATGTCTCTATGATTTTGTGTGAAGAGACCGCTCTTCCTCTAGAAAGTGAATCTATCGACCTTGTCCTTTGGCCTCACGGCCTAGATAGACACGCAAACAGTGCCCAGGCTCTTTCTGAGATTTCTCGCGTTCTTTCCCCTGAAGGCCTTCTCGTTGTCACATTTTTCAATAGTCGTGGCCCTTGGGCTCTAAGAAGAAAACTTGCCTTCGTACCGCCCCTTCTTCCCGAGGACATTTGTCCCTGTTCAGTGAACTCCGCAAGGGCACAACTCCTACGCGCAGGCCTTGCGACAGAGGGTGGCGCATACGGCGTCTACGGCATTGACCCAAAGGAGGCTTCGGGAGAAAAATCCGCACTAGAAAAAGCAGGAGACCGTTGGTGGCCAGTTTTCGGAAATTTAATTGTTCTTACTGCGCGTAAACACGTCTCCGGGATGCACCTCGTTGGGAAGGCGCAGTTCTCCTCCCCAAACCTTGGCCAGTTTGGAGCCGCCACTGCTGGAAATGGCACACAAAAGGAAAGTCTGTGACAGAAGGAAAAGAAACTAAACCACGGCTACACATTTGGACAGACGGCGCCTGTAAATTCAATCCAGGCCCTGGCGGCTGGGGTGTTTACATGACCTACGGAGAGCGTTCTATTGAACTCTGTGGGGGCGAAGCTCTTACAACGAATAATCGGATGGAACTCACTGCAGTCATTAGTGCCCTAAAGGCACTAAAACGCCCCTGCCCTCTTGTGATTCACTTAGATAGTTCCTATGTGAAAGACGGTATCACGCAGTGGATTCACAATTGGAAAAGAAAGGGCTGGAAGACAGCCGCAGGAAAACCTGTGAAAAACGATGATCTTTGGCGAGAACTCGATGCACTCATTGGCCGCTTTACAATCGAGTGGGATTGGGTCAAGGGGCACGTAGGCATTGAAGGGAATGAAAAAGCCGATGAACTCGCTAACAAGGGCGTTGCTCCCTATCTCGAGAAATAATAGAAAACCATGAGACAGATTAGTCTAGATACAGAAACAACAGGAATGGACGCCACAGGTGGCGACCGAATTCTCGAGATTGGCTGCGTAGAGTTTCTCGGGCGCACACTCTCAGATGATAAGAAATACTACTTTCACGTCTATATCAACCCAGAGCGTGAAGTGCCTGAAGATGCTGTAAAGATCCACGGACTCACAAACGAATTCCTTTCTGACAAACCCCTCTTTGCTGACATTGTCGATGACTTTTTAAACTTCGTAAAAGGCGCAGAACTTTTCATTCACAATGCGGCATTTGACGTTGGATTCTTAAATGAAGAACTCGCTCGCCTTGGAAAAGGAAAAATCGAAGACTATTGCCCCAAAATTACAGACACATTAGCCATCGCTCGTTCGCTTTTCCCTGGGCTTAGAAATAACCTCGATATCCTCTGCTCACGCTACGAGATTGACAATTCCTCTCGAACGCTACACGGAGCTCTTTTAGACGCAAGGCTCTTAGCGGAGGTCTATCTTGCGATGACCCGTAAGCAAGAGTCGCTTCTTGCAGAGTTTGCAGGGGCAGACGAAGTGCCTGACCCCATCCCAAAACCAGAGGCATTTATCGCCACTCACGCAACAGAAGAAGAACTTTCTAGTCACGAAGCGTTTCTCAAACACATTGACGAAAAGAGTAAGGGAAAAACCTTTTGGCGTAAGTGTGATGAGGCAAGCGTTGGTGAAAAGTCAGAGGCAAGAGAGAAATCCGTTTGAATTTTCGGCACTTTTTCTCATTCTTCCTTAAAAGCCGTTACACTGTTGCCCCTTATCCCTACGCACACGAGAAACTTTGAGGTTCCGTGCGCGTTTCGTTCTTGGGACAATTCATGATTAAACTTGAACATATCACGCAGCGATTTTCAACGCCGGAAGGTAAAGACTTCTATGCCTTGCGCAACGTTTCTCTATCGATTCGCCGCGGAGAAATTTTTGGCATCATCGGCCGCTCGGGCGCTGGGAAATCCACCCTTGTGCGCTGCATTAATCTGCTGAATCGCCCGACAGAGGGCCGAGTCAGTGTTGATGGCGTCTGTCTAAATGACCTCACTGCCACGGAACTACGTCGCACTCGGCAGCAGATTGCGATGATTTTCCAACACTTTAACATTCTCTCTTCTCGTACAGTTTATGAGAATGTTGCCTTCCCGCTTGAACTCGTTGGTATGAAAAAAGAGGCTATCCGAGAAAAGATTACGCCTCTAATTGAACTCGTTGGCTTAACAGAACACGCAAACAAATACCCCTCGCAGCTCTCTGGCGGCCAGAAGCAACGCGTTGGTATTGCGAGAGCCTTAGCTAGCGACCCGAAAGTTCTCTTAAGTGACGAAGCAACAAGCGCTTTAGATCCCGAGACAACCGTTGCCACACTTGAACTCTTAAAGCGCATCAATAAGAAGTTGGGTCTTACGATTGTGATGATTACCCATCAGATGGATGTCGTAAAACAGATTTGCGACCGCGTTGCTGTCATGGACGCAGGCGAGGTTATCGAGGAAGGTGAAGTACTCGATATCTTCCGCAATCCTCAGCACGAAACGACCCGCAAGATGGTCGGTACCGTCATGGCGCAGATCATTCCGCCCTCAATGATTGAACGCTTAAGAGCGGAAGTAAAGACAATTGACCCAAAGAAGACGCCTCACATCTTGAGGCTTGCCTTCGTGGGTGATGAAGTTGACCGCCCTGTCATTAGTGAAGCCTCTAGACTTTTTAACGTTGACTTGAGCATCTTGCTAGCCAATGTCGATCAGATCCAAGGGAAGAACTTCGGAACGCTCACTGTCATGATTACCTGCGAAGACGAACCCTTCGAGAGAACCGTCAACTACCTAAGAGAACAAAACGTCACTGTCAAGGAGATTACAAAACATGTCCTCTGATATGATGATGATGCTTTTTGAGTCCTTTATCGACACCTGCGTCATGGTGGGTGTCTCTGGTCTTTTGGGCTCCTTGTTTGGTATTCCTCTTGGCGTTCTCCTTTTTGTAACATCTCCAAAAGGTATTGCTCCGCTTCCCATATCCAATCAGGTTGTTGGTTGGATTGTGAATGCCGTTCGCTCAACGCCATTTATCATCCTCATGGTGGCAATCATTCCCTTGACGCGTTTGATTGCAGGAACCTCCATTGGAACTGCTGCCGCAATCGTCCCACTTACGATTGCCGTGACGCCTCTCATTTCTCGCCTCGTGGAAACGAGCCTACGGGAGGTCGATGCGGGGCTAATCGAAGCGGCCCTTGCGATGGGAGCCTCAGACCTTCAAATCGTAATGAAGGTTCTCCTCCCAGAGGCATTACCTGGAATTGTTGCAGGACTTACGATTAGTTTTATCTCACTTATCGGAGCCTCTGCTATGGCTGGGGCCATCGGTGGCGGTGGCCTTGGTGACATGGGCATTCGTTACGGTTATCAGCGTTTTATGCCTGATGTAATGTGCGCCGTTGTCGTCATTTTGATTGCCTTTGTGCAATCAATCCAATCTTTGGGCGACTGGGTGGTACAAAAACTTAGGCACAAGTAGCAGGAAATCAGGCATAATTGCCCCCTTACTGCGGGCGTAGTTCAATGGCAGAACGAAAGCTTCCCAAGCTTTATACGAGGGTTCGATTCCCTTCGCCCGCTCCAGGAATTCTTAAAACGGATCTCAGTGGTCCGTTTTTTTAACCGCAGAGAACGCAGGACGAGCGCATGAAAAAGGAACTTACCGCCGAAGAACTCGAGGCTCTCAAAGCCCGACACATTCGTAGTTTTGTCCTGCGGCGCGGCCACATCTCTACAGCGCAAGAAAGGGCTTTAGAGGAAATCTTTCCGCGCTTCGAAGCCGTCTACGAAAATAAACCCTTAGATGCCACTTCTCTTTTTAATCGCGAAGCGCCTCTTGTGCTTGAAATCGGTTGCGGCATGGGAGAAACCACAGCAGCGATTGCAAAGGCGCACCCAGAAATCAATTTCTTAGGCTGCGAAGTCTTCGCCGCAGGCATCGGTGCTCTCTCAAAACGGATTGAAGAAGAAAGTCTCACCAACCTTCGCATCTGTAAGCACGATGCAGTGGAAGTTGTGCGAGACATGATTCCCCTTTCGTCCCTAGCGGGGATTCACATCTTCTTCCCAGACCCTTGGAGAAAAGCGCGTCACCATAAACGCCGCTTAATACAGGGCCCCTTCGTGAAGATGCTCTCAGAGCGCCTTGCCCCTGGGGGCTATCTACACTGCGCAACAGATTGGGAAAACTACGCAGAACAGATGCTTGAAGTCTTAAGCGCTGAGACTCTTTTAAAGAATCTACACACTGAGGGCTTTAGCCCCACGCAGGCAAACCCCATCTGCGAGAGACCCCGCACAAAATTCCAAGCCCGAGGCGAAGGCCTAGGCTACGGAATTTGGGATTTGGTTTTCATCCGGAAATAGTCCAGCCGCGTCTTAGTCGATGCGAACGATATCTGCCCCTAGACCACGAAGTTTTTCTTCAATGCGCTCGTAACCACGGTCTAAGTGGTAAATCCTATCGATAAGCGTTTCCCCATGAGCAGCAAGGCCTGCGATTACAAGAGAGGCCGAGGCTCGAAGGTCTGTTGCCATCACATTTGCCCCTTCAAGCGCCTTTACGCCGCGAACAACTGCCGTGTGGCCATCGACCGTGATATCCGCTCCCATGCGCTGAAGTTCCGGCACATGCATAAAGCGGTTTTCAAAGATGGTTTCCACAATGCGCCCTGTTCCTTCAGAAACTGCATTAAGAACCATAAACTGCGCTTGCATATCGGTGGGGAACCCCGGATGCGGCACAGTCCGGACATCCACTGCGCGAGAGCGCCTGTCGATACGTGCTCGAATCCAATCCGTACCCGTTTGTACCGTTGCCCCAGCGGCACGCAGTTTTTCAATTACCGCTTCTAGTGTTGCAGGAGCGGCGTGCGTTACAAGAACATCTCCTTGCGTTACAACAGCGCCACAGAGAAATGTCCCTGTTTCGATTCTATCTGCAAGGACTGAGTGTTCACAGCCATGAAGTCTTTTAACGCCTTCAACGACAATTCTCGCTGTTCCTGCCCCTTGAATCTTTGCGCCCATCGCATTGAGGCACTTCGCAAGGTCAACAACCTCGGGCTCGCGCGCTGCGTTTTCGATAATGGTTTCCCCTTCAGAGAGGGTAGCGGCCATGAGGATGTTTTCCGTTCCAGTCACGGTGACCATGTCAGTTACGATTCGGCTCCCCTTTAACTTAGTGGCCTTCGCATCGACATAACCGTGATTGATTTCAATTTCTGAGCCCATCTTTTTGAGGGCTTTGATATGTTGATCTATGGGTCTTGCACCAATAGAGCACCCACCTGGAAGAGAAACCCGCGCAGAACCAAACCTTGCAACCAAGGGGCCTAAAACCATCACTGATGCACGCATAGTCTTAACGAGGTCGTAAGGCGCCTCAGTACTTGTCACAGCATTGGCTTTAAGAAGAACGGTATCTTCGTCTACACGCTTAAAAGAAACACCCATACCCGATAAGAGTTTTCCCATCGTACGGACGTCTGCTAGGTCTGGCATGTTGTGAAGGACAAGTTCATCAGCAGTAAGAAGGGAAGCCGCAAGAATAGGCAATGCCGCATTCTTTGCTCCCGATGCTCTTACTTCACCAACAAGCCGCTTTCCCCCGACAACCTTAAGTTTCTGCATGAATGTTTCCCAAAAATTCTCTTCTCAAAAAAAAGGACTTCTTTTTGCTGAGCCGTAATTGTATAAAAAACTACCGCTCTTCTTTCCAAAGATCCGTGAAATGATTAACAGGACCGTGGCCGCTACCGACATCAAGTGCATCAGAAGCGGCAATAGCGGCAGTAATAAAGTCTTTTCCCTCTTGAACGGCTTTGAGGGGGTCATTACTCTTAGCGAGAGAAGCCGCAATCGCAGAAGAAAGTGCACATCCCGTTCCGTGCGTATTTTTCGTATGAATGCGCTGCGATGTAAGCTCCGTGAAGTCCTTGCCGTCAAAGAAAAGATCGCTACAGACTTCATCTGTTAGATGGCCCCCTTTTAAGAGTACAGAGCAGCGATTTCCTGAAAGGGTAAATAGATCTCGCGCCGCCTCCCGCATTTGATTTACGTCTGTGATTTCTCGCCCTATAAGAACACTTGCCTCAGGCAAGTTGGGCGTCATAATCTGCGAGATAGGAAGCATCTCGCGGACAATTACCGCAACGGTTTCTTTCCCTACTAAGGAGTCACCGCTCTTTGCAACCATCACGGGGTCGATCACAATCCAGCGTGGTTTCCAAAAACGAAGCCTCTCTGCAACAGTCTCTACAACGGCAGGGTCTCCTAGCATTCCAATCTTCACCGCATCGATTCTGACATCAGAAAAAAGAGTGTCAATTTGCTCACGCACAAAACTTGCGGGAACTGCAAAGACACCCGTTACTCGCTGTGTGTTTTGTGCTGTAAGAGCGGCTACAACACCCGTGGCGTAAACACCCATCGCGCTCATAGTTTTAATGTCAGCTAAAACACCTGCGCCGCCCGATGGGTCAACCCCAGCGATGCTTAGAACATTCTTTATTGCGCCCTGCGCCATATCTTTTCAATCTCCACAATCATGCGTTCTGTTGCCCCAGTGTAGCTTTCAGCAAAGCGCACCGCAGCAGCTGAGCGAAGTCTAAGTTTTCCATCCGTAAGCCACGTGGCGGCAACGGATACCGCCTCAGCGGCGTCTTTTACCCCGGTAGCGGCACCGAGTGCTAGAGCATCCTTCGCAGGCTTTGCAAAGTTATACGTAGAGGGTCCCAAAATTATGGGAACACCTGCCGCAGCGGGCTCAATGAAATTCTGAGAACCAAAGCCACCGAAACTTCCGCCCATAATGCAGACGTCCCCTAAGGCAGAACTAAAACTCATCTCTCCCATCGTATCGGCAAGTACAACTCTCACATCTGCAGAAAGCGCTTCAAGAGAAGCTACCTTCGTTTTTCTTACGTAAGAAATCTTCCTTTCTATTAGAGCCTTCTCAACTTCATCAAAGCGCTGTGGATGTCTTGGAACCAGCCAAATAAGAACTTCTTTAGGAAGCCTCTCAAGAGCATCTAAGAAGAGCACCTCCTCTCCTTGCCGAGTGCTAGCAAGAAGAAGGATGGGGCGATGCCAAATTGCTTTAAGTTCTTTTGCCTTTCTCTGCTGCTCTTTATCGGGTTTAAGGTCAAATTTCACAGAGCCACAAACAAGGACATTTTTCGCCCCTAGACTCTCAAGGCGAGCCTTATCTTCTTTGCTTTGTGCGAGGACAAGTTCAAAAGCGGCAAAGGCCGGCTGCATCACACTAGGAAACCTTGCTGCCATGCGGCGAGACTTTTCTGACTCACGGGCATTGGCAAGTACAACAGGAATCTTCCGAGTTTTAACCTCAGCCATCAAATTAGGCCAAACCTCGGTTTCCATAATGATGCCCATCTTGGGTTGTGTTTCATCCAAGAATCGGCCCATGAGTTCTGGTGTGTCGTAAGGTAAGTAGCATTGATGAACACGCCCTGGGTAGGCTTCGCAGATCTTTTTACCGATTTCGCGACCCGTAGGAGTCATGCAAGTAAGTAGCAATTCCGCCTCAGGAAAGCGAGAAAAGAAAGCCGCAATAAGGCTACGCGCCGCAACAGTCTCTCCAACACTTACCGCATGAAGCCAAAGGCGAGGAGCGGCCGTAGGAGCAGGAAACGGCACTGTTCCAAACCGCTCATCCCAATGCTCAAGATATTCTGGTTGTTTATCCGCACGATGCCGCAAATAAATCTTCGCAAACGGCAAAGCCGCACGTGTTAACACCCGATAAACCCAACTCATACCTTCCTCCGAAACGATGCCGCAAAGGGAAATCGTTTTTTAGGCGGAAAGTCTAGCAAGGAAAAGGGGGCTACTCTGGAATTTCCTTCGCCTTTCCAGTCGATAGCATCAGGCGTCTTATCCCTTCCAATTAAATCTTCCGACTTTTGCAAGCCATTGCTAGATAGATTCAGCCTTGGGAAACGGAATCGATTGAATCATGCGCAACAACGGAGAAGTACCATTCCTCTTTTTCCTCGCCCCATACAGAACGAACCTGCTTATCTCCGAATATTGGCACTTTTTTTCATAGATAACCTCACGACTGAGGTGATGCTTCATCCGCAGTGTGTTTTGCTATCAGCGTTTCCTCACTAACGCGTGAAGAAACAAGGAAGTCAAGCCAGTCGCTCCCGATACGAGGTGCAACAAGAACCTTCACGTCTAGCCCCTTTAAAGCCAACTTATGCGCAAGAGTAAAAGCACCAGCTTCGCCTGCGAAATTCGCATCGTTATCCGCATAGATGCGCACAGTTGTAATCCCTTTAGGAATCTCCACAGCATTCGCTAGATTTGTCACACCAAGAGTTGCCCACACAGGTAGAGAAAAGATTTCCGAGCAAGCAAGCGCTGTTTCTATGCCTTCTGCAAGGCCCAAGGTTGCCCCCACTTCACCGAAACGCACAAAAGCGCCCTTAAAGGGGCCTTTCATCAACTTCTTTGGCTTTTCAACAGGAGCTTTCTTTCCCTCTTTAAGATAGGTTCTGTGGATATTAACCATGCGGCCTGCGTTATCTGTTACGCGAGAGAGCATCGCAGGAAACTTTCCTACCAAGACACCTTCGTCATCTGTGTACTCCAAGGCCTCATGGCACCGTACTTCAGAGCCCGCAAGTTTAGGATTTACCCCTCTAGTCAAGAGATACGTCCAAACAGGGTCTCCTGGTGCTATTGGCTTACCCTCTGCCCAGATGCGCGTTATCTTTCGAATGCGCTCTTTTTCTTCTTCCTGTACTTTTGTTCTAATTTCTTCTGTGATGCGTTCAGCATCGGCCTCAGGGTCAATGCCACAGAAACGCTCCACAAACTCCAAGGCTTGAAGAAAACCGTAGCCTAAGGTTTTCATGAGTAAGGAAAAACCATCTCCTCCTCCACAACCTCGGCAGAAATAATTTCCCTCTCCCTCTTTATCGATAAAGGAGAAACGGTCTCGCCCTCCGCATGCAGGGCACGGCTTGTTGGGTTTACTGAGAAGTTCTTCTTTAATGCCCGCGGCAAGAAGAATGGCACGCCACCTTCCATGTGCGGCGCTTTTCGCCCGAGCAATTCTTCTCTCAAATGCTTGTTCGCGCATAGGACTCCCCTTTTCTCTGTACGCTAAACCTTGGATAGAGTACAAGGATTCTCACGAATTTGCTCGGATTTGATGCCGACGAAACCCCCGCATCTCGCTAAAATGACGAAACCTGTAGCAAGTCTGTCACTCTCTCTTTTTTTAGCATTACTAACACATGGATAAGCAACTTCTTGCACAAAAACGCGTTCTCATTGTCGGCGACTCTATGCTCGATAAATATTGGTTTGGAGACGCAAACAGAATTTCGCCTGAAGCTCCCGTTCCCGTCGTCCGTATCGTTCGAAGTGAAGAAAGACTTGGTGGAGCAGCTAACGTTGCTCTTAACGTTGCAAGTCTTGGCGTTCAAACAACTCTCATGGGTGTTATTGGCGCTGATGAAAACGGCACAAAACTCACCGAGCTTCTCACAGAAGCAGGCATTCAATCTCACATGATTGCCGACCCCGCCATTAAGACCATCTTGAAACTACGCATCGTAGCGAGGCAACAGCAACTTGTACGCATTGATTTTGATGATCACCCCTCGGGAGAAATGCTTGCTAGTTTGCTAACGGATTTCGCTGAAGTCATCGAAAACTTTGATGTACTCGTTCTCTCAGATTACGGCAAAGGCGGCCTTGATCACATTCGTGGCATGATTGATATTGCCCGAGAGAAAAATATCCCTGTCCTCATTGATCCCAAAGGTGAGAATTACGACAAATACGCAGGCGCAACAATCATTACGCCAAACCGTGCGGAACTCGCCCAAGTCATCGGCAGTTGGACAAGCGAAGAAGACTTAACTCTCAGAGCGCAAGAACTTCGCGATCGCCTTGGCCTTAAAGCGCTTCTCTTAACGCGTAGCGAAGAAGGCATGACGCTCTTTACTGCCGAGGGAGCTGAAACTGTCCCTGCGCAGGCACGAGAAGTGTTTGATGTCTCAGGTGCAGGGGATACGGTTATTGCCGTAACAGCTGCCATGATTGCCGCAGGCGTTCCGCTTTCAGAAGCAGTACGCATCGCTAACCGTGCTGGCGGTATTGTCGTCGGAAAACTCGGCACAGCAAGCGTCTCTTATAACGAACTCTTTGGAAATTAACCATGTCCTATCTTGTCACCGGTGCTGCCGGCTTTATTGGTTGCAACAATGTTCTCGCCTTGAATGCGGCAGGTATTACAGACGTTATCGCTGTAGACAACCTCACTCGGGCAGAGAAATTCACAAACCTCGCTCAGTGTGCGATTAGCGACTTCTTTGATAAGAATGACTTCATCGCACGCGTGAGAGCAGGCAAAGCCCCGAAGCCCGAGGCGATTTTCCACCAAGGGGCCTGCTCGGATACGATGGAAACCGACGGCCGCTATATGATGGAAAATAACTATCGCTACACGCTCGAACTCTTTGAGTGGGCGCAGGCGCTGAAGGTTCCCTTTATCTATGCAAGTTCTGCTGCGACCTATGGAGCAAGTCCCATTTTCGTAGAAGACGTCCGTTACGAGCGTCCCTTAAACGTCTACGGTTACTCAAAATATCTTTTTGACCAAGTTCTGCGTCGTCGTTCTCGCGATCTCAAGGCCCCGGTGATTGGACTACGGTATTTCAACGTCTACGGCCCGCACGAACAGCACAAGGGCCGTATGGCAAGCGTTGCCTTCCACCAGTACTTCCAATTCCGTAAAGATGGCCATGTTCGTCTTTTTGAAGGATGCTTAGGGTACGGTAACGGAGGACAGATGCGTGACTTCGTCTTCGTAAAAGATGTTGTTGCCGTTGCGATGCACTTCTTAAATAAACCCGTCACTGGCATCTACAACTGCGGCACCGGGAGGGCTCAGCCATTTAACGACATTGCGCTCACGGTTGTTAACACGCTCTCAGAAAAGCATCTTACGCTGAAAGAAGCCGTAAGCGAGGGCCTTATCGAATACATCCCCTTCCCTGAGGCTCTTAAAGGAAAGTATCAGGCCTACACGCAAGCCAACCTCGAAAAGCTTCGTGCCGCAGGCTGTGATGTGAAATTCCGCAGTGTTGAAGAAGGCACCGCAGAGTACATGCATTACCTTGCTAAAACCTACCCCACAGGGGAAAGATAAAAATGCCACAGAAGGCCGTCTTCCTAGACCGAGATGGCGTCATTAACGTCGATCACGGCTACGTGTACCGCATCGAGGATTTCACACTCGTAGAGGGTGTTCTCGATGCGTGCCGCGCGTTCTACGAGGCGGGCTTTTCTCTTGTCATTATCACCAATCAATCTGGCATCGCACGTGGGTTTTACACGGAAGATGATCTTGCAAAACTCAATAGCTACATCGAGAAAGTTTTCCGGGAAGCTGGAGCCCCGCTTGCAGGGATTTACTGTTGCCCACATCTCCCCGATGCACCGCTAGTGGCCTACCGAGCCGTTTGTGACTGTAGGAAGCCTGCCGCAGGACTCTTTTTTAAGGCCGCAAAAGACTTAAAGATTGACCTGCCTTCGAGCATTGCCTTTGGAGACAAAGAAAGAGACCTAGAAGCGGCAAAGCGCGCAGGCGTCCCCACTCGTATTCTTCTTGGGAAAGACGGGAAATCCGTACCAGAAAAGTCTATCTCTGCTACGGCTGTCTCTAAGAGTCTACTTACTGCTCTTAGAGAACTTAACCTTACTTCTTAGTTTTTCGCCTTCTCTAGCCTTTTACGTCTAACAAGATAGGCAATCGCTACAACGATTGCTGCTCCTAGAATGCAGGCAAGCGTATGTTGCCCGGCAAGAGAGGGGAACTGTTCCAAGACCCAACTGTCGCTTGAAATCATCGATCCAGCAATCCAGCCGAGGAGTGCACCACCGAACCAAACAATGACAGGGAACTTATCCAAGAAAGCAAGAACGATTTGGCTACCGAAAACAATAAATGGGATTGAAACCAAGAGACCAAAAATCACAAGAAGTGTCTGGTGATCATCGTGGGCTTGCTGGGCAGCGGCTGCAATAGCAAGCACGTTATCCAAACTCATCACAAAATCTGCAACGATAATCGTCTTAACAGCTGCAAAGAGTTTTGTGCTTGAGGCAATTTTTTCTTCTGCAGATTCTGTTTCTGGCAGTAGTAACTTAACACCAATCCAAATAAGCAGGGCGCCGCCAACAACCTTGAGAAATGGCAAATCCAAAAGAGCTACGGCACAGGTAATGAGGATGACACGAAGAATGATGGCGCCTGCCGTTCCAAGCACAATACCTTTCATACGAAGGTTGTGTGGAAGGTCTCGACAAGCTAGGGCGATAACAACAGCATTGTCACCGCCTAAAAGCAAGTCAATGAGAATAATCTGTCCAACGGCTCCCCAATGCAAATTGACGAGCAAATCAATAACGGATTGCACGAAAGGTGTACTCCCTAGTGTGTTCTAAAGTCACTTCTCTACCGGAAAAGAATCCCGCGTATTGTATTAGATATTAGGGTGGTTAACGAGAGAAGAATTCTTCCCTGAGAAGCGAAAACACCCTCTGGATTGTGTCAAAGGAAAATCCACGGTTGGCAAGAAACCGTACTTGTCGCGCTTTTTCTTTCTCATCTTCCGCAAGAGAACCAAAGCGGCGAGACCAGACTTCTTTTGCCCTCTCGACTTCATCCGTGGTCTCTCCTAGAACCCGAGAGATAATCTCTCCGGCAACGCCCGCTTCACGCAATTGCATCTGCAATCGGAAATTCCCATAGCGACTTCCCTTTGCGCGGCAAAGGCTTTCTGCAAAGCGCTCATCGTTTAGATAGCCCTTTTGCTCCAAAAGGTCGAGTGTTTCTTCTAGCGCCTCGGGAGCATCACCGCTCTCAGCTAAACGCTCGCGCAGTTGCTTACGGGAATACTCTCTGCGACTTAAGAGCGCAACGCCCCGCGCCGCGAGGCTACGGGGCTTTGCAAGGGTTTTTACCTTACTTTCGGCCATTATTCTTCAGCGACGTCGGCTTTTGTTTTCTTAGCCTCAGTCTTTTCTTCTTCCGAGGCAACCAAACTCGTTGGCTTAGCCTTCATACCGCGCAAGGCACGAATCTTGTTTTCGATTTCGATAGCAACCTCTGGATTGCTCTTAAGGTACTCACGCACATTGTCTCGTCCCTGACCAATGCGCTCGCCCTCGTAGCTATACCAGGCGCCACTCTTAGCAATAACGTTAAGTTCGACACCCAAATCGATTAACTCGCCTTCGTGAGAAATGCCCTCTCCATAGAGGATGTCAAACATCGCTTCTTTAAAGGGAGGAGCAACCTTGTTCTTTACGACCTTCACACGTGTTTCCGACCCGTAGACCTCGTCGCCATGCTTTAAGGGTAACTTACGGCGAATATCAATACGAACTGAACTGTAGAACTTTAGCGCATTACCGCCCGTTGTCACCTCGGGGTTGCCGTAACTCACACCAATCTTCATACGAATTTGGTTAATGAAAACGACAAGAGTCTTCGTCTTTGTAATCGAAGCTGTGAGTTTACGAAGCGCTTGACTCATAAGGCGAGCCTGAAGCCCTGGGAGAGCCTCACCCATGTCGCCTTCGATTTCGCTTCTTGGCGTAAGAGCTGCCACAGAGTCAATAACGATTAAATCAACGGATCCCGAGCGAACCAAGGCATCCGTGATTTCGAGTGCCTGCTCACCTGTGTCAGGCTGAGAAAGGAGAAGTTCATCGAGTTTGACACCAAGCTTTTGCGCATACTGGACATCCAAAGCGTGCTCGGCATCGATAAAGGCACACGTTCCACCAATCTTTTGCATCTCAGCGATGACGTGTAGCGTGAGGGTCGTCTTACCAGAGCTTTCCGGCCCGAAGATTTCCACCACACGTCCACGCGGTAATCCACCAACACCGAGAGCTAGGTCAAGCCCGAGAGAACCAGTGCTTACGACTTCAACATCCTCAACGTGATCGGAGTCGCTCATACGCATAATCGAACCCTTACCGAATTCTTTTTCGATATAAGCTAATGCGGCTTCCAGAGCCTTTTTACGCTCGACCTGGTCATTGACACGTTCAACACGCACGGAATCGGACTTCTTCTTATCGGCTGCCATGATGCAGTCTCCTAATATAGAAAATAACTATCAAGTATCAAAAATTGAAAGAGGAAAAGTTTTCAGGATCACTAAATTATCCTCTAAACCACGAAACTCTATCAATCCTTCTAAAGAATTGGAGCTTAACGCCCTCTTTTCGTTTCTTTCATTTTTTATTATGCTCCGTTTTTTTTCATTTGCACGGTTTAAATGGATTATTTATATTAGTGTTTACCCTAATATAGGTGACCAAAACATATAGTTTTGATTAATTTGATAGCAAAAAGAGAAAATCTGGGGTGACTTAGGAGAGAAACGAATGCCGCAATACACCCCCAAAAAAGGGTTTTCGGGGCTTGACAACCCTAGAAAATTCGTGTTTAATTCGCTCCCTCGGTTGACTGTTCCTCTGTGAACTTGAGCTGACCGCTTAGTTTAAAGGGGGTCGTTAGCTCAGTCGGTAGAGCAGCGGACTTTTAATCCGTTGGTCGTGAGTTCGAATCTCGCACGACCCACCAATGGATCGGTCTCAATCGGGCATGGGAGCGTAGCTCAGTTGGTAGAGCAGCGGACTCTTAATCCGTCGGTCCAGAGTTCGAGTCTCTGCGCTCCCACCAGATACCTAAACACCGCAGGCAAATGACCTGCGGTGTTTTTTAGCGCCAAATTTTCCCCTTGAAAAAGAGCTCTTTCAAGCGACCGTGTTTGCGAGTTCGATAAGGTTGCCGTCAGGATCTCGTACGTAAAGAGAGCGTAACTTAGAAAAAGTCCCTGTTCTCTCAACGGGTCCAAGCTCGATAGCAACGCCCTTCTCCTTTAGCGTAGCAATAACCGCCTCTAACGGACTATCCACGATAAAACACAAGTCAGCGGACCCAGGAGTGGGTACCTTTGCCCGCGGAAGAATGGGCTCGCCTGCCGCTTCGTGAAGATTGATTTTCCCTGTCCCGTAAACAAGAGCTACGCGGCCGCAGCCAAACTCCTCTAGCCGCATCCCGAGCGCTTGTGTATAAAAAGCAACACTCTTTTCTTTATCAGCAACAGTAAGAACAATATGGTCACAACGCTCAATCGCGAAGGTCTTTTCTGCCATAACTCTTCCCCTTCAAAAAAACCGACCTTTCCACTCTTAAGGAAAAGGCCGGCTTCTTTGTTAAATCACGCTTTGTGATTCTTTACTTTTCAATGGGCTTAACTGCCTTCCAAATAAGTCCGACAATTGCACCGGTCACGGCGAAGGATACCCAGCCTAAGCCGAAGGAGTAAAGCGGAACTGTTTCATGTAGGAAGCTTCCAAGCCCTCCAAGAGAAACGCCTGCTGTTTCCAAACCACTGATTAACGCCATCACGAATGTGAAAGCCATCGTAGAGGCATACACGCACTGGCGGCCATCGAACCAATTATGGAAGAAGGCCAAGGCCATAAGTGCCATGCAAAGCGGATAAATGAACATCAGCACTGGAATCGTCGAAACAATAATTGTCTTTAGGCCAAAGAGCCCGATGAGGAAAGAAATCACCGAGAAGATAGCCGCCCAAATGACATAGGTGAACTTACCCGTAAGATGCAGGAAGTACGCCGCGCAGCAAGTCACAAGGCCAATAGCTGTCGTCAGACAGGCAAGCAAAACGATAACCGCTAGGAGCATCGCACCAGAGTTACCGAAGAGCACCTTGGCACTTTCCGCAAGCACGGGGGCTCCCGTATCCTTCATACCAATGGCCATGACGCTTTCTGCGCCAATCTTCGCGACGAAGATATAAATCAAAGCAAGCAGGACACCTGCGATGATGCCACTCTTATAAACCTGAGAGACAATCGCCTTCTCATGGATGATTCCAGATTCCTTCACAGCAGAAATGACAAGCATGGCAAACACGAGAGAGGCAATCGCATCAAGCGTGTTATAGCCGTCAAGGATACCCTGAACCGTTGCAACAGAGGCTGTGCCATAGGCAGCGGAAGCAGGTTGCGGAGAACCCATCGGAGTAAGGAACGACTGCAAAATGAACAAGGCCAACGTCAGGACGAGTGCGGGGGTAAGTACCTTACCGACGCGATCTACGAGCTTAGACGGCGTGGCCGAAAACCAGAATGTAATTGCGAAAAAGATAGCCAAAAAGATTGGTAGCCCAATGCCCGCGCTCCCTTCCGAGAGGAAAGGACGAATAGCAATTTCAAAAGAAACTGTTCCCGTACGCGGAACGGCGAAACACGGACCAATCGCAAGGTAGCTAAGAACCGTGTAAAAGAGGCCGTACCAAGGATGAACGCGGCTAGCAAGTTCTTGCAGACTGCGGCATCCCGAATAACCCATCGCCATTACACCCAAAACCGGCAAGCCGACACCCGTAATGCAGAAGCCCAAAAGAGCCCACCACACATTTTCTCCGGCACTCTGTCCCATAGCAGCAGGGAAGATTAAGTTGCCGGCACCGAAAAACAGCGCAAAGAGCATAAGCCCGATTGCGATGTAACGTTTGCTATTACTTTTTGTCGACATTTGCTTATACCAAAAATTTGCCCCCTTATTTTTCCCCGGAGGCGACCCAAGGGATTCGGTCAAAAATTGCCGAAGAAACAAAAGACTCCTAATTAGGAGTCTTTTATCTGTTACTGATTGTATCGCGGCTTTTGCCTCCGCTTTGTCTTACGCGAATTGACCTCCGTCAAATGTAAGCGCCACTTTGAAGCGTTTTGCAGGGTGTTTTACCTACATCGGTATTGCGAAGTTTGCATCGATTAAGAAAAAGCATAGAAAAGAACACACACTTTTTTTGAGAAATGCCACGCAGTCCTTCTTCACTCTTCTTGGAAAACTTCTGCAATTTCAGCAAAGACCATTTCCACTAATGATGATTCATCTTGGGAAGAATGCCAAACGTATTTTGGCGAAAGGCAAAGAAAAAGCCGACCCCTTTTTTAGGGAATTCGGCCGTTTCCGATTTTGCTCGAATCTTTAAAGATTCGGGTAATCGAGAATTTGGTGGCGCATCACGGATTTGAACCGCGGACACAAGGATTATGATTCCTCTGCTCTAACCAACTGAGCTAATGCGCCAAGGAGGAGGGATTATTTCAAAGCAAGCTGACTTTGTCAATCCTCATCGCGAATATTTTTAGCAAACAAAGGCAAAATTCCATACAAAGTTAAAAGAGACACAAGAGCATGCGGTACGTGGCAAACCTCAAGGGTAAGCCCTTTTTCCTTTGCGTACCGCATCCAAGACAACAATACAGAGACAGCTGATGAATCCACCTCCCGTACTGTAGAAAAGTCAATCTGAGCGTCTCCTCCTTGAAGAGCTGCGTAGCCCTCTTTTTTTACTTCGAGGGCATTTTTCATCGTCACGGAGTCTCGAGAAAGACGCATCACTTTGCGGCCTCAGCGTTTTTCTTTTCTAGTTCACTGATAAGACCTTCGATTCCCGAAGAATTCAATACACTAGAAAATTGATTGCGGTAATTATCCACAAGCCAAATGCCTTCCACATTCACGTCAACAATTCGCCAGAGTCCGTCAACCTTCTTTAAGCGATAGTCCAAGTGAATATCCGGCTTCCCAGTCTCAACAAGAAGCGTACGCACGTAAGCGTCTTTTTCTGTTGGCTTAACGCGGTTAGGTGCCAATTTCGCTTTTTGTCCTTTAACTGCCGTAAGCGCCCCAGAATAGACACGGATTAATTGGTTACGAAAAAGTAGTTGCAACTTTTCTCGCTGCTCAGGCGTTGCCTGCCGCCACTTTGGCCCCACGCACATACGCGTCATCCGCAGGAAGTCCACTGTTGGCATCACAATTTCGTCAACAAAGACCTGGATTCTGCTCGCATCCCCTGCCTTCAACTTCGCATCGCCCCGAATCGTATCGAGGATCTTATTGCTCATTTCGAGAACCCACTCGTCAGGATTTCCGCCCTGATCGGCAGCAAATACAAACGTAGGAGAAAGCAGAGCCGAGGCTAAAGCGGCTGTAAGTAATGTTCTACGCGCAATCATTTGGACGCATCTCCTTTCTCTTCATCCTCAAATTCGTCAACAGCAAAGGGATTTTCATCTTCTATGCCAAGTGCCTTACGGCGATTCCCAAAGTAGGCTTCCCGAGTCATGACATAGGGATCTACAGAATTCTTAAGCGTATCCGTTAGAGGCAAAAGTTCGCTTCTTACACTCACAGCGCGCACACCTGAAACTGTCCAGTAAACCCAGCCCTCTTCACAATAGTAGTTCGTGGGATACGCCAGTTGGTCGACCACAAAGCCTGGTGCATCTCTTACGCTAGAAGGTCCAACAAAGGGTAAAACTAGGTACGGTCCCTGTGGCACACCCCAAACACCTAGCGTCGTTCCAAAGCCAGTACTTTCTTCCGCAACTCCCGCAACAGAGCCTGCGACATCAAAGATGCCACCTAACCCGAAAACCGTATTGATAATTAAGCGATAAAGAGATGCCAGAGCGCTTCTCCCCTTACCTTGCAGAGCATTGTTTATAAAGTTACGAGGCTCGCCCAAATTACTGAAAACGTTGGAAATTCCATCCCGAACGGGCTCGGGCGTTACATTGCGATACCCTCGGGCAATAGGCTCCATGAAATACTGATCGACGACATCATTAAAGGCTGTCGTTTGTCGATTCATTTTCTCCCAAGGGTCCGCCGGGTTCTCCCCTGCCCCTTCGGGAATCTGTGCGCAGCCTGCTAAGAACAGTGCCGCCACAGAACTACAGAGAAGGAAAGTTTTCTTTATTTTCATTTTTTCTCACCACTCTTCTCTGCAAATTGATACATAAACTGTCCGACTAGATTCTCAAGAACAATCGCTGACTGTGTTCTCTCAGCCTTCGATCCATCAGTCCAGTTGCTTTCTTCGGCGCCTGCGGTGATGCCGACATACTGCTCTCCAAGAAGGCCCGAAGTAAGAATCTTCAAAGAGCTATCCGTTGGAAAGGTATAACGGCTCTCAATAGCAAGTTCGACTTTTGCTTGAAATGTCTCTGTGTCAAAGGTAACACTCTTTACGCGGCCTACAACGACTCCTGCGCTCTTGACAGAGGCTCGCGGTTTAAGACCACCAATATTGTCAAAATAAGCAGTTACCGTATAGGCATGTGTATTCATGTTGAGGTTGCCTAGGTTTGCCGCCTGCAAGGCAACGAAGCCCAAAGCAGCAAATCCTGCAACGATGAATAAACCGACTAAAAATTCCAAATGAAGGCGTTTCATATCTTCCTCATACCCCTGTGAACATGAACGCAGTCATGACAAAATCCAAACCTAATACAAACAAGGAACTGACAACAACCGTGCGCGTTGTCGCCCGTGAGACCCCCTCGGGAGTCGCCTGCGCACTGTATCCTTCAAAGAGCGCAATCAAACCAACAGCAATACCAAAAACGACAGATTTAACCATGCCGTTAAGTACATCGTCGAAGACATCCACACTTGCCTGCATCTGCGACCAAAACGCACCGTCATCTCCGCCGATTAACACAACTCCGACTATCCACGCCCCGAAGATACCAATAGCGGAGAAAATAATCGAAAGAACAGGCATTGAAATGACAGAACCAACAAAGCGAGGCGCAATAATTCTTCGCATCGGATCTACACCCATCATTTCCATCGCTGCAAACTGCTCGCCAGCTCGCATCAGGCCAATTTCTGCAGTAAGAGAGGTTCCTGCTCTACCAGCGAAAAGGAGAGCCGTAACAACAGGTCCCAATTCACGCATAAGAGAAAGAGCGACCAAAACGCCTAAAGCCTGTTCGCTTCCGAAACGCACGAGTGTCACATAGCCCTGCAGCCCCAAAACAAAGCCAACAAAGAGGCCAGAAACCGAAATAATGACTAAAGAATAGTTTCCGATAAAGTGAATCTGTTGCGCAACGAGGAAAAAGCGACGCAATGCGGCTGGCACAAGGCAAAACGTCCGCCAGGAGAAAATGCCGAAATGCCCAATCGCTTTCGTCTGCTCGATTGCGGCACGCCCTAAGGAGGAAATCAATGTCACTAAGCTACGCATTTTTTTCCTCTTCTAGAAAATCCGCATCAAGAGAGCGAGCAGGATAATGGAAACGCACTGGCCCGTCGGGAAGCGCATCCAAGAATTGCCGCACGAAGGGGTCTTTGGACTTCTGAAGTTCCTCTGGAGTTCCCTCGCCAGAGACCTTCCCCTCGTTAATCATGTAAACATAATCGGCGATAGCAAATGTCTCAGAAACATCGTGCGTGACAACAATAGCGGTCGCATTGAGAGCATCCGTTAACTGACGAATTAAGCGAGAGGTCACACCCATAGAAATGGGATCGAGTCCCGCAAACGGTTCGTCATACAAAATAAGTTGTGGATCAAGCGCAATCGCCCGAGCAAGAGCCACGCGGCGAGCCATGCCGCCAGAAATTTCCGCAGGCATCAAATCTGCCGTACCGCGAAGTCCCACGGCATTAAGTTTCATGAGAACTAAATCTCGAATCGTTTCTTCATCTAGTGCCGTCCTTTCTCGGAGCGGGAAAGCCACGTTCTCAAAAACAGAAAGATCTGTGAAAAGAGCACCAAACTGAAAGAGCATCCCCATGCGTTCACGCATCGCATAGAGCGATGTTTCATCTAGGGGATCAATGGTTTTCCCATCAAAAACGATACGTCCTGACTGAGCAACGAGAAGTCCTCCGATGAGTTTAAGAAGCGTAGTCTTACCCATGCCAGAGCCGCCCATGATGGCGACAACCTTGCCTCGGCCGAAGCGCATCGTCACTTCATCGAGAATCGTACGCTCCCCGTAGCCGAACTTAACACGGTCAATCAGCAGAAAAGAATCATCAACTTGCATTGCAATCGAACAGACTGAACATCGATTCAGCCGATGTTATCACAGAGCCTCAAAATCTAAATGGTTTCTTACATTCGTTTTCACACAAGACCTAGCGGCGAAAAACGCACACAGCGTGCGATACCAAGTTCTTTCAGTCGTGGGTCATCGCCAGCAACAGGCGTGAAACAATCACAGACATTCGGAGGACAATCAATCGCACGGCGTGTCGTTAAATCAACAAAGACCCATTCTGTAGCAGCAACGCAACAAATCTTTCCTGCGTTCTTCATCGTGTAACGGCGAAAACTCCTGCCGCGCTGATAGGAATGAATCCACGTGTAAACCTCAATTTTGTCGCCAAGAGCACAGGGTCTTAAGTATTCAATCCAGTGCTCCCGAGCCATCCAAGCGGCTCCGAGTTTTAGATAGTCCTCTGTCGTCCAACCATTGACATCTGAAGCAAATTTCGCTGCCTCTTCAACCCAGCGTAGATAAACCCGATTATTGACGTGATCAAGAACATCAATATCTTTCTCTCCGACCGTAACTTCGTACTTGACAATTGCAACTGTCATTGCGCTCTCCTATTCTGTCTCTGCCAAGGGGTCGACGATACCAAGTCTTTCTGACATCGCCGCACTCGTCAGCCGGCAAAGCTCATGGCGATTTGTCCCTGTAATTGTTGGAAGAATTTCTACCGTTACCGATAGTCCTTTGGTGCAAAGAATTGCCCAGAGGCGTGTCATCAGAGATTCATGCCCTGTCCAAGAAGCAATTGTTGTTGGTTTTCCATCTTTTTTATAGCGAACAAGTAGTGGAATCGTGGGCGACTCTGTCTTTGCCGAGGCTTCAAAGAGATTGGAATGTAACTTCAAAAGTCCCAAGCCATCTGAAGTTGTCCCTTCGGGGAAAACCAACACGTTGCGCCCCTCTCGCAGAGCCTTTTCCATCGTCTCTGCTATACCGATTAGCGCCCGCTTATTACTGCGCTCGATGTAAATCGTTCCAACAGCGCTTGCAATCTTTCCAACAACTGGCCAACGACCAATCTCTGCCTTTGCAACAAAACCCGCGGGAAGTACCGCATCGATAACAAAGGGATCTAGGAATGTAACGTGATTGGAAACCAAGAGGCGCCCTATCGCATTGGGAGTAATTCCCGAGTCAAAGGCCTCTGGGCAATCTAAAGAGCCTGTATGTTCAATGCGGATTCCAATCATTTCCGGTAGTTTCCTAGCCCACCGGCGAATGATGCGACCGCGGTTTTCTGGGCTGGATTTCGGAATCACAAAGGCAATCATGAATAAACAACCGACGATGTAAACGCCAATTTTCATGAGTCGATAAATTCCGAGTAGTGTTTTCATTTTCCTATAGTCCTATGTCTTTTTGAGGACATCCTTCATCAAACCACTGTTGCAGAATCACTGCAGCAGAGGCGTCATCAATTTTTTCGCGCCCTTTCTCCACTAAAACCGATGAATAACGCTCATCGACCAAGGAAACAGGTAACGCAGTTCTTCCCTTGAGTTGTCTAGCAAAACGCAGAGCAAGACGCGTGATTTCATGAGGCGTTCCATCGGGGTGCGATGGGATTCCTACAACGAGTTGCTCTGGCTTCCAAGCCTCAAGCTGCTTTTGAATCTCTTCCCACTTTTTTTGATTGGTTCGTGCGTCAACGATACAAAGAGGCCTTGCACCTTTTGTAAGTGCATTGCCAAGTGCAACTCCGATTCTGGCCTCGCCGAAATCGAAAGCCAAGACAAATCCTGTCTTTTCCATCGTTGATTTAAATCCAAAAGAAGGCGCTATTTTAAACGAGAGCGATGCGTTTCTAAGCGTGCCCAAGTTCATCTGAAAGGACGTTTCCCGCGGAATTCGTATCAATTCCAATGAGAGCTAAGGCCACTTCATAGCGCTCGGCAAGAGGGACATCAAAGACAATCTGGCTTTCAGTCTCTAATCCCAGCCAAATGCCCTCTTCGAGTTCCTTTTCCAACTGCCCAGCTTCCCACATCGCGCAGCCCAAGACTGGGTAGGTTTTCTCTGGACCCTCACCGGCGGCAATAGCCCGCAAGATATCGTCAGAAATCGTCATCGCGATATCTGCCTTGAAATTCGTAAATCCTGTTGACTTCCAGTTCCCCTGAAGACTATGAAGAACAAAAGCCGTTCTCGGATAAACCGGCCCTCCCCAACCAAACAATCG
>CAVLDT010000003.1:0-29801 GCA_963661915.1 Duodenibacillus sp.
AATTTCGCGGGCTTTTTTGTTTTCTAGATTTTCATAATCTCTCGACGATAGTGCTTTAACTCATCGATGGATTCTAGGATGTCACTTAAAGCCTCATGGCGTGTTGACTTCTTAAAGGAACTAACAGCCTCGGGCTTCCAGCGGCGAGCCAATTCCTTTAGCGTTGAAACATCGATACTTCTGTAGTGAAAAAACGCTTCAAGCCGAGGCATCCAACGGGCCATAAAACGGCGATCCTGCCCGATGGTGTTACCGCACATTGGAGATTTTCCAGCGGGCACATAGCGAGAAAACACCTCTAAGCACATATCCGTTGCATCTTCTTCGGTGATCTTACTTTGAAGAACGCGATCCACAAGACCAGACCTTGTGTGCGTTGCCGTATTCCACGCATCCATGTGCGTCATCGTGTACTCATCCTGATGAATGGCAATAATCGGTCCTTCGTGCAAGATATTAAGTTGCGGGTCAGTGATGACCGCTGCGATTTCAATAACTCGATTAACCTCGGGTTGAAGACCTGTCATTTCCATGTCAATCCAAATAAGATTGTCTTCGCCGTAACTTTCGGCCTTTTCAGAATTTGTCGCCATTGTTGTGAAAAATTTCTCTTAAGAGTACAAAATAGAACCTGAAGTCGTTATTCTATTGCCCTTTGTGGTCGAGAGATTTGCCAATCCATGTCAGAGATTGCTGCATATTTGAAAATTACCTTTCTTGCACTCGTTGTTTTCTACGTCTGCATACAGGTGACATTGCTAATTTCGGAAGTGCGTTCCGCCGAACGTGCAGCCAACGCTGTTCCACGCGCATTTCGCGACAAAGTGAGCCTCGAAGAGCACCGCAAGGCAATTGACTTCACGGCTGAGATTGTCCAAAGTGACACACTTAATGCCCTTGTGGGAGCCGCCATTACCCTACTTTTTACTCTCGGAGGGGGTATCGAATTTCTTTGGGCCTTCATGAGTGTTCTCTTTAATCAGGGTGTTGCCTCACAGTTTCTCTTTGTGATGCTGATTCTCTTTTTCTTAGCTCTCGTTGATCTTCCCTTTGACTGGTGGCGTAACTTTCGCATTAGCGAGCGCTACGGGATGGAAAGAACTGAGGCTAAAAGCTGGTTGAAGAAAAGAATCCAAACGACTTTCATCGGTTGGATTGCAGACATGCCTCTCGTGTTTGCTCTTATCCTCACTCTGAGTCTTACCTCCTATTTTTGGTGGGTCATCTGCTTTATCGGTTGCTTCTCTTGGTACTTTTGGCATGAGTATCTTTATCCGACCTATAGCATTGGATTTTCAAAGAACCTTGTGGAACTCTCTGACTGCTCTCTTAAGTGGCGTCTTTCGCTACTACTAAAAGAACTGGGCTACCCAAATACAAAAATCTATACCTGTAAGCGTCCTGTGGGGCTTGTGCATAATCATGCACTTTTCGCACAGTTAGGCACTACAACGCATCTTGTACTTTTTAGGCACACCCTGGAACTTCTCACAGAGGAGGAAACCCTTGCAGTCAGCGCGAATGCCATCTCTGAGGTTGCCCGCTGGCACCGCTTTGCACGGTGTGCGATATTTTTTATTTTAAGTTGTGTTTTTTGGATGGGTTTTGCTTGGATTTCTGAGAAAGGTTACTTCTACAGCGCCTTAGGCATTCATCCGTCGATTGCACTAGCCAATGGGGCGGCAATCCCTGGGCTTCTCCTTGCAATCGTTATTACGACCTTCCCCGTCATTCTTTACCCCATTGTCTTTTTTGTACACAGTCTCACCCGCAGGCTCGAATACGACTCTGATGCCTATGTTGTTCGTACTGTTGGAGCGGTTCCTCTCATTCGAGCCATCGTTAAGTTACACACAGACTACAGAAATTCTCTGACACCTAATCGCTTTTATTCCCTTGCAAATCACAGGCGGCCTCACATTACGCACCGAATTCTTGCTGCGGAAGCAGAAGCGGAGAAACTTAGGTCTTTGGCAAAAAGAAGCCGCAAGGAACGCATCTCAGATAGGCAGGAACTCTTCAATAATATTCTCGAACGGCGCGAAGCTGAAAACGCAAACAAAGTAGCCCGCCTTATTGAGACCAAGCGAGAGAAGCTCGAAGAGTCCCTCAATCTCTTGGGCGAGCAATACAGAGCGGAGTCATGATGCAAGAAGCCTCCTCCTTTACTGCTCGCATCGTTGCCTCTCATGGGCGCATGTTTTTTGTCAAAGACGGCAACGGCACTCAGTTTGAAGCAACACGTAAGGGAAAGAAAACCGATGCTGTCGTAGGCGACATTGTTGAGTGTTTAGCCCCGGTTGCAGGAAAGACCTCCATTCTTAAAGTAAAGGAAAGAAAGAATCGACTTTTTCGCAGTGATCTTTGGCGAGAGAAAACGCTTGCCGCTAATCTCGATGCTGTTGCAATTATCTTTGCCTCTCGGCCGACATTTAACCCTTGGTTTGTTTGGAAAGCACTCGTTGCTGCGCACGCTGAAGGGATACGAACTGTTCTAATCCGAACAAAAAACGAGTTACAGGAAAACGCCGAGGCCGCAAATCTTTTTAGCCAAAGTCTCAAAGAGATTGGCGAAAAGGTTATCTCCCTATCTGCCCTAAGAAATGCAGAGGAAACCCGTAGCATTCTTGCAGAAGAATTCTCCAGAGAAACGGTCCTTCTTGTCGGTCAATCGGGAATGGGAAAAAGTACTCTCTTAAACACACTTTCTTCCGAAGCGAATGCTCGAACGCAGGAATTTTCCGTTGCTCTTGATAACGGCAAGCAGACCACAACTGAGACGCGTCTTTATCCAATTGATATCGATGGAAATCGATTTGAAATTATCGACAGCCCCGGCTTCCAAGAATTTGGTCTCGCTCACCTTACGAATACCGATGTTCTAGAGGCGATGCCAGATATCGCTAAGTATGTTTCTGGGTGCCGCTTTTATAACTGCACGCACACGCGAGAGCCAGGCTGTGCCGTACTCGATGCGCTCGAAAAGGGGCTTATCCGTAGGGAGCGACATGATTTTTACGTTTGGCTTTTAAATCAGATCAATTCGAAACACAACATTTCAGGCTAAAAACCTCTTGATTCAAGGCGTTTTTATCCTTTTTTCCAATCGATGCTATTGCAAAACTGCGGGAAGATACGCACTATCCCGCAGCAAAATTTCTTCACAATATCTGCCTTCACCTATAGAAAAAACCTCTAAAATGTTGTCCTAGAATAACTGCTTTATTTCCTGCTAGCGTTGGGAGATAAGCGGTGTTTTGTGATGTTTGCGTACTTGGTAAAAATCAAGCGCGTGTGTTTTTTGGTTCTACTAGGAGTAAAAATTAAAATGAAAGCACCTATTCGTGTTGCTGTTACTGGAGCCGCTGGCAATATCGGCTACGCCATCATCTTCCGTATCGCCGCAGGCGATCTCTTCGGCGCTGATCAGCCCGTAATTCTCCACTTGCTCGAACGTGAAAGCCCAGATTCCATGCAGAAGCTGAAAGGCTTACAGATGGAATTGATGGACTGCGCATTCCCCACACTCGCTGGCCTCGTTCTCACAACCGATCCGAAGGTTGCTTTCAAGGATGTGGAAGCTGCATTCCTCATTGGTTCTCGTCCGCGCACGAAGGGTATGGAACGCTCTGAATTGCTCGAAGCCAATGGCGCAATCTTCACCGTTCAGGGTAAGGCTCTCGACGAAGTCGCCAGCCGCAATGTACACGTTCTCGTTGTTGGCAACCCCTGCAACACGAACTGCTACATCGCTATGAAGTCTGCTCCGCATCTTTCTCCGAAGTGCTTCTCTGCAATGCTTCGCCTTGATCACAACCGCTCGCTCGCTCAGCTCTCTGAGAAGACTGGCAAGCCCACAACATCGATTAAGAAGGTTTGCGTTTGGGGTAATCACGCTCCTTCGATGTATTCTGACATCCGCTTTGCCACAATCGACGGCAAGCCCGCTACAGAATGCGTTGACCAGGCTTGGTACCGTGAGACCTATCTCCCCACAGTCGGCAAGCGCGGCGCTGCTGTTATCGAAGCCCGTGGCGCAAGCTCTGCTGCCTCGGCTGCTTCCGCTGCAATTGACCATATGCGCAGCTGGTTCCTCGGCACGAACGGTGAATGGGTCTCCATGGGCGTTCCGAGTGATGGCTCTTATGGTATTCCTGAGGGCTTGGTCTGTGGCTTCCCTGTTGTCTGCGACGGCAAAGGCAACTATGAGATTGTCAAGGACCTTCCGATGGACGAATTCAGCCAGTCCAAGCTTGACGTGACAGTTGGCGAGATTGCTAACGAAGCCGAGCTCGTAAAGCATCTTTTCTAATCAGAGATTCTCTGCGATTTAAGTGAAGTCTCAAGTGAGCCTGTCAGTGATTTGAAAACTGGCAGGCTTTCTTTTAACGAAATCCCCTTTAACCCATGAACTTAGAGCGACTCGAGAAATTACCAAGTGCCGAAACTTTAAAAAAGATTTTGGCCTCCTCGGAATTTCCCTTAAAGGAGCAGACCTGCAACCTTGTCCTTGATACCAATGTTCTCTTAGATCTTCTTTACTGGAAAGATCAAAAGGTGGCAGGGTTACTTCATAAAATTGCAAAAGAAAAGGCGCTTATTCTCTTTGATGAAGAGACGCTCTTTGAATTTGCCGATGTTATCGCTCGAGAGCACTTCAAGTTAAACTTAAAGGAACAAGTTGACCTTCTAGAGAGAGCCTCTACGCTTGGCCGCATCGTCAAAGTCCCTGAAACTCGGGCTCCTGTCCATTGCAAGGATGCGGATGACCAGAAATTCCTCAATCTTGCCTACTGCTACAAAGCAACTCTCTTAACAAAAGACAAACGCGTCCTTAAGTGCGAGAAGAAATTACGCCGACACGGTGTGCAAGTGATGAAGCCAGAGGAGCTGCTACTTACTGCTGGTTAAATCTTCCTTAGAGAGAGAAGCTTCCTCTACTCGCTTTTAACTTCTTTTTTGCGCAGTGTGCTTTTCTTTACTTCGGTAGCCTCTTTTGCGGGGGCGTCCTCTTCCTTTGCCTTGGAAGCATCTTCCGCGGGAGCCGCAGCTGCTGTCATGCTTTTCGCTGTTTCCGCGGCATCGCGAAGAACATCCGTAATCGAGCGAATAAGAGAGAAAAGTTCCTTAAACCAACCATCGAGTTTTTGCGTGAGAACCCGGAGGATGCTCTTTACATCCTCTGGGTTAATTGCGTAGGCAGTTAGAAATGCAATTAAGCAAATGGCAGCCATCGCAAGGGCAGCTGCGAAGGCAAAGGCAAAGATACTCGCCGTTGCCATCGCAACGACAATCAGCACAAGAATTCGAATGAATTTCGCCACAAGCCTTCTCCTTCGCTTAAATGAACTTTAACTTCACAGTTTACAGAACTGTACGGTGTTGCTTTAAATGCACCGCAAGTAGCGAGAGAAATCCAAGGCCAAGAACTGTGTGTGTCTTACTGCCTAATGCAATAGCTCCGATGGAAGCCGCACAGGTTAAAAGCATCAAGCGATTTTGCGTAACACGACGGCGTCTTGCGGATTTCTTTTGGTCAGGAGCAAGGACTGCCGAGAGTTTATCCAAGCCAAAAGCACTCACGGACGTCCCTCTCTTCACCGCACTCTCTAAAAGGAGGTTTCCCTCGTAAAGCCCTTTAGCAAGCGTGTGCTTAGCATCGACAACGTTCTGGTTTTCTTTTTGAGAATGTGCCTCCCCTACCCCTTCAGGCAAGAGAGCCATCCAGAAAGCAAAATAGCCAGCAAGCGTTTCTTCCGTGATTTTCTTCGTATCCCAGAGCAGAAGAAGGCTTCCTACCTCGCGATTAATCGAGCAAGCTACTATCCCTTCCGCGGAGGTAATTGTCGAAGTGATTGCTTGGATTGTCTCGGAGTCAAGGCCAATCAGAGCCTCGTGCCGCAGTCTCAAGCGTCCAGGCACATAGGAGCGAACATATTTTTTAATTTCTTCAAGCATCTCTTTTCCCCTACTATTCATCCTTGATGGTTTCAAGCAACTTCTCAGCGGCTTCTTTTCCAGTCTCTGAACCTGAGGATGCCGCAAGTAACTCTTTAAATTGCCTAAACCACACTTCGGAATTTGTTTTAACCCCTGCAGTCGGCCGCATGGCATTAAGACAAACACCGATGGTTGTCATGTTGTGCAGCACAGCACCCGTCGCAGGTGTCAGTACACCAAAAAGGCCTCCTGCCATGAATCCCGTGTTAAGTCCCACAGAGACTGAGAAATTCTCACGAATCCTTCGCATTGCAGCACGCCCCAAGTCGATGGCATGTGGCAAATCAGATAGAGAATTATTCATGAGGACAACATCTGCAACTTCCTGAGCAATGTCGCTACCTTCTTTAAGTGTTGCACCGACATCAGCGCTTGAGAGCGCAGGGCTATCGTTAACACCATCTCCGACCATGAGGACCTTGCAACCTTCCCGCTTCAAAGCCGCAACGTGCTCTGCCTTTTCCCCAGGGAGAACCTGGGCACGGAATTCTTCGATACCGAGTTCTCGTGCGACATTCTTAGCCGTCCTCTCATCGTCTCCCGTGAGCATTACGATGCGTTTAATCCCGCGGGCTCGGAGTTCTTCAATAACCTTTCGTGACTCTCTTCGCAGAGGATCAACAACACCAAGTACTCCGATAAGGCGTCCACCTTGGGCTAGATAGAGAATGGATTTCCCCTCAGAAGCAAGGCGCTCGACTGCGTCTTTCGCCGCGGAGACATCGACCTTTTCATCCTCTTCAACAAAGTGTCGAGAGCCAATGATGACCTTTTGACCATCCACGGAGGAACAGATGCCGTGCGCGACAATGTATTTCACCTCAGAGTCGTGTTCTTCTTTATAGTGATTGACGTGCTCTTTTTCCGCCGCTCTCACGACAGCGCGAGATGCAGGGTGTGGGAAATGTTCCTCTAAACAAGCAGCGAGTGCAAGGATTTCTTTCTTGTCTCGTGCCTTGTCTAGAGAAATCACATCTGAGAGTTTCGGAGCTGCCTTCGTAAGTGTCCCAGTCTTATCGAGTACAACCGTGTCCACTTCAGAGAGCGCCTCAAGGTAGCGTCCCCCTTTCACTAAGATGCCACTCTTTGTCCCCTGCCGCATTGCGGTAAGAATCGCAAGAGGCGTTGCAAGCCGAAGCGCACAGGAGTAGTCAACCATGAGTACTGCTGCCGCCCTCGCTAGACTTCGCGTTGCAAGGAAGACGAGGGCAGCGAGTGCGAAGTTAAAAGGAACAATTGCGTCTGCTAAGTGTTCTGCCTTTCCTTGGATTCCTGCCTTACTCTTTTCGGATGTCTCGATAAATTGAACAATCTGATTGAGTCTTGTGCTGTCACCAACTTTCGTGGCTCGAATGTCGATTTCTCCATCCTCAACAACAGTTCCCGCAAAGACGGTACCGCCCGTCGTGCGATGAACAGCAAGGGGCTCGCCCGTCATTGTCGCTTGGTTAACCTCGGCATTACCCGCAACGACAGTTCCATCGACAGGAATTGTGTTTCCTGTTCGCACAACGACAAGGTCCTCTGTCGTGAGATCCTTTAGGGCTTTCTCAGAGACACCATCGGCTGTGCGAACCCAGACACGTTCGACCTTAAGAGCAAGTTGGTCGGCTAAGCTAGCAAGAGATTTCTTTCGCGTATAGCGCTCGAGCATCTCTCCGATTCCAAGGAGAAGGACAACGAGACCTGCGGTGCGAAAGTCCCTTAGGAGAAGTGAAACACCGATGGCTGAAGCATCCAGAACTTCTACGGTAAGTTTCCCCTTAAGGAGCATCTTGAGGCCGCGGAAGAAATACGGCACAGCGCCTAAGAAAACATTCGCGGTATTCACAAGTACTGGAAGCGCTTGTCTCAAGAAGACCCAACGGGCAACTGGAGAGAAATCCAATTCTGACGACGCGTCAAGGGAGGCAACCTCTTCAGCAGAGAGAAATGGCCTCTTTGCAAATTGCAAAACTGGCATACCCGTCAGAGCCCTTCCAAAAAGGGAACCAACACTACGGGCAACATCCTCAATCTTCACATCCTCCGCAGAAAGATCCTTACGAGAGGATTTTTTCTTTTTCTTACCCTTCTCAAGACTCGCACGGAAGGCTACCTTCTTAGCTGCCTTCGAAGGACGCTTGAGGATAAGAGGAGCTACTTCGAGGCCTGCAAGGTAGGCAATAATCGCATGCCGCCCCTCGGCCCGACTGCAGACTACGAGGATACTTCCCGTTCTTGCGTTAACCTTTAGGGTAGAAACGCCAGAAATTTTCCCTAAGGAAGCGGCAATCTCCTCTGCCGTTTCGTCAGTAACCACATCGTTCGTGCGCCACCTCATACGAGGTCCCACACTGTGAACAAGATAAAACTTCATCTTTATGGTGCTTTAACTTCAATTAGCAAACTTTAGGCGCACGCGTTGCGATGCGTCTTATAAGATTGGCAACTGCTCCCTTCCCTTTAAAAGAAGAGAGCCTGCCATCTCCTAGCCTTTACTTTCTGCTGAATTTAGGCTGCAACTGCCTTTGCCTTGCGGACACGGCGTGTCGTCTTCTTAGCGGCCTTTGGCTTCTCTGAAACGACAGCAACCGCTTCTTTTCTCTCAAGCTCTTCGCGACGCGCCTGGGACTTAGCCTCGGCCTCTGCAACGACATCAGCAAGATCTTCCTTAACGCCTTCAACACCTGCGAGAACCTTCTCTTTAACGTCAAGACCTGCGGAAAGCAGAGAACTTGCCAAGGGCTTTACGCCTTCAAACTTCTTACCCTTAGCCACAGCTACTGCACCCAAGGCACCGAGAACGACGCCACCGACGAAGATAAGACCGTACTTAGTTGTCTGATTGATAATCATGATAAATCTCCTCTAATCGAGCGAAGAAATCTCTTTCTTCAGAATTAACCCTCACAAAATAGATTGAGTTTTCGTTTTCCCTCTTCTAGGAGATGTGTAAGCAAGGACTTCTCCCCTAAAGACCTTGCTTCCACTTCAATTCCATAAAAAGTCAACAAAAAAGCTCAAGCTATTTGCGCAATATCTCGTATTATATGCTTTGTTTTAAAAAGATTTTTCTGAAATAGCAATCATTCTCAATTCTGAAAATAATGATTCTCATTTAGACATCAATTGAGAATTATTTACCTGAAATTTTGGGAAAAATCAGGCCTCTTCCCTTTAAGAGAAAAAAATGAAAAAAAGTTTACGAAAAAGCCCCTGCTAGCCAGAAAAGAGGGTCCCTGCAGCAAGAAAGAGAAAAATCACTGCTGCAGTCCGATTCATCCAAAACTGTACCCGAGGGGTACGAAGGCGATCCGCGAGGCTTCCCGAGCAGAAAGCGATAAAGGAGAAAACAAGGGCAGTTGCAAGCATGAAGGTAAGGCCCAAGATTGTCATCTCGATAGCTGTCTGTGTTGCATCTGCGCCTTTTGTTACGAATTGCGGGAAGAAGGCTAAAAAGAAAATCTGCACCTTCGGGTTAGTGACATTCATGATAACGCCGCGCCGAAAGAGTTTAACTGGAGTCATAACCTCCGTAGCCTTCTCCTCTCCGGCAACAGGATGTGTCCAACTCATATAGGCAAGATACGCCAGATAGAGGGCACCCACGATGCGGATACCCCAAAAAAGCGTAGGAGACGCTGCAACGATAGCCGCAACACCAAGAGCCGCGGCAACCGTTTGAATTGCAACACCAACAATAAGACCCAAGACGGTAAAAAGCCCCGCCTTTACGCCGTGCACCGCAGACTGTACGAGCACAAACATATTGTCAGGCCCTGGCGCAAAAGCCAAGAGAACACTCGTTACAACGAACGCCCAATATACCGTCCATGTCATGTTCAACTAACCACCGAGCGCTTTTCTTCTAGCCAACCCAAACACGCGCATTATCAAAAAGCCTCATCCACAGCGTGAATTCACGCGTGCGATCAGGGTACCAAGAAAGTTGCACTGTTCTGTGGCTACGTTCTGGATGCGGCATGATAATCGTTGCACGTCCGTCCGTTGTTGTCACACTTGTAACGCCATTGGCTGACCCATTGGGGTTTAAGGGATAAACCTCCGTAGGCAACCCATCGCCATCGACATAGCGTGCGGCAACGAGAGCCTTTGCCTCATCTTCTGCCGAACGCCACTTCACGCGACCTTCACCATGGGAGGTAACAATCGGCATGGAGCTTCCTGCCATTCCAGTAAAGAAGATAGAGGGAGACTCCTCAATGCGAACCTGCGTGAGACGTGCTTCAAACTGCTCTGATGTGTTACGGACAAAGTTCGGCCAGTGTTCTGCACCTGGGATAAGGTCTCGTAAGAGGCTAATCATCTGACAACCGTTACAGACACCTAAGGTAAACGTATCAGGTCTCCCGAAGAAGCGGGCAAACATCTCTGTGAGTTTCGGGTTATAAAGAATAGTCTTTGCCCAACCGCCACCAGCGCCGAGAACGTCACCGTAGGAGAACCCGCCTGCGGCAGCAATCCCTGAGAAAGCATCTAAGTTTCTGCGGCCACTTAAGAGGTCTGTCATGTGAACATCCCAAACTTCAAAGCCTGCGTGCATAAAGGCAGCAGCCATTTCCGTCTGCGAGTTAACGCCTTCCTCTCTTAGCACTGCGACCTTAGGCTTTGTAGCGCCAGAATGAATGTAAGGCGCAGAAATCCTATGGAAGACATCAAAAGTCGTCTTCACAAAGAGTCCCTTGTGTTCGCTACCCGTTGCAACGTTAAATTCACTATCTGCACAAGCAGGATTATCGCGGCCTCGCGCCATGGCGTGCGTCACTTCGCACCAATCACGCATCAACTCAGTGCGAGGCGCATCTAAAAGTTTCTTTCCGCCCGCAATGACCGTGAAGCGATCTACGTGATTAATTTCGCCAATCTCCGCAACATAGGGGCTAAGTCCCACTGCCGCAACACGAGCCTTGAATTCGTCTACCGCATAGGAAGCAATCTGCAACACAGCACCTGCCTCTTCTGTGAAGAGGGCAGAAAGCGCCACTTGCTCTGATACTTCGCCATCGATTAAACCATCAAGCGTAACACTCACGCCACGATGACTTGCAAACATCATTTCCGCTAGCGTTGCAGCAAACCCACCATCACTTCTATCGTGATAGGAAAGAAGTTTTTCCTCACGGGCAAAACGCCTTACAAGCGTAAAGAAGTTCTTTAGCGCTACAACATCTTCCATGTCGGGGGCTACGGACCCGAAACTCTGCAAGGCCTGTGCAAGGATTGATCCGCCCATACGGCACTTCTTAGCACCGAAGTCAATGGCAAAGAGCTTACTTGGAACGTCGCTTAGCTGTGGCGTAAGGCTTATCCGTACATCCGAGACAGGCGCTGCTGCAGAGACAACGAGAGAAACGGGGCTTGTAACAGATTTTGCAACCCCCTTATCGGACCAAGCCGTACGCATTGAGCAAGAATCCTTTCCAACAGGAATGGAAATTCCCAAGGCCTTGCAATACTCGCTTGCGGCCTTCACAGCGCTGTAGAGTTTGGCATCTTCGCCCGCTGCGCCACAGGCAGACATCCAGTTTGCCGAAAGTTTCACACGGCTCAAGTCCGTATCGGCTGAAACGATATTGGTAATTGCCTCCGTAATTGCCATGCGCGAGGCAGCCGCTGAGTCAATGATTGCAATTGGCGCTCTTTCACCAATTGCCATCGCTTCTCCTGCGTAACCTGTGAAGTTAATATTTGTCACAGCGCAGTCGGCAACAGGAATCTGCCAAGGCCCGACCATCTGATCGCGAGAAACTAAGCCACCAACAGTACGGTCACCGATTGTCACTAGGAAACTCTTACTGGCAACTGTCGGGTGACGAAGTACCTTACGGATAGCCTCTTTAATAGTCACACCCTTCGAATCGAAATCCGTAAGAGCAGTCTTCACTGACTTCACATCGCGATGCATACGCGGCGGCTTTCCAAGGAGAACCTCCATCGGCATCTCAACCGCTCTGGCCTCTCCTTCGCGCCCTTCGACAATGAGGATTCCATCTTCGCTAATCGTACCAAGTACTGCGTACGGGCAGCGTTCTCTCTTGCAGATTGCATCAAAGGTTTCAAGAGATTCTGGCGCAATGGCAATCGAGTAACGCTCCTGACTCTCGTTACTCCAGATTTCCAAAGGACTCATGGATTTTTCTTCCACGGGAACTTCCGCAAGAGACAACTTCGCACCATGCCCCGAGAGGTCAGCGAGTTCAGGCATCGCATTCGAGAGTCCCCCCGCACCAATATCGTGAATTGCAAGAATCGGATTCAAGGGGCCCGCGGCCCAGCAACGGTCAATCACTTCCTGCGCGCGGCGTTGCATCTCTGGGTTCCCACGCTGCACACTATCAAAGTCAAGGTCCTCAGAATTGGCTCCCGAATTCATCGAACTCGCCGCGCCTCCACCCAAGCCGATACGCATACCAGGGCCACCTAAGACAATCATAAGTGTGCCTGGTTCGAGAGTATGTTTATTCGTTTGGTCAGAGCGAATATTGCCAATACCGCCAGCGAGCATAATTGGTTTGTGGTAACCATAGCGAACATCATTAACACGCGCTTCAAAACTACGGAAGTAACCCAAGATGTTCGGGCGACCGAATTCGTTATTAAAGGCCGCGGCTCCAATGGGGCCCTCAGTCATGATTGCTCGGGCCGATGCTAGGCGGGATGGGGCACCGTACTGCTCTTTTTTCGCTCCGCTATCGGGCTTTGTTGTGTCACAATCGTTTTCCCAGTCCTGCTCTGCTCCATCGATGTGAAGAGCCGACACTGAGAAGCCACAGAGGCCCGCCTTGGGTCGCGCACCGCGTCCCGTAGCGCCTTCATCGCGGATTTCGCCCCCTGAGCCCGTTGCAGCCCCTGGGAAAGGAGAAATTGCCGTGGGGTGATTGTGCGTTTCAACCTTAAAGACGGTAAAGGCGGGTTCGAGAATTTCCGAATAGGTGCTTCCGATGGGATCTTCTGCTGTGGGTCTCGGATATAGCCTTGGAACCGTTGGTCCCTCGAAGACAGCTGCGTTATCCGAGTAAGCAACAACCGTACCCTGAGGAGCTGCCTTGTGGGTTTCACGAATCATGCCAAAGAGAGTCTTACCCTCATCAACGCCATCGATTGTGAACTTGGCGTTAAAAATCTTATGCCGGCAGTGCTCAGAGTTAGCCTGCGCAAACATCATCAATTCGACATCGGTTGGATTGCGGCCCTGCGTTTTAAAGGCCTCTAGGAGGTAATCAATTTCATCCTCAGAAAGCGCAAGTCCCATCTCGGCATTCGCCTCGCTTAGCGCTTCTCTTCCGCCAGAAAGGATATCGACAGTTGCCATGGGTTTTCCGCAAGTGTCCGTGAAAATCTTCTCGGCCGCGCCTTCTGCCTCTAAGACCGTCTCTGTCATCCTATCTCTTAGCTTCTCAGAGAGGGCAAGTTTTATCTCCTCTGTGCAGGCGTAACCCTCTTCAAAGGCGATGTTATAGAGAACGACACGCTCAATACGACGCACCGCCCCTAAGCCACAGTTGCGCGCAATGTCTGTTGCCTTACTTGACCAAGGACTAATCGTCCCAAGGCGCGGCGCCACGAGAATCACAAGATCTGCCCTTACATCCTCTCCCTTATCGCCATAATCTAAAAGAGAGCACATTCTTGAAGTCTCATCTTCCGAGAGGGGGGCCTCAGAGAGAACGAAATGTTTGTAGCGAGCACTTACGGCCACAACCTTATCAGTCACACTCTTTAGAGATGTGAGAACACGCTTAGCGCGGAATGCGGAAAGAGCCTCATTTCCAGGAAATTCCAAAATAATGGTGTTCGTTGTCATAAATAATCTTTCCTTTTTCCATGCCGAAAAAGAACATCAAACAACTCTGTCTTTTCAGCGTTTCTACGTAGCATCACGAGTAATGGCACTGTGTTTTTAAAGTTAAGTTTCCTTAGGAAGAAAACCCAAAACCATTTTTCAGGGGAATTCTACCTATTCTTGAGACTCTCAAAACCTAAGAAATCCTCCCTAGAAAACAAAGAAAAGCTTTAAAAATCCTATCCAAGACGAGGTTTTACACTGCGTTATGCAGCCTAAAGGGAATTCCTTAAAATGTCGCCCGATGAAAAAAAGCGAGGAAGGCAAAGCAACGGAAAATCATACGTTGCGAAATCCCAAAGAAAAAAACTTCGTAAAGATTTGAGAAAGCTATGAGCGAGCAAATACTAAACATTGATGAACTTCGAAGCCTTGAAAAGCGCTACTCCAATGAACTCCCCGAAGGCGAATTGATGCGTCGCGCAGGTGCGGCTCTTGCTGAAGAAATTGCTCGCGTCACTCCAGAGGCCGGACACGTCGTCTTCGTCTGCGGAGCTGGCAATAACGGCGGGGACGGTTTCGTTGCCGCAAGGCTTCTTAAGGCACAAGGCTTTAAAGTTACCTGCGCTCTCATTGCTGTAGACAAACCGAAGACAAAAGACGCGCTCGATGCCTTTAACGCTTGGGAAGCCGCAGGAGGCTTAACAATTGCCGACCCCTATAACGCAGAAAAGGCCGACACCGTTGTCGATGCTCTTTTAGGCATCGGTATTGATAAACCGATTCGGGGCGATCTGCAAGATGCGGCCATGTGGTTTAACGAAAGACAAGCCGTACACGTCAGTGTTGACATCCCTTCGGGACTAAATCCAATCACAGGAAATTGGCTAGGAGGTGCGAAGGGCTGTAAGGCAGACATTACCGTTGCGATGCTCTCTCCTAAAGCCGGTTGCTTTATGAACGATGGTGCTGATGCCGCAGGACGCGTCATCGTTCGCGAACTCGATGTTTCAGTGCCTTTAACGCAAGTGGGGCTTATCGAGAAAGATGACTTTAGACATCTCCTTGAGCCACGAGCGAAGAATTCGCATAAAGGCGACTTCGGTCACGTCCTTGTCATCGGAGGAGAGAAAGGAACCGTTGGGGCTGCCATCTTGGCAGCACGTGCCGCTGTAAAACTTGGTGCTGGCCGCGTTAGCTGCGAATTGATGGCAGAAGGCGCTCCTCTTTTTGATGTTAACTACCCGGAAATTCTTTTTTCCGAGAAACCCATTGACCTCACAAAGGTCAACGCCATTGTCATCGGCTGCGGCCTCGGTTTTAGCGAGAAAGCCATTACACGACTTAAAGAGGCGATTGCCGCTCCGATTCCTCTTATCATCGACGCCGATGCCCTAAGGCTCTTAGCTAAGGATCAAAAACTACAGGACGCTGTTCTTGCCCGCAAGGCACACACGGTAATTACGCCTCACCCAGCAGAAGCCGCTGACCTCTTACATCGCACAACCGCGAAAGTTCTCGAAGACCGCATTGCTTCTGCTCGGGAACTCTCCATTCAGACTGGGGCAATTACGATTCTCAAGGGAGCTGGCACGGTCGTTGCGCTGAGAAGTTCTCGTACTTGGATTAACCCGACTGCCAATGGCGTCCTTGCGACCGCAGGCTCTGGCGATGTGTTAAGTGGCATGCTCGGTGCTCTCTTTGCGCAAGGCTTTGACCTTGCCACTGCAACGCTAGCGGCAACATGGTTACATTCCGAAGGGGTTCGGAGCCGTTTAGCAGGTGTACGAGCAAGTGACTTAGCACCCGCTGCTGCCGCGCTCTTAGAGCGACTTCGAGGCGAATACAGCAAATCGAAAAGCCCAAGGCTCTAAAGAGAGAAACGGCCCTCCTCCAAAAAGATTAGCCGCTCGATTCTTGCGTCCCGTCAAAGATTCGAGCGCTCTCTTTGGTATAGCATCCAAAAGTTAAGAAAACCTCTAAAAGAGAAGAAACGAAAGGCGAGAAACTATGCCAACCATTGCTGATGGATTTAAGCTTTCCAACAATGTCTTTATCCCTTGCTTAGGGCTTGAGACACGTCAGATGCAATCTGGCCGAGACTTGGAAGCAACCCTAGAGGCGGCCATAGAGCTCGGATATCGTCGTTTTGACACAGCGAGTGCTTACGGTAACGAACAATCCGTTGCAAAGGCTCTTAGAGAATCTGGCCACACGCGCTCAGAATTTTTCGTTTCCACAAAACTTTGGGTCACAGACCGCTCTTACAACAAGGCCCTCTCTGCCTTTGAGCGATCGATTGATGCGATGGGGCTCGACTATGTAGACCTCTACCTCATTCACTGGCCCGAAACACACGGAGATACCATTCTCTGGCAAAGTGCCAATACGGGCACTTGGAGAGCAATGGAAAAAATTTACTCAAGTGGCAGAGCACGTGCTATCGGCGTCTGCAATTTTCTAACGCATCACATTGTTCCGCTTCTTGCCCGAGCAGAAATTGCTCCCATGGTCAATCAATTGGAATTTCACCCAGGCTATTGGCAAAAGAGTACTGTGGAATTTTGTCAAAATAAGGGAATTCACGTCTCGGCTTGGGATCCACTTGGTAGAAGCGATGTTCTCCCCGACGCGATTCTGCAAATCATTGCCCGCAAATACAAAGTAAGCGAAGCACAGGTTTCTCTCCGTTGGTGTCTACAGCACGGCGTATCCCCGCTACCGAGGACACTTAACAAGGAAGAACTTTCAGAATACACTCGCCTCTTTGACTTCCGTTTGAATGTCAAGGAGATGAATGCCCTAGATGAAATTCCGCAGTCGTGTTTCTCGGGATTAGATCCCGATCACGTTTCTTTCTAGAGTTTCTATTCTTTTTCTTCGCTAGTAGCCTCTAGAGGAGGCTCTTCCTTACCCTCCTCGTGAGATTCCTTCGCAAGTCTCAGACCGCGAGCGGTTCCATAGGTGAGAGCAACCCGTGGGGAGAGAACAAAGTAGGCAGTCCAAATAAGAGACCAACCGAAAATCTCCACTAGCCCCAGCGCAGGAGACTTCAACGAGAAATACCAACTTGTAAGAAGCACGGCCACAGGCCCCATCAGCCAAAGCAAGAGGATGCAAAGAGCAACTGCCACGGGTCTTCTACAGAAAATCAATGTAGCAAGCATAATCATCCCCAAGGCGGCTTGAATAAAGAAGGGGCCCACACTCACAACTGCCGCAAACTGGTTAACGCCTCCTTCAATCGACTGCCACGGGATGGCTCGAACGACCTGGTAGCCCTCCCAGAGTAGCCTCTCGATTACGGCTACTTCCCCCATAAGAAAAAAGACCATAGGGCCACCGAACCCACTTCTGTAGCGAGTGGACATCAGTCGAGGCGGCACCCGTGCCCCCCTTCGATATAGCATCAGCGTCGGAACAGCAATGATGAGGAAAACACACATCAACATGACAGCAATCGCAGTGATATTTGCAAGCATTCAACTATCCTTTGAAACTTTGAAAAAATATCTAGGAGATTTCCTCTCAATGATCCTCACAGTGGCAGTGTCCAACGTGTGCATCCTCTGTTAGACCCAAGAGAATGCCACAGGGCTCCGCTCCATGCGCTCCTTTACAGCGGGAAGCAAGACCCAGAAGATGTTTCTTTAGCGCTTTAAGTTTTGCCATACGCTCATCGACAAGCGCTACCTGTTTTTCAATGAGAGTGTGCACAGCCGCGGCCTGCGACGGGTCTTTAGCATCGCTATGTAAAAGGATCTTTATATCCGACAAAGCCATATCAAGCGTTCTGCAATGGCGGATGAAATTGAGTTGCTCCAAGTGCTTAGCTGTGTAGGTGCGGTAATTATTCTCTAAGCGAGCGGCCTCTGTGAGCAACCCCTCTTTCTCATAGAAACGAATTGCTTCAATCCGAACACCAGAACGCGCCGAAAGTTCCCCTATACGCATTGTGCCTTCCTCAAAGTAGAAAACTTTTTGACACTGTAGCAACTTTAGGGTTTTTAATCTCACTTAAATACCGATTCTTACAAAAAAGATTGGAGCGGAGATGGAAAAGTTTTCTTTAATTCGCGTAGAAATCAAAGATATGGACTGCCCTGTTGAAAGGGGAGAAATCGAGCGCCTTTTCGAAAAAGATTGTGAATTCATAGTAAAGGGAAGTAACCTCACAGACCGCACGATGACTTTTGAAGTTAAACGGGAGGGGGCCCAAATTGAAACACTCCTTAGTAAACTCAAGAAAGCTGGTTTCCCTGGCACGGTTCTCTCTAGTGAAGAATCGGGAGAATTCACGCTTTACATAGAGGATATGGATTGCCCAGTTGAAAGGGCTGAGATTGAAGCTGCCTTTAAAGCAGATCCTCTTTTTACTGCGACAAACTTTGATATGTCGCATCGCGAGGTAACCTTTAAGGCGAAGTCAGCCGCAGGAACCCTCGATGCGTTAGAAAAGAAACTTACCTCGATTGGACTACCAGGTAGCCCCGTCACAAAAGAAGTCGCAGGAGAAAGTAGCCCTACCAGCAAACCGGAATCGCCCTTTTGCTGGCACCTCTTAATTGCCCTTATCTTTGCCGCAGCAAGCGAAATTGCAGAAGTCACTGGCGCTGCTCCAGAGGTCCTTATCATCGCTCTAGCCCTTATTGCAATCGGCTTAAGTGGGATGAAGACCTTGGTAAAGGGAGCGAAAAATCTCTTTCACTTTACCTTTAACATGAATACCCTTATGGCTGTTGCCGTCTTTGGTGCGATTGCTATCGGACAATATCCAGAAGCAGCCATGGTCATGGTGCTCTATGAAATTGGAGAAGAAATCGAAGACTACACCCTAGCAAGCGCCCAAAAGAGCATCCAAAACCTCTTAGAGAAAGCGCCAAGTTCTGTGGAAATCTTAGTGGGTTCTTCTTGGGTTAAAAGTGACGCTAAGAGAATCGTTAAAGGGACGCTTTATCGCGCAGCTCCAGGACAAATGATCGTAGCCGATGGTACTGTCACAGAAGGCATAAGTTCCATTGATACGTCAAATATCACAGGGGAATCGATTCCTGAATCGGCAACCTCCGGAAGTACTGTTCGCTCAGGTTGCATTGCGCTCGATGGAACGCTCACAATTCGCGCAGACTGTGCGGCAAGTGACTCTACCGCTGCACGCATAGCAAGAGCCATTGTTTCCGCAAGTGAACAGAAAGCCAAAATCGAACGCCTCGTTGATAAGTTTGCGCGCTACTACACCCCTTCTATTTTTGCGGCAAGTTTACTTTTAGCCATCGGTACAGTGCTCTTTACCGGAGTACTCGACAAAGGGACCATTTACCGCTCCCTTGTTCTTCTCGTTATTGGTTGCCCCTGTGCGCTTGTGATTTCCACCCCCGTGGCGCTTCTCTCTGCAATGACCTCTGCAAGCCGCAATGGTGTCTTCGTCCGAGGTGCGGTTCCGATGGAAACAGCGGCGACGCTGAAAACTGCTGTCTTCGATAAGACTGGGACTCTCACAGTCGGTAAACCCGCTTTCCGCTCTTTAGAGCTTTTCTCTGAAACCGATGAAAAGACCGCTTGGACTCTCGCAGGGGCCCTAGCGAGTGCAAATAAACACCCTTTAAGCCAAGCTCTTGCAAGAGCCTGTGACAGAGCTCTTACACTGCCTCGGGTTAAAGAACTCAAAAACCTACCAGGATACGGCGTAGAGGGAAAAATTCACGGCGCCCTACTTCGCCTTACAAACCGCAGGTGGCTTGAAGAAAAGAAACTTCTAACAGAAGAGCAGGGCTCGGTCTTTGAGCGGCTTGAATCCCAAGGCAACACGACACTGGCTCTAAGTGACTTCTTCGGCGTACGAGCAATCTTTAGTTTTAGCGACACCCCAAAAGAAAACATAGCCGAGAGCATTCGTAAACTTACCTCTGAAGGCGTCTCCGTGTGGCTTCTTACAGGAGACAATGAAAAGAGCGCTCAGAACATTGCAAACATTGCAGGAATTAAAAACGTTCATGCTCGGTTGCTTCCTGAAGATAAATTGAAGAAAATCTCTGAACTGGATGCTATTTCTCCAACGGCGATGATTGGCGATGGTATTAACGATGCTCCTGCCCTTGCAAGGTCTAGGCTTGGCGTTGCTATGGGTGCACTCGGCTCGGACATGGCAATTGAATCGGCCGATGTCGTTCTCATGAATGATGACATTGCCAAAATTGCTTGGTTAAAGAGACTTTCGCAAGCAACTCGGCTCTGCATTAAGCAAAATATCGCCTTTGCCCTAATCGTTAAGGCGCTCTTTGCCGCAGCTGCCGTTAGTGGCTATGCCACGATGTGGATGGCAGTTTTCGCAGACACTGGCGTCTGTCTTATTGTTGTTGCGTGGGCGTTGCGATTACTGAAATTTCCGCAGAACTAATTGCGGCGGAGAATAAACTTTGGGAAAAGCGTCGCAAGACGCTTTTCTGTTTCTTCCCCTGGGTAGTCTGACCCAACGGCAGAAAGTCCCCCATGGACCCCTGGCGGCGTGCGATAAATCTGCAGCGCATACGTAGTACAGTCTCGCTCTGAAAGCCACCGGGCTACGTCTTCAATATCCTCTGCAGTAAGTAAGTCTGGGTGCGCCGTCGTACGGGCCTCATAGGAAACGGCTGATGTGCGAACAATTTCAAAACTCTCAAGGAAAGCATCAACTGCCCCAGCGCGCCCCGCAGCGCGATTAAAAATGCTGGACTTTTCCGGAGGTCCCTTCACATCCAAGCCAATCCAATCTACTAAGGAAATCACCTCTTTTAGTCTCTTAGGATAGGCTCCTGACGTATGAAGTCCCACCTTCATCCCTAAGGTCTTCACCTCCCGCATTGCAGCAAAAAGTGCAGGATCTAAGCAGGGCTCCCCGCCAGAAAACACAACACCATCCAAGAGCCCCTTTCGCTTCTTTAGTAGGTTAAAGAACTCAGTCCAAGGTACAGAGACAGTCCCTGGGGCCGGCTCTCTAGACTGCATCCAAGCGTTCTGGCAATACGGGCACCTCCAGGGGCATCCTTGGATAAAAGCAACTGCGCTCAGAATCCCTGGGAAGTCAATCGTCGTAAAAGGCGTAACAGCGGCTATCCGCAGCTGCTCTGCAGGTCTTCCTTCGAGAAGAACGCCGGGTTCTGTCCCGGCGTTTTCTAGTGTTTTCTTATCCATGAGAAAAAATCAGATGGAATCGACTAGTGCTTTCCCTTAGGCGCACTTTTCGTTGAGGTGGCACTTACTTTCAAGGAAGTGCTTACGCTCTGCGAACTCGCCTTTCTTACCAATGTTAAAGGACTGCACAGGACGGTGATAACCCATCACACGGGTCCACACTTCGCAGCGCTGACGTTCGCTGTCTTTTAATGTGATTTCTTCTGTTTTTTCTTGTTCTGACATTTTTTAACTCCTCCTTATTTGTATTGCTTTTAAGGATAGAAACTTTTCTTTTTTTCACTCTCAAGCGCGCTTTGCGGCTTCCCGAGCCTGACGAGCCTTCTTGCGAGCAATGATTTCCGCATCGCACTTCGGGCAGAAATCATGACGCCCCGAGAGGTAACCATGTTTCGGGCAAATCGAGAACGTAGGCGTCACTGTGATATAGGGAATACGGAAACGCGTAAGCGTCTTACGAACCAAGTCACGGCAAGCCTCAGAAGAACTAATCGCCTCATTCATGTAAAGGTGCAAGACCGTGCCACCTGTGTACTTCTTCTGCAGGTCTTCTTGCATCTCAAGGGCCTCAAAGGGATCGTCCGTGAATCCGACAGGAAGCTGCGAAGAGTTTGTGTAGTACGGATTCTGCGGCGTGCCAGCCTGAATGATATTGGGGAAGCGTTTACGGTCTTCTTTCGCAAAGCGATAGGTTGTACCTTCCGCCGGGGTCGCTTCAAGGTTATACATGTGATCGGTTTCACTCTGGAACTGCACCAAACGTTCACGCACGTGATCGAGGAACTCGACAGCAAAGGCATGACCCTCATCGCTTGTGATATTGATTCTGTCATGCGTGTAGTTACGAATCATCTCATTGATGCCATTGACACCAATTGTCGAGAAGTGATTTCTGAGGGTTCCAAGGTAGCGTTTTGTGTACGGGAAGAGTCCCTCATCGATATGGCGCTGAATGACCTTACGCTTAATTTCAAGCGACTCTTTGGCAAGATCCAAGAGGTGATCAAGACGTGCGTAGAGCGCCTTCTTGTCTCCTGGATAGAGGTAGCCGAGACGCGCGCAGTTAATCGTCACAACGCCGAGACTTCCCGTCTGCTCTGCGGAACCAAAGAGGCCGTTACCACGCTTTAAGAGCTCTCGAAGATCAAGCTGCAAGCGGCAGCACATCGAGCGAATCATGTTGGGCTTAAGTTCCGAATTGATGAAGTTTTGGAAGTAAGGCAAACCATAGCGAGCTGTCATATCAAAGAGAAGCTTCACATTCGGGCCTTCCCAATCGAAATCTGGCGTGATGTTGTAGGTCGGAATCGGGAACGTGAAGACACGACCCTTACTGTCACCGCGCGTCATCACTTCGATATAGGCGCGATTGATCATATCCATCTCAGGTTGCAATTCCCCGTAGGTAAAGGGCATCTCTACGCCACCAATGATCGGATGCTGCGGTGCGAGATCCGGTGGGCAGGTCCAATCGAAGGTGAGGTTCGTAAACGGTGTCTGTGTACCCCAACGGCTCGGTACATTAAGGTTATAAATCATCTCCTGAATGCACTGCACAACCTCAGCATACGGCACATTGTCCTTTCGGATGAAGGGAGCCATGTAGGTATCGAAGGAGGAGAAAGCCTGAGCACCAGCCCACTCGTTTTGCATCGTTCCGAGGAAGTTAACAATCTGCCCGCAAGCAGAGGATAGATGCTTTGGAGCGGCAGCTTCAACCTTACCAGGAACGCCGTTAAAGCCCTCTGTTAAAACGGTTCTTAGAGACCACCCTGCGCAGTAGCCAGAGAGCATATCCAGGTCATGAATATGGAAGTCTGCCTCACGGTGGCACTTACCCACTTCAGAGGGGTAAACGAAGTTCAACCAATAGTTCGCAACAACCTTACCAGAGACGTTGAGAATCATGCCGCCCAAGCTATAGCCCTGATTGGCATTTGCGTTAACACGCCAGTCACTCTGATCGAGGTACTCGTTAATCGAGCTTTCAACGTTAATCCATGTCTTTTTCGCATCACGGCTCTTTGCGCGCTGTTCACGATAAACGATGTAGGCACGAAGCGTTGTGAAGTAGCCACCCTCAAAAAGCGCCTGTTCGACGGCGTCTTGAACCTGTTCGATATGGGGCGTTAACACATTTAACGCACAAATCTTTGGCATGACGCTATTTTCTGTAATCTCAGCGGCAGTAGCGGCGCCAAACTCTCCAGTGGCCTTTCCGGCCTTCTCAATGGCGTTTTGAATCTTAATCGCATCAAAATCCTTAACGGACCCATCGCGTTTAATCAGGTGTTGCGGTGTGCAGGGCATATTTTTCCTTCCTCATCCTTCGGGCTTCCGACTTTTGACAGGGGAAAATCATCCCTTGTCCATCGGATTGAACTAGGTCGTACCCTAGCAAAACACCCGAATGAAATCAACTCTCAAAATGCATTATATTGTGGTGCAAAACCTGAGTTTTCACAAGATATAGTGTTTTTTGACCAAGCCCAATTTTGTAAAAAAATTGGATTTTCAAGGCTTTCCCTCTTTTGGGAAACACAAGATACCGCTCTCTAAGTATTTACCCTTAGGAGATTTCTCCTTGAAGGGGTAATTTCAAGACAAAAATGCACAAAAAAAATCCCGCAAAGATGCAAGAAATGCATGAAAAGTCCTATTAATAGGGGAAAAATCCTATAATCCGCGCCACAAATCAAATTGCAATTTACGAGAAAAATATGACCATTACAATTATTGGTTGCCTTGTGGCGATGGGCGTCTTCGTCGGTTTCTTGGCAGGACTGCTTGGAATCGGTGGCGGAATGATTCTTACGCCTTTCTTCACCTTTTTACTCCCAATGGCTGGGATTTCTGACAATGTCGTTGTCCACGTTGCCATTGCCACTTCGCTCGGAACAATCGTCTTCACATCGCTCTCTTCGATGCGAGCCCACCACAAACGTGGCGCAGTCCTTTGGCGCGTTGTCTTTAGTGTTGCTCCTGGCATCCTTGTTGGCGCCATGATGGGAGCGAAGATTTCTAGTCTCCTTCCGACCTCAGTAATCGCCTTTATCTTTGCGCTCTTTGTTGGTCTCTCTGCGGTAAAGATGTTCTTGGATGCAAAACCGAATCCTGCGCGCGAATTGCCAGGTCTACCTGGGATGTTTATCGCTGGCATTGCTATTGGACTCGTGAGTTCCTTCGTAGGGGCGGGCGGCGGCTTCATTTCCGTTCCCCTTATGCTCTACTGCAATGTGAAAATGCAAAACGCTGTTGGGACATCGGCTGCCTTAGGGTTCCCGATTGCGCTCTTTGGAAGTATCGGCTACATCTGGACGGGCCTTGGCGTTGCAGGACTCCCTGGATGGCCAGAAACCGCTGGCTTTATTCACATCCCAGCACTTATTGCCTGTGCTTGCGCAAGTTTCTTGATTGCACCTATTGGTGCCAAAGTCGCACACAGCATCGATACTAAGCCCTTAAAACGCATCTTTGCCTGCAACCTCTTTTTGATTGCTGCCTATATGCTCTATAAGGCCTTTGTAACTCTTTAAAGGAAGCTCGGAAACCGCCATGCGTAACGGGTTTATCTATCTCTTATCGGCCTCTCACGCCGTGGCGGATCTGTCTCCCGGGGCACTACCAGCAGTGCTACCGTTTTTTGCTCTGCACTATGGACTCTCCTACACAGAGATTGCTGGACTGGTCTTTGCAAGCTCTTGTCTATCTTCTGCTGTGCAACCTGTCTTCGGTCTCATGGCCGATAAAACAAACCAAAGTTGGTTTATGGGGCTAGGAGTCCTTCTTACGGGGATTTCTTTGGGACTTACGGGATGGATTTCTGACTATTGGTTAATCTTTGCCGCGATTGTGGTAATGGGTACGGGTTCTTCAATTTTCCACCCGCAAGCGGCACGCTACGTTAACTTCATCTCGGGAGCAAAGAAGAGTACTGGTATCGGTATGTTCTCTGTTGGAGGAAACGCTGGTTTTGGCTTAGGGCCTCTGCTTGCCGTTTGGGTGATTGGCATTTGGGGCTTAAAAGGCGTTGGCATCTTTGCTCTGCTTAGCCTTGTATTTGGTACAGCGCTTCTCGCAATGGGACCAAAACTTGAGAGAGAAGCCGCAGCACTGCACAGGGAAGAAAACACAAAACTACACAAATCCGATAGCGATGCAAAAAACGATTGGAAGTCTTTCTGCCGCTTAACGCTTGTCATTATTGGTCGCTCGGTTGTCTTCTGTTCGATTTCTGCATTCCTTCCTCTGTATTGCATTAGTAAGTTTGGTATTACTGAAGCGCTCGCAGGGACAACGCTTTCTGTCTTTGCCTTTGGTTGCACGGTTATGACCTTAGTGGGCGGCTGGCTCGGAGACCGCATTGGTCTTATCCAAACGCTTCGCCTAGGCTCTCTGATGCTTATTCCTAGCGTTGCGGGTATCTGTGTTTGCCCAAGCATCGGATGGATGTTTGTCCTGCTTCTTATCATTAGTTTTGGAATTAACGTAACTTATCCTTCGTTTGTCGTCTTGGGACAAACATATCTCGCTAAGAACGTAGGCTTTGCCTCTGGTATTACGCTAGGGCTCTCCTTTAGCGTAGGTGGCATGGTGGTTCCCGTGCTTGGGAAAGTCGCCGATCTCTATTCTCTTGACACTGTGATGGTGATTCTCATCGGTCTTTCTGCCTTCTGCGCAGCAGGTGCCTTCCTCTTAAAAGAAAGTACTGGCAAGACAAAAGCAATCAAGAAAAAATAACTCCTCGCTCCTCAAAAGGGAAAAGGGATTTGTCGTAAATCGGGGAAAAAGAGACAGTGTCTTTTACAGAATCACAACGTCGTACTGCTCTTGGCTATAAGAGGGCTCCACTTCGAGAGTGACAACTTTACCCATCATTTCCTGAAGTAAATCTAGCGCAGCAGATTCATCCTCTAAGAAGAAATCAATTACAGACTGAGAGGCAAGAATTTTGAAACTCTTCGCATCTTGGTACTGGCGGAATTCTCGGAGCGTCTCGCGCATGATTTCATAGCAAACCGTGCGAGCGGTTTTAATCTCCCCTCGTCCTCCACAGACCGGGCAACTCTCACAGAGTACATGTGCAAGAGACTCACGCGTACGCTTACGCGTCATCTCAACGAGACCCAATTCCGTGAATTCTGAAACAGTCAATTTCGTATGGTCTTTTGCAACAGCACGGCGCAATTCTGCGAGCACTGCGGCGCGATTTTCATTGCTCGCCATATCGATAAAATCAATGATGATGATGCCGCCAAGATTACGGAGTCGCAACTGACGCGCAATCATCTGCGCTGCCTCTAAATTCGTTTTAAAAACTGTTTCAGAAAAATCACGCTTTCCAACAAATCCCCCCGTGTTGACATCAATGGTTGTCATCGCTTCAGTTTGATCGAAAACGAGATAACCACCCGAGGAAAGATCTACGCGTCTCTCGAGGGCTTTGGAGATTTCCCGATCAATCCCTCGCACTTCAAAAAGAGGCCTTTCACTTTCATAAAAGCTCAACCGTTTGAGCGCCCCTGGAACAAAGCGTTTCGCAAAGACACGAAGCGACTCATAGACCTCACGATTATCAACAAGGATAACATCCGTTTCCATCTGCGCCATATCACGCAATACGCGTTGCGCAAGAGAGAGATCCTCATAGAGTAAGCAGGGAGCAGCCCTATGCAAAGCCTTATCGCTAATCTCGTGCCAAAGGCGACTGAGATACTCCATATCGCGCAAAAATTCCGCATCTTCTGTCGGTCTCTCCGCACAGGTGCGAACGATGTAGCCGCCTTTTTCTGCTTCTGGACGCAAAGAAAGTACTTGGCTTCTTAGGGCCTCGCGCCTTGCTTCATCCTCAATGCGTTGGCTCACACCAACGTGCGAGTCGCCAGGAAGATACACAAGCTTACGGCCCGCAAAAGAAATCGTTGTTGTAAGCCTTGCACCTTTAGTGCCAATTGGGTCCTTTGCGACCTGCACCATAAGGCTCTGTCCCTCTGTTAGGAGCTTTTCAATGGGAAGAGGCTCGGAACCTTCTGCGGGTCTCTGTTCGATATCAATAATATGTAGAAATGCACTTCTTTCTAGACCAATATCGAGAAACGCCGACTGCATCCCGGGGAGCACGCGAAGGACACGACCCATATAAACATTACCAACCAAGCCACGCACAGCGACTCGCTCGATGTGCAATTCTTCGAGCACACCATCTTCGAGTTGCGCAACACGCGTTTCACGCGGAGAGCAATTAATGAGAATTTCTTGCATAGTTATCGCGTCTAACCTTTTTCTCGCACGAGAAAGTAGGCAGGGGTTTTCTTTAAATTGAAGAATTTTAATGAATTGCGCACTTTAAAGAGAAAAAAGCAGCAAAGTATCATGGATTTCTTCTGCCTTTTCCCTAAGTTCACAGGTTACAGAAAACAACACCCGCAGCGTTTCTCATAAGCCATAAAGCGCAAATAAGAAAACTGCGGGCGATGCCTTTTTAGTTCTTGCGTTAAAAAGATTGCTCTTTAAACTCTAACGCACACCGCAATAAAGGCTAATGCAATCCATTAGTCTGCTTAACGATATCAGCCAAGACGGCAATTGCATGCGGGAGATTTACCGTATCCTGGATATCGAAATCGGGTCTGTGATGACCGTGATGTTCGCAGCCCCAGAAGAAGAACGCAGCCTTAGCCCCAAACTTCTGCGCACGTAACTGCAGTAGAGAGCAGTCTTCGCTACCGCCCATCTTGTCAAAGTAGCGAAGTTTCTTAGATTCCATTTCTGCGGCTTTTTCGACGAAGGCATAGGCCTCACTATCTGAATTCATCACAGCGGCCTCTCCTACCTTAATCCAACGGCCCTTTACTTCGTAGGCCTCTGCCGCACCTCGGACGATGGAGGCCACACGATCTACCATCCAAGCATTGACTTCATCGTTTTCTCCACGTACTTCAATTTGCATCTTTGCGTGTGTCGGCGTCACGTTGCGACCTTCACCAGCGTGAAGCGTACCGATAGCAATACGGCTATCTCCAGCAGAGTGACGCGTGATACCCTGAAGCATCATGGCGCAACCAACAGCTGCCATGAGGGCGCTACGGCCCTTTTCTGGGTCAGATCCTGCGTGAGAAGCCACCCCCTCGAATTCAATATCAATCTTTGTTGTGGCAAGGAAGCCATGGCGGACAATACCAACCTCTCCACTCTTACACGGAACGCCAACGTGTGCACCAAAAAACCAGTCAAGACCATCAGCAGCGCCAGCGGCTGCCATCGCACCAGCGCCTCGAGTACCTTCTTCCGCAGGCTGGAAAATGAGACGAACTTTCCCGCAGAGTTCCGCCGCGTTGTCCTTTAACCAATGTGCAAGAGCAAGGCCAGATGCTGTATGAGCATCGTGACCACAGGCGTGCATAAGACCGGGAATCTCTGAAGCAAACCCTTCTTTTGCTGGGACGTGATCTGGTGTATTCAACTCAGTGACGAGAACGCAATCCATATCAAAGCGAAATCCCGTAACAGGCCCAGGACGACCGCTATCGAATTCAGCAACCGCACCTGTGTAACCACCTAAACGCTTAAGGAATGCCTCAGGCACTCCGTGCTCGAGGGCACGTTTTTCGGCCCTTGCAACCAAATCCGCATTGCGTCCGAGAACTGCGCTCGGCTCAATAACCTCACGGCCGCAACGAACGGTATAACCTAACTTTTCCAATTCTGTTACGACACGATACGTCGTTTCAAACTCAGTCCAACCCTCTTCAGGTCTCTTGTGGATTGCGCGGCGGATTGCCACGGCTTCTTCGGCATATTTAGCAACATCAGTCATAACTAATCCCCTCCTCTTAGGGAAACCAATTTCGAGAATTATTTTACGAGAATTCAATCGTCTTACAACACCGTTTTTTCCCTTAAGGGTAAGGAGATAAGAAGATAGTTTCAGGACGTATTGACTTCCTACGCGGCTCGAATTCTTAGCAGAAACGGCAAGAAAAATTATTTCTAGCTCACCAGGCCATTGGTCTTCTTAACGATATCGACAAGCACTGCAATTGCCCTCGGTAAAGTCTCCGTGTCTTGGATGTCAAAATCTGGTCTATGGTGACCTTTCTGATCGCAGCCCCAAAGGAAAAATGTAGCCTTGGCTCCCAACTTCTGTGCACGAGACTGTAAAAGCGAACAGTCGTCACTACCGCCAACCTTATCGAAGTAGCAAAGCATCTGATTCTCCGTCTTTGCGGCCGCCTCAACAATCGCGTCGGCCTCAATATCTGAAGTCATCACAGCGGCCTCTCCCGCCTTAATCCAACGACCCTTTACTTCGTAGGCCTCTGCCGCACCTCGGACGATGGAGGCCACACGATCTACCATCCAAGCATTGACTTCATCGTTTTCTCCACGTACTTCAATTTGCATCTTTGCGTGTGTCGGCGTCACGTTGCGACCTTCACCAGCGTGAAGCGTACCGATAGCAATACGGCTATCTCCAGCAGAGTGACGCGTGATACCCTGAAGCATCATGGCGCAGCCGGCGGCTGCCATGAGGGCGCTACGGCCCTTTTCTGGGTCAGATCCTGCGTGAGAAGCTATGCCCTCGAATTCAATATCAATCTTCGTTGTTGCAAAGAAACCATGACGAACAATGCCAATTTCTCCGTTCCTGCAGGGTGATCCTACATGGGCGCCAAAGAACCAATCTAGGGCATCTGCAACCCCCGCTGCAACCATGGCGCTCGCCCCACGGGTACCTTCTTCCGCGGGTTGGAAAATAAGACGAACTCTGCCGCGGAGTTCCGCCGCGTGGTCCTTTAACCAATGTGCAAGAGCAAGGCCAGATGCTGTATGAGCATCGTGACCA
>CAVLDT010000003.1:30135-90945 GCA_963661915.1 Duodenibacillus sp.
TTTCAAACTCAGTCCAACCCTCTTCAGGTCTCTTGTGGATTGCGCGGCGGATTGCGAGAGCATCTTCAACGTATTTGGAAACATCAGTCATGACAGGTCGTTCCTTTTGGAAAAGAGTAGCTCTCAAAATTCTACGGACATTCAGAAAATTCCAATTTTCCAATTGGAATCCCTTTTAAGCATTTCTTTTTCCTCATGTGAATACACAAAAAATGATTAAGGCTAAAGAGATTAAGCACATGGTAGAGCGGGGAGAAACCTACACCGTAAACTTCAAAGTCTCCGTCCCTAGGAAGGTTCGCGAAATTGCAGAAAAAGTTTGTGGTTTTGCAAATGCTGCTGGGGGCTATGTACTAATTGGTGTTAGTGACCGAGGTCTCATTCAGGGCGCCACAATCGATAATGCAACACGTTCTTCAATTCAAGATTCCATTGGGGAGATTTCTCCTACCCTACACTGTGAACTTTATTCCGTAAAGGTTGATAAAAAGGAAGTCTTTGTTATTGAAGTACCTGCTGGTAGACAGGCCCCATATTTCTTTGGTGGCAATGTCTTTGTACGAGAAGGTGTCAACTGCCTGAAACTAACAAATGCTGAAGAAATACGTGCGCTTTTTCAACGAACCGAAAAAATCTACTATGACTCCATTCCCCAGAAAGACTTCAATATCTATGAAGAACTCGACCGCGATGTGATGAAAGCCTTTAGACGCGAAGCATGTATTTCCAATAACGTTGACGACGAACAACTTTTAGAGAATCTCCAAGTTTTTTCCGAATCAGGCGATGTCAAACGCGGAGCGATTCTCTTTTTTGCGAAGCACCCTGAGGAACTCTTCTTTCACGCTGTCGTCAGATGTACGCAATTTAAAGGGACTGAAAAGTTTCGCATCATCGATGACAAGACATTCGGCGGTCCTCTCACAAAACAATATGAGCAGGCACTAAGTTGGATCCAAGATAAACTGAGCGTGGAATACGAAATTCAGGGAACCGGTCCAAGAAAAGAAAAGTGGGAAGTTCCACTAGATGTTTTTCGTGAAGCCTTGATTAATGCACTTTCTCATCGAGACTACTATGAGAAGGGCGCTTTCACATCCGTTGAACTCTTCGATGACAGAATTGAAATCACTAATCCTGGAGGATTACTTCCTTTTGTAGCAAAACACTTCGGTAGAAAATCTCTCGCGCGCAACCCATTTATCTTTAGTCTCTTCATGCGAATGAATCTCGTGGAGCACGTGGGCTTAGGCATAAGAAGGATGCATGAACTCATGCTAAATGCGGGGCTTCCTGCGCCAGAATACGAAACAGACGGGATGTTTAATATCATTCTGTATCGAAAAGAAAACAACGCAAAAAATCAAAATTTAACTGATACAGAAAAAAAGATTCTGAAGTTAATTTCTCAGATGGGAAAACCAAGAATAGAAGAACTCTGCAAAAAGATTGGTAGGAAGAAATCTACTATCTACAATCTACTCAAAACCCTTCGAGCGAGAGGATATCTAACGGGTTATTGACCAAGAAAAAGCTAAGAACCCATACAGAAAAAACCGCCCCTTTTGCCAATTTAGAGTTATCTAAACCAACAGAAGGTGCGGTTTACCTAAAGAAGAAAACTTCTCAGCTTAGAGAAGACTTACTTTTCCTCTTTCTTTGTTGCTCCCGCAAGCATCGGAACGATTGTCGAAGCTTCCGAACTCAAAAGCCCAGAGTTTGCATAGGTGCGAAGTTTCTCACGCGTGTCCGTGATGTCGAGGTTACGCATTGTGAGTTGCCCGATGCGGTCAACGGCTGTAAACATCGAGTCACCCTTTTCCATTGTAAGTCTCGAGGGCTCGTATGTAAGGTTCGGAGACTTTGTGTCCAAGATTGTGAAGTCATTACCACGACGTAACTCAAGAACAACCTCGCCAGTGATCGGGCGGGCGACCCAACGCATAGCACTCTCACGGAGCATGATTGCTTGGCTATCAAACCAGCGGCCCTGGTAGAGCAAGCGACCAAGGCGACGGCCATTAATGTGATATTGCTCAATTGTATCTTCGTTGTGAATACCAGAAACCAAGCGTTCGTAAGCAATGTACAGCAGAGCCATACCCGGAGCTTCATAAACACCGCGACTCTTCGCTTCGATGATACGATTTTCAATCTGATCGCTCATGCCAAGTCCATGGCGACCGCCGATGCGGTTGGCTTCCATCATGAGTTCAACAGAATCTTCAAATTCTTTTCCGTTAAGTGCTACGGGCTGTCCCTCTTCAAAGCGCACTGTCACCTCTTCAGGAGCAATCTTCACGGCTTCATCCCAGAAGGCAACGCCCATAATCGGTTCGACAATCTTCATCGATGTAGCAAGTTGCTCAAGGTCTTTCGCCTCATGCGTGGCACCCAACATGTTCGAGTCAGTGGAATACGCCTTTTCTGCCTTCATGCGATACGCAAAACCTTCTGCATTAAGGAAGGCAGACATCTCCGCGCGCCCACCGAGTTCGCTAATGAAAAGCGTATCAAGCCAAGGCTTATAAATCTTCAAATTCGGATTAACCAAAAGCCCATAGCGATAGAAACGTTCGATATCGTTTCCCTTATAAGTAGAACCATCGCCCCAAATATCAACGCCATCTTCGCGCATGGCAGAAACGAGCATTGTTCCCGTGACAGCACGTCCAAGAGGTGTTGTATTGAAATACGGCAGACCTGCAGTAGCAATATGGAAAGCATTCGATTGAATAGCTGCGATACCTTCCGCAACAAGCTGGTGGCGGCAGTCAACGAGACGCGCCTTCTCAGCGCCGTACTCCATAGCACGACGAGGAATCGCTTCATAGTCGCTTTCATCAGGCTGACCAAGGTTAGCCGTGTAAGCATAGGGGAAGGCCCCTTTATTTTTCATCCACCGCAAAGCGGCACTTGTATCCAAACCACCAGAAAAGGCAATGCCAACCTTTTTACCGACTGGAACCGATTGGAGAATCGTCTGAGACATATCTTCACCTACTCGAACGAAAGCCTCAGAGTAGCTTTACTCCAAGGCAAAAACAATCATCTAGGACGTTAAACCTAGACAAACTCTCAAAAACCTGACGTGGATTATAGGGAAAGCGCTACTAGTCGCCTAAAAATGTAGCGAAAAAAGTCAAAAAATCGCATTTTTTTGTCAAAAACACGCTTTTTCTAAGGAAAATTCCTCAAATTTCTCTATTTTCCGTTAATTTCGGTTAATTTCATTTACTTTACATTCTTTTGCTTGCATTTGTGATTATCTTCTCGTTGGCCATGAAAATGCCCCTAAAAAGGGGCAAAAAAACTAAAACGTACAATTTTCTGAAGACTTAAACGCCTAAAAGTGCGTGCTAAACATCCTCTGGCTCAATCTCCGAGCGAGGAATATCTAGGCTAAGCGTCACACCACGCGTAGGATTGGCCCGACCAATGAGGCGCCCCTTATGGCGCTCTGCGATGCTTGAAACAAGCGATAGCCCTAGACCCAAACCAGAGGCTTTTGTTGTCATGAAAAGCATCATGAATTTGTCGACATGTTCTTGCGTAACGGATGGACCATTGTCGCTTACTTCGATGCGCCAATATTGCTCAAACTTAAAGACATGAACGTGGATTTCTCCACTACTTGAAGCTTCCTTAACGGAGTCATCTGCATTCTTTAATAGATTGAGTACCGCTAACTCGATTTCCCAATCGTCAATATCCGCCCAAAGGTAAGGAGCGACATCTGTCGTTATGTGAGCCGCACTACGTCTAGAGCGCTTGAAGTTTTCTACCGCACGCTCTACAGAAACACTTAAATCCGCCGTGACAAGAGTCGGCGTCTTCTGCTTAGCGTAGGAGCGAACACGATTGACAATTTCTCCTGCTCTTGTTCCCTGCGCGACAATTTCTTCTAAGACGTTGATGAGAACCTCTGCGTCAATGTCTCCACGCTTAACACGTCGAAGCATCCCATGTGCGAAATTCGTAATCGCCCCAATCGGTTGCTTTAATTCATGCGCAATCATGGTGGACATCTGACCAATCATCCCTGCTCTCTCAAGGTTCGCAATACGGTCTCGGCTTGCGATGGCATCCCGTTCAATCCTCTCGCGTTCCTGTAGAGCAAAACGTAGTTCCTGCGTTCTTTTGCGGACCGCATAGGAAACAATCATCGAGTAGAAAATGATTAAGAGAAGAATCCCTGCGCAGGCTGAAACAACAAGCTTATGTTCGGATAAGAAGTCCGCAAAAGACCACTGTCCGATTTTCTCATAAGGACCAATTTTCAAATCGTAAAAAAGATCATGAATCATGCGATCGGATGCGGGCGGTCCCCAGCGGTATCCAGCATTGAGAATTCTCGAAGACCGGAGAGCTTCAATCATCAAATTTGCTTGACGCTGATTAATCCGTTCCGTTCTTGAGATGTAAAGAGAAGGATAAAGTTCTGTGGAAAAAGAAACTCCTCGTGTTCCCGTTTTCTTTGCACCAATCAGACGAAAATCACCAGCCTTTATGCGTCCCTCATCACAGAGCTTTTCAAAAACACCAATGGGCAAAACACCTGCGTAAGCCTGCGACTTAGAAACCGCTGTAACGACATCCATTGGGTCATCGCCATAAAAGGAAACTTTCTCGAAAAAATATCTCGGATTAAAACCCCGTCGTAAAGCATCGCGCCTCGGAATAACCCAACCCGTGAAACTATTTACGGAGGTAAGAGCAATACTCTGTCGATTTAAATCTTCCGCAGTTCTTGCCGCACGGTTAGAGGCGCGTGTGAAATAAAGAGCACCATCGACTTCCGATGGGCTAGAAGCATATCTCGGCCAAAGAGAGGCAATCGGATTAAGTCTCGGATTATGTGTATTTGCCCGACTGAAAAAATCTGCTGTCGTCAAAAGATAATCAATATTCTCAGCTTGAAGTCTTGCAAGAAGTTCCTGTTCCTTAAAAAACTGGATGTGAAGCCGATTAGGAGAAAACTGCTCTTTGAGCGCCTGAATTGTTACGTTTACCGCTTCCTCATAGACCCCCATATCCGCATCAATCTGTACGCCAACAACAAGGGGAACAATCTTTTTTGAGTGTGCGGTAATTTCTGTGAGTCTCGGAGACTCAAGAATCACCGCTCCCGCCTCAAAAGAGACAAGAGAAAAAGCGACCGTAAAGAGAACGCACCCCAAGCGCCCACTAAGCCGCGCAAAGGCGTTCATCTTTAAGCCCCTGGAAGCGCAATGTGCCGATTCGGCCAACGCATATCAACGACACGTAGGACGTTATATTCGCTAGAAAGCCCTTGGGCTGTTTGCTTCGTTGTGATTCGCACATTAGCAATAAGAACGTCACCTGGATATAGCGAGAAAACACCGTTATCAACAAGCGCAGAGAAATGTTCATCTCGCATATTAATCCGCAGTGTCTGAGAGCCCGTGGAAAATGTCCAAGCGGCTTCTCTACCGTAGACAGGCGCAAGAAGAGAAAGCGCCATCGTGCGAACTTCGTCAACGAGGAGAACTTCCTTTTCTGCAGGCATAGAAAGTGAAACGATGTGGCGTGAATCGAGTTCAAGAATAACTTCGCCAGTCGTGCGGCTCGTAAAGACAATGCGTTGCAGTTTTATATCTTTCAGGGAATCCGCAAGCGCTGCTATGGCACGCCGCACAGCGCGATTACGTAGCAACCTATAGGTGTAGTAACTCACGTGATAGACATCGTCCCCACAATTGATGTCAACCATGCGACCGAGTAAATCAACGCGATTGATTTCTCTACCTCCAATGGCAATCAGTAGCGGGAAAAGTCCATCAAGGGTTCCATCATCCACATCGCTTGTTGGCGTATCCGCCAAATCCCTAGGACGCAATCCCAGAGCCTCAATAACAACCATCGGTTGCGGATCCATGAGAAGCGGATCTTGGGCAAGTTGCGCACGCCGAGCCATGCCAAGATTAATGCCGAAACCGAAGTCCACCTCAAACAAGTCTGAGCCTGGAGCTCTGCGAATATCGATTTCTGAATCCACAATTCGACCGTACAACTCTTGGGCCGAAGACGTCAACACTGTGTCAATTCCGATAACAGCCTCAGCAACGTGGTGGTCTTCAGCTGTAGCTCCAGATTTAAGCAACCCTTTAAATGAAACGTCAAAAACGGCCAAAGCCATCTTTTCTCTCCTAAAATTGCACGAATGAACGGGGTATTCTACCTTTCTTTTTGAGTAGGACACAGTGACGTGAACTTTGATGGACAAACGCCTCTAAAAGATGCACTCTCGGAAGACTTCTCAGAAGAAGTCCTCGACGCACTTATCTCTTTTGGTGACACGACACTTGAAGAATTCTATGAACACATTGCCTATGCGGGGAATTCATGGTTTAAAAGCTTCGAGGAAGTTTCTGAGGATACCGCTACAAAACTTCTTGATTGGCTAAAAGAGAACGCCCCTGAGATTGGAGAAATCCTTCCCGAGTTTTACCCCGTTACAAAAGAGTCACACGCGGTTGCAAAGAAAGTTGTAAAAGTTATCGGGAACACAACGCCTGGTAGCGTTCTCGTTACGAAGAAAGAATTCTCCTCCGTCCTAGGCGACCTTCCTTCGGGACTATCTGGTGAGTACGGAGAGAACCGCTCGGAAACACCTGCATCAATTTCAGCGACCAATGATTTCGCAGCAATCGATTCTTGGCTTAAAGCAAGAGCAGCGAATGCGAACACCTGTGCACAATACCGCAATCAAGCAGAAAGATTCCTCCTTTGGATCACAATGGAAAGACAAAAGGCCTTGAGTTCAGCGACAGCGGAAGACGCCGCAGCTTACTATCGCTGGCTTGAGGAACTAGGCCGCACATCAGAAAAAGAGTGGAGCACGCGGTGGCATCTACCGCAGACAACTTGGATTGGGCCGAAGAACGCACCGCGTCTAAGTGAGGCTTGGAGACCATTTAATGGCCCCTTAAGCCCGGCGAGTCGCAAAGCGGCAACCACTGCCGTAAGGCTTCTTTTTAACTTCTTGGCAAAAACGAATTACCTAAGAAGTAATCCCTTCGATCAAGTTTCTTCCAAAGTACGACTTCTCGCTGGAGAAGGTGCACCACAGGCCTTTGCCGACAGATCCCTTACAACTCGGCAGTGGGATGAAATTCTCGCATCCCTTGACGCTCTGCCAGAGAACCTTATGAAGTTGCGTCTTCGTGTGATTCTCTTTTTAGGTAAGGGCTTGGGGATGCGTGCCTCAGAGATGATTAATGCAAAGACAGGATGGATTGTCGAGCGGCGCATTGGCGATGAAGAAATCACCGTTATCGAAATCGTTGGTAAGGGAGACAAAATCCGTAGGCTTCCCCTCTCTGAAGATGCTAAGAGGGCGATTAATCGCTACCTTGCAAATCGTGGTTTTGAAAGTTACACAAAGGCTCCTCCAACGACACCACTCCTTGCAAGCCTCGGAGGGAATAAAAAGAGTGCTAGTGGCAGCATCTCTCGCTCCGGACTTTACAAAGCGCTCATTGCGTTTTTCTCTAAAGTTGCCGCAGACGTTGAAGAAAAAAATCCCGCAGACGCTGAAAAGCTTCGTGCGGGATCTACGCATTGGTTGCGACATACCTTTGCTATGACTGCTCTGCGGACAATGGACATCAACATCGTGCAATCCGCAATGGGCCACGCATCCATCGGAACCACGAGTCGCTATTTAGCCCCAGAAGAGGCTGAAGTTGCTCGAGCGATGAAAAAGATGAAGTCGCTTTAAAAAAATTCTCTTTTCTACTTTTTTACTCCCTCAAGCCATTTAGAAGGCTCTGTTTGCGTTTCCGCTTTAGCTGTTTTGCCAACGACCCACTGTTTAGCCGCACGAGCCTTTCCTTGAACGTGCTCGACTTCAACCTTCCAAATGCTAGCTTCAGAAAAACGCTCTGCCATCTGTGTGGCATTGCGTTCATCGCTATTTTCAGGAGCATAGCGTTTAACAATAGCCATCATGGCTCTCACGCGCAGTGCTGGGTCTTCTACTAAGGAGGCACGCCCTGTGACAACAGCACTTGCAAAGTCAACCGAATACCACTCAGCAAGCGTTATCGCTTTAGAGACAAAGAAGAGACTTACCTCAGGATTTGCAAGCATGTTCGCATTGCGACGCGACTCAGGGACATTTGTCGTATGAAAGTAAAACGCTCCCTCATAGTAAACAGGACTTATCGCAACACCATAAGGGATGCCAGCCTCATCAGCAGTGCTAATGACCGCATACTCAGATGCTTCGATGACTTCAAACGCTTGCTCCGTTGTGAGCGCTCTTTCTGTTCTTCTCAGAGGATAATTTTTTGTATTAAGCATCGCGAATTCTCCAAAGAAAAAAATACCATTTGTCAAGGATAAGGATTGTATTTCGTGCTCGCTATCTTTTGCCAATATATGCGTGACTACTCGTAGGCAATATGCAGATAACCTCTAGAAAGTAAGAGACGTATAGCACATTGATTTACAAAGGAAATCAGCAACCGAGCAGCCCAGACATTTTCCCGTTATAGTACGCTTTAGAAGGTTTCTTTAACAAAGAGAAAATTAGGTTCTTCTGGTGTTTCGCCAGAACGGAAAAAAGTTTTGACTTTCTTGCGAGCTTTAAAACGATGCGCATCCGATCACAGCAAGTGACCTTGCGAGCGGCTCGAGGGCTTTCGCAAAGTCAATACTTTCCGAAAACCCTCGGCACGTTCTCGGTCACACGCAGTGATCGGTTACGCGTCTTTTTAACCCTCTTTCTCAGATAAAGACAGGGAAAAGTATTTTTCTTCTCACACGAAGAAACCTTCTCCTCCCTTCTCCCTATTGAAACACTTTTTTCTTCTTAGCGCATCGTCTCACCTCCTTAACTAGAAGCCACGTTTTACCGTCAAAAATCCTTAAGGGGAACTTGTTTGAGATTCCTTGATTTAGATTGAAATTTAAACCGCGCGCAACTCCCAGATTTCCGATATATTTTTTCTTGAAATGAAGGAAAAAACACTGCTATTTAGCTCTCAATCTTGGACTCTGGCCACAGTAAAAAACTGCAGTAAGGCTAGTAGCAACTTTCTTCGATAGTAAAGGCATTTCCTCACATAGGAGAAAATTTTTCATGGCTCATTTGAGAATTCAGAACGCAGGGAAAGTCAATCCAGAAATCTCCGCTTCTATTAAGAACACGCTCAAAAAATTTGAGGAAAGCGTCGATAAGCTAAATCCCTATCGCCCTACGCTCTATCGCGAACAAGTTCTCAAAAGAATGACGAGAAGTTTTCGGGCACTCGCAAAAAAATTACAGGCAACTTATCCAAAGCAGGACCTAAGAAATATCTTTGCGCGGGTTGCTGCCTGTTTCCCAGAGAATCCGGAGTACTTTTCCATGGTCTATCTTGCAGCGGTGCAGCACGATGCATCCTATGCAACGACGTTAAAACCATTGGTAGAGAAATTTAAGCAAGCTCTAGAAAGAAATTCCATCTCCGTATTCTTCTTAGGATTTCAAGAAAACGCGCCTGAGAGTTTCGGAACTTGGGTAACCCACGCTTTTTCTCTGAGACTTCTTCTCGCTTCCTGCGTGAAAGAAGGCGGCAATGACTTATCTCTTGCAACGATCTTTAAAGCTCTTAAAGACTATAAAGACACACTGCCTCGCTACCCTGTCACCATAGTCCGTGAAATCCAACATTGCTACTGCGAAGTCCTCGCCAGCGGCAAGCCTAACAGTAAGAAAAAACTTCCTTTAGAAGCCGTTCTCGCCCTACCTTCTCGGAAATTAAGGGAAACCTTTTTCTCAGAAAAACTCTTTACCGAGTTCTTCCTCCCCTGTGAAAAAGAAAAAAAGGAGAAGATTGAAAAGCTTTGCCAAAACTCCTCTAAAGTATTTTCACGAATGAGTGACCTCCTTTCACGTGGGAAACTCTCAGAGATTGACACCATTATGAATAAAGAGCTCGCTGGGCTCTTTGAATCAGAACCAATCGAAGACTATCGCGGACTGCCCAGCTTCTTAGGTCTCGAAGAGAAAAATCTTCTACATTTTTTGTGTTTTCGCGTAGAAGGATTTCTCTCAAAGGAAAACCATAGGAAACTAGAAATTCTCACGCAGTACCCCTTACCGCAGTGGTTCTGCGGAGAGAAAGAAACCGTACTCAGTGCATTTACATCTGACAGGTCTTTGTTCAAATTTCTAAATCAAAAGTCCTTTGATGAATTCTTCTTAGCTTTTGGCGAAGACTTCCTCAATCTCTGCGTTAAAGCTGGCACCAGTAAGGGGTTTTCTTTACCTTTAAATTTAAATTACGAGAAACTTCCCTGGACTACAGTACTTCAATTCACCTATCCTCCAAAGAACTTCGTCAAGACATTTCTAGGGCGAATAAAAAGTACTGAAGATATCGAATTCGCTCGACTGGCCATTAATGAAAAACCAGCCCACCTTGTCGAGTATCTTCAGGCGCTAAGTAAGGAGCGTGCCAGGCGGCTTCGTAAGGCAATACTCCGAGAACCTGATGAGGCAAGAAGGAACATCCTTAAGAGGCTCCCAAAAACAGATTCCATCTGGGCAATGGTCGATTGGGAAGATTTAATCGTCAATTGTGTCTCTGAAGAACTCATCGACAAATATGGCGTAAAACGCCTTCTCGCGAAGAAAGCACCAGCAAGCACATTCTTAGAGAAATCCACCTTCTGGAAGAATCCCTTTGAAATTTCTCCTACCAAAGATGGTACAGGCAACTCGCAGGCGTTTCCTAGGATGAAAACAAGGGAAGAACGCCTCAAAGAAGCAACTGAGCGCTTGCGCTCTGACCCAAGCCTACGCTTTGAGTGGCTTACCGCAAGAGTTATCAACTCGACTCAGGCACGGCGTCGTTTCATCACAGATTTTTATAAAACTTCTCTTTGGGACAACTTTAAAAAAATTAAAGCGAAGGCCATCGATGAAGTCATCCTTGCAAGAGACATTACCAGTTCAAGTAGTTACAAGGGATCTGTGGCATCCCGGGTGAAACTTCTAAAGTCTCTCTTCGAAAGATCTTACAGAGAGGCGCTGTCAGCTAAAGAAAAGCTTAGGTTAATTAAGAACCTTAAGGCTTCAGAAGCAAGGAAACTTCTCTCTTCTTTAGATGAAGAATCTCTTAGAAGCGCCGCCATTGATATTGGTTATCCGTATGCGCCTCTTTTCCCGAAAAAGAAATCTAAAGAACTATGCGATGCAATCGAACAAGCACGTATTAATGCATTGAGCGGGTCAGAGTATTTACGCTATCTAATTGAATCCATAAAAGGCGGGAAAGAATTCTTCGAAAAGCAAACGAATCCCTATAGAAAGTCTCACTACTTTGTCGCCTCTCAAGCATTGATAAAGCGTAAGAGCGTTGAGAAGATTCTCGAAACCCTTCGAGAGAAACCTGCGCTCGAGGAAAAGGTCCTCTCTTTACTTGAAAGCGACGCCAAAGAGCTACTCCCCGAAGAAACTCGTGAAGCACTTACCTTAGAAGCAAAACGCATAAGTCTTTCTAGGAAAGATTTCTTTAATCTCTTGCTAGAAAGAAGGAAAAAAGGCTTATCTCTTATCAATGTTCCAGAATGGAAAACTCCCTACGAGATAGCCGTGGCAATTCTCAATACCAACCTGAAAGTTAAAGAACTCAAGGCGCTACATGAAAAAGTTAGCGCTAAGGTTTTCTCACAAGCATTTACCCTACTCTTTCCAAAAATAAGAGAGGATGCTGGTAATGCGCCTTACTGGATTGAACTTATTGAAAAACTCGGATGGGATGTCTGTGACAATCTCTCTCATGTCATCTCAATAACAAATTGGAAAGCCGGTCACGGCAATCACTACAACTCAGCTTATAAGCAGTGGGAGATTCCAAAGAAAAACGGCGGAAAGCGCCTGATCTCCTCGCCAATTAGTACGCTAAAGATTATTCAACGCCGTATCTACGAGAGGCTTCTTCTCGCACTTCCCGTACATGAAGCAAGTTTCGGTTTTGTACCGCATCGCTCCATCGTTGACAATGCGGCACTTCATGTTGCTAAGCCCTGTGTAGTCTGTGTTGACATCAAGAGTTGTTTTCCGAGTGTGAAATACCCACTTGTGGTTTCGACATTACTTCGTGAGTTAAAAGACGTCTTGCAACCAAACACCATCCGTCTTGTTGCAGAGATTTGCTCTGCGGAAGGAGGCCTTCCGATTGGGGCTTCCACCTCTCCTGTGATTCTCAATCTTGTCTTAAAGAAGACAGACACAATCCTCACAGCGCACGCTAAGAAACTAGGGTGTTCCTACTCTCGTTACGCAGACGACATGACTTTTTCTGGAGACAATGAAACGACAAAGTTGATTGGCATTGCCAAGGGAACTCTTAGTCGAATCGGGTTAAACCTCGATCCAAAGAAGACAAACATCTTTCGTCGCGGCCGGAGGCAATGCTGCACTGGACTTGTCATTAACGAGAAGGTTAACGTCAATCGAGTCTATTTGCGACATCTACGTGCTGAAGTTCATAGGCTCTCAAAAGGAAAGACACCGACCTGGATGGGCGAGCCTGATACGCCCGAAGCCGTTATTGGGCGAATCAATTTTGTGAATTCTGTTTCTCCTGAGAAAGCCCTACATCTAAAACAAATTCTTAAGAACGCAGGAGTTGCGTAACCATGAAGCCCACTACGAAATCACAAGTTCCTCTGATTGAACTGCTTCACATCGCTACCGCAATAAAAGATAAAGACGAGAAACTCTTTGGTGAGATCCTCCGCTGCATCGCTAGAAAAAGACTGGAACTTTACAAAGACGATTCTGACTCTGAAGCACTACCTTCCGATAATTTTGACCCGCAGAATGATTCTCTCCACCAGGCTGCCAAAACCGCACTTGAAAAGGCGATGACGTCTCTTGGGTTAACGGCCTTTTCAATTGACCCATTAGTTCTTGAAACCGCCGCAATCTATGCAAAAGAAGCGAGGCAATCTTGCTACATTCGAGATAGAGATTTTGGCGATTTACCTTCTTTTTGCCTAGAGATCTCTGCTCCCCAAGAAAAAGCGAAAGAACCAAACTTTGTTTTTCGAGAAGAAGCCTTGAACCTATATGGGCATAAAGAAACTTATGTTTTTCCATCAAGCTTTGCTACAGATGAAGAAACATCCTCAAAATTCAAAGAACTCTCCAAGGCGCCAAAGGCACGATTTGCTGTTGACGACTCTATCGATTTAAAAATTTCTGGGTCACCAAAGGAAGTGCTCAATCGCTTGAAGGAAAGTGGCGAGAGAATTTTTGAAGTATTTTCCTTAGAGAAAACTAGTGAAGGGATTAAGGAAAGGTACTTTCCGAAATCCAAGGCTGAGGTAGAAAAGGTTAATACCTTTTCCCTAATGCTCGGAAAAACACGTGTCGTATACCGATATCTTCCGCATTCAGAGGTAACGTTGAAAAGCGTTATGGGCGGGAAAGTTGTTTTTAGTTTTGAGGCCGAGCAGGCTTTCTCCCTAGCCACAGAAAGCGAAAACAAAACTTACCTTGTTATCTATTCCATGGACTATTCCGTATTCTTTTCTTACCCATACCCCTTTGCAATCGTCCTTGAGAAACCCAAAATTACTGGCAAGAACGCAACAAGTGCTCACTGGGTTGGAACGAGCGTATTTTCTTCAGCAGACAAAGTGCTTAAGGAAACAAAAGTTACCCTCACAGATGATGTTGTAAGAAGCCTCACAAGGGATTACCCTTGGCTAACAATGGAACCGATTGCAAACATCGTACGGTTAGATTGCATTTAAGGGAAAAAGAAATTACAGAAATCGAGAGGGTAGCCCAAGTCGCTACCCTTTCAGCGCCGCTACTCTCTAGGTTCCGATGACAATCTCTTCTCCCCAATGAGGAATCGCATCGCTGTGGACTTTTGTCAACAACCAAACGATAGGCCACTTGCAATCTTGCGGGAACTTTCCATATCCGTCCGTCGCATGGACAATGACGATGGGATCTTCAGCACAATGCTCTTCAACCCATTGGAAGATTGGGCGGAAATCTGTTCCCCCACGTCCAAAGACTTTGATGCGCTCGGGGTCCTCAAAATCTTCAAACTCACCGTACTCTTTGACGGATTGAACCTTTGCATCTCCCTGCAAGATAATCAACTCACTTGGGAAGGTATCTCGGAAATTTCGGATTTCAGAATATATCTGCGAGAGATCCCTACTGGACATCGATGCAGACGTATCAACAGCGAACACAATCTTGCATGGCGCGGGACTTCCGAGACTAGGAAGATAAATCCCTTGCGAAATAAATTTCTTCGCTGGTGGAAAAAGAGTCCAATCGCATTTAACACGGTCAATTAACCAATGTTGTAAGAGGCTTCGCCAATCAATCTGCGGCGTCTGGGCAATCTTTAATTCTGCTTGTAGCGATGCAGGGAAAAGCCCGTGGCTCTTACAAGCCTCTACAAATTCTTTACGCATCGCTCCTACTGCGATACGGATGCTTTCTTCATCTGTTGGTTCCCCTTCTTCAGAGGGAAGAAGTCCGCGAATGGCACTACCTTCAGGGAGAACATCTGCTTCAATCTCAGTTGGGATTGTGCCAATGCAATCTCTTTCTCCTGCGCCACACTTGGAGTCTTTTAAGACAAACCTTTTTAAAGTTCCCTCTTGACCACTGAGAAGCCTCTCGTAGATCGCTTCACTCGTAAGTCCCATGTATTCGTCCGAGAGGAGTCCCCCATCTGGAATCTTGAATCCCATCGTAAGAAGCGTTGCATTAATCGCATAGTCACAAGCGGCATTCCAGAGGGCGTGGATTCTTCCGCGTTCTCGGCCGAGGCTATCCGTTAAAACATGCATGAGTTCATGGGCCAATACGCCACGGATTTCCTCGTCTGTGAGCTTTTCTACAAAGCTTTCGTTATAAAAAATGCGAAACCCGTCGGTTGCAAATGTCGAGACATATTCACTTGCCTCTCGAATCACAAGCCTCATAAGAGAGGAGGACAAGAATGGCGCCCTTAGGCAGAGGCCAATTCTTGCCTTCAAGATTCGATTGATTGCAATCTCTCTTTCTCTCATCACCTGCTCCTATCGAAAGCAATCACCATGTTTAGCAACAAAACTTAAGAACCCCTTGTCTTTAACAAACGCTGGATAGCGCTTAATTACGTCACGGGCAACGACAACAGCGAAATCCGCCGGCAGTCGCAATAGAAGTTTCGAGGTGGCTTCTCGTACCTCTCTTTCCTCTACTCTCGCCGCTAGGAGTGAAACAAGAACCCAAAGTTTCCCAAGGTTTTTGGGGATTGGCTCCGATTCTGGATTTGCAAGAATCTTTTCTATCGTTTTCTGCACAGAAGCATCTTTCACAAAAGAAAGAAATTCCATCGCGATGCCTTCTCCCACAATACCTGGAATCACATCAGAGGCCGCGGCAGGCGAACCAAACTTCTCTATAACGTCACTTACCATTTCCCAACTACGCGGCGTCGCAAAGGCCTCTGCATTCGTATCCGACTCGATTAGGTTTCTAGGTGTTGTTTGAATGAAAGCAATCACAAGCGGATTAATGTTGTGAATGACAGCCCAGTCATGCCAATCATTTAAATCCACTTCAAGCCTCAAGTGAATGAATCTGTTAGCGAGGGCACTAGAAAGTCTAAAGGTCACGGCTTTGTCTTCTCTGCGATTGCCAGCGGCGATGATTTTCCAACCATCGGGCAAGACGTATTCGCCAACACGACGATCGAGAATGAGTTGATAGAGAGCCGCTTGCACTAAGGGAGGCGCCGCATTAATTTCATCTAAGAAAAGAATGCCGGGAACTTCGCCTTCTTTTGGTAAAAAAGACGGAGGGCACCAAGTACTGACACCCTCTTTTACAACAGGGATACCTCGCAAATCCGTGGGATCTAAAAGGGACGCACGCAGGTCGATGACAGGAAGGTTATGCGTCTTTGCAACTTCACGAACAATACTTGACTTACCGATACCGGGAGCACCCCAAATGAATGTGGCCCAAGGTTGGTTAAGAAGAGAGGAAAGAACTGAAATCAATCGAGAGGCTTTCATTTTTATTTTCCTTGATGTATTCGATTTAAGTTGATTTTTCTTTAGAAACTTTCTACTGCACGAATAAGAGCGCGCTGCAAAAGCCCGGCAACTCGAGAAAAGTTAGGCGTTACCGCAGCGCTAGATTCATCCTCGTAGAGGTCTCGCCTCACTTCAATCATGAGAGAGGCAACGCGCGGCTCTTTTCTGTAGTGCTTTAGTGGCGTAAGAGCGCCTGAAAAGGGCGCATTAACTGCCACATCGAACCCTGCAGCGGTGAGCGATGCATAGGCTTCTTTTTGAAGAGCCTTAGGCGTGTGAAAAGCATCCGTACCAAGACAAATTTCTGGCCGCTTTTCCTTGGAGTTTGCTTCGTAATAAAGCGCCTTGGAAGAGAAACTATGGCAGTCAATAATGAGAGCCTTGCCGTGCATCTTTAAGGACGCATCCACTAGGCGTTCCAACCTCATGTGGTGAGGCTCATACCAAAAGCGAAGAAGCCTTTCTTTTTCTCGGCTTGTTGGCTTCTTACGCAAAGGATTTAAATCAGAAGTCGCTGTGTAGATAACGCCCATTCCACGACTTGCCATCTGTTCCAAAGAATCATCCGCAAAGCGCTCGGTGTCAACAACAAGACGACTCACAGGAGCGATAACCATACGACTTAAGGGAACAACACCAGAGAAGAGTGCATGCGTCCAAAAGTCAGTCATCCGAAGAAGTTCCCTATCGAGTGCCGCATCCGTTAAGAAAATCTTCTTTCTAAGAGTGTGCGGAATAAAAACCGCATCGTGAGGAATATTGAGAATGACCCAGCTAGGTAATGTTTGCCTTAAAGAAGACACTTAAGCGTTACTCCTTTTCGTTCACGAAAAAACCTCGAGCGTTTCTGACTCGAGGCTCGAACGAAAAGAAGCCAAAAGCCGACGCTTTAGCAGCATTTTTGAGTCGCGCTGCAAGTTGTTGGGGGATTAAATCCGCGACTTAGAGGAATTTTACTTTTATCTACCAAAGTCCGTTGTGGTTTTTAGGAGGTTTTTTACCTCAATTTCTCAGAAAAACAACACGGGGGAAGCTCCTAACGAGAAAGGAGAGAAATCTATTAAATTTCAATGCTTTTCCATGAGGCACAACATCAAAGATTTAGCCGTGGCCAATGGAAAGAATCAGCAAAGAGGCAACGATACCTAAAGAAACGAAAAATAAAGATGTCAGAATGGTTTTTGTCTCAAACTTTTCGCCTAAGAAATCTTCCTTTACAAGAACCATTGCGACAAATAAAAAAGCCGCAGCTGATACAAGCATTGCATACGGAATAAATGTGCGAGAAAAAGAGAAGAGAAACGAGCCCGCGATGCCACCGAGAACGGCCGCCATTGCAACAGAGGCAAGCGCCAAAAGAGAACGCTCCTTAGACCAAGAAAACCTCTTTAAGATTGCCAGTTGCCCTACGAGTTGCGGCACTTCATGTGCAAAGATTGCTGCGGTAATAGCTAAGCCCGCTGTAGCGCTTGTCGTAAAGGCAGCAGCAACTAAGATGCCATCGACAAAATTATGCGATGCCGATCCCACAAGAATCGGGAAAGCTTTCCTTGTACGAGCGCCACAGAGATCTGTCCTTAGTTCAAAGCCACCGCCAAGGAGAGCAGGAATCGCATGCGGCCTTCCTGTGGCGTGAATATGCCCAAAAGACTTCTCAAGCAAAATATCAAAAAGATAAAAAGCGACAAGACTCGCAACAAGGACAGTGACTACCCAATAGATTGCAATCCCCGTTTCAATTGCCTCCGGAATCAAGTGTCCAAGACTAATGGCAAGGAGCATTCCACAGGCAAGTTGTGCCACAGGTCTTCCGAAACGGGCCAGAATCCAAAGAGATACACCAAAGGCAACTGCAAGCGCACAGCACCTACAGAGAAGATTGGCTAGAAAAACTACAATAAATACACTAGATGACATGGGGCGCAATTATATATTTTTTCTTTATAAAACAGACAACATCTTCTCCGAGAAACAATTTGTTTCGCATTGGGGAAAATCGTTTCAGATTTTCCGTGTGAATTTCCTTAAATTGCGTTCCGAAGGGTCAGTTACCTTTCTGTAAATTTTCTCCTTTGGTTACTTAGGCGGGACTCGAAAAAACGAGACCCGCCCTTTTTTTCTCATCTAAAATGATGAGAGAGAATCTTTTCAAACTTAGCGCCATGAAGAAAACGTTTCTACTCTCTTTAACTGCTTTACTCTCAACCCTTTCGATTGCGGCCTGCTCCGTAGCTGAAAAAGAAGACCCTGCCCCAGAGCTAACTGGTACGAGTTGGATGATGAAACTTGATAGCAAGTCAGGCTGTGATGTTGCGCCTTACATTGAATTTACAGAGAAGAAAGTCACTGGCGATCTCGGCTGCAACAGTTTTAGCGGCGACTACAAGCGGGATGGCAACAAACTTAGCTTCCAAAACGTAGCAGCGACGTTAAGAATGTGCGACCCTGCGAGTATGGCCTTGGAAGAGAAGATGCAACGGCTCTTAAAAGACACACGGCGAATCCGAGGAAATCCCGAGGCTTTGAGTTTTATAGACTCCAAAGGGAAAGTCATTCTCACACTTGTCCCTGAATCCATGGGAGCTTGCCGCTAAGATACCCCTTAGTGAGCAGCTTCCCAATTCTCCGCTACACCAACCTGTGCAATAAGAGGCACTTCAAACTCGGTAACACTGCTCATTAACCGCGGCAGTTCTGTCTTTACGCATTCGAGTTCGCAATCGGGAACCTCTAAGACAAGTTCATCGTGCACTTGGAGTACGACGCGACTCTCAAGCCCCTCGCGCTTAAGCCATTCATCGACTGCAATCATTGCAAGTTTGATAACGTCCGCGGCTGTTCCTTGCACGGGGGCGTTAATCGCTGCCCTCTCTGCGGCGGCACGAACCTGCGCACTTGAACTCTTAAGTTCTGGAAGCCATAGTCTTCTACCGAAGACAGTACTGACAAAACCCTTTTCTTTTGCCTCACTACGGGTTCTTTCCATGTATTGAGAAACCCCAGGGTAACGAGCGAAATACTCCTCCATGTAGCGCTTAGCTGATGTGCGATCGATACCAAGGTTTTTCGCAAGACCAAAAGCGCTCATTCCGTAAATCAAGCCGAAATTAATGACCTTTGCCATTCGCCTTTGATCTGCGGTAACCGCATCTAAAGCTACGGAAAAAACTTCAGAGGCTGTCGCTTTGTGGACATCTGCTCCCGTGTTGAAGGCCCGAATTAGTCCCTTGTCGCCAGAAAGATGCGCCATGATGCGTAATTCAATCTGAGAGTAGTCCGCAGAGAGAATCTTACATCCCGGACGCGCGACAAAAGCTTCTCTCACGCGGCGCCCTTCAGGCGTACGAACTGGAATATTCTGTAGATTAGGATCTGAACTCGCGAGCCGCCCCGTTACTGCCGTTGCTTGACCGAAGGTAGTATGGACACGGTTGTCACGGAGATCGACCATCAGGGGTAACTTATCCGTGTAGGTCCCCTTTAACTTAGAGAACTTTCGATAATCAAGGATTAGTTTCGGAAGCGGATAGTCAAGAGCAAGTTCACTTAAAACCTCTTCAGCTGTAGAAGGGGTACCAGCGGCGGTCTTTTTATGCACGGGAAGCCCCAGTTTTTCAAATAGGATGTGCGCCAGCTGCTTGGGACTGGCAGGGTTAAAGGCTTCTCCTGCGAGTTCTTCAATTTTCTTTTCTGCATTCGCTATTGCTTGCGTTAGCTCAGAACTCTGCTCAGAAAGCTTCACCGTGTCAATCGAAACCCCTACTCTTTCCATCTTCCAGAGAATCTCTGAAATGGGAAGTTCTATCTCTTGATATACATGCAAAAGAGCTGGCTCGCGCGCAAGTTTTTCTTTAAGTACCGTGCCAAGGGTTTTTATAACGGCGGCGCGCCTTCCTACCCAGGCATAGGCTTTTGCCGCTTCTAGGCGCTTCGCGCTAACTTTCTGTGCGCCTTTCCCGAAAAGCTCCTCTTCAGCAGGGGCGCTACTTTGAAGATGCCTAAAGGCAACGAGAGCAAGCTCATGCCTTAGGTGAGCCTCTAAGACATAACTCATGAGCATTGTGTCTTCTGTTACCGCTCCGAGTGTAATCCCCATATTGGCTAAAACATGTTTAGCGTACTTTGCATCATGAAATATCTTCGGGCTATCCGAAGAGAACCAAACGCCCAGCACTTCTCGCAACAAATCTGCGGAAACACATGTTGTCATCATGAGATCTATTGGAATGCAGTAGACCTCAAGAGGCGTGATGGCAAGTGCCACGACAGAGGCTTTGTCTAGCATCGGTTGCGCACTGTCGGTAACAAAATCCAATGCAACAGGGGCTTCCTTGACGGCCTCTAGACGCGCGCAAAGATGCTCTAATTTTTCCTTCGTATCAACAATATCAAGCCCTGTTGATTTCTGAGTGGCTTCTGGCTCAGAGGGTTTCGAGGCAGCAGGCGTCAGAGAGAAACCAGAGAAGAGGTCCCCCTGCTCGGGGATACGTGCGACGGGTTTCTCTTCTTTTGCCCGAGCTGGCGCTTTCTTCTCCGCAGGTTTCTTTCCCGCAGCAGACAAGGCGGAGCGCATCTCCCAGCGTGCGTAAAACGCAAGAAGTCTTTCTTCGTCTGGTTTACTTAAAAGAAGTTCTTTTGGGTTCACCTTAAGGGTGACATCACAATTAATCGTCACAAGCTTTCTAGAAAGATCTAGCGTTGGAAGAGCTTCTCTTAGATACTCGCCAATCTTCCCTGTAACTGAGTCAGCTGCTGCAATGACGCCTTCAAGACTTCCGTATTGGTCAATCCACTTTGCGGCTGTCTTTGGCCCACATTTCTGCACGCCAGGGACGTTATCGACCTTATCTCCCATGAGAGTGAGATAGTCGATTATCCTTTCTGGAGGAACTCCGTACTTAGCCTTAACCCCCGAGGCATCGATAACTTCGTGAGTCATTGTGTTAACAAGCTTAACGGACGCATTTACGACCTGAGCGAGGTCCTTATCGCCTGTTGCAATGTAGGCCTCAATTCCCTCTTCCCCTGCGCGTTTAGCTAATGTTGCGAGGACGTCATCTGCCTCAACGCCTTCAACCTCCAAAAGGGGCCACCCAAGCAGTCTAACCAGTTCGTGAATCGGTTCAATCTGAGAACGCAAGTCCTCTGGCATGGGAGGGCGATTAGCCTTGTACTCAGGGTAAAGTGTGTGCCGAAAGGTCTTTGCATGTGCATCAAAGACACAGGCAACGTAGTCTGGTGCAATGAGCCGATACACATTCTGAAGCATTGCCCTAAAGCCCTTTAAGGCGCCCGTGGGTTCTCCTCGGCTTGTCGTAAGCGGTGGAAGTGCGTGATACGCTCGGAAAAGGTAATTGGAGCCATCAATCAGAAGTATTTTTGCCATAGAAGAACCGTTCTTTTCGCTTGCGAGGAAGGAGTGCCTCCCTCTTTTAGTCAAAAGTAAGTTTTTAGGATTTTAGCCGCAGAAAGAGCCCTCTATGACAGAGAGCAAATACTATCAAGCAACACCGCTAAAGAAGCTTCGTCTCGCCTGAGCCTACTGGGCGAACAAATCATGGGGCAAAAACGGCATAATATCCCTCACGGAAATAATTGCTTCTGATTTTTCAGAAATTTGCTAAAAACATGAAAACAAAAAAGATTCTCACAACCGTTAAAACAGCTGTTTCAATCTTGGCTTTGACCGCGGCCTTAGGGCTCTCTTTCCCGTCAGTGGCAGCGCCTGCCGTCAACGACGCACAGAGACTTGAACCCAATGAAGCGGACCTTGCAAAGGCTCGTGCCGAGCGCGCCAAGAAACCCAAAGCTAGCGCGGACGAAGTCTACGTTTCCGAGCGTGGTACAGTGATTCGCAAGAATGTCGATCAGAATAACCACGTCCGTAGCATCACCGTGACACCGGGGGAAACTGGCATTCCCTACACGATGAAAAATCAATCCTCAAGACCGATTGATAATGGAGCAAGCACCAATACGCGCTCGACGCTTGGCACACCAAAATTTGTTGAACTTAACTGGTAAAAATGGCTGTATTTACAACGCTTGACGAGAACGACGTTAAAGAGCTTCTCGCAGAGTTTTCTATTGGCGAGTTTCGGGAATTAAAACCGATTAGCGCTGGAATTGAAAACACAAACTACTATCTTGAGACCACCACGGGGCACTGGGTTCTCACAATTTTTGAGCGTCTTCGCCCGCAAGAACTCCCGTTTTACCTTGAACTTTGCGAACACTTAGCCAAAAAAGGTTGCCGCGTTGCGCGTCCTCAAAAGACCCGCAAAGGCACTCTCTTTACCTTCGTTAAGGGGAAAGCCGTCTCGATTGCAGACCGTATCGCAGGGGAGGATATTGAAGTCGTAGGAGTTGCTGAAGCCCGTTCTATGGGAGAACTTCTTGCCCGTATGCACAAAGCGGCGGAGGACTTTCCCCTATTTCAGAAGAACCTCCGAGGCTTTGATTGGTGGATTGAAACAACACCAAAGGTGATGCCCTATTTGAATGCCGAGCAGCAGAAACTCCTCGGTGAGGAACTCGAGCATCAAAAGGGAGTAAAGGAATCCGCGCCTTTTAAGAAGCTTACCGTTGCGGCTTGCCACTGTGACCTCTTTCGAAACAATGCCCTTGTTGCGAATGGAGCAACGGCGCAGGCTCACATCGCTGGCGTCTTTGATTTTTACTTCGCGGGGTGCTCCCCTACGCTTTTCGATTTGGCAGTGACCATGAATGATTGGTGTATTGACCCCAAGACTGGTCTTTTTATCGAAAGTTTGGCGCAGGAATTTATCGAGGCCTATAACAGGGTCAATCCTCTTGGAGAAAACGAGAAAGCACTTTGGCGAGATATGCTACGTGCTGGCGCGTTGCGTTTCTGGCTAAGCCGCCTCTTTGATTTCTATCTCCCACGCGAAGCAGCGCTTTTAAAGCCCCATGACCCCACGCACTTTGAGCGTGTCTTAAAAGACCGTTTAACTTGCGCTTTACCTTGGCCAAAAGCCTAAAAGCCCTATGACTGATACGAATCACTCTAAACATCTAGGAGCAGGTGCAGGCTGGGATTGGTTTGCCACAGCCATTCAAGCTGTGCGTCTTAATGCCGCTAGGCTCTTTCTTCTCGTTTTCTTCTACTCGGCCGTGATGGGAATTCTCATGCTCGTGCCGATGGTAGGAATGGTTTTTGCCGCTCTCTTTATGCCTTTTGGCACGATTCTCATCGGGCACTCAGTAAGAGACGTCCTCAAAGGAAAAGACCCAGGGCTCGGTCTCATTGGAAAAGCTTGGGCAGATCCCTTTGCCAGAATACAACTAATTTATACGGGGCTTTTCTACGGCTTTATTCTCATCACTGCGCAGGCCGCATATGGTCTTCTCTCGGCTCCCTACGTGGAACTCTGGCAAGTTACAAGTGAAAACCGCCTTGTTTGGTCTTCTGTCTTTGAACACTTCCCTTGGATGCCACTAGCGGTAACGCTTCTTATCTATATCCCAGGTCTCATGGCAACGTGGTTTTCTCCAATGCTCTGCATGGATAAACATATGCGCTGGGGAAAGGCACTCTTTTATTCCTTCTTCGGCTGTCTGAGGAACATTCTTGCGATTTTGCTTTTAGGAATTCTTCTCGCAGTAAGCATTACGGCAATCTTTTACTGCTCTGGGGAACTTATTCGCCTTCTCGGCTTAAAATCAGTAGATATGTATATCTACTTCCCGTTAAGTTGCCTTGTACTTACAGTCGTCTATGCAACGTACTGGCCGATGTACGATGCTCTCTTTGGAACAACGCAAAGCGACAAGCCGGAGCCAAACTACAACGTACCAAATCTTTAAAAACTTCTGAATAAAGGAAAATCCTATGGCTGAAACGATTCAACTTCCCGCTCCTCTTCCGATGACCACTACTCTCACAGAAGCGCTTACAAATCGCCGTAGTCGTAGAGATTTTTCTTCTAAACCCTTAGAACCCGCAGTTCTTGCAACAATTCTTTGGTCCTGCGCAGGCGTCACAAGTGACGCAGGTAAACGCACCGTACCTTCGGCTAAAGACTGCCGAGAGATTGTTGCCTTCCTATTCGATGAGAAGGGTGTTTGGCTCTATGATGGAAAGAACGCCACGCTGACTCTCGTTACCGCTGGGGATAAACGCGCCGAGACAACAATGGGACAACCCTTTGTTGCAACCGCCCCTGCAACCCTTATCTTTGCTGCTGATGCCGCGCTTTCAGAAGGTCTCGTCGCTTCTCGAGGAGACCTCTGCAAGTGTGTAGACACGGGGTGCATGATCGAAGCTGGCCAACTTGCTGCAACAGCCTTAGGGCTTTCGAGTGTAGCCCGTGCAAGTCTTGAAAAAGACCGTGTCAGCCCACTCCTTGACAAAGACAATCGTTACACGCCAATCATGGCACTTACTGTTGGATACCCTCTCTAAGGCAATAAAACAGAATGCAAGGCTTTAAGAAAAAAGACGCCGTCCCAACCGAGACCCTTCGTAAGCTCCCTGCTCCCACGGAGCTTGATAAGAGTTTAGAAGCGTGTTTTCGGTTGCGCCGCTCCAATTATGAATTTTCCGAAGATCCCATCATCGACGCCGATCTCTCGACAATTCTTTGGGCTGCTGATGGCTTAACGACAAAGAAAGAAGGCCTTAGAACAACGCCCTCGGTACTTGAAAAGCACTGTGTGAGCATCTATGTCGTAAAGTCTAACGGCGTCTGGCTTTGGGATAACGTAAGGCGGGCCTTAGTTTTCTTAATCGATAAAGATTGTCGAAAAGATGTGTGCCTCTCGCAGCCTCTCATTGAAAACGCGCCAGTGCACCTTATCTATGTTGCCAATCCCATCGAAACACATCGCTCTGCAGCAGACTACTTTAAGAGACTCTTTGAGAGAAAGCCCAAGGAAGACGATGTTGCACTTCGGGAGTTCTTTAAGAGTTACGGACCAGCGGTGGAGGCAGGAGCCAAAGTTGAGGCGGTTTATCTAGCCTGCGCGAGTCTTTCGATTCGTTGTTTAGCTCGGATGAGTTTTGATCCGAGATGCGTCAAAAAAGCACTAAGACTTACAGGACGGCAACGCCCTCTTTGCGCCCAAACGCTTGGCTATAAACCGAAGTCCATCTTCGATATCGCGCTCTAACTTTGTAGAAACTATTTAAAACCTTACATGAGAGAGAAGGAACAACTCGTTAATCTTCCTTCTCCCTGACTTAATGCGTCGTACGGCGAATGATGCAATTTCCCAAAAACTGAAAGATGCTAATTACCGCTAGGATGATAAGGACAGTTAACCAAATCATGTCGCGATATCCCATCTGGTATCCGTAGCGAATGGCGAAGTCTCCAATGCCACCAGCACCAATTGCTCCAGCGATTGCCGTGAGTCCCACAAAACTCACAAACGTAATCATCGTGACGCGCGTAATTCCTGGGATACTTTCTTTTAAGTAAACATCAAAAATAATCTGCCGCGGAGAAAATCCCATCGCTTCACTAGCCTCAATCAATCCGTTGTCAATATCCGAGAGCACAGATTCAATCTGACGTGCAAAGAACGGCACTGTTCCAAAAGTTAGGGCTACAAAGGAGCCTGTGACACCAGATCCAGTCCCGACCAAGAACCGCGAAAGAGGAATGAGAAGAACAATGAGAATGATGAAAGGAACCGATCGGATTACATCGATTGCACGATCAAAGAAAGTAAAGATTGCTCGGCTCTCTAGAATCCCGCCTCTCTTTGTTACCACGAGAAGAACACCGATTGCGATTCCCAAGACCCATGCGATTGTTCCTGAGACTGCAATCATCGTCGCTGTCTGCTCTATGCTTTTTAAAAGTTCACCGCTTAAACGATCTAAGTTCGGAAGCAGTTCATTAACTAGTGCAATCATGCGTGAATCTCCTCAATCGTAACTTCCCTCGAGCGGATGTAATCCAAGGCTCGAGAAACGTCCTCCTCTTTTCCTTCAAAGGTAACGGCAAGTTTTCCGAAAGGCGTTTCTTTTAACATCTCTATATTTCCAAAGATGATGTTTGCTGAGACAGAAAACTTCTTGTAGAGCTCTGTCATGAGAGGTTCTCCTGCGGAAGCTCCTGCGTATGTGAGTAGGTAAACGGGCTTGCCGCCTGAGATGCCCTCTGCGGCCGTGTCTTCAAGCATCTCATAGAGGTCATCAACGTTACTTGCCGAATCAATAAAGCCCTTTGTGACAGTCTCTTTGGGCCGAGAGAAGACTTCCAAAATTGTTCCCTCCTCGACAACGTGCCCGTGTTCCATCACAGCAACCCTGTCGCAGATGTATTTCACAACAGACATCTGGTGCGTAATGACGACAATCGTGATACCAAGCCGCTTATTGACCTCACGAAGCAATTTAAGAATCGAGCGTGTTGTTTTAGGATCTAAGGCACTTGTTGCCTCATCGCAGAGCAGGACCTTCGGGTCGTTAGCGAGAGCTCTTGCAATTGCTACACGCTGTTTTTGTCCGCCTGAGAGTTGTGATGGATAAGCCTTCTCTTTGTCAGAAAGACCCACGAGTCGCAAAAGGGAGCCTATCTTTTGGCGACGTTCCGCTTCCGAGAGAGTCGAAAGTCGCAAGGGCATCTCAACGTTTTCATACACCGTGCGACTCGGCATGAGATTAAAGTGTTGGAAAATCATCCCGATTTTCTGTCTTACCTCACGCAGCCTCTTTGGCCCCAAAGACGTGATATCAACGCCATCAATCGTAACTTCGCCTGCTGTTGGTCGCTCGAGCAAATTGATGCAACGCACAAGAGTGGATTTCCCCGCACCAGAGAAACCAATAATTCCGAAGATTTCCCCTTTGCAGATATGTAGAGATACATCATTGACAGCTGTGACTGAACCCGTATCCGTGTCAAATCGCTTTACGATATGCTTTAAATAAATCATGCTCGTCCCTTTACGAATTCGCTTCACTAGCGATGCGCTTTGCGTGCTCAGTTTTAATTGCCGCTAACCTCTGAGGATCTTCGATTAGGCGCAACGCTGTGCGAGCGAGAACTTCAGCGCCGAGAGCAATCGAGGCAAGCCCCATTTCTGAAATCGCCGCAGCCTTAAAGGCTTCACTATGCGCTGCAATCGGCGTATCACTAATACGGAGGTGCGGCTGAATTGTGGGAACAACGTGACTGACATTACCCACGTCGGATGAATCCACTGCGACTTGCCCCTCTTTCTTCTCAGCAGTAAAACCAAACGCCTTTAACTCTTCTTCGTACAAAGCATCAAAAGATGGGGTAATCACCGTGTCATCGACGCGGTTCTGACTTGGCGTCATGGATCCCGTGGCGCCCGTGGCAAGAGCAGCCCCAGCGACAATCGCTTCAACCTTCTTATAAACCGCATCAAGCGTTGCGGCTTTGGCAGCACGAAGATAGAACTTAGCTGCAGCATAGTCAGGAACCACATTCGGGGCTTTGCCGCCATCGGTAATGATGCCGTGGATACGAACATCACTTGTAAGGTGCTGACGCAGAGCATTAATTGAGTTGTAAACCTGGATTACGGCATCCAAAGCATTGATTCCTTTTTCTGGAGCACTTGCTGCGTGAGAGGCTCTCCCATGGAAAACAATATCCACTGGAGCACAGGCAAGCGTCGGAGGTGTCAATGTGTAACCTGCTCGACTCGAGTGCGCGCAGAGCGCTGCATCAACGTCTCGAAAGAATCCTTCTCGAACAAAGCTCCCCTTTGCACTACCGTTTTCTCCGCCCTCTTCCCCAGGCGTTCCGTAGACACGAACTTCGCCCCCGGCTTCATCGACAACACTCTTAAGTGCAACAGCAGCTAGCGCACTCGTGGCGCCAAATAGGTTATGGCCACAGGCGTGTCCGATGCCTTTAAGGGCATCGTACTCTGCGAGGAAAACAAGAACGGGACCCGCTTTCTTACTCTTATAGGTTGCCGTAAAACCCGTTGGATGCCCTGCAACGTCTTTAGCAATCTCAAACCCATCTTCGCTTAGAAGTTTTGTCAGCACATCTTGGGCGAAATACTCATGATTACTCGTCTCAGGGTGCGCATGTATCGCCCTCGCAGCATCCTTGTAGGCGGCAATCCTTTGAAGAATCTTCGCATGAATTGTCTCTTTTCTATCCATAACTCTTACCGTGTCCCAATTGTTGTAAGTTTTCTTCTGAGGACTTTGGAGATTAGCGGTCTCGAAAGTCCTCCCGATTAAACATTTTCAAAAAAATTACTTCAGTTTGTATTCCGCCGCACCTGACCAAACAGGGATAAAAGCACCCTTGTAGGCCTCTTTGAGAGTCTGTGCGACATTCTGAGACTGATAAGCCTTCACAACCTTGAGGTAAACAGGGTTCTTTGCATCCGCCTCACGCGAAACGATGACGTTCGCAAGCTTTCCAAGGTAGGGATTATCTGCGGAGATATTTTCTGAAAAGATCGAATCCTTATAGGGGTCAAGCTTAGCCGTGAAGGCATTGCCGCCATTGATTACCGCTGCAACGACGTCAGGAAGAAGGTTTGCGAGGACTCCAGACTCGGCCTCAAGGATTTCAATTTTCACATTGTATTTTGTGATGTCTGTCTTATTGGGAACATAGCCCTTAGACGGGTCAAGTTCAATGAGTCCTGCTGCCTCAAGAAGTTTCAGGGCTCGGCCCCCATTTGTAAGGTCTGAAGGAATTGCAATCTTGTCACCATCTTTGATATCAGAGATCTTTTGAATCTTTGTTTTGTTATTAAAGATGCGAAGCGGAGCAAGAATGGTTTCGCCAATGGAAACGACCTTATAGCCATTGCGCTTAATGTCATTAGCAAGGAAGGCCTTGTGCTGGAAAGCATTGAGATCGATCTCTTTATCGGAAAGCGCACGATTGGGTGTTGCGTAATCGGAGTACTTCACGAGTTCCACTTTGATTTTGTCTGCTGCCAAATTCGCATTTACAGTCTCCCACTGGGCGTTGTATTCGCCGACAACGCCGACTTTCACAATCTTTATGTCGCTCTGTGCTTTATCTCCGCAACCCGTAAGAAGGAGGCCGATGGAGGCAACGGCGGCAAGAGCGATGGCACCTTTTCTTAATTGATTTACTTTGTTTGTCATGATGTGTTCCTTATATTTTTTTTTGAAGTTGAAAGGGGTAAAACCCAAGGACAAAGACGTACGCCGGAAAACTGCCGGTGCAGTCCGTTTGGTTTAGGGCGGCTATAAGCCACGAGGTAATTGAGAAGAGTTCAGAGAGTCGTCAAAGTACGCTTGCGCCTATGCTGCCCTAAAGCATGCAGCACATTCGCATGGTGCACATATTGCATGTGCTAGAAATACGAATTTGACGGTTAGAAGACATAGTCAGAAAAAATCTCTCTATTTTTTGGGTGCGTTAAGAATCGTTTGACCTCACCCACGGCAGGCAAGATAGCACAGCAAAAAAATCGCCGCATAGGCACTTTTAAGTAGAGGCTATACGGCGCTTTGATTTTAAAGAAAACTTTCTTATGGGAAGTTTTCTTTAGTTTTAGAAAGATTTCTTAAAACTACAAAGATGATTTCCCGTTTTCCTCTAGGTAGTGTAAGAACCAATGCATCGCGCAGATGGTCTTTGCGTCCGTGATTTCTCCCGTGTAGGTCATTGCAAGAACCTCTTTCCAATGACGCTTTTCAACAAAGAGAAATTCATTGTCATCTAAGTGGCGTTTACCCTCGGTTAATTTCTCCGCAAGATACACATCGATGTGTTCATTGCTGTAACCAATAGCGTTATGCATCGTACCTAGGAATGTCCACCGTGCGGCAAGGATTCCTGCCTCTTCTTCCAGTTCTCGTTTAGCACAAGTAAGAGACGGCTCATTGGGATCAATTTTCCCTGCGGGGATTTCCCAGAAAGCCTTTCCAAGAGGCGCTCTCCACTGCCGCTCAAGAAGGATATATCCCTTTTCATCCAAAGCAATCATGGCGCAAGCCCCAGGGTGCCTCACAACATCCCTCTTACTTGTAGCGCCATTAGGAAGCCTTACGCTTAAGCGATGTAACTTTATGAAAGAATCCGCAGGACCAATCCTCTCGTCGGAAAGTTCTGTCTCGGCTAATTTGCAATCTATTTCTTCTAACTGATTTTCTGACATACGCAGGAGAAACAATTTAAACGTCTTTGTAGTTTTGCCGCGGTTTTCCTCGCGTCATATCATTTTTCATGATACGTTCTTGCGTGCGCTTCCAGTCTTTCTTACTGATATCTTCACGCTTTTCATAACTCTTCTTACCGCGAGCTAAGGCAAGTTCAAGTTTCACGCGATTATTCTTGAAATGGATATCTAGAGGAACCAGGGCATAACCCGCGCGTTCAACCTTCCCTATGAGGCGTGTGATTTCGCGCTTATGCATAAGAAGCTTACGTGTACGGGACATCTCTGGTTTCTCATGCGTACTGATTTGATCTGCGGGCGTCATATGCGCATTACAAAGGAAAAGCTCCCCTTCTCGCACATAGACATGCGCAAGATTAATCGTCGCACGCCCGGCTCGGACACTCTTCACTTCCCAGCCACGAAGAACGAGGCCCGCCTCGAAGCGTTCCTCGATGAAGTAATCAAATGTCGCACGTTTGTTTTTGATTGGTCCAGCCATGAGTCTGACCCTGCTCCGTATAATTCACTGCAATTTAGTTATTTTAAAGCACGAACACTATGCGCATTGCCCTTGCAACAATCGATGCAAAAACAGGGAAGGCCCAAAAACAAATCCTTGAAGTTCCTGAAGGCTCCACCATTGGCCAAGCCCTCGAGAGTGCACATATTCCCTTTAATAAAGATACCCTCGGTCTTTGGACCGAGAAGGCTACTCCTGAAACCAAACTTACAGAAGGCGACAGAATCGACTTAGGCTCTGAGCTCTGGGTTGACCGCACGGAGGCTCGTAGACTTCGAGCAGAAAGTAGCCAACACGCACGTCTTGAGACGATTGCGCGCCACGGTGGCAAACACCAGCTTAAAAAGATTTAGCGGTTCCAATATTCAAAAATGCACGCGCCTCAGCAGGTGTCATCACCTCTTTATCCATTGAACGGATAAAGTCACGAACCTTCTTAACAAGTGGTGCGTTCATCGTCACTTGGATATTCGGGTCGTAATAAGCGCTATCTTCAAAGCCCACACGTACCGTTCTTGCCCCCATCCCTAAGGCTGCGGCAAAAATGCTCATATCTCTACGGCCAGAATGCGTTATTCCCCAAACTGCGTCATGCGGAATCATTGAAACCATAAGAGAAAGCGCTTCTGGTGTTGCAGGAGCTGCGCCTTTGTGTCCCAAGACGATGCTAAAAAGCACAGGCTTTACGAAGTCGTACTTCTTCATCAGTTCAATCATCGTATACGTATGACCGATTTCAAAAGTTTCCACTTCTGGCGTCTTTTTATGTTTGAGAAGTTCCTCTACGCAGTATTCAACATCCTTAGGTCTATTGATATAAACAACTTCACCCAAATTTGTTGATCCGACATTAAGAGAACACGCTTCAACAAGACAGAGAGCCGCAGGAGCACAACGACTTTGAATATCCAAATCAGAAACGCCCCCTGTTGAGACTTCGATGATGATGTCAGAATCCGCACGAATAAGCCTAAGCGTTTCCTCAAGGAGAGTCGTATCTGCTGTAAGTGCCCCATCTTTGTCTCTAACGTGCAGATGGACCATTGCAGCGCCGTTCTTGTAACACTCAAGAACATCCGCAGCGATTGCTTCAGGATCAATCTTCCTACTTGTTAGGGAGACAGGAGCTACATTAATGATGACTTTGTTCACAAAATCCATGGCAAAGTTTAAATTTTAAATTTGTCATATTTGCGAAGTATTAATGTTTTTACATGATTTGTGAATTGTGTATTTTATCTAAGTAATTCAGGCAATTCTTTATGCAGTCCATTCTAAAATGCTCCACTATATTCGATTTATTAGTCTGTTTTTTCTGCAAAATTAAATAAAAAATTTTATGTAGATTCGCATCAAAAACTATCCAAAAGGATTCATCCGAGCAGTTTTCCGCCCTTAAAAGCTTCCCCTTTCGGAAGAAAAAGCAAAAAAGCCCTATCTTTTGATTGACTAGCCCACTCTTCTTGCTGCGAGAAACTAACTACTAGCAACTAAGAGACTTGAAAAATTTCACAAGTTCTAACAAAAGTGGAAGAAAAAGAACCCAAGGGGGAGTCGCGGCAAGGTATAATGCGGCGCTAACTACCAAACGGGGTTAGCAAAGACCCTGTTTAGGCATTGAAATTCAACGAATTTTATTCTTACTTGAGGGTCTCTCACATGCGTCTACTTCAAAAAGCTCTCACCTTCGACGACGTCTTGCTCGTCCCAGCACACTCCACTGTCTTACCGCGTGAAGTCGAATTGAAATCTCGTCTGACACGTTCCCTGACACTGAATCTTCCGATGCTCTCAGCAGCAATGGATACGGTTACAGAAGCGAACCTTGCTATCGCAATGGCTCAGGAAGGCGGTATCGGCATCATCCACAAGAACATGACAGCCGATGCACAGGCTCACGAAGTGATGCGTGTTAAGCGCCATGAAGCAGGCATTGTCGGAGACCCCATCACGGTCGCTCCTGACATGCTCATCGGTGATGTAATCGCCATGTGCACCGAACACAAAATCAGTGGCGTACCAGTTGTCGATGGTCAAAAAGTTCTAGGCATCGTCACAAACCGCGACCTGCGTTTTGAGACCCGCATGCAGGCCAAGGTAAGTGAAATCATGACTCCGAAGGAGCGTCTTGTCACAGTCGAAGAAGGTAGCTCCCTTGAAGAAGCCAAACGGCTCATGCATGAGAACCGCTTAGAGCGTGTTCTTGTTGTTGATAAAGAATTCAACTTAAAGGGCCTTATCACTGTTAAGGATATCGTCAAGGCAACAGAGCACCCGAATGCCGCTAAGGATAAAGATGGCAAGCTCTTAGTTGGTGCCTCGATTGGCGTTGGCGCTGGCACAGAAGAGCGTCTTGAGAAACTTGTCGATGCTGGTGTTGACGTTATCGTTGTTGACACGGCACACGGCCACTCTGAAGGTGTTCTCGAGAGAGTTCGCTGGGTCAAAAAACACTATCCCGATTTACAGGTTGTTGGTGGAAACATTGCGACTGCCGCAGCCGCAAGGGCACTAGCCGATTGTGGCGTTGATGCCGTTAAGGTTGGTATTGGACCGGGTTCAATCTGCACAACACGTATTGTTGCTGGCGTCGGTGTCCCACAGATTACAGCCATCAGCAACGTCGCCGAAGCCCTCAAGGGCACAGGCATTCCTCTCATTGCAGACGGTGGCGTCCGGTTCTCGGGCGACATCGCCAAGGCGATTGCTGCGGGTGCTAACACGGTGATGATGGGTGGCATGCTCGCTGGCACCGAAGAGGCTCCTGGTGAAATCATTCTCTATCAGGGCCGCTCCTACAAGTCTTACCGCGGCATGGGCTCCTTGGGCGCCATGTTTAAGGGATCTGCAGACCGCTACTTCCAGGATAACAACTCTGGCAACATCAATAAACTCGTTCCCGAGGGTATTGAAGGCATCGTTGCCTACAAGGGGTCTGTCACAACGATTCTCTATCAGATGGCAGGCGGCCTCCGTAGCTCCATGGGCTACTGCGGATGCAGAACAATCGATGAGATGCGTGAAAAGGCTGAGTTCGTGGAAATCACCGCTGCAGGCTGGCGTGAAAGCCATGTTCACGATGTGAAGATTACGAAGGAAGCTCCCAACTATCGTCAAGAGCAGTAATCCTTACTGAATCGCGTCTTCTGTTGGAATCGGCGTAGTCCCTTTGAGACTTACGCCGATTTCTTTTGTGCGCTTTCTCCTAAGAAACTTCAATCCCCTTACCGATTACATAGAAGTGGCCACCAGCAACGTAGTGAAGCGTTCTTAAATCTTCTGGAGCGGTTTCAAACAAGTAGTGTCCGTCCTTAAAGACACGAGAGTCGGCCCAAGCGGCAACGCACTCGGCGATGAACATGTCGTAAGCCTTCTCGTTATGAGCCTCTGGGATAATGCGGCAAATCATCCACGCAGCACATCCTTCTAGGAGAGGAATATCAAATCCTTCTTCGTAAAAGAATCGGGCAGAACTATTTTCCAGTTTCCTGGGATCGTCATTCTTACTGACACTTCCAAGTTCGATAACTGTCTTAGCAATCCCTACTGTCGGAAGTTGTAGGGCAAAGTAGCCACTCTTTTCCATAAGAGGACGGGTGTAGTGGGATTTGTCAATAACAACAGAAATCTTGCTTGGAGCTAAATCCACATTGCAAGCCCAAGCGGCTGCCATTGCGTCAGCTTTTCCATCGTGCTTAGCAGTGACAACCGTCGTTGCACCAATATTGAGTAAGCGGTAGACCTTTTCTGCCGCAACGGGAAGAATGTATTTGTTTTCCATAGTTTTCACCTTGACAAAATTCTGATGAGAGCCTTTGCAAAGACCGAATAAGGGGGATCGAAAAGGCCAAAAGTTGAAAATCTTGACTGTTTAAAAACGGGCACTCGATGACTAAAAGCTTCAAAACCCGCACGGCCGTGATAGACACCCATTCCGCTTTCTCCAACGCCACCGAAGGGAAGTTGGTTTTGTGCAAAATGTAAAAGCGTATCGTTAATGGTAACGCCGCCAGCGGGAACCGTTCTTGCAATGCGCTCTGCTCGCTTCGTGTCTCTATCAAAAACGTACAAAGCAAGGGGCTTTTCCTTTAGTTCCCGCAAGGACTGGATTTCTGCCTCAATGTCCTTATAGGTTTTAATGATTAAGAGGGGGCCGAAGATTTCTTCTTTAGAGATTCTTGCCGCCTCTGGCACATCGATTAGCGCTGTTAGTCCCATGCGTAGAGTGTCCTCTGAGTCAGCAGGAAGGACTGTTTCCACACGCACGCCTCGGTCTTTAGCATCTTTAAGAAGAGCTGCGATACGGTCCCCAGCACGGGTATCGATAAGAGCTACTTGATCTTCGCTCTTTGGAGAAAGCTTTCTTGCATTCTCTTTAAGAGTTTCTAGGAATGCTTCCAATTCCTCGTGATTGACGCGAACAACATCGGGAGCGATGCAGGTCTGCCCTGCGTTTAAAAGTTTTCCAACAAGAAGGCGCCTCGTTGCTTCTCTGAGATCTACCCAAGGGGCAATGAGCACTTCACTCTTTCCACCGAGCTCCAGTATCACAGGCGTTAGATTTCCCGAGGCCTCTCGCATCACTTCGCGCCCCACGGCTGAACTACCTGTAAAAACGAGTAAGTCAAAGGGAAGTTTTGAAAAGTTCTTCGCAAGCGCGGCGTCCCCAGCGATAGCATGAACTTCAGCTTCGTCAAATGCCTCGTTAATAATCCTTTCGAGAGCCGCAGCCGTCGCAGGGCTCCTCTCAGGTAGTTTAATCATGACACGGTTTCCAGCTGCAATCGCATCAATGGCAGGAATAAGTGTGAGCGCTATGGGGTAATTCCAAGCCCCAATAATTCCAACGACACCCCGAGGGCGAGGCTCTGTGTAACTTTTTGCAGGAAAGAACTTCACAGGTGTTGATACCGCTTCGCGCTTTGACCATCCTTTAGCCTTTTTAAGCATAAGAGAGATTTCAGAGACAACCGACATCACTTCGCAAAGAAGTGTCTCCTCAGGGCGCCTACCCCGGATATCCTCAGAAACCGCCTGCGCGAGTTCTAAGCGGCTTTTTCGAATAACGCGCTTTAAGGTTTGAAGCCTCTTTTTTCTTTCGCTCCAATCTTCACTTGCCGCCTGATTGAAAGAACTCCGCTGTTTTTCAAACAACGCCTCAAGCGGAGTCAATACAATATTTTCCTTTTCCTGCACGGTTTGCCTCTCCTTAAAGGGTACAATGAGAAACTCTTTTTTTGATGGGCTTTTTTAAAGTCGTTTTCCTTATTAGCCTAGAGCATACGCCAATGTTTGACAATCCTATCGCCGTAACGTTCTGCGGATATCTTTTTTTGATGATTACCTTAGGCTTCTGTGCCTACTTTTACACTCGTAACTTTAACGACTATATCTTAGGCGGTAGACGCGTTGGCGGTATTGTTACAGCTCTTTCCGTTGGCGCAAGCGATATGAGTGGCTGGCTTCTGATGGGAGTCCCTGGGGCTGCCTACGCCGCCGGTCTCTGTGAAAGTTGGATTGCCATTGGCTTAACGCTTGGAACCTACTTCAATTGGCGCCTTGTCTCGGCTCGACTGAGACTTTACACAGAGTTGGAACACAACTCTCTTACACTACCTGACTTCTTTACACATCGCTTTAACGATAAAACACGGTCGTTGCGGGTGATGTCTGCCTTTGTCATCTTGATTTTCTTTACGATTTACTGCTCAAGTGGCATCGTCGCTGGCGCTCGTCTCTTTGAGAGTACGTTCGATATGCCCTACTCGACGGCAATTTGGCTTGGTGCTGCGGCAACGATTACTTACGTCTTTATCGGAGGATTCCTTGCCGTAAGTTGGACCGATGCCATTCAGGCCTCTCTTATGTGTGTAGCGCTTGTCGTAACACCGATTGTTGTCATGAGTGACATAGGGGGATTCTCCGCTACCGTTGATCGCGTCATCGAAATCGATCCCAATATGATTAACCTCATGAAGGGTCAGACCTTCGTTGGCATCATTAGTCTTCTTGCTTGGGGCTTGGGCTACTTTGGGCAACCGCATATTCTCGTTCGCTTCATGGCTGCAGAATCGATTCGCGTGCTCCCAAATGCACGCCGAATTTCGATTATGTGGATGATTTTCTGCTTATCGGGCGCGGTTTCTGTTGGCTTCTTTGGTGCCGCTTACTTCGCTGAACACGCAGATAAAGTCGCGCAGGTCGCTGAGAATAACGAACGCATTTTCATTATCCTCGCACAACTTCTCTTTAACCCCTGGATTGCAGGCATCTTAATGTCTGCGATTCTTGCCGCTGTGATGTCTACCCTTTCTTGCCAACTCCTTGTTTGTTCTTCAACACTCACGGAAGACTTCTATCGCGCCTTTATCCGTCCGAAGGCCTCAGAGTTTGAACTGATGTGTTTTGGTCGTGGCATGGTACTTGTAATCGCCTTGGTCGCCATTCTCCTTGCCTTAGACCCAGAGAGTCTTGTCTTTGGCCTTGTAAGTTATGCTTGGGCTGGGTTTGGCGCAGCCTTCGGCCCCGTGATTCTCATCGGCCTTTGGTGGAAACGTATGAATAAGAACGGCGCCCTGGCTGGCATGATTGTGGGCGCGGCTACAGTACTCATCTGGCACCACTTCGCTTGGTTGGGGCTTTATGAAATTCTCCCTGGATTCCTCTTTGCAAGCATTGCGATTTTCGTCGTAAGCCTCATGACAGAAGAACCCACGGAAGAGATGAAAAAGAACTTTGATACGGTTGCGAATGCCGTAAACGACATCTAAAGGGCTTTTAATCCCATAGATGCGAAGAATCACAAAGGGGCTCGCAACGCGAGCCCCTTTTCTTTAACTAGAACGCAACTCTTTCTAGTGATTACGCTTTGGGAGAACAGGTTCCGTTACACCCTTTACACCCACAAGAGCGAGCGTTGTAAGAAGGGTGAGCTGCGGACCTTCATAGGCTTTTTCTGCATTCCAGAATTCTTTAACTGAGTGGTTAAAGTCTTCCGTGCCACCAGCACCAAGCGTCGTCGCAGGAATGCCACGAGAGAGCGGAACGTTCTGGTCAGTTGCGCCGTGGTTGTACTTACGAAGTTCAATGCCCAAGGCCTTCATTGCGCCGTAAGAGGCCTGAATCACGGGGCTATCGTCAGGGCTCGTCCCAGCGGGGCGATCGCCAATCTGATCGATGCGGGCGGAGATCCGGCCAGCTTCTTCTAAATGCCAGTATTCGTTTTCTTCCTTCACAGCTTCGTCTACAAGCGGCAAGATGCTTGCAACGAAACTCTCAAGGGAGTGTTGCTCCAAACTACGGATATCGAGTTCGATTTCTGCCTGAGCGGCAATCGCGTTAACGCTCGTACCGCCACGGATGACGCCAACGTTAAACGTGCAACGAGGCTCCTTCGGAACAACGATGTTATCAATCTTATAGACCAAGCGGCAGATACCGTGAATGGCAGAACCTGCAATACCGAACTTATGTAGGCTATGTCCACCAGGGCCCTCGAATGTGATGCGATAGCGTTTGCAACCAACACCACCACGTAAGAGACGATTAATCGAGGCCGAATCAATCGCAATCATGCCATCGTAGTCATTCGGCGCATTCCAAAGTGCCTTGCTTCCACGAAGGTCACCATTACCTTCTTCCCCGAGGGTTCCAACGAAAACGATGTCCCCAACGGTTTCAATCTTCTGTGTCGTAATGGCACGCACAACCTGCAGGAGAGATGCTAAACCTGCGGCATCATCCGAGATACCAGGCGCATAGTAGATGCTTCCTTCCTGACGGACTTTAATCGGAGTTCCTTCTGGGAAAACTGTGTCTAAGTGAGCACCAACGACAAGGACAGGCCCCGTCCCTGTTCCCTTGTAACGGCCAATAACGTTTCCGAGAGCGTCCTGTTTGACATCCTCGATTCCCGCCGCCTGGAGCATCTTTGCAAAAACCGCAGCTCTCTTTTCTTCTTTAAAGGGTGGAGCGGGTGTTTCGACAAGTTCAATCTGCTCGGCAATGCGCTTTTCATGTTCAGCCTCTACCTGCTTAATTGCAGTTGCGACTGTGGAATTTGCTAAAAGTGTCTTAATAGCACTCTCGCACTCCGGGGTACATATCGGGAAATTTGTATCTGCCATTCTTTTGTCTCCTTAGACGATGAAATCGTTTAATTAGGACCGCATTAGCACGAAAGAATTCGCGCGTTTTGGTTTCGACCCTATGCTACCCGAAACCCGACCTCCCGTGCAATGTGAGAAACACTAAGGGAATAGTATTTTTTCCTACACGGGAAAAAAGGGGGCAGACGCCTGCCCCCAATTGAAACTCTATTTTGCCTTACGTGCCTTGACTCGCTGCTTCGAAGCGACTTTCCGATTCGTTACCTTTAAAGAAGTAACCTTCTTTTCCGTGCGGTTTTCTCCCTTACTCTCTTCGGTGCGTTTCGCCTCTTTCTTTACTACCGAAGCCGAAGGTTTTTTACTCGCTTTCTCGCTTAAAAGCTTCTTCTTAGCCTGCGCAGTTGTTACCTTCTTTTCTTCTTTCTTTGAGGAAGAAACTTTCTTTCCCTTTACGCTCTTTACTTCAGAGGTTTTCTTCGGGGCGGTTTTTTCTTTAGCGCTACTCTTTGTAGCAGGTTTTGTAGCAACGTCGCTCTCAGGTTTTTCGCCACGCAATTCGCGCAACTCCTCAGCTTGTTTTTTCACAAGTTCTTGGAGTTTTTCAATATCTTTTGCCGTGTAGGTTATCCCTTTAACTGTTTTCTCTTTACTGACGATGTGACTCGGCAACCCTACAGCAACGCTTGCCCCTACTGACTTTAATACCAAAGCACTCGGACCAATCTGGGCGTTTTCTCCCACGGTGACGCCACCAAGGATTTGTGCACCGGCCCCAACGACAACATTATTCTTGATTGTAAGTTTCCCTGTTTCTCTACCAATGTCCGTACCGCCAATTGTTGCTCCCTGGTAAATCGTGCAATCGTCCCCGATTTCCACCGATTTCCCAATCACAACACCCATACCGTGATCGATAAAGACTCGCCTTCCAATCTTTGCCGCAGGATGAATTTCCACGCCCGTAAAGAAGCGCCCCAAGGAACTCACAACGCGAGCAACCGTGGGCCAGCCTTGGATATAGCACCAGTGTGCGGCACGGTGAAACTGCAGAGCGTGAAAGCCTGGGTAGCAGAGGGCAACCTCCAAGCGGCTCTCCGCAGAAGAGTCCTTCTCGTATATGGTCTGCAGATCTTCCTTCATTAAATCGAACATGGCATAGCCCCTCTACGCAAAGATGAGAATTTTTTTCTTAAAGAAAACTTTCTCAAATAAACTTTTCTACAGCATTCTATTGACTTAGAGCGCGTCTTAAAGGAAAAGACCCACTTTTTTTGAAAGCTTTTAATCCAATTTAGATTGCGCCTTCTTTCTTCCAATTCGTTCGCTTTTAGGACAAATGATTGCTGCACAGATTCCCCGCAACATATCCACGTCACTTTGCGTCAAGTTGGCACGGGTAAATAAACGCCTACTGATATGCATAAGATTCTTAGGCTCTTTTGGATCCAAGGCGCCACAGGCAATCATCGCCTCTTCCCAGTGCGAGAAGAATCCTTCTACCGCTGAAACAGGCGCCGTTGGGTCGTGCTCAAAGCGATCTTGCCATCCGTAGAGTTTTCCAGCCTTTCCCTCCGCTGCTAAGAGAGCAAGTTGCATTTCATAAGCGGTAATCTGCACTGCCTGCGCAAGATTAAGGCTGGGACTCTCGGGATTTGCCGCAATCGCTGCACAAATCCTACAAAGTGCAATTTCCTCATTCGTCAACCCCGACCTCTCGCAGCCAAAGACAAAGGCAATGTGGTACTTTTTTTCAGCGGCATCAACGCCGTACTCTAAATCCTTAGCAACCTTCGCAACACTTCCTCGCAAATCCTCTAAAGGGGGGCCGAATTCTCGGTTATAGCCCGAAAGCGCAACCGCGTAAGTTACATCCGCAAGAGCCTCAGCTAAAGTCTTAAAAGACCTTGCCGCAGCAAGCACATCAACAGAACTTGTCGCTAGAGCCACGGCCTGTGGATCCTCGCGAAAGTTTTCCACCTTCGGAGAAACAACACGCAAGTCCGTAAAACCCATCGTCTTTATCGCCCGAGCCGCAGATCCGATATTCCCTGGGTGACTTGGTTCAGCAAGAATAAATGAAACGCGCTTTGCGCAATTCGGTACTTCTTTCAAAGTAATTTCCTCTAAAATGACGCGACCTATATTTTAAATACCCTAGAGATTTGCCGTCGCCCTTCCTGGCCATCGGCCTCTCTTAGAGAAAAAACTTATTCATAAATCTTCGAATTGTTTCGAAAATTTTGGAACTTTTGACTATGGCTTCCGCTCAACTTGAAATTGCGACACGTGCCGCTCTTGCCGCAGGAAAAATCATCAATCGTGAATCTCTACGGCTCGATAGAATCGAAATTCGAGAAAAAGCTCAGTTTGATTACGTAAGCGACGTCGACATCGCCTGTGAAAACGTCATCTGCGACATGTTGCATCAGTATTTCCCTGAGGACACGATCCGCACCGAAGAGGCAGGAGAGAAGTTCAGGGGCTCAGAGGAAAACCTTTGGATTATCGATCCCTTGGACGGAACGACAAACTTTCTGCATGGTTTCCCGCAGTACGCTGTCTCGATTGCCCACATGCAACGCGGTCGTCTTGTCGTTGGTGTTGTCTACGACCCTGTGCGAAATGAACTCTTTTCCGCTGAACGCGGAAACGGCACTTTCTTAAACAATAAACGCGTCCGCGTCTCAGGGTGCAAAGACATTGCCAACGCCTTAATCGGCACAGGTTTTCCCTTCCGCCGCAACGACAATTACACGGATTTCTTACCGAAATTCGAACGCGTAGCAAGGGCCGCAGCGGGATTGCGTCGTGCGGGCTCTTGTGCCTTGGATCTAGCCTATGTAGCCTGTGGAAGGCTCGATGGCTACTGGGAAGCGAATGTCAACAGTTGGGACATGGCCGCCGGCGTACTCCTTGTCTTAGAAGCCGGAGGCCTCGTCACTGACCTCTACGGCAATGAAGAGTACCTTACGCAGAAAAACATCTGCTCTGGAACACCGAGAATTTTCTCCTCGCTCCTACTTAAAGTACGCGAGGAAGAAAAAACTAAAGAAGCCTAAGAAAACTTAAGAATGACAGAATCCGAGAGTCAAAACTCCTCTGAAGCGAGGGATCCGTACGCAGGGCATACGCCGCTTATGCGGCAATACTTTACCTTGCGAGATGCGCATCCAGGGACTCTCCTATTATTTCGGCTTGGCGACTTCTATGAAACGTTTTTTGAAGATGCCGTCAAGGTTTCTCGCCTCTTAGGACTCACACTCACGCGGCGCGGTAAATTCGAGGGAAAACCCATCCCAATGGCTGGGATCCCTGCTGCGACCTTAGAGCAATATCTCGCACGTTTAGTCAGATGCGGGGAGTCTGTTGCAGTCTCTGAACAAACGGAGGCTGGAGAGGGAGAGAAAAATGCCATGATGGAGCGAAAGATCGTTCGCATCGTCACCCCTGGCACTCTCACAGATAACGCTCTCTTAAGTGAAAAATCCGATTCTGTCCTCTTAGCTCTGGCGCTGCCAAAACTAAAGGCAACAGAAGTTTCTCTCGTATGGCTTACGCTTACTAACGGAAGATTCCGGGCAACGAAAACCCATGAGAAAGACTTAGCCGAGACGATTTCTCGGATTGCACCATCTGAGATTCTCGTCGATGAAAAGGCAAAAGAAGTACTTTCCGCCTTAGGCGTTAGTGCAAAGCTAACGGCGCTTCCTGCGTGGCACTTTGATAGTGAAAAGGGAGAATCCAGTTTAAAGGCGCGTTTTTCCTTGGCTAGTCTTGCCGCTTGGGGCCTAGAACACGAGGTAGGGATTCTCTCTGCTGCGAACGCTCTCCTAGACTACGTAGTACAAACGCAGTGTGCAGCAAACCCTCACATTGAGCCACTTACAGTTGAAGCGGAAACAGAATTCATTGGATTAGATGCCGCCACTAGGCGCAATCTTGAAATCGATGAGGCCTTACATGAAACCGATGGCGTAACGCTTTTTCGCGTCTTGGATACCTGTAGTACCGGGATGGGAAGTCGCGCGTTACGCCGCTGGATTACTGAACCTCTGCAGGATGCCTCCATTGCGCGGGCCCGCCATGAAGCGATTCGCGTGCTACTTGCGAGGCAACCCGAAGCAAACAGTCTCTCCGACGCACTTCGAGGAATTCCTGATATTGAACGCATTGCAGGTCGCATTGCACTAAAAAGCGTTCGCCCCAAAGAGATGGCCGCTCTAAGGGATGCACTGCCTGTGGTTGCTGCAATCGCCGCAACGCTAGGAAGGATTTCCCCTGTGGCGCCTCTCTTATCCGAACTTCTTCCTACACTTAATATTGACCCTTCTCTAGAGAGGCTTCTTCGAGAAACACTCTTGGAAGAACCCGCGAGTTTTTTGCGCGAGGGCGACGTAATCCGTAGTGAAGCGGACACGGCGCTTGCCGAAGAAAGAGCACTCCGAGACAACGCTGGAGATTTCCTCACAAAGCTCGAAGCAAGAGAAAAAGAACGCACAGGCATTACCACTCTTCGTGTTGAATATAACCGCGTCTCTGGCTACTACATCGAAGTCTCTCGCGGGCAAGCCGCAAACGTACCCTCTGACTACAGAAGGCGGCAAACACTTAAAAACACAGAGCGTTTCATCACGCCAGAACTCAAAGCCTTTGAGGATAAGGCGCTTAGCGCAAAAGAAAGAGCCAGAGCCATTGAAAAGAGACTTTGGGATGCGCTCGTAGAAAAGGCTACTAGTTACGTTGAGCCTCTCTTAGAGGCGGCAAAGGCTCTTTCTACGATTGACGCCCTTGCGGCTCTCGCTCGCCACGCACTCGTTTGCGATTGGGTCTGCCCTGAGCTCAATAGCGGCAACAGCATCGAGATTCGAGGCGGACGCCACCCGGTGGTAGAAAAGACTCTTGAGGACTTTGTTCCAAATGACTGCTCTTTGGGCCCTGGAAGGCGGCTTCTCGTTATCACCGGTCCCAACATGGGGGGCAAATCGACCTACATGCGCTCGGTTGCCCTTATCGTGCTCTTAGCCTACGCTGGATCCTTTGTCCCTGCGAAATCTGCTCGCATCGGAAAGATTGACAAGATTTTGACCCGAATCGGTGCCTCAGACGACCTTGCCCGCGGGCGCTCGACCTTTATGGTAGAGATGACAGAGGCCGCGGCTATTTTGCATCAAGCAACAGAGCACTCTCTTGTCCTTATGGATGAAATCGGACGAGGCACTTCCACCTTTGATGGCCTAAGTCTTGCGGCCGCAATCGCAACAGACCTCGCACAACGCGCAAAGAGTCTTACGCTTTTTGCGACACACTACTTTGAATTAACGCAACTCGTACACAGCTTAAACGAGGCTGTAAATGTTCACGTTCGCGCAGAGCAAGTAAGGGGCAGTGTCGTCTTCTTACACGACATCAAAGAGGGTCCCGCAAGCCGCTCTTACGGCATTGCGGTTGCGAAACTCGCTGGGATCCGCCCTGCCCTTATCCGTAGAGCGGAAAACTATCTTAAGAAACTTGAAGACCGCGCCGTTGAAACCAAGGGGCAACCAGATCTTTTTGCTGGAATTCCCGCAGCTGCCACAGAGGAAGTGGAAGAAAAAGAGGTCACCTCAGAAAAAGTTCTTTCCTTCTTAAAGGAAGTCTCAGAGGTCGATGTTGACAAACTCACACCGCGAGAGGCGCTAAACCTTATCTACGAGATGCGGGATGCGGCAAAAAATGTTCTACCCAAAGAAGCCCTAAGCAATAAGAACCCCGAAGAAAAATCCTGCTAGAGAACTTGTCTCTTGTCGTTTGCTTCGATATGCGGCCAGGCGGCCGTCAGGTAAACCATCATCGAATAAAGCGTAAGTGCGCAGGCAATGTAAATAAGCACTGTTCCAATGAGGGCAATATCAATCCCTAAGAAGGGATCAAAGTAAAGAAGGAATCCAATTGCCGTCATCTGGGCAATCGTTTTAATTTTCCCGTAGGCGTTGACCTTCACAAAGTTATCCGCACGAATCTTTGCCATCCACTCGCGAAGGGCCGTTACGGCAATTTCTCTTCCGATGATAATGAGGGCCACAAGCATATCAACGCGTTCATAATGCATGAGGACTATGATTGCCGAGCAAACAATTAGTTTATCCGCCACTGCATCAAGAAAGGCGCCCTTGGCAGTCATCATATTCCAACGACGTGCAAGGAATCCATCCAAAGCATCCGTAATTGCGGCCACCGAAAACATAGCGCACGCCAAGAGGTTCTTCATGTGCGGGGACAAGAAGGAATCTGGCAAATAGAAAATCCCCACAATAAGGGGAATAAACACAATACGCGCCCAAGTCAATGCCATTGGGACATTGAAAGGTTTACGAGCTGGCAATGCCATCATTAACTCCGTGAAGCTGCGAATAAATTCGCAGCGCAAGTTTACGTGATATACCTTCAATTTTGGCAATATCGTCGACAGATGCGTTCGTAAGCCCCCGAATTCCTCCAAACTGACTTAAAAGTTTTTGCCGCCTCTTTGCGCCTACGCCTTCGATATCCTCAATGCGACTAGATAGCCGATTCTTACTTCTCTTGGCACGCATCCCTGTGATAGCGAAGCGGTGTGCCTCATCACGAATCATCGCAATGAGCATAAGGGCAGGGCTTTCCGAACCAAGCGCGAGAGGCTCCCGACCGTCAGCGAAAATAAGTGTCTCAAGACCAGTCTTGCGGCCCTCCCCCTTAGCAACGCCAACAATCACACTCAAAGGGAGCCCCAATTCAGAGAAAACATCTTGCGCCATATGCACCTGTCCCTTTCCGCCATCGACAAGGACAAGGGTGGGAAGCCTCGCTTCACCTCGTGCCACGGGGCTGTAGCGGCGAGTTAGAACTTGTCGCATTGCCGCATAGTCATCCCCGGCCGTGACATCTTCAATGTTAAAGCGTCGGTAACTCTTTGAATCCATCGCGGAGCCTAAGAAAACGACACAGGAAGCCTCGGTTGCTTCCCCAGAGGTGTGCGAAATGTCAAAACACTCAATGCGGATTTCTTTTTTCTCTTCTTCGGATAGATTGAGTTCTAATACGCGCACTAAGTCATCGACGCGACGTGCTTCGCCGCCTAATTCCTGTAGGCGCGCCTCCAGCGCAATCTTCGCTCCAGTCTCGGCCATCTCTAGCCACTTCCGACGTATCTGTTGAGGCTCTCGGACAAGCGTTACTCTCTTTGCGGATTCCTCTCCAAGGGCTCGAAGTAGTGCCTCTGTGTCTCGAGCGGCGGACGTGACAAGAACCGCAGGAAGTTTCTGCTCTGCGTAGTGTTGACTTGCGAATGCTTCAAAAACATCTGCAACTTCAAGAGCCTCGCTATCCCCTACCTTCGGGAAAAAGGCATGATCTCCTAGGTGACGCCCTGCACGAACCATCGCTAGATTCACGGCAATGACACCACCAGCGACGGCAATGGCGATAATGTCAGTGTCCTTCACAGGCCCCGTTGGCTCAACAACTTGATCACGGACAGCATCCGAAAGGGCCGCGATTCTGTCGCGAAGCTCTGCTGCCTTTTCGTAGTCAAATCGGTCACTTGCAGCAAACATTTCTCCTTTGAGTGTCTCAATAAGAGAAGCGGATTCTCCTCTAAGGAAGCGCTCTGCATCTTTCACATCCTCACCATAGGATGTTGCATCAATTTTTTTAACACAAGGCGCAGAGCACCGGCCCATCTGTCCCATAAGGCAAGCACGAGAGCGGTTGTGAAAGACCGCATCTTCACAGGTTCTCAGGTGAAAAACCCGTTGCAATATGCTGATTGCCTCCCTAGCGGCCGCAGCATTGGGGTATGGGCCAAAGTAGTGACTCTTTTTATCAAGTGCCCCACGGTAATAAGTAACCCGAGGAAATTCTGAAGCAGAGATCTTCACATACGGATAACTCTTATCGTCTCGAAAGAGAATGTTGTACTTGGGGTTAAGCGTCTTTATGAGGTTGTTTTCAAGGATAAGAGCCTCAGCTTCACTTCTTACGACCGTTGTTTCCATCGCGGCGATGTGTGAGACCATAAGAGCGATGCGTGGCGAGAGATCTCCTTTCTGAAAGTAGGAACTCACACGCCTTTTTAGGCTTGAAGCTTTTCCGACGTAAAGACACTTCCCATCGGCATCAAAGTAGCGATAGACCCCAGGAAGATTGGGCAATAGTTCTAGCGCCGCCTTCGAGTCGTTTAAACTAATTGCCTGCATAGTCTTAAAGAAAACCTAAAGAAGAAAATGACAAGTCCAACAAAGCCTAGCTGTGACATCTTCTGCCGCGTCATCGATAACTTTGGTGACGCTGGTGTCGCGTGGAGACTTTCTCGCAGTCTACAGCGGGAAGAAGGCTTTTGTGTGCGGCTTGTTATCGATAATCTTGAAACACTACAGAAAATCGTTCCTGAAGTTTCTATAGAAAAAAAGACGCAATGCGTAGAAGACATCACCATTTCTCTTTGGGATAAAGACTTCGAGAAGGTTGCAGAACCGGCAGACTCTGTTATTGAAGCTTTCTCGTGCTTTCTACCCGAAGACTATGAAGAGAAAATTCACAAGAGATTTGAAAGTGGTAACCCAGTAACTCTTATTGCCTTGGACTATCTCACAGCAGAACCCTACGCAAAAGAGTTTCACGGGCTCCCAAGTCCACACCCTAAGTATGGCTATCCTAAGCGGTTTTATTTCCCTGGGTTTGAAGCTGGTACAGGGGGCCTTTTTATCGAAGCAGATTTTGAAAAAAGAACTCAGCTTTTCGGTAAAGAAGAACGCGATGCTTACGCTAAACGTTTAGGCATACTCATGGAGGTCCCACTAAAAATCTTTCTATTTACCTACCCTGCAGTCGACACAAGGGGACTCGCGCGGGAACTTGCGAAAACGGGACTTAAAATAGAAATGCTCTTAGCGCCTGGAGCTGCTGGGGAGGCCTTCGCCGAAGAAATAGAGAAACTTGGGGCGCATCAAATTCACGCCGTACCGCTTCCCATGGTTCCCATTCGGGAATTTGACCTGCTTTTGAGTCTAGCCGACCTTCTCATCGTCCGAGGGGAAGATAGTGCCTCAAGAGCGATTCTCTCTGGGAAACCTTTCCTTTGGACGCTTTACGCGCAAAAAGAAAATGCACACCTTGAAAAAATGCGCGCTTTTGAGAAAACACTCACGGGGTTCTTCCCTGAGGATCTGCTTCTTTTAAGAAACCGTATTGAACTCGCTCTAAACGAAGGCGAAACGCCAATTGCCTCGGACTTGAAGCGTTACCTATCCGATATAGAAAAGCTCAAAGAAACTGCAATTTGCTACACATCCCACGCTCTAAAACTACCAAGAGCCCCCAAAGAAATCGCCAAAATGCTTCGCGGCGGATTAAAATAACGCGTTTTGATTCAGACGGGGCAGGAAAAAAGTTTCCGGCTCATATTGCTTAAGAAAAGGAAATTTCATGAAAACAGCGCAAGAACTGCGTGCCGGCAACGTCTTTATGGTCGGCAAGGATCCCATGGTTGTTCTCAAGGCCGTTTACGCCAAAGGTGGACGTGGTGCTTCCACAGTCAAGATGAAGATGAAGAACCTTCTCACGAACGCGGTAACAGAAATCGTTTACCGTGCTGATGACAAGTTCGATGACATCGTTCTTGAACGTAAGGAACTCACCTTCTCCTACTACGCTAACCCGACCTATGTTTGGACAGATGACGAATACAACATGTATGACGTCGAAGAAGACACAATGGAAGAAGCCAAGAAGTACATCACCGACAGTGATGAGCTCAAAGCCGAAGCCGTCTTCTACGAAGGACGCGTCATTGGTATCGAACTGCCGACAATGATTGTCCGTGCGGTCGCTTACACGGAACCTGCCGTGAAGGGTGATACCTCTGGTAAGGTCATGAAGCCCGCGAAACTCGCGAGCGGCTTTGTGCTCGACGTGCCCGCATTCGTGAACGTTGGCGACAAGATTGAAATCGATACCCGCACAAGCGAATATCGTAGCCGCGTGAAGTAAGAAGTTCCTAAAACTTCAACTCTTTCAAAGCGGATGCAAGGGAATTTTTCCTGCATCCGCTTTTTCTTTCTCGCATTTTCTTTCCCCGCATAATGGTCTTTAACTAGAGGATTTACGCATGGCGTAGTTCTTCGCTTTTTCTCCTTCTCTCGGTATTCTTCAACGGAGCCAATCTTCCTCGATATAGGAATGAAAAATGACTGCGTTTTACATCCGAGCCTCAATGACACCCGTTGAGCGTCTTAATCACGCCAAACGTTTCTTAAGTGCCTACGGGGAAAGTCACCACGTCCAGTTTGTCTTCGAAGAGCAACCGAAGACGGATGGGAAGACCGTCTGGCTTGGAAAACTCAATCCCGAAGATCCCAACTTTATCTGCAGAGCTCTTGCGCACGGCATGCACGAGATGCTTCACGTCACAGATACCGACTTAACTGAGTACCAAAAAGCCGCAGGTAACGCTCTTTCAGCGACGCTTATCAATGTCCTAGAAGACGTTCGAATTGACTCTCTTGGAATGCGGCGTTATCCAGGGTACAAAGTCTGGCGCGCAGAACTCACTGAGTTACTTGAAGCCGCAGGAACACTTAAACCCGCAGCTCCCCCTGAAGGATTTTCCACTCTCGAATTAACTTCCGTTTGGCTTCACGCCGAGCTCTTAGAGGCCGTAGGTGTCGCCTGGGCACAACGTTACCGTCTCGGACTCAGAAGTGCACTCTTAGAGCGCATCCCTGCAAAAACCGCAGAGGCAATTTTGAGGGCGGCAGAAAAGATTCACAAGGCCAAATCGACAAAGGACGCCCGCCTTATCACAGAGAAAATCCTCTCAATCATCGAAAAGGCAAAGATTGAAGGTGAAACGACGGATCTTTTCGGTTCTGAAGAGAGGACAGAAATCTCCATAGAAGGTATCGAAGCACTAAAAAAGGCTGCAAAGAAACTACTCACAGCCTCCCTTCCCTTTGGTCCTGAGGCTGATATGAAGTTTGGAGGGGCCTTGTCAGAGAAATCCTCCGACGCCTTTACTCCTGCGCTTTGGCCTGAGCAGACAGATGACAAACAACTTCTAGAAGATAAGCGTCTTTACACGGAAAAATTTCTCGCAAATAGTGCCTCCCTTCAACTACTCACGCAGGAATTCCGAAACGTCTTAAAGAGCAATGCCCGTGAGATGCGCCCCGCTCGAAGCGGGACAACACTTACTCCCGACTTTGCTATCCGCGCTGGGATGAAAGAAGAAAGAATCTTCCTTAAAGAACTCACTGCGAAGAAACCAGCGGCAGATGTCATCGTCCTTTTGGACCGCTCTGGCTCCATGGGAGTTGAGCGCATGACAAAAGCGAAGATTGCTGTTGCCTCCCTCATAAAGGCGCTCTCTGGCCTTAAAGATGTCACAACAACCTGTGCAGTGTTCCCAGGGGCCAATCGCAAACCGCTTGCCATCGCAAAGACCAGAAAAGAAACCGTGGATACCTTCTTAGGCCGCTTTGCGGGAATCGGTGCCTTTGGGTCAACGCCCTTCGTCGAAGCTTCCTCTTGGGCTATTGCTAACTTAAAGATGTCGACAGAGAAAAATCGCATTCTTTTCGTAATTACTGACGGTCTTTTCCGAGCAGAAAACGCCGAGCGACTCCGAGAGGAACTCGAGCACAATCGCATCGAAGCAGCGGTACTTAATATCGACACGAACAATCCGCCAATCTGTGAAAATACAGTGAATGTCACAGAAACTGCTGATATCGCTAAGGGGCTCTTAACGCTTGTTCGGGCAACAGGCTTTGCGCAGAAGCTAAAGAGTAGAAACTAAGAGACCGCAGGTAGAGAAACGCCCTCCAGAAAAAAAACTTGCGTTTCTTTTAGAGGGCGTTTTCTTTAAAGAGAAGAAGCACTAACTAAATTTCGCCAAACTTCTCTTTACAACGTGCGAGATGCTTCTCGGGGCCAAAGTCATCGAAGAATTCAAACGGTTGATGAATCCAAGGATTATCCTCAAACTTCACAACGTAGTAGTTGGGGATAATGACTGAACTCGGTTTTACCCAAATCGCAGCCGTACGAACCTCGGTGATGCGCGGATAGCGCTCCTTTAAGTGTTCGATTACCTTCACAACGGTCTGCCCCGTGTCGCAGAGGTCATCGACTAAGAGAAGTTTCCCTTTGAGGTCACTCATCCCTGTAATGTAGGTTGCAATGTCGAGGTCGCCCTGCACGGTCCCTGCGGCCGCACGGTAAGAACTTGTCGTCAACACGGCAAGCGGCATCGAGTAGATGCGACTAAAGAGGTCGCCAGGCCGCATACCACCACGCGCCAAGCAAAGCAAAGAATCAAACTTCCAACCACTTTCGGTAACGCGCGCCACGAGCCTCTCGCACAAATCGTTGTACTCGCCCCATTCGACGTATACGTGCCTCATTTTTACTTCCCTTTTCTAAAAAGCGCGGAACAAATCGAGTCAAAAAACCGAGAGCGTTCCCTTCTCTCGGTTTTTTTTAAATGTTTTTTAATCAAACAAATCTTCTAAAAGGATAGTCTGATTGCGATCGGGTCCCGTGGAGACCATAGCAATCGGGCACCCTGCAACTTCGCTTAAGCGCTTTAGATAACGCTGGGCAGACTCTGGGAGCTCCTCCCACTTTGTTGCACCAAAGGTACTTTCTTTCCACCCTGGGAAATCCTCGTAAACAGGCTCGCAACGAGCGGCTGCTTCTGCGCCATAAGGCATGAGGTCCACGGGCTTCCCGTCAACCTTGTAGCCAACACCAAGACGCACGGTTTCCATGCCATCAAGCACGTCAAGTTTCATGACGGCTAAACCCCTTAAGCCATTGATCTGAACAGCGCGACGCAGAGCCGCCCCGTCAAACCAACCACAACGGCGAGGACGTCCTGTCACGGCACCATATTCGTTACCCTTTGCACGCAGTGTCTCACCCTCTTCTCCGAAGAGTTCTGTCGGGAAGGGCCCCGAGCCAACGCGTGTGCAATAAGCCTTCGTAATACCCAAGACGTAGTCAAGGCGATGCGGTCCGACGCCAGCACCTGCGCAGGCAGAACCCGCTACCGTATTAGAACTTGTCACGAAGGGGAATGTACCGTGATCGATGTCAAGCATAGAACCTTGAGCGCCTTCAAAGAGGAAGCGCTTACCGGCATCCATCGCGGCGTTTAACGTTGCAGAGACGTCACAGAGCATGGGCTTTAAGCGAGCGGCGTAAGAAAGTGCACCATCGATAACTTTCTCCGGATCTACGGCTTCTGCCCCCAAGTGCTTTGTGAGCACAAAGTTATGCAGTTCCAAAATCGAACGAACACGTTCGGCAAAATGCGCTTCATCATAAAGGTCAGCTACGCGCACAGACCGACGGGCAACCTTATCTTCGTACGCAGGGCCAATTCCACGGCCCGTTGTACCAATCTTCTTTGCGCCAAGTGCTGCCTCACGGGCCTTATCCAAGGCAACGTGATACGGCAAGAGTAATGCCGCATTGCCTGAAACCCGCATGCGGGCTTCTGCATCAACACCTTTACTCTCTAACTCATCGATTTCCGAGAAGAAAGCCTCGGGAGAAAGCACCACACCATTACCGATGTAGCAAATCTTCCCAGGATGCATGATCCCAGAGGGAATCAAACGCAAAATTGTCTTCTGTCCATTGATAACAAGTGTGTGTCCTGCGTTATTTCCACCGTTAAAACGGACAACACCATCGGCCTTCTCACCTAACCAGTCGACAATCTTCCCCTTGCCTTCGTCGCCCCATTGAGCTCCTACGATGACAATATTTTTTGCCATTTTTTATTCTCCAAAAGTCAAAAACAAAAATCCTTTACGACAAACCAGCCTTCAAAGTAAAAGCATCACAGCCCATATGAAAAGGAGAGCAAGTACCATGACAACCATGGCTACGGTGCGGACACGCGCTGCGCTCTCCCGCGAAATCTCCCGCAACATCCTAAGCCACAACTCTGGCTTCACCAGTGGCAAAAGTGCCTCAAACACAGCCATAAATCCGAGGGCTAGGAGAATCGTTTTCATAGCTTGATGTCGCTCTTCTTACTGCGATGCGATTACTTTCCTTCTGGTTGTTTTAAATAGTGGAAGAACTCACTCGTTGAATCGATAACCATCACATCGCCCTGACGACCAAAGCTCGAACGATAAGCCTCAAGGTTACGATAGAACCGAGCAAATTCTGGGTTCTTCCCAAAAGCATGTGCATAGATTTCATTGGCACGGGCATCTCCCGCACCCTTTATCTGTTGTGCTTCTCTGTAGGCTTGCGCAAGAATGACTTCACGCTGACGATCTGCATCGGCGCGAATCTTTTCTGCTTCTGCGGCACCCTTACTGCGTTCTTCGCTTGCAACACGCTTGCGCTCTGCCTCCATTCTCCGGTAGACGGATTCACTAATTTCTGGTGTGAAGTCCACACGCTTTAAGCGCACATCCACAACATCAATACCCACATCCTTCATACGCGTCTGCAGGGCGTTACGGATATCTCGCATGGACTGTTCACGCAGCTTAGAGGTAATTTCGTTTACCGTACGACGGTTCACAGTCTGGTTTAAGACGTCACGCAAAAGAGCTGCCATACGGTCTTCTGCAGCTCTCTCAGAGCCCTGGAAAGAAACCCAATAGCGGCGGGCATCTTCGATGCGCCACTTCACGAAACTATCGATTAAGAGGTTCTTCTTTTCACTTGTCTGCACGAGGTCAGCATTGGGCGTATCCATCGTAAGGATGCGCTTATCGAGGTAGACAATGTTTTGTAACGGCGCTGGGAGTTTCACATAAAGGCCCGGCGTTGCCTTAACGTCTTTTAATTCACCCAAGGCAAAGACGAGGGCGTACTCACGCTCTCCTACCGTATAAAGGCAAAGACGAGCGAGCCCCAAGATAACGAGAATGCCAATTGCAACTGAAGAGATAAGCTTTTTCATAATTCTTTTTTCCTTCTCCTAGATATCAACGACCGCGTAGACGCATAAGCGTACGGGGATCAAGATCCGTGGAAGGATCATTCGTTACCGGGGTAGTTGTAGCAGTTGTAGCACCCGTTGTACTTGTGCTTGTCGCAGCAGAGGAAGACTCAGTCGCTTGCACTGTCTTACTCTTCTCGAGCAACTTATCAAAGGGTAGATAAAGGAGGCTGTTCGATCCCTTCGTATCCACATAAACCTTTGTGGCACTCGAATAAATATCGCGCATCGCATCAACGTACATACGGTCGCGTGTTACGCGAGGAGCCTTCTGATACTCGGCGAGAATCTTCTCAAAGCGCTCCGCATCACCCGTTGCGGTTTCGACCACACGGGTCTTATAGCCTTCTGCCTCTTGCCGCAAACGTGAGGCTAAGCCCTTCGCCTTCGGGATAACAGCATTCGCATACGCCTCACCTTCATTGATTTGGCGCTCGCGGTCCTGTCCTGCCTTCACTGCGTCGTTAAAAGCGGCCTGCACTTGTTCTGGCGGCTGAGCGTTCTGAATTGCAACACTCATCACCTCGATACCCGTCTGGTAACGATCTAGCATTGCCTGCATGGCTTGCTTGACGTTTTCGACAATCTCAAGCTTATTCTCAAAGAGAACCGAGTCCATCGTCTTACGACCCACGACTTCACGCATTGCACTTTCTGCCGCTTGGAAGACCGAGAGATCGGGATTCCGTGTCTTAAAGAGGAAGTCCTTAGCCGCATTTGGCTTAATACGATACTGCACGTTAAACATCACATCGACGATGTTTTCATCATCCGTGAGCATCAGAGCTTCTTTTAAGCGATTGGTGGCGCCATGGATACCCACTTCCACTTTACGCACACTCGAGATATCAACGATTTCTGCGTCCTGAATCGGATATGGGATGTGCCAATTGAAACCCGCCGTAGCGTCACGCGTATATTTACCAAAGGTTGTGACTACACCAATTTGACCTTCGGGGACGATATAAAAACCCGTAGCACCCCAAAGAAGTACGACAGCAGCAAAGGCAAGACCCAAGAACTTGAAGTTGGGTTTCGGGGCCTTCATCGAGAAATTCGGTACACGACGCCGAGGTGGCTCGGGCGGTTCTCGATTATCTGCCCCATTGTCATCTCCGCCTCCTGAACCATTGCCGTTATCCGATCCAAATGGGTCAGAGCGGCGGTTGTTGTCTTGTGGTCCGAGTACGCCACCGAGCAATTTGTTGAAATCGTCCCAAAGCTGATCGAGGTCGTTCTGCGAGGGCTTACCGCGGTTCGCACCCGAGTTGTTCTCTTCGGGGACATCCTGCGATTTATCATCATCGTTTCTTGAATCCGACGAGCGGCCCCAGCGGGGATCATTAATCGGCATAAAGTTGCATCCTTCGTTTACTAAAAAAAGCGGCGGAAACACCAAAGGCGCACAGAATGACAAGACGCCCTTCTGTGCGCAAAATTCCTTTTGCTAGTTTAGCACCTTGCCCATCATGCTTTGGGTCAAAAACGCGGGTTTTATAGCTCTTTTTTTACAAAGTTTTTCCGCTTGGGCTACTCGGAGCAAATTTTCTAAGGATTAGATTTAATATCGTTCCATAAATCGGGACGAAAACGAGTAAATTGACAATAAGTTTCAGTGTCAAATCCACACTCGCAATTTCAAACCAGTGTGCGGCCATCCAAGCGTCTGTTGTTTGGTAGAAAGCCACAGAGTAGAAAAGGTAGGTATCGATGATATTTCCAACGATGCCCGATGCAGCAGGACCGATCCACCACGCACGCCGCATGAGACGCCGGAAGACACAGATATCGAGCATTTGGCTTACGCAGTAGGCAAGAAGAGATGCGGCCGCGATGCGTAGAACAAAAACGTTTAGCGAGAAAAGACTCTCAAACCCGCGAAAAACCCCTTGCTCAAAGAGGACACCCACGAGGTAACTGAAGAAAAAGCCAGGAAGTGCTGCGTTGCGAACGATTGAACGGGCCTTCTCGGAGCCAAAGAGTCTTACGGTTAAATCCGTTGTCACATAGATAAAGGGATAAGTAAACATGCCCCAAGTCGTGTCAATTCCGAAAAGTGAGAGCGGAATCTGCACGGCAAAGTTACTAAGGACAATAAGGGCAAGATGCACGAGGCAGAGCCTCGTGGCAGGAAATGCATCATGCGTCATTAAGGGTGTGTCTGTTGTCACTTAAAGCCTTCTCTATTTCTTAAAGGACGAGATGCTACTACACAAAACTCTTAGAACAAAAATTGCGCCCCCTACTTTTAAAAATACTTCGGGCCGAATCCTTAGCGATAAGAATTCGACCCGAAGGGAGGCTCTAGGATTTTTCTGTAAATGCTACTTCGTATGTAGTGTTAAGTCCTCTGAGGCCCGAACTGCCCGCCCCTTAATGAAGACCCAAACGCCATTTGCGTTAAAGCGGCTATTTGCCATTGATGCGCCAAGATTAAACCCAGCATCCGTTGGGGCAAATCCCAGGAGAGGAATGAGGGCACCCGTGACGGTGACCTTAACATTCTCACGCTTTAAGTGCTTTTCGATGTATCGCGCCGTTTCAAAAAGTGTATAGGTTCCGTGTGTTACAACGAACTCCGTATCCTCACTGTCGTTAATGATGCGGCAGACTTCATCGCGATCAGCGTCATTGACAGAGCGTGAATCCTTCATGCAAACCTGCTCGAAAGTCACATCCGACAAATCCGCACATACGGTTTTACGCAAATAGTTTTCAATGACTGACTTCTCATAGGGCACGGCCGTGCAGCTATCCGTGTCGTAGAAGGAATCGATTGTTCCGCCTGTGATAATAAATTTCATTTTTTACTTTCCTGCCTTTGCCTTGTGATTCTGGTAGACGCGCCAAACGACGAAGACCAAGAAGGCGCTTCCTAAGTAACCATAGATCTGATAGATCACATTAATTGCCTTATCGAAGGGCAAAATTGCGCCGAGGACAACGCCTGCGCACCCGAGGACGAACACGAAGGGCTTAAACCAACGATTCTTCTCTGGGATAACGCGCGAGCAGAAGTTCCAGTACATCGGTGCGCAACCCGTGAAGATGCCAAGCAGAATAACGATAGAGAACGAAGAGGCCAAAAGCGGATGGATCTGGTTAGCGATGTAAAGGTTCGGAACCATCTTCGTGCCGACGTTACCGATATCGGTTAAGAAGGCAAGCATCACGAGAACGATTGTTCCGCAGAAGGCAGCCGACCCGAGTACACCACCCCAAACGTTAATCTTCTGATTCTTACTGCGTTGTCCGAGAAGCGGCATAAATGCAGCGAGACCCAAAAGATTAAATGTCATGTAAAGGAAGCCAGAAACGGCCCAAGAGCTCGAAGGCTGCAAGATAGTCATTGTCTGAACTTGAACGCTACCGTCGGCAACGGCCGCTGGATTACGCAATAGGAAGATTCCCACAATCGAAACAACCATGACGACAAGAATCACACCGAGGCTACCAACGATGTCGATTAAGCGATTCAAACCGAGCAAAACGGTCACGATAACGAGAGTACCCATAATGGCGCTACCCACGAAAGGTGTGACACCAAAGCCCTGTGCAATCGTAGCTCCAGCACCCGTGAAGAAAACGACAACCTGAACAATGAGGTATGTGAATGCGATGAATTCAAAGCAGCTACCGATTTTCGGACCGCAATAGTAAGCAAACGCATCATGGGCATTTTCAATGTTGTTCGTAAGACCAATTTTTAGGAAGTCCACAACGCAGAAGACCATAATGGCAAATGCGACGAGAACGGCCCCGATACCCCACAGACCGTATGAGGCAAAGTACTGCAACAACTCCTGACCGGAAGCAAAACCACCGCCGATTAAATACGAGCAGATGGCGCCGGCAATTTTTAGTGTGTCGATAAACACGAGATTTTCTCCTTGCTCAGTTGAGTGTGAAACGGAAAATCGGGCTTCATCTCCCTAGGGCAATCCGTCTCTACGCTCAGTTCTTCAAATTAACCGAGTGCGAGAATAGGCACTATGTCTTAGCAGGCAAAGTCAATAAAAGAAATCTTCACGCAAGTTAAGTAAAACTTAACTTAGTTGGAGAATCTGTAACAAAGTTTGATGACAGACTTAGGAGAACTTTCTGAAACCTCTGAGAATAGAAAAATTAAAAATATGTCTTGATAGCCTATAACAGTGGGCTTTCTGGATGATTCGAAAAAAATTAGAGCCATAAAATCTCAGGGATAACCCCTATTAATACCAGAAACTTTTTTATCCATCTTAAGAGAAATTTAAATTGGCCTCGTTTTTTAACACCACTTTTTGCTAAAGTGCCGTAACTTCGGTTTGGTAGCCCTCCCCATGACAAATAAACTTCTCGACCCTGAATTACTGCGAATTTTCTGTAAGGTCAATGAAACAAAACACCTCAACCTTGCGGCAAAAGCTCTTGGCATTACGACATCAGCAGTTTCACAAGCAATCCGAAAACTTGAGTCAGAACTCAAAACAGAACTCTTTTACCACAAACAACGCCCCCTTAGACTGACACCAGCTGGGTCAAAGTTGCTCTTGGAAGGACGCCCTATCATCGAAGCTCTTAAGGTGCTTCAATCACAATACCTTGGCATGGATATGCCACAGGTGAGTCTCCGTCTGGGTTTAAGTGAATCAACCACGGCAACTCTTTCTCCTTGGCTTGTGAGCGTCATTCATAAGCGCATTGCACAACTCTCCGTACACTCGAACTTAAATTCTTTTCTCACCGAGGAATTAAAAAGTGGCGTCCTAGATATCTGCATTTACTCCGAGGGCCTTCTCACGGAGGCGCAATGGATGCGCATACCCGTATTTGAAGAAGAATTTCTTTTCGTCAGTGCCTCAAATATTCCTAGCATTCGTAGTCTTGAAGATTTGCGGGCGGCCGCTTCTATTTATCCTTATGTTTCCTACACGAGCGCAAGTCAAGACAGGGCGACCGTTGATGAATTTTTGCATTCTGTAAATGTGCAACCGCGGTCTCGTATTCAGACAAGTTCAAGTTACTGCCTCGTTGGCCTCGTCGATCAAGCGCAGGGGTGGACGCTACTGCCAGCAACAAACCTCTTAAGTGGAGGTCCCTTTGCGAAAGCCGTCAACTGGGCGCCGCTACCTAAGCGATACCGTTTTAGTCGGCGTACATGGGTTTTGGGAAATCCCGCATTTTCCGCAGAAATTCATTGGCTAGCAGAACTCTCGCAGAAGATTTTTGAAACCTATATCACAGAGCAACTGAGAAAACTTTCCCCTGAGTTCTTACGGCACGTATCAATCCTGCCGCTTCAGCGCTAACTAAAGGGAGAAATCCTCTTCCTCGCTCGGCTCCAAAAGACGCCTTTCTCTTTCGCGCTTTTCTTCTGCGTAGCTTAAAAGGGCCTCGCGTAAAAGATTAAGGCCATCTCCCGTCATGGCACTTAAAAAGACAGACTTCACGCGTCCCGTCTCTTCAGCCCGAAGAAGACTTGCTTCGTGACCTGAAACGTCAATCTTATTGAAAACCGTCACGACGGGAATCTCTGCTGCGCCAATTTCTTCTAAAACTGTGCGTACCGACTCCATCTGTTCTTCGCGGTTTACGCTCGAAGAGTCCACAACGTGAAGAAGGACATCGGCTTGAACGGTTTCTTCTAGCGTAGATTTAAAGGCATCTATCAGTTGATGGGGGAGCCCTCGGATGAACCCTACCGTATCGCTTAAGACGATTTCTTCACCCTCTTTAAGCCAACAACGACGTGCCGTCGTGTCAAGCGTTGCAAAAAGTTGATTCGCCGCATAAACACCTGACCGTGTGAGCGTATTGAAAAGCGTCGATTTCCCCGCGTTTGTGTAACCGACAAGACTCACGGTGAGAGTCTTACCGAAAGTTCTCCCTTTGCGCCTTGTGTCACGCTGTCGCTCGAGCTTCTTTAACTGCGACCGAAGTTGCTTCACTCGAGCACCGATGAGCCGGCGGTCGATTTCAATTTGCTTCTCACCAGGGCCCCCGGTTTTCCCAAGGCCACCGCGCTGTCTCTCAAGATGCGTCCAGCCTCGAACAAGACGCGTGGCGAGGTGCTCGAGCCGAGCTAGTTCAACCTGCAAGCGCCCTTCCCCGCCCTTAGCACGTCGTTCGAAAATGGAAAGAATCAACTCCGTTCTATCCATAACACCCACTTCGATGGAGCGTGCGAGATTTCTTTCCTGCGCAGGACTCAAAGCGGCATCAAAAATCACAACATCTGCCTGGGTAGACTTTGCGAGATTACGGATTTCTTCAACTTTCCCAGAACCCAGTAACGTTGCTGGGTCTGGCTTATCACGCCTTGCGCGAAGAAGGCCTACAACATCAAGAGCATCGGAGCGAGCCAACTCTGTGATTTCTTCTCCGTTATCGAAAAACGGATTGCGACCCAAAGCCACGGACACAATAAGTGCCCGTGGCAAGATGCGCTCTTTGGCGCTCTCGTAGCGGAATTTGGTCAAATTACGCTTCCGTTGAAGAATCGAGGTCGATAGCGCGCGATGGGACAATCGTGCTAATTGCGTGCTTGTAGACCATTTGTGTAAGTGTATTGCGAAGCATCACGACATACTGATCGAAGGCGATAACTTGGCCCTGAAGTTTAATGCCGTTGACGAGGTAAACCGAGACAGGAACGTGTTCTTTCCTAAGCGTGTTAAGGAAGGGATCCTGAAGGCTTTGATTTTTGACTGCAGCGCTGTTACTCATGTTCTTTTATCCTATGCGCCAATCTAGGGCGCGTTTTTGTTGTTCCCTGAGTTTCTTTTTGCGACAAATCGCTTTCGCTTTTTTCGCACGTGTAGGATAGTAATCATAAACGCCTTTCTTTGCTTATTTTCCGAATGCGAAATTTCGAGAATTCAAAAGACTGTGGCAAGAAAACGTAAACCTTCTCTAGGAGAATTCCTTAAAAAAAATGAGAAACGCTCGGAAACAAAGTATGTTTCCTAAGACCGCATCACCGGGTGAAATTGCCTGAATAATGCCGTCATCTTCAAAGAGGA
>CAVLDT010000004.1:0-84934 GCA_963661915.1 Duodenibacillus sp.
ATTGGCGGAGAAGGAGGGATTCGAACCCTCGAGACCAGTATATGTTGATCTGCGCCCTTAGCAGGGGCGTGCCTTCAGCCACTCGGCCACTTCTCCACAACGTTTTCAAGTTTTCAAAAACGCAGACCCCGCATCATACAGAATTTCACGGTAATTTGCCCGAAGAATCGAGGCAAAATCCCAAAATGGCGTTAATTCTTATCCTCTGCCTGGTAAAGGTGAATACTCTCGGCTAACCAAGGTGCTTTCCTCACAAGTCCAGGAATAACGATTTCACGCAAAACATCCATCACCGCTTTGTAGCAAGCATCAACGAGCCGTTTGTCCTCAGACTTATCGCTAATGAGCACCAAATCCCGGAATAGCACGGGTTCAGGCATCGGCACCGCAACGACGCCGTCAGCGAGAGACCGCGTCTGAAGGATTGTCGAAGGACGTGTGATTGTCCACCCGAGGTTATTACGGATAAGTGTCACCATGATAGTGTTGGAATCAACTTCCAATTTATTCGGAAGCGTCAAGAGGTGTGAAGAAAGGTAGGTCTCATTAAGTCTCCCTCCTCCGCTTTCATGGTAGTAGTAGATGCAAGGCTTCCCGCAAAACTGCAAATCATTCCAAGTCCATGGAGTTTTCTTTCCCTTAGCCATTGCTTCGGGTAAAACGAGTAGCGAAGGCTCTCGAAAGAGCAACCTACGGTTAAGCCCTTGGATTCCAGGGAAAAGATCACTTGAAATGATGATGTCAAGCTTATGTTCTAAAAGATGCTTTAAGAGTAGGTTTGAAGTCGCAGTGACTTGAAGAACGCGAGACGTCACGGGCATCAAGCGCTCGATAACTGGGGGAACAAGGTCAAGAGAAAGACTCTCAACACAGCCTAAGCGAATCTCTGGATTAATGGCATTCTTAAGTTTTAGGTGACCAATAGCCTCATCGAGCGCCTCAGTGTAGCGACATAGTTCTCGGTAAAGTGCCTTTCCTTCCAGGGTCGGTGCGATGGGCCGCACGGTTCGATCGAAAAGTGTGATGCCAAGCTTTCTTTCAAACTCTACGATGCGGCGCGATACCGAGGACTGTGTTTGCCCGATTTCTCTAGCGGTCTTAGAGAAATTCTGAGACTCAAAAAGCATAAGAAAGAGAGCGGCATCTGCATCGATGATGCCTTTATCGCGCATCGGTCTTGAGCCCATCTTTTTTCGCTCCTGCTTAGGAATCGATAACGCAATACCACCTAGTTTCGCATTATCACGGCAAGGCTCGCAAATTCCCCTTAACCATTCCTAAAACAAATATTTTGTATTCCAAAAATCAAAACCCTCTTGGGAGAAACTTCCTCGTAACTTTACATTGCCCGAGATTTCTTCGGGGGCTCACAAACGCGTCCTTATCGCCCTCGCAAGAAGAAAACACTCACTCATAAAAACAATTTTGGAGGAAAAAATGCTTTGGCTAGAAGGTTTAGTGATTCTTGCCTGCATCATGATTGGTGCAAGAAAGAACGGCGTTGCCATGGGCTTTGCTGGCGGCGTTGGTCTCATTATCTTGGTCTTTATCTTCGGGCTTCGTCCGAGTTCACCCCCGATTAACGTCCTTCTCATCATCACAGCGGTTTCTGCGATGGCAGCAACGCTACAGTGCGCGGGAGGCTTAGATCTCTTAGTCTCTGTCGCCGAGAAGATTCTTCGCAGCAACCCCAACCGCATCACAGTCATGGCCCCGATTGTGACATTCATCTTTACGATGTTCACAGGTACGAGTTATGTTGCGATGGCCATCTATCCGGTGATTTCAGAAGTTGCTCTCGAAGCAAACATCCGCGTTGAAAGACCGATGTCCATAGCGATGGTCGCTAGCCAGCACGGCATCTCCGCCTCTCCGGTCTCGGCCTCCACGGCAGCGCTCTTAGGAGTCCTTGCGGTGCACGGCGTCACCCTCGGGCAAATCATGCTCGTTGCTATTCCCTCTATTTTCATCGGCTGCATGTTGGGAGCCTTCAGTGTCTACAAGCGTGGTGTGGAGCTTGAAAAAGATCCCGAATTCCAACGGCGCCTCGCCGCTGGGGAACTTACCCATAATGCAAATCGCCCTGCCTATGTCCCGACACGCGAAGCAAAACTCTCGGTCACAATCTTTGGCATTGCCGTTGCCTTGATTGTTCTCTTGGGTAGTTTCAAGGGTTTGATGCCCACGTGGAATGTCAATGGGAAACTTGTCCGTCTCTCCATTCCTAACGCAATTGAGATGATTGCCTTTGCCGCATCCTTCCTGATGGTTCTTACCTGCAACATCGCCCCGGGGAAGATTGCAAAGTCTGGAGTTTTCACAGCGGGCATGACTGGCGTTATCGCCATCTTCGGTATCGCTTGGATGACAGACACCTTCTTCCTTGCGCACAAGGCAGAATTTATCGCTAACCTCGGCGGCACCGTGCAGGCCTATCCCTGGCTCTTCGGTATCGTACTCTTTGGTATGAGTGCTCTACTCCTAAGCCAAGGTGCAACAACGAGTTCTCTTATGCCAATTGGCGCCTCTCTCGGTCTACCAGTTGCAAGTCTTGTTGCGATGGCACCCGCCGTTAATGGCCTCTTCTTCTTCCCTGCCACGGGATCTGCGATTAGTGCTCTCACGTTTGACCGCTCTGGAACAACACACATCGGCAAATACGTCCTAAATCACAGTTACCAACGGCCAGGCTTTGTGACCTGTTTGAGTTCAGTGGCAATCGGATTTGCTCTTGCAAGCATTGTCTTCTAAACGGAACCAAAAATTTTTAATGGAGAAATACCACGATGCGAATCGAACATGATGCCCTCGGTGATCTTCCCGTCCCTGATGAGGCTTACTATGGGATTCAGACCGTACGTTGTGCGGCCAACTACGATGTAACCGATCACAGTTTTAACGAACTACCTGAAGTGATTCGTGCAGTAGCTGAAGTAAAGAAAGCATGCGCAATCACAAATGCCGAAATCGGCGCTCTTGATAAAGAGAAAGCGAAGGCAATCTGCGAAGCCGCTGATGAAATCATCGCAGGCAAATTCGCAGATCAATTCCCTATCAACATTTGGCGCAGTCACGGCACAGGCGTCAACATGAACGTCAATGAGGTAATTGCGAACCGTGCAAATGAAATCCTCACGGGACACAAGGGCTACGACGCTGTTCACCCCAATACCCATGTCAATATGTGCCAGTCAAGTAACGACACCTATCCGACAGCAGAAGCCATCGTCCTTTACCGCATGATTGGTAAAACGCTTGATGCCATTCGCTATATGGAAAAGGCTCTCGCGGAAAAAGCCATTGAATTTAAAGACGACGTTCGCTTAGGAAGAACATGCATGCAGGATGCCGTCCCGATGACCTTTGGTCAAGTCTTTGGTGGCTGGCACGCGATGATGCAGAGAAACCGCATTCGCTTAGAGAAGATGCGGCCTGAATTCCAAGAGACGATTCTTGGCGCAACAGTCTTAGGCACGGGTATCGGTCAGATGCCAGGCTACCACGAGGCAATCTATAAGAACTTAAGTAATGTCGTTGGTTTTGAAATGCGTCAGGTGAAGATGGCCGGAGAAGTCATCGAAGACAGTGCCCTCTTTGATGGATCTGCGAATAACGACGGACTCATGATGCTCCTAAGCGTCTTAAAGGCGATTGCCTGTGCAGGTGGCAAGATTGGTAACGACCTTTATATCTTCTCCTCGGGTCCGCGCACGGGTATCGGAGAATTCATTCTTCCCTCGATTGCTCCGGGAAGCTCAATCATGCCGGGGAAACTTAATCCCTACATGCCAGAACTTCTGCTGCAGATTATGCAGTCTGTCATCGGTCACGAGCACGTTGCAACGCTTACGATTAACGAGTCAGAACTTGACCTCTGCTCGAGCACCTGCGCCTCCTTCTTAGGTGCGATGGAATCGCTTGAACTGATTGAGAAAGGCTTTAGGCTCTTTACAGACCTATGCCTAAAGGGAATCGGTATCAACCGCGAGAAAGCCCGAAGGAATGCCGAGCTTTCCACGTCGAATGCGACGATGGTAAGTGCCCTCTTTGGCTACCCCATCGGCACGAAGATTGCAAAGATTGCCTACAGGGAAGGAATTAGCTGCAAGGAAGCGGCCCTACGCGAGAAACTCATCGCCCCAGAGGTTGCTGAAGAAATCTTTGATGTGAAGAAACTTGCGCACCGCAAAGACACCGTCGCGATGTTTGCCAAGTACGGGAAACTGCGCACAATCGACTAATCGGGAAGGAGGAATAAGAATGTCTGATATGCGAATTGAACACGACGGGCTCGGAGAACTCGAGATTCCCGCCAAGGCTTACTACGGAATTGTTTCCGAGAGGAATCGCCGCGCTTTTGATGTAGGGCCGAAAACCTTAGATGACTATCCAAGCTACATCCGCTCGGTTGCTCTCTGCAAGATTGCCTGCGCACGTGCAAACGTTGAAATTGGCGCTTTGGATCCCGAGAAAGCGCGCTTTATCGAAGCCGCGGCGCGCGAGATTATCGAAGGAAAGATGAAAGGCGAATTCATCGTCAACATCTATCGCGGCTCGGGAACACCGACAAACATGATCGTAAATGAAGTCATTGCCCACCGGGCAAATGAACTGATGACAGGCTCGAAAGTGGGTCCGATTCACCCGAATACCCACGTCAACATGTGCCAATCGACAAATGACCTCGTGCCAACGGCTAAAGAGATGGTGATCTACGAAGAACTCGGTAAGGTCATCGAAGCAACGAAGATCTTAGAGAAGTCTCTTGCGGCTAAACAGGCTGAATTTGCTGATGTCATTAAGATGGGTCGTACGTGCTTACAGGATGCCGTGCCTCTTACCCTTGGGCAGGAGTTCGGTGCCTTTGCGCACGCAACGGGCCGTCTCTTAAAGCGCCTCATTGTTGAACGCGAGCACTGGAATAAGTCTTGCCTAGGCGGTACTGCGGTTGGTACGGGTATGAGTTGCCTGCCGGGGTTCCGTCAAGTCATCGCCAAGCACTTAACAGAAGTCTGCGGGCGCCCAATTGAAACCGAAGAAGATCTCTTCGATGGCATGATGGCTACCGACGGCATCGTTATCGCCCACGCGCACGTTGAAGCCCTAGCGACACTTGTCTGGAAGATTGCCCGTGACTTGCGACTTCTCGCTAGCGGCCCACGGACTGGCATCGGGGAAATTAATCTTCCTGCTGTTGCCCCTGGGAGCTCCATCATGCCCGGGAAGGTGAACCCCGTAATCCCTGAGATGGTCTTCCTTTCCACAGACCGTGTCTGCGCCAACCAGGCAGCCCTTGTCACGGGAGTACTCTCTGGCTGGCTTGAGCTCGGGACCTCTTCTGGTATCCCTGTGAAGAGCTTTATCGAGTCCTGTGATCTTCTGAGTCGTTCGATGAAAGTTTTCGCCGAGAAGTGTATCGATGGCATCACCGCTAACCGTGAACACTGCCGTGAGATGACAGAGATGTCGACCTCCTTGGCCACGATGGTAAGCACCCTCTTTGGCTATGAAGTTGGTACAAAGATTGCTCACCTTGCCATTGATGAAAACATCACCTGTAAGGAAGCAGCAAAACGCAGCGGGCTTCTCCCTGATGAAGTCGTCGAAGAGCTTTTCGATGTCAACGCGATGACAAATCCTGAGAAGATGGAAGCCCTATTTAAGAAGTACAAGACACTACGTCGCGTCTAGTGAAAATGGCTTCTTAATTAACCCTTAAGGTCGCAGTTGCTCCTCCTTTTCCCTCTTTCTCTTAAAAAGGGGCGGCTTGCGATCTTTAAGGGCTTTTGGTTCAAAATATACTTTGTACGATTAGTAGAGAGCTCACATGGCAGAAAATTCTTCATCGCTCCGTGGTCCGTTGCTTGTCTTAGCAGGATCCCTATGTTTTTCTACAAGCGGATTTCTACAGGCCATAGCACCCGCCGATGCCACTCCCTATGTAGTGGCGGGTTGCCGTATGTTAATTGGCGCAGCTGCTCTCTTTCTTTACTCGATTCTTCGCGGCAGAAAACTCAATCTGCGAGGGTGGCCCATGAAGAATGTCGCTCTCTATGCCTTTGCCCTTTGGGCTTTTCAGATTGTTTTCTTTAATTCTCTTCTTGTTGTAGGTGTCGCTGTAGGAACGGTTGTTTCAATTGGTGTAACACCGATTGCCTCAGGTTTAATTAGTTGGGTCTTTGAAAAGAAAACTCCTGGGCTTTTTTGGTATCCAGCAACACTCATTGCAATCGCAGGTTTAGTTCTCATAAACGCAACAGATAATCTTAACTTCGCACCAAGTGACCTACTGCTACCCATCCTTGCTGGCGTCTGTTACGCCGTGGAAATTGCCGTAGCAAAACCTTTAACTGAACACCACACGGCAGAAGAAAGCATGATGTTCATTATGGCGATTGTGGGTGTTGGATTGTTGCCCTTCTTCCTTTTTAACCCCGTGGCGTGGGTCTTCACAGCGCCTGGCTTCGCAGTGACTGCAAGTCTTGGGATCGTGACAGCAGCCTGTGCATTTTCTCTTCTTGTCGCGGGGCTTAAAACCACTGCCGCGGCAACAGCCTCAACACTTTGTCTAGCAGAACCTATGGGGGCAGCTCTTCTTGGAATCCTTGCCTTGGGAGAGCCGTGTAGTTTTAAGACTGTAGCAGGGATTACCTGTATCTTTGTTGCAATCCTTGTTCTCGTCTACGGTGAAACGAAAGTTTTAAAAAAATAATCGTTTTACTTAGGGGAGGAGGTTCAAGGTAGAGAAGGAGGTTTTGGCAGGTCGAATCTCTAAGGAATCTGTTATATACCTCCCGCCGTTCCTAGGTTTGTTCGCCCTCTTCTTTGCCCTCACCAAAAAACCTTCTTTTAAGTGAATCAGTCGAAAGATAGTTTGTCTATCAACTTAATCCGTCAAACTAGTGAAAACTCTCAACTTAGGCAGTCAAACTAGCAAAAAACTGTCAACCTTTTTCAGGCAACGTCAGTTTTGACTATACGACTCTTAAGAACTTTCTAGAGCCGCATCATCGAATTTGCATCATCGGTATTCGGCACCTACTTTCTTAAAGAATCTTTAAGTGACTTAATCGAAGAAAAAGCTATTCTCTACGACAAAGAAATCGACACAATTGCCCTCATCGTGGATCGCGATGCACATAGTTGGAAAAAGGAAAACTACAAAGCCTTTTGCCTTGAATGCAGACGTCTTGGCTATGAACTTGTAGTGACAAATCCGTGCATTGAGTTCTAGTTTCTACTGCATTTCTCGAAGGCCAATCACATCGACAAAGAGAAAATGCCCGCAAATAAAAAAACTGTCTTCATCAAAGTCCGCGATGACTTATGCAGAAAGCGAACTTAGGAAAGTTTTAAAAACACTGTACGGAACTTCATACAATAAGTCGAAAATTCCCTTGGAACTTTTAGTTAATCACATCGACACTGCGCTGAAAAACGTTTCCTTTTGGTCCGAAGATGTCCAGAACCTAGAAGACCAACTAGGTTCTGGAATCGGTTTACTGATTAAAGCGATGCGAAAGAAGCCCTAAAGGAGTACCTAACGCAAACCTATCTTTCTGCGAAAAGCTTCAAATTCGCGTCCGCTGAAGAAAGAAGCGGAGCTATCTCACGGGTGAAGTCGTGAACTTCAGTTAAGCGTTTTAGTGCCTGGTAAAGTTCCTCCGTGTTTTCCTCTGGAAGAACCATAGAAACACTCGAGAAGAACTTCTTCTTTAGCCCCTCTTCCGAAACAGGATTTCTAGGGTCTCCAAGCGGGATTGCCACGTGTTCACGAAGTTTTCTGCCATCGTGGAGGATGACATCAAGGGTAGGCTCCTCGTCATCGGCCTGAGACTTATCAACGACAAATTCGATTCTGTCCATCATCTGCGAGACCAGCGGATTCTCTCGGCACTTCTTTGAGAAGGAAGCAAGAGAGGCATCTCCGTAAATAATGTCAGCAGAAAGAGAATACGGAATCGAAAGTTGGGCTCGTGTCATCGGAGCATTCGCCTTGTGGCCACACATCCCGTAGACAAAGGGATTAATTGTCACAATGAGTTTTTCAATCTCTTCGGCCTTAATCGCGTAACGAGATCTCAAAATATCGAAGGCATCGATAACCGAGTGTGTCGAGCGGCAAGAAGCGTGAGGTTTAATAGAAACTCTTCTAATACGCCAATTTGTTCCGAGTTCCCGTGTGTAGGCCTCTGGGACAGAAGAAGTCGGTGCAAAACTATGATTGAAACCGCCCCAAACCTCTTCAAAAATCTGCTCAGGCCCCGTGAAACCATTCTTCGCAAGAAGCGCGCTCATAACGCCACCGTAAGCGGCGTGCCCCGAGTGAAGTCTCTTATTCATCGCACCATCGTGCACGCAGGCCCAGAGGCCCGCTGAGAATGAGGAGGCAATGCCAAGAGCCATCTCGGTTTGATGAACGTCTAGGCCTAAGATTTTCGCAGCCGCAGCTGCAGCTCCAAAGGGTCCGCAGGTACCAGTAGAGTGAAATCCTGCCTTGTTATGTGGTTCATACGCACCACAGGCTTCCAACGGGCGCCGTGCCACGTCGTAGCCAATCGCAACAGCTGCAATAAAGTCTTTACCAGAAATGGGTTTCCCAGCAATTTCTGCGGCGGCTATAGCGGCAGGAAGCACAACCGCCCCTGAGTGGTCGCAACCACCCGTGTCATCGAGTTCAAAAGCGTGGCTCGCTGTACCGTTAATGAGTGCTGCATTTGGTGCCCAGAGTTTTCTCTCCGCACCCCAAATGCGCGCGGAACACCCTTCAGGAAAAACCTCAGGCAGTGTTTTCCGCATAATTGCAGCTTCCGCTGAGATTGCTCCTGCAACGCCTGCGGCAATAGAATCCACAATGTGTACGAGTGTCTTCTCTGCAATTTCTTTTGGGATGTCCTCGTAATTACTTTCTACGCAAAACCGCGCAAGCGTAAGGCTCTTAAATTCAGTCATCGAAATCCGTCCTAGTTAACAAATTGTCATGCCAAGAAGGCATTCTCAGCATGACAATCAAGTGTATTACACAGTCAAGGTAAAACGATCTTAGCAAAAGACTCCGTAGAGTAAACAGCCAGCCGCCGTTCCCGTGACAATGTGCACGATGCCTGGAATGATATACGAGTGATTGACAACCCAGGAACCGAGGTGTGTAGTGCCCGTTCTATCAAAGGAGCAGCACCCAATCTGTGCGCCACCAGGGATGATGAAATCGCCGCAGGTGCACGGATACAGGGCCACAAGGAAAAGCGGATCAATACCGATTGCCGCCCCAATTGGCATCAAGGCAACGACCGTAGCCGAAGGGCTCAAAATCACCGCGGAGAAGAAAAAGAGCACGAGACCGAAGAGAAGCGGTGTGGATTCAGCCATGGACTTAAAGAGTGCGATGAACTGCGAATCGTAGGCATCAAAGAACGTACCTGTGAGCCAAGAGACACCAAAGACACCGACAACACCGATGAGACCAGCGCGGAAGACTGAGCCATCCGCGAACTTATTGCTCGGAACCTTGCAGGCGATGATGATCACAAGGCCGCAGGCGAGCATTACCATCTGAATTAAGCTCGGGATGGGAAGCTTCGAAACCTTGCTTCCAACCTGCCAAACAGGAAGTAGCGACTTGCAGGAACCAAAGAGAAGGACGGTTGCAACGCCAAGGCCAAAGATGATGACAGAGAGAAGAACCTTCTTATCGACCTTAGAGGCAGGGCTTTCTTTTTCCGCCTTCTTTAGATAGAGATCCTTGAAATCCCCATTGGCGACACGTCTCTTAAATTCTGGGTCGTTTTCAAGATCCGTTCCCTTCCAATAGACAGAAAGGCAAGTGCAAAGCGTAGCAAAGATAAAGGCAGGAACGGAAATCGCAAGAATTCCCATAAGAGAAACGTCATACGGAGACAAAGCTGCAACGAGAGCCGCTGTTGCTGCGCTCATGGGACTAGCGACAACAGCGATACCAGCGGAAATCACAGATGCTGCAATAGGTCTCTCAGGGCGAACTTTTGCCTGAGTTGCGACTTCAGCTACAACTGGATAAACCGCAAAGGCGACATAAGCGGTGCCCACAAAAATCACAAAGAGAGAACAGACAAAGGGCGCAACAAAGGTAATTGCCTCTGGCTTCCTTCGCAACATCCACTCAGCGGCGCGCACCAAGAGATCCAAGCCCCCTGCTCCCTGCAAAATAGACGTGCAGGCAATCACGGCAACGATAATAAGGATTGTTGACACTGGTGGAGAACTCGGCTTTAAGCCGTAGAAGAGCACCAAAATACAGACGCCCAGGCCGCCAGCGGCACCAAGGCCCACGCCACCGAATCTGCCACCAAGGCCGATACAGAAGGCGCACACTAAAAGTTGCATCCAAAAATTAATATCGGTTTCCATAGTAAAACCTCGAAAATTTACGAAAAAAAGCCCACCGAAGAGGCGTTAGAAAAAGAAACGCCTCTTTGGAAAATGCAATGTTTATTTAAGAAAAGTGATGGATTAGTTTTAGAGGAATGTCGCCTCGCGATTAAGGACTACCTCAGCTTCCTTAAGTTGCACTCTTACAGCCTCAGGAGCCGTGCCGCCGTAAGACTTACGAGCCGCCACACAGGTTTCTAGTTTAATTTCCTCACGGATGTCTTCTTCAATCTTCTCGGAGAAGCTGCGGTACTCTTCGATCGTGAAGTCATCTAAGCGTTTTGCCTTCTTAATGGCGTAATTGACCATTTGACCTACGATGTGATGTGCCTCACGGAAGGGGATGCCCTTCTTCGCAAGATAGTCAGCAAGGTCTGTTGCGTTGGCATAACCCATATCGGTTGCGCGGCGCATCACCTCAGCGTTCACTTGCATCTTTTCAATCATGGGGGTGAGGATATTAAGGGAGTCAAGAAGCGTGTCAAAGGAATCGAAAATCGTCTCTTTATCTTCCGAAAGGTCTGTGTCGTAGGCAAGCGGAATTCCCTTAAGGATTGTGAGAATCGCTTGGAGGTTTCCGTAGACGCGACCTGTCTTACCGCGAATCTTCTCTGCAATATCGGGATTTTTCTTTTGCGGCATGATGGAACTACCCGTGCAGAAGTCATCACTTAGTTCAATGAAGTGAAACTCCTGAGAACTCATCATTACGAGTTCTTCACAGAGGCGACTCAAATGCGCGTAGCAGAGAGCCGCAGCAGCATTAAATTCTGCGATGTGGTCACGATCGGAAACAGAATCAATGGAATTTTCCGTTGGGCGGTCAAATCCTAGTTTCATTGCAGTGAATTCACGATCGATGGGGAAGTCTGTCCCAGCGAGAGCGGCAGAGCCCAAGGGGCAACGCCCTGCTCTCTTGAAGAGATCCTCGAAACGAGTGAAGTCACGCTCAAGCATCCAGAAGAAAGCCATAATCCAGTGCGCAAAGACGATGGGCTGCCCAGTTTGCATATGGGTAAACCCAGGCATGATGACTTCCGTTGTGGCTCCTGCTTTTTTTAGGATTTCACTCTGAAGGTCACGGATCGCCTTAGCGGCATCTTTGCATGCAGCACGGGTCCACATCTTCATTGTCGTGGCTGTCTGGTCATTGCGGCTTCTTCCAGTGTGTAGTCTTCCGCCGGCAGGACCAACAATCTCAGTCATGCGCTTTTCGATTGCCATGTGAATATCTTCGTCCACGACAGAGAAGACAAAATTCCCCGCACGGATTTCCTCTCCGACAGCAGCCAAGCCATCGATAATCTTTGCGGCATCAACCTTGGGGATGATTCCCTGACGGGCAAGCATCTCTGCGTGCGCCTGGGAATTTCGGACATCAAACGGGCAGCAACGCTGCTCGATCATGATTGTGGCGTTGAACTTTTCAACGAGTTTATTTGCGGGCAAATCGAAGCGACCACTTCGACTTTTACTTTCATTTTGGGGCATCGCCCATTCCTCCTTATGTTGGGTTATTGCCGACATATTATTCTTATTTGTCGACAATTTCAAAAATATTGTCGATTTAGTGGCGCAATATGTTCCAAAATATGGTGAGTTTTACAAAAAACACCAAAAACATGCTTAAAAATCATTCATCACCAGGATTTGCCCTGAAGTTTTCGAAAGGGAAACTTTCTTTGAAACAAATAAATACAAAAGATTAAGGGTAAAAAATCTTTGAAATTCAAGCCTTCTTGCTTTCTTTAACGAAATAAGAATAAAATGCCGACAAAAGTAAAAGCCATCCTATCTTTATAAGTTGAGGCACTCTGTAAATCCCTCCTATGAGCTTCATGTGTCGCTAGTAGGAGATACAAACTAAGTACACTATGACAAACACAAACGACGACGCGCTACTTACTGATATTCACAATTTCCTAATCTTTCAAGCCCGTAGGGGCGATAAGATGGATACGGAAACCGAACTTGCAAAGCGCTTTCAAGTTTCACGCTACCGCGTGCGGCTCGTTCTCGACAAACTCTCACAGATGGGAGTCATTACCCGAGCTCAGAAACGAGGATTAACTCTAGATAACGTTTCCACTGGAAAACTCGCAGAGAACTTCGGAACCCAATTTTCTCTCGCTGGCTTTGATCTACGGGAATTTTTGGAGTCCCGTATCGCACTTGCCAATGAAATGGCACCACTCGTTGCAATGCGAGCAACCCCTGCTTGCCTTGGGACACTCGACAAGCTACTCTCACAAATGGAAGGAGCAATGCTTGCGAAATCCGCAGTGCTTTCCTTCCATCAAGAGTTTCAAGAAACACTCTATAAGGCTTCAGGCAATCGTGTCCTAGAGGTCTGTGCACTTGCATTAGAAAAAGTTTGGCAGGGTTACTTAAAAGACTTAAAGGAATTCGATCCCAAGATGATTGAAGATGCAGTCGATGCGGATAGAGAGGTGCTGAAATCGCTTCGTATCGGAGACGCAAGAAGGCTCGCCGAGACCCTATCTCGCATGCTTCGCGACGAGATGCTTTATCTCATAGAACACTAGTAAATTGACAAAAGAGTATGGGGAGCGGAAAATTCGCCTCTCTTTTCATATTGTCGACATATTCATTATTTTGCCTTTTTAAAAATAAAAAAGCGGCAACTTTAAAGCCGCTTCAAAGGAGTATTACTCATGGATGCCATGTTTTGGATGCAATTTGCCATCGTGATGGTCTGTGTGGCTATTGGTGGCAGATTGGGAGGTGTAGGCCTTGGCGCAACGGGCGGCTTAGGCGTCTGTTTACTCGTTCTAGGGCTCGGTTGCGCTCCAGGAGAGCCCCCGATTTCCGCACTGTTAATCATTATCGCTGTTATCGCTTGCACGTCAATCCTGCAAGGCACGGGCGGTCTCGACCTTCTCGTTCACTGGGCTGAGAAGCTTCTCCGTCTCTGTCCTCGGGCGATTGTGGTCACAGGCCCTCTGGTTTGTGGCTTATTTGTGATTCTCGTTGGCACTTCTTACGTTGCTTTCTCCATTTATCCTGTGATCGCTGAAGTGGCAGCAAGCGTTAAGGTTCGTCCCGAGAGAGCCATTGCCGCGTCTGTCATTTGTGCAGGTATCGGCGTTATGGCATCCCCAATGTCAGCGGCTATGGCAGCAATGGTTGGCATCATGGCTGGCTACGACATTGGCCTAGTGCAAATCCTTGCGGTTTCTATCCCAACCTACATCATTGCTACTCTTGCAACGTCGCTCTCTGTCTACTGGCGTGGTGCCCCGCTTGAAAAAGATCCAGAGTTCCAACGTCGCGTAAAGAATGGCGAATACGTTGAGCTTGCCACCTATACTGAAGGGAAGACCTTTACCGCTGAACCCTATGCGAAACGCGCTATTGCAATCTTCCTAGCGGGCATTGCGGTTTCTATCATCATCGCCTCAGTCCCGGGACTTCGCCCGAGTTTTGTTGTAAAGGGTGCTACAAAACTTCTCTCGATTCCTAACCTCATTCAGATGGTAATGCTTGCCACTGGATGCTTCATTATTCTTTTCTGCAAGGTTCCTTCCTATAAGTTTGCAAGTGGCTCCGTGTTCCGTGCAGGATTGGTCGGTGTTGTCGCTGTCTTTGGTATTGCTTGGTGTACAAACACATTCTTTGATACGAACACCAAGGTCTTAATGGAATTCTTCTCGGGAATGGCTACCGAATATCCCTTCCTGTTCTGTGTGATTGCCTTCTTTATGAGTTCAATTATCTTCTCGCCCACAGTGACGACGACGATTATGATTCCGCTCGGCTTGAAGTTTGGTTTCTCGCCAGAATTCCTCGTTGGTACTTGGGCTTGCTGCTATGGGGACTTCATCATCCCAGGTGGTGCTCAGATTGGTTGCACAGCCTTCGATAGAACGGGTACCACGAAACTCGGCAGCTACGTCGTCAATCACTCCTATCTGCGGCCTGGCGTCGTCTTCGTTGTGGTTGGTACGGTTGTGGGCTACCTCATCAGCAAGGTTGTCTTCTTCTAAAAAGCTTTCTTCGCTCTAATGAGCGAGATGGTATTAATTGGGCTACTAGGTGTTTACCGCTTAGTAGCCCTTAAATTATCTGTAATCCCAAATGCTTCCTTGTGGCCCCCTCTCCTTTTACTGAGGGAGACTCTCCCCCTCTCTTTTCCTTATAGAAGCGGTACACGCAATGGGTAAAATCTCCTTTGAAAATTGACTTCTTAGCACATTGACTATATCTAATCACGAACACAACTTCTTGCCTAGCCAGCAACCGCATTAAAGGAGAACCCCCATGAGGCCAGTTTCAAAAGATTTTCAGAAGTTTAAATTTGTCATTGGCGGATTCTTTAACGGTGAAACTATCCTATGGGTTTGGTACAAAAACAACGAAATCGCTTGTGTCTATTATCGTGGTAGTTCCTCTCTCGCTGAAAGCTCCTACACCAAAAGTCTCGAAGTCGCCTTTGAAGTAGGCGAAATTTCTCTCAAAACTTTTGTTAAAAAAATAAAGGCATCAAGTTTTGATAAAGCATCTTCAATCGACACGATAAAGAACTGTGTTGCTCCCCTTTTAAAACCCCATCAAATTTTCTCTCTATGGGAAGCTTTGAAAGTTCATACTTGGCAATCTAGTTACTTCGCCCCCATCCTCGATGGAACACAATGGGAATTGACATACGAGACAAATGGCAAAACCTACCGAGTAGATGGAAGTAATGCCTACCCTCTGCAATGGGAAAAGTTCATTGATTTTCTAACCCTCTTCACGCCAAAACTCCAAGAGTTTCGAGACTACAACGTCACCCCTTAACAGAAAAGTACAAAGCACTTCACATTTAGCAAAAAACTCCCAAAAGCTCTAATCAGGGTTAACTGATGTCGAGCTTTCGGGAGTCTGAGGAAAACAAGCGTCCAAGGGAGGGATGCGCTTGTGATACTACTAGAAGAGAATCTTCACTAACCCCCACGCCAAAAGCGTTGCAGTGGTTGTCGCTGTCACACAGGGAACGATAAAGGAGTGATTAATCACATACTTACCAATATGCGTCGTGCCAGATTGGTCAAACATAATTGTAGAAATCACTGGTCCGCAGGTCGGTAAGAAGGATGTTCCGTTAACCGCAGGATATAGTCCAATTAAAGAAATCGGCGGCAAACCTAGAGCGAGTCCCAAAGGCATCACAGCACGCACAGCGGCAGCCTGTGAGGCAAGGAACGTTGAAGAGAAGAACAAGAAGACTGCAAAGAGCAGTGGGTACTGTTCGATGTACCCACCGAGAGAAGCCATCCACACAGCTTTGTGCGCAGAGATAAAGGTATCCGCCATCCAAGCCAAGCCGAAAATCACAATCACTGCAGAGATACCCGCACGCATCACGGAAGATTCCAAAGCCTTCTTCACACTCGGTTTGCAGACGATAAGAATGAAGAATGCTGCCGTGAGCATTGTGATTTGAAGGAAGGTTCCCATATTGATGGCCTTACCAGAAGCAGGCGTGCGAATCTCAGGGAAGAACCCTGCGATAACAGCAAAGACAACGCCACCGACGAAGATAAGGGCGGAAAGCGCTGCTGTTCTTGGAAGTTCCTTATGTTCAATTGGCTTCGGCGGCTGAACAAGACCATCCTTTACGCGTTGCAAGTATTCGGGATCCTTATCGAGGTCCTTACCATAGAAACTCATGACGCAAGAGGTAACGAGAACCGCTACGAGCGTGCACGGAATCGTGACCATCAGGATTTGTCCCAGACTGATGGTGGGATCCTTTGTCACGATTAAACCCAATAGAGCTGCCGTACAGGCTGCCACAGGGGAAGCAACAAGAGACTGCTGAGCTGCAATGGCCGCAGTTGTCATCGAACGCTCGGGTCTTATTTTCATTGCATAGGACACCTCATAGATGACTGGTTGCAGAGCTTGAACGATGTTCGCAGTTCCTGCCAGGAAACTAAAGAACCACGTAACAAGAGGTGCCACAAAGACAATACGCTTTGGATTCGCACGAATGATTTTCTCAGCGATGCGAACCATCCAATCGATGCCACCTGCAGCAGCCATCACTGAAGCAGCTGTAACGACAGCCAAGATGATGAGTAAAACACTGATAGGAGCGCTTGTAGGTTTAAGCCCAAAGACTTCGACCAAAACCATCAAACCTGCTCCACCGCAGATACCTAAGCCGATGCCGCCAAAGCGCACGCCACAGAGGACTGCACCAATGACGACCGCCGCCTGTAGAAATGTTTCCATAAAGCCTCCAATAATATTTTTATAAAAACTTTTTTATACAACTAATCGGGATTTTTCTAAGGAACGTAACACCTGTCACATTTGTTGAAAGAGGCAGGAACAAAGAATGCATGCAGTGCAATCTTTGCTTTTTGTGCATGTGTCTTTTGCGGCATTGAAATGTTGTGCCTTCTGAGAGCATTTGAATTTTGAAATTGAGTCTCATTCTTTAGACTTAAGAGAAACGAAATCCCTGAAGGCCACAGCGGATCGCTTCGGGCTCTCGGTCTCTGCTACCTCGCGACAAATAGCCACTCTCGAAAAGAACCTTGGCGTAAGTCTCTTTGATAGAACACGTAGACCCATGTCCCTTACCGCCTCTGGTAGGGACTTCGCTCGGGAACTTCTCCCTGGGCTTTCCCGCGCCACAGAAGCCGTAAAAGCAATGCAGGGAAAAAACGCCATTCGTCCTGAACTACGCATAGGATTCGTTGACAGCCTCACCTACTCACTTGCTCCGGGTTTCCTCAGGAAAATTTCACAACGCGTTGGAAAAATCTCTTGCCTTACAGGAACCTCCGATAGCCTCCTACAGAGACTCACAGACAACGTTCTTGACGTGATTTTGATTTCTTCAGCTGCAGAGAGCGTTCCAAATCTCAGACGCCTCTTTTTTATGAAAGAACCCTCGATAGTTATTCTTCCCAAGGCATTTGCCGACACACTCACGCAAGGGCTCACTTGGTCTAAGCTTTCGCTCTCGGGACTGCCATACATTGAGCCTTACACCAATAGCGGCTCAGGGCTTCTCACCAATAACTTCTTTAAGACGCAAGGACTTAACTTTTATGGGAACCTCATGGTCGACAACATGGGGCTTAAATTGAAACTAGTCTCAGAAGGAATGGGCTGGTTCATCAGCCGTCCTGTCGGCTTTCTTAACCACAAAGAAATACTTGACTCTGTTACGGCCGTGGCAGTTCCGCCACCTGGCTTTAGCCGTAAACTCTATCTTGTTTCAAGTGAAAAGATTACAAGGGAACTTTACTTAGACGTCTATAACGCACTAATTGAGGTGATGCAAGATCGGGTACTACCCGAAGTGAATGCCCTCTTCCCGTGGCTCGTAAAAGACACACAACTTGCAGAGCCACGGAAATAGCGAAGGATAAATTTAAGCGGGTGTTGCTAAGTTTTCAATATTGAGTAACTCTGCGGCTTTCCCTTCTTCAAGGTAACCCAAAGAAACCACAGCATCCTTGATGGATTTCCTCTCTGTGATTGCCTTTTCAATCACTTCGAGAGTTTTCTCTTTTCCAAGGGTAGCCTCTAACGCCAATCCCAAGGCAAGACTCATCTCAGCTTCTTTTTCGCATTTGTCTTTGTTTACATCCAGACCAGAAATGACCTTCACGACAAAGACATCACACGTTCTCTTAAGAAGATCTGCGCCATCGAGCATGAGCCGCAGTGGGAGACTAGAGAGGTTTCCATTTGCGCCCCAACTGCGATGGATAGCGCCAATCATCGCTTCGTGGTCTGAGAGGACTCTGTCGCTAGTGGCACTCACAAGTTCAGCGGCCGTGGGGTTAATCTTCCCAGGCATAATCGAAGATCCTGGAGCAATTGCAGGAAGGATCAGTTCTCGAATACCACCGCGGGGCCCCGAGGATAAGAATTCCAAGTCGTTAGAGAGTCTCCATAGGGCAAAAGCGAGTTCCCCTAATGCGTTGTGAGAACTTAAGAATTTATGCGCTTGATTAAGAGCGTGATAAGGACTCTCTGGCCTCTTAAGGATATGACCAGCAAGCGTCCCTAGAGCCTCAGTCGCCTTAGCGCCAAACTCTGGATCAATACCGAAACCTGTTCCAAGAGAGCCACTTCCTAAGTGAGAATGTGTCCACTTTTCTTTTTCCCGCGTGAGTTCTGCTACCGCCTCATGAATCGATGCCGCATAACTGAGAAGCTCAGTACTCACAAAAACGGGTGTTCCGTCCTGCAAACCTAGGCGGCCACATTTCACGACACCAGCGAATTCCCGAGCCTTTTCTTCAATGGCTAGGGCAAGTTTCTCGGCCGCTTCTCCTACTTCACTTAAAGAAGCAAAAACTGTGACCTCCGCTGCAGTAGCGGCCGCATCGATTGCGGTTTGATTAAACCGGACGATGCTTAAATCAACCCCGCTTTCCTTTGAGATTTCTTCGGTAACCGCTTGCCAAGCCTTCACGCCAAAGGCCCCATAAGCAGAAACGCCATTAAAGACTTCACTCTGACTCTTAAGAGCCTTGACTGCGGCTTCAATTACCTTAACTTTATCTTCAGTCAAGCGATTTACCGCGTGGTTTCCAATTGCTCCTGCGATAGTGACATCGGCTAAAGCCCCAAGGTATTGCGGATAGTCTGTAAGCGTACGACTAAGAAGGTTTTCCATATTCTCGTTCATTTTCTTTCTCCACTTCTTGAGGGCTTAAGAGACTTTCCGGAAACTTCCGTATTTACGGAAAAGTTCCAACATCGCACGACGATCTGTTAATTTGTTGACATCAAAAATGTCTTCACAAACTTCCGCTGGAAGCACTCCTTCCTTTAACGCCGCCTCTTTACAGGTAATTCCTTCACGAATCGCTCGTTTTGCGACCTTTACACCAATGGGGTAACCGAAGAGGCTACCGACCATCGTGGACAGTGAGGTAGAAAGTTCTGCATTTCTTGTACAGACATCCGTATTAACTTTCACAGAAGTGATGGCACTTCGAGCAAAAATCTTAATAGCCTGCGTTGCAGCCTTAATCGCATCAATTGCAGTAATGAATCCTGCGGAATTCTGCGACCCATGATCGAGTTGCCCTTCAGTTGCCGCAAACTGCGTCATCCGGGATGCGGCAGAAACCTCGGCTGCAACATCTAGGAGCATCTCTGAGGTGTAAGGCGTACTCTCAGCAGGATATCCCAGGATTCCAGGAGCTATCGCCTTAAGAGTAACCTCTCCAATCCCAGAGCGAGGCCCTGAGGAGAAAACCTCTAAATCATGTGCAATGCGAGCCGCTCCCAAAACTAAAGCCTTCACAGCATCCATCATGATGAAGTCCCGATCCGTGTTACGCATTCCATCAAAGACGCCACTATCAGGAATCGCTTCCCAGTGCATCTCAACTAAGTGCATCTCAAAACAGACGACCTTCGAGAGATTCTCATAGATGTGCTCAGCGTAGCCAGGGAGTTGTCCCATACCGGTTCCTACAGCAGTTCCTCCAAGGACGCCTTCGTTGTGTGCGGCGACTTCCCTCTCTAAGGCAATGCGAGTGCGCTGGATGGAAGCTTGCCACCCACCAAAGACCTGCCCCCAAGTCATAGGAACAGCATCTTGAAAGCCTGTGCGCCCTAAGCGTGTAACGTACTTAAATTCGACTGCTTTTTCTTCGAGCGCTTTTTCTAGCGTCTTGGCAGCTGCAACCAATGGAACAAGTAGTCTTCTAAAGACAATCACCTCGGCGGTTGGGAAAACATCATTGGATGACTGGCACATATTCACGTGAGAATTCGGGTGAACTAGGTCGTAACCACGGTGCCCAGTGAGAATTTCATTGGCACGGTTGGCAATCACTTCATTGACGTTCATGTTGATACCTGTGCCTTGGCTACGCCAAATGACAACGGGGAATTGCCCGGCGAATTTCCCAGCAATCACCTCGTCAGCTGCAGAGCAAATCGCTTGTGCTTTCACGGAATCTAATGCACCAATTTGGGCATTTGTCATTGCACAGGCTTTCTTAATCTCTGCAATGGCGCGTGTCACCTCAGGATATTCGTTATAGGTGTGATTGCTGACAGGATAATTTCCCATGCATCGCACGGTTTGTATGCCGTAATACGCCTCATCAGGAACATCAAGTTCCCCGAGCGAGTCCTTTTCTCGTCTCATGCTTAGCCTCCAATTGTCTTTAGCCTTCATCTCATGTTTTTTGACTCTGAGATCTTTTCTTATAGACAGCAATATGAAACGCTTTTAATAGGAATGAAACTACTTTCACATCCTTGCAACTTATGTTTGCTCGACTGCCCCAAACTGCGGTGTTGATTCGGAAAGCCCACGCCCTCTAGAGGAAACCCCCTAGAAAAAATCATCATTTTTGTCGAATTTGTGCAAGGTCAGAATATTAAATATTCAGAACCTGCATAAAGAAAAAACATCAGAAAATCAGGGTATCTTTCTTTCCTGTGGTGCATGCTTAGCTTGGGTTTTCTACCCAAAGAATAAAAAGCAAAACCACCAAGCCTAAATAGAAAAAAAACAACTGGAGGTATTCATGTTAAGTACCATTTTGCAGGCAGTGGTCGTCTTTGGCGTCATTGCTATTGGCTCACGATACACGGGTATCGGCTTAGGCATTTGGGGTGGAATTGGACTTTTCATACTCGTGACTGTTTTCGGTCTTCGCCCGAGATCTGCTCCCGTCGATGTCCTGCTCATCATGATTGCCGTGGCAACTGCGGCTTCTGTAATGGACGCAGCGGGCGGCGTTGACTTTATGGTTCGCATTGCTGAGAAAATCATTCGCGCAAATCCCAATCGTATTGTTTACGTTGCGCCTATCGTCACGTGGTTCTTTGCCTTCCTCGCGGGAACTGCAAACATTGCCCAGTCCTTGATGCCCGTTATCTATGAAGTCTCTCACGGCGTTGGAATCCGCCCAGAACGTGCAATGACTGCCTCAGGTGTCGCAGCACAGCAGGCTCTTGTTGCCTCTCCTGTGGCTGCATGTACAGCAGCCTTAATTGGCCTATATACACAAAATGGCTATGACTATGGCCTACAGACGATTTTAAGTATCACGATTCCTTCAACGCTTATTGCGGTCTTAGTGGTCTCGACCGTAATGCTCCGTTACGGAAAGGACTTAAAGGATGACCTCGAGTATCAAGAACGCCTAAAGGCTGGTCTCATCAAGGTTACCGTAGAAAAGAAAGACCGTCCTCCTCTTCCTCCTCATGCAGGTACAGCCGCTCTTATCTTCGTTCTTTGCGTTGCGGCCGTTGTTGTAACAGGTATCTTCCCATCACTACGTACACCAGCTGACGGTGGAAAGGCTATCGGCATGGGAACGTTCCTACAGATTGGTATGTTCGTTGCCGCGGGGCTCATCCTCGTAGTCTGCAAACCGAAACTTAACAACGCGATTAGTAGCCCCATTATGAGAGCAGGTATGACTGCTGTCATTTGTGTCTTCGGTATCTCTTGGATGTCAGACACATTCATCTTCGCACATAAGACCCTCTGGATGGGTGAGATTGCTGACGTTGTGAAGTCGATGCCTTGGCTCTTTGCCTTTGTGCTTTTCTTCGGTTCGATGTTGCTTAACTCTCAGGCTGCAACCGTCCGTGCCCTGATGCCCTTGGGATTTGCCCTCGGACTTCCCGCTCCGACGCTTCTTGGACTTTACCCTGGTGTCAACGGAACATCGTTCCTACCGACCTCTGGTGTTGTTATCTCAACGATGGCCTTTGACCAATCTGGCACAACACACATTGGTAAGTACGTGATTAATCACTCCTTCCTTGTTCCCTGCGTGACAGCAACAACGACTTGCGTAATTGTTGCCTTCTTCTTGCAGAGTGTTGTCTTCTAATTCGGGAGTAACGAATATGTCTATTGAAAATAACCGCGGTCGTATTAGAAAACCGATTGCCCCAGAGGTTGTTAAGTACATCAGTGACCCCGTGGCAAAGTCTGACTACGAGACTTCCTACTTTACCTATCTTACAGTCAATCGTGCGCACGTCCTCATGCTTGAAAAGCAGGGAATCATTTCGCGCGACGTTTGCAAAAAAATCCTTAAAGCAACCCGCGAAATCGAAGCGAATCCCATCGCCCCTGACTTCACCAAAGATAGCGGCATTGAAGACCTCTACACCACACTTGAAAGACGTTTAATCAAGATGGTGGGCTTAGACGTTGGTGGTCAACAGCACACTGCACGTTCTCGCAATGACTTGGGCGCAACGGTTCTTCGCATGGATACGCGTGAGTACTACCTTAAGATTTGCGAATTCTTCAATGCGTTCCGCGCAACAGCAATCGCTGTAGCAAGAAATAACCTCGATGCAGTCTTTTCTGGCTACACACACATGCAGCCCTCTGAACCCGTGACCTTTGGTCACTATCTCTCTGCGGTTCTAACTGGCCTAGAGCGTGATTTCCACCGCTATGCCGCATGCTGGGATTCCTTGAACATCTGCCCCTTGGGTGGTTGCTCGATGGGTTCGACCTCCTTCCCAATCGATCGCGAGATGACAGCAAAACTCTTAGGCTTTAACCGTCCGATGCCAAATTCCATTGACACAACGGGTTCTCGCGACTACGCCTTAGAAATCGTAGCCACTCTTGCTATGGCCGCTAATACGCTCTCGCGCATGGCTTTCGACCTCTACATTTGGTCAACGCCACAATTCGGGTTCATCGAGGTTGATGACTCGGTGGCTGTCTGCTCTTCTATCATGCCGCAAAAGAAGAACGCCTTCACCCTTGAACACATCAAGGCGAAGGCAGGCCACATGCACGGCTACACGATGGCCATGTTCTCCTGCATGAAGAACATCATCTACTCACACAGTAAAGACACAAGCGTTGAGGCAACAAAGCACCTTCGCATGGCAATGCAGGAGATGGAATCTGACTTTGTCTTAGCAGAACTTACGCTTCGCACCTTAACGGTTAAGCGTGAAGCAATGCTCAAGGATGCACGGAAGAACTTCTGCACCGTTACGGAACTTGCGAACTACCTTGTGCGCTACGACGGTATCTCCTTTAGAAAGGCCCATGAGACAGTCGCTACGATGGTTGGCAATCTCTGCGACCGAGGTCTTACGGGCCTTGATATCAACAAGGCTGCAATCAATGAAGTCTTGACAAAAGAATTCAACATGGAAACGAAGCTTACGGAAGAACTCATCCAAGAAGCTCTCGATCCAAAGCGCATTGCAGAGGCAAAGAAGTGCTTGGGTGGCACCGCGAAAGCGGAAGTTACCCGCCAGCTTGATGCCCTTGAAAAACAACTTGCCGCTGACGTTGAACTTACAAGGGGTCGTGCCGCGGCGCTCTCTGCTGCTAAGGAGACACTCGATAGCGCAACAGACGCAATGATTGCTCTTTAAAAAGTAAAAAAGAAACCTTTCCTCGGGAATTCGGTCACATACCATCTCTCCCCAATTTCTTGTGACCGAATTTCCCTCTTTTTTTCGATTCCCTCTTTGGACTCAACATGCAAGAGACATCTTTTACTTCCATCACCGGTAAACCCCTCGCTAAGTTTCCAGATATCGTTGCCGCTGCTCTTCTTATTAAAAAAGCAGAAAGCCGCACGAACCGAGAATTTAGCTTCATCTCCGAAGATGTGGCTAAGAAAATCGAAGCCGCAATTGAGAAGGGAGAAAAAGAGCTCCCAACTGAACTCACAGAACTTGAAATGTGGGGTAGCGACTTCTCAGCCCTTCTTGCCGCAACAAACGCGTGGATTGCAAAAGAAGCTGCGGTTGATATTGAAGAGCTTTCCCGCTTTGACTCAGTAGCCTCTTTCACAGAAACCATTGAGAGTCTTGTAATCACCGAAAGGTTAAAACGTGCAGTTAAAGGTAACGAGAAATTATTTTCTGCTTTGCAGGCAAAGGGCGAAGAATTTAAAAACGATTTACGCCTTACACGAAGTCATATGCAAGAAGCAGCTCCTGGGACTTGGGGAGAAGTCTTTATGGCGCTTGCAGAATCCGTCTCTCATGCGCTCAGAAGGATTAGCGCGAATGCTGATGCCTTTAAAACACTTCTTGCGGGTAGCGTTATCTCTGGAAACTTAAAGGCTCCACGGGAATATAGCGACGCCTTCGTAAGAGAAATTTCTTCTCTTACGCATGAATCCTACGGCGAGGCCAATGCCGTTCATGAAGGGACCCCGACAAATTACTTAATGGGAAGCTCACGCATCATGGAACTTGCCTCCGACCTAAGGATTCTCTCTATGGTCTATCAGAGGTTTGTTCACGGCTTCTTTATCTATGGTTCTGGACCTCGAGCGGGCATTGCGGAGATTACTCTACCGACGATTGCCCCTGGGTCAACGATTATGCCCGGGAAGATCAATCCCAGTATGGCAATGCTTCTTGAGCAAGCCTGTCAGCACCTAGAGGCTGTAGACCAGATGGCAACCTACTCTTATAACGAATACGACTTCGATGAGAGCACGCAATCGGCGGGAGCCTTCCTTATGGTCGCAGAAGCCCTAGAACTCCTTGGTAAGGCCGCATCCCTTTTCGTTGATAAGTGTCTTACAGGCTTTAAAGTGCAAAAGGAAAATAACCTCAAACACTTAGAGGATGCCCTTTCTCACGCGAAAGTTATTGGACTTCTTAAAGGAAAGGCCGCAGAAAAGAAAGTCCTAACCCTTATGGAGGAGAAAGGCCTCACAGTAAAAGAAGCGCTAGAAGAATTGGCCCTTATGACACATGAAGAAGTAGAAGAGCTTTTTAACTACGAAACGCTTGCTAAAGACGGAATTCCCCTTAAGACCCTTAAGTCCTATTTGGCGAAATCAAACTAGGGAGAAAAGAAGATGCGTATTGAAAAAGACGGTATGGGTGAACTTAATCTCCCGGATGAAACCTACTATGGCTGTGGGGCGGAAAGGCACCGTGTTGCTTTTGATGTTGGGTCCTTCCTTTTGGACGACTATCCGATCTACATTAAAGCCGTTGCCCTATTAAAGATTGCCTGCGCGAGGGCAAATGCCGAGATTGGAGCTCTCGATAAAGAAAAAGCAAAAGCGATTGAAGCGGCAGCATGGGAAGTTGCTGATGGGAAATTTAAAGGGAATTTCCCTGTGAATATTTTCCGTGGTTCTGGCACCCCCTTAAATGCCAATGTAAATGAAGTAATCGCCCGACGCGCAAATGAAATCCTTACTGGGGATAAAACCCGTGGCGGAGTTCACCAGAACACACATGTGAATATGGCGCAATCGAGTAACGATGTGATTCCTTCTGCAAAGGACATTGTGATCTATTGGGAACTTGAGAAGATTATCGATTCAGCGGATAAATTAGCCAGCGCCTTAGAGGAAAAATCGCAGGCCTTCTCTGACGTTCTCCGCTTAGGGCGCACGGGGCTACAGGACGCAGTACCTGAAACCTTAGGACAGGTTCTCGGAGGCTACGCAAATGGCATTAGAAGAATGCAGCAGCGCCTTACGGAAGAAAAGAAACGCTGGAACCACTCATGCCTTGGCGGAACTGCGGTTGGCACAGGGATTGGCTGTATGCCAGGATTCCGTCGGGTGATTCATAAGCACTTATCGGAGGTCCTTGGACGCCCGATGGTTGCTGAAGAAAACCTCTTTGACGGCATGATGGCCTTAGATGGTGTGATTCTTGCTCACGCACACATTGTTGCTCTATCAACAGAGGTTTGGAAACTTGCCCGTGATCTTAGGATTCTTGCCTCCGGGAAGCGCTCAGGGTTCCGTGAAATAAACTTCCCAGAAAGAAACGTGGGAGAACCCGATTACTCTGAAGTTCTTATCTCTGTTACGAACCGTGTTTCTGCGAATAACTCAGCAGTCCTAATGGGGGTTCAGGCAGGCTGGCTTGACCTTGGAGCCTCCTCTGGGATGCCAATCCGCGCAATCATCACAAGCGCAGATATGTTAAGTGCCGCAATGGATCTTTTCACAGATAAGATCGTCACACGAATCACCGCAAATAAGGAACATTGTGCAGCAATCGCCAATTGCTCGACATCAATCTCAACTGTGATTTCTACGATTTTCGGCTACGACATTGGCACAAAGGTTGCGCACTACGCCCTTGAAAAAAACATTACCTGTAAAGAAGCGGCTCTTGAACTGAAGATTCTTCCCGAGGAAGCCATCGAAGATCTTTTCTCTTTATCTACCCTTGTAAATTATGAGGAAATGGAAAAGCTCTTTAAGAAGTATGAAGCCTTCCGAAAGGTCTAAAAAGAGTTAAGCCACTTAAAAAAAATATCCAACAGATACCAACAACGCCTCTAGCCCTAATTCCCTCCTTTCCTTAGGGTTAGAGGCGGGTATTTCCTAATCTCGCTTTCCCCAAAAGAGTCGATTTTCCGTGTAGCCTTCGGTTTTGTTTAAGAGAAATCCTTTCGAAGCCTATTTAAGGAGTCCCGAGCGATGACCTCCCCTGAGAAAACTCTTTTTTGCGAAAGTCTTGCGATGTTTATGGCCTTTGGCCGGCACCAGAGTCTTGCGAAAGCGGCAAAAGAATTTGGAGTCTCTCACTCTTCTGCGTCTCGAAAAATTCGTCACTTAGAAGAAATCCTTGAAGCGGACCTCATTGTGAAGGGGAAACGCCCCTACTGCATGACGCCAGAGGCAAGGCGTTTTTACGCTGCGATGCAGGACGTATCCCGCGAAATTGACGAGGCTCTCGATGATTTACGCGGAAAGCAGGACGCCGTGAAAGCACTTCGCATCGGCTTTATTGAGAGCTTTACTCAGGCATCAGCTTGTATTATCTCTGAGAGCACAGAGGAGTTCACATCCGTTTTAAACGTCACGGGAACCACAGACCGTTTAACGCAACTTTTTATCGATGGCGAAATCGAGGCCTTAGTAACAAGTGAATTACCTAGGGATATCGCAAAACTTCAGTTCACGACATTTTTACGAGAGCCAACTCTGGCAGTCTTCCCCAAAGAAGTCGCAGAGAATCTCCCGCGTAAACCAACATGGAAAAATCTTTCCTTCTGCGGCATACCCTATATCCTTTCCTATAAGCATAGCCGCTCGGGGAAGGCTCTCATGAGTTTTCTTACGACAAGCGGGATTACCTTTCACAGTAGACTCGAAGTAGACAACATCGGCACAAAACTCGAGCTCATAGGAAGGGGCCGCGGTTGGAGTCTTATCCCACTTACTTCGCTTTTTCAAAATAGAGGACTATTGGCGGGCTCCATCGGAGAAAAACTTTCTTTCATCACCTCCCCTGACCCAGTGTTTAACAGACGCCTCTACCTTGCGGCAGGGACCGCTTTTAACCATGCAACCTTTGAGAAACTCGCTAAGACAATCACAGACTATTCAGAGCGAGAAATCCTCCCATGGGCTACAAAGAAATTCCCAGAGGCCGCAAAGGGGTTAGAAATCTTTCAGCCGAAAAAAGAATCTCAAGAGCACTCTTAAAAAGAGTGCCGCCCTAAAATCGAACGGGAGTTTCTTAGCGGTTAATTACCGTTGCGGTTAGGAGTTCATAAACTCAAAGACGCTTCTTGCGTGCGTCTCAAAGACTGAATCTAATTCGTCGAAGTCAACGAATTCATCAGGCGCTCCCATAAAGCCACCTTCACAGCCGCAACTAAAGGCAGGAATCCCCCACCGTCTTACATGCTTAGCGTCTGTCCCTCCGAGGCGAACTGTTGCGGCAGCGGGTGCCTTAAAGGCATTCGCCGCATTACTAACGAGCATCTTTAAAAGCGGGTGGTTTGGATCCGAATAGAGAGCTTCGCAAACCATCATCGTCTCGTAGGAGATCGCTGGCTGTTCACGACAAAGGGTATCGAGAATCTCTTTGATTTGAGCGCTCTTCACTCCAACAGGAAAGCGTGAATCAATCACAACTTCAGCGTACCCAGGAACAAGATTTGGCGCGGTCCCTGCCCTAAAGATTCCAATATTGCTTGTGACCTTTAAAAGGGTTTCAGTCTCTCCTGCTCCTACGATAGATTCCGAAAGAGGGCCCGCACTCTTGATAGCCTTAAGAACATCCTCTGGGCAGTCGATGACAACATCACGAACGCGGGCCTTATAGGTGACAATCGCATCGATGAGCATATCGATAGCGTTCTTGGTTTTATGCATGTGGGCGCCGTGCCCTGGGATGCCATGCGACATCAACTTAAAGCGGTAACGGCCCTTTTCTCCGAAACGCACGATGCGTGTTGTTCCAACGTCTGCGATTAGACAGGCTTCTGCCTTCGCGACCTCAGGAACTGTACGAAGGAGAAACTCTGTTCCGTGTTTACCACCACACTCCTCTCCGCCTACGAGCGTAAGAATGAGTTTTCCACTCCATTCGCTACTGTGCTCTGCCATGAGGATGAAAGTCTCAATAAGAGAAGCGCAACCTCCTTTCATATCCGAGACACCGACGCCAAAGATTCTTCTCCCTGCGACTTCGCCGCCAAATGGCGCGTGCTCCCAATTTTCTGGAGTTACCACTTCAAAGGTATCGAGGTGGCCATTGAGTAAAAGGGTGTGTCCCTTCCCCTCTTTTTTCCCTTCCACCGTTGCAACGAGGTTCTGGATGGGTTCTACTTCTGAGAGAACCTTTACAGTAACTCCATCAATCCCTGAAAGAGAATCCGCCACGTACTTGACGATATCCTTTGTGTTAGAAGGGGGTGTCACAGAGGAAATTTTCGCAAGATCCGTAAGACGAGCCTCAACTCGGTTAAAACGCTCGCGAATAGCGTCAAAAAACATAGCGAATTCTCCAACGCAGGATTTAGGGAAGAAAGGACTTTAAGAAAACGACACAGAGATTCCTAGTTATTTGCAACCGAGTTCCTAAAAATTTGCAGAGCGTAACAAAACTAGGATATTGACTCTCTGGCAAATACAAAAGAGCCGCAGGGCTTATTCCCTTTTTTTTGGGGAACAACTCTGCGGCTCCAATGTCTTAAATCAAGACTAAGTTTCTGGCTAGATAAACATTGCAATCGTCACAACTGTCAGAGCGACAATCGTGGGAATCGCATTACGCTTAACGATTTCCATCGGGTTGATACCAGCGAGGCCAGCGCAAATAATGGCAGCGCCAGCAACTGGCGACATCGTGCGGCCTAGGCCAGCTGCAATCTGCGCAACAGAACCGAGTTCGATAATGCCGAGACCGAAGTCCGCTGCGTGCGGAGTGATTGCGCCATTGAATGCCAAGGCAGCGGCGTTACCAGACCCTGTCACGGCGGCCATCACGAAGGGACCTGCGGCGGCGGCAACCTGTGCAACAGACTGAGAGCCCTTCATGGCATCAATGAGGACGTTGATCATACCCATCGATTTCATACCGGCGCAGAAGAAAGCCGCAGCTGCAATGAGGATAACAACGTCTGCGAAACCGTCACCAGCACCTTTGCAGAACTTCCGGGAGGCATCGCCCAAGTTCGGACGTGTCACGACAAGCGCAATTGCGCAGCCGATGAGCATCGCAACAGGAACGCTCAAGTAGGGAATCCAACCGACCTGCTTAGAACTAATAACAAGGAGAACGAGTGGAATCACAGGAAGAATTGCGTAGAGGTAATTAACCTTCATGTCGGCCTTAACCTGCGTTGTGCTCTCGCCTTCTTTCGGTTCATAAGAACCCACACCCTCTTTGCGAATCATCGAGATGATGACAAGGACAACAGTTGCGGCAACCAAGCCATAGATGCAAGGCCAGAATTCCGTTGCGATAACCGTCATCACATCGGTCTTTGCGATTTCAGCAACCTGTGGGTTAAACATCAAACCAGGGCTCACAACAGAACCCCATGTTCCAAGGTACACGGCAGAAGCAGCCATCGCTGGCTTTACCTTCAAAGCGATAAGTGTCGGAATCAACAAAACACCAACAGCCGCAGCAATACCACCAGCAGAAGGCAAGGCAATGTTAAGGAACCAAGTGATTACCACTGCTCCTGGGATGATGATAAAAGGCACCTTACGCAAAGGTTGCACGAGAGCCGCAACAAGATGATCAGAGCACTTCGTATAAACCATCAAAGCGCCGAAGCCCATCACAATCGTAATCGTCGGAACGAGGCCGCCATTGACAAGTTGTTTAACGAAGGCATTAACAGAACCGCCAAGATCTCCGCCGATGAGCGCCATCAAGGCACCAGCAAGCGTCAAGACGATACGTGCTTCGTAGTTTTTAAAGATGAGCCAGAAAGTCGCAATGACGATGGCTACACCAATCCAAAACATCAGCATTTTAATTTCCTCCTATTGTGGTTAAAGCTGACTAAGGGCTTCAAAAGACCTGTCAAGTGTCTTCTCTGCCTGTTCTTGTTGATTTCGTTTTGCATCAAGCCACGCTTTATCTGCGGCAAGACGCTTTTCTTGTTCCTCGAGAACCTTGGAAACAGCCTCAGGCGCGGGGCCACCAGCTCCTACGCGCGTTTTGACAACAAATGGCGCAGAAAGGCTCTCGCGAAGATCTGCTTCCGTAAGCGGCAGTTCTTCTTCTTTTCCTTCGAGTCTCTTAAGGACTTCGCGGTAGATTTCCTTAGCCTTCTCGTAGGGGAAGTTCTTCGGAATCCATCCATTCTTACGCGCGACAGTGACCATGTCGCTAGAAAAATTGTGACCGACGCGGAATGGCACGTGGAAGCGATGCTGCAAAACCTCTGCCAAAGCCATCGTTGTTGTCCAGTCGTTTTCAAGTTCTTCTAGTGCGCGCCCTGGGTGCACACGAAGCATCGCAAATGCCCACTCTGCAAGCTTAAGCATATGAACAGCATCAACAAAGATCCGCGTGTTATCTTCCGTGACGGATTCTTTGTTGTCGTACATCCCAAGGTTAAGGTTGTGCGCACGGATAAAAGAGGTCTGCATCTCTCCAACAACGTCGCTAGCTTTCGCACGGGTCTTCTGGATAATTCCAGGATTGCGTTTCTGTGGCATTGCCGAAGAGGCGTAGGCCGCACCAGAATCCAAGAGCAACCAAGGACGCGTCTGCGAATACTGCTGTGCGATATCCTGCATAAGGGTTGTGATGCGAATGGCTGCATTACCCGCCACACTTGCAGCTTCAAGCGGAATATCAAATAGGCTTACCTGTGAGCTATCAAGCCCATTCTTAATCGGTTTATCAAAGCCCAATAATTCAGCTAACCGTTCACGATTTAGCGGCCAAGAAGAATTTGCCAAAACGCCTGAACCCAGAGCGGAGCAATTCACTCTCGTCCACATTTCTTTCGTGCGATCGGCGTCACGCTCGAAAGATTCCAAGAAAGCAGAAAGATAGTACGCAAGCGTAATCGGCATGGCTTGAACGCCATTGGTATACGCAGGAATCCAAGTTTCTGTATTTTCTTTTGCAATCTTTAAGAGACGACTGCGGAAAAGATTGAGGTTTTCAAAGAAATCTAAGACGGACTCTCGCAACCTAGCTTGATTAAGCGTTGCAAAGATATCCTGACGGCTTCTCCCCGTGTGAATAAGCGTTGCAAGTTGCCCACAGGAGGCAATAAGAAGCTTCTCCAAGGGCATGATGTCTTCGATAGGAGGCATCTCTTTTTGCTTAGCTTCAGCTGCGGCTTGAGCGGCGGCAATGGTCTTCGCCTCTGCATCTGAAACAATCTTTTCTTCGTGAAGCATCACGAGAGAAGCGCGATTAATGCGGTTTTGCCAATAACCCCAAGTCTTCAACTTCGCTTCATCGCTCGTTGCTTCTTGACGGTCACCACCCCAAGGGATTGTGTTCATAGGCTTCATTTAAGGAGCTCCTTATAAAACATTTCTCCTAATGAGTATATGAGAAATGTTTTAGGCTAACGTACATAATCTCACACATGGAGACATACAGATTTCACACGCTCTTTTTGCTAATGTTCGTACTTTGAAAATTAATCAAATGTTTTTTTCCTATTAGGCATCTTTCCTTAAATTTTGCGTGCTATATTTACCACGCTCGTTCGTTACATATTTGAAACTATTAGGGTAAACACCTATGCAAAGCAATCGAAAACTCCTTCAGAACAACCTCGCCACGTGGCAACTTGTCTTTTCCGTGATGGAAGAAGGTTCTTTTGCCACGGCCGCCGTGAAAAACAACATGGATAGGCCGCAACTCTCAAGGCTCGTGAAAGCCTTAGAAGAAGAAATCGGTCGCCCCCTATTCTCACGAAAAGGAAGAAGCATTAAACCTACGCTTTTCGCTCTTGAGGCCCAGGCGGCGCTCACCCCTGTTATTGCAAAGTTCGATGATGCGGTAAGCCTTCTTGTTAACGACAGAGTAGAGCTCAAAGGAAACATCCGCTTTGGTGCTATGCCAGGGTTCTTACAGCAGCAGATTGTTCCTCTCATTGTGGAGTTTCAGAAGATTTATCCTGCAATCACCTTTGATGTCATCGCTGAGGAAGACCCAGAGATTCTCTTTAACGGCTCCTGCGACGTCGTTCTCTACTATGGACCAAGACCAGGGAAAGGTCTTGTGGAACACTGGGTAACAAGGTCTCTTTTCGTTGCCTGTGCTTCTCCTTCTTACCTAAAGAAGGCAGGAATTCCAAAAACACCCGCAGACTTACAGAACCACTCGGGCATTGTCTTCACAGGCGCCTGCAGACCGCACAGCGAAGTCTTACAGCTCGGTAACGATGAAATCCACTACCGTTGGAAGTCTCAGATTCGCTTCAACAATATTCTTTCTGCGAAGAATGCCGCAATCAATGGTGCAGGCGTCCTCTTAGACTGTCCTGCGCACCACTGCTTTGAGGATATCGTCCATGGCGACCTTGTTCCCGTCCTTGATGGGTGGCACATTCCCAATTTAGAAAACTACATCGGAACCACGGCTGAAGCCGCAACACTAAAACGTGTTAAGACCTTTATCGAGTGGTACATTAGAAGAAGGCGTGAAATTGAAAACGCCCTTATCAGAAGACTGCAATGGGAATTCGGTGTTTCTGTGTCTTAAAGAAAGAGATTTTAAGAATGCCAAAAGAAGAAAAGTCCACTGCCGCAAACGCGAACCACAGTCAAACCCTCATTGATCTTTGGCGAGGAAAAGCAAGTAATGCCCCTTTAAGTAAGGCAGAAATTGACCGCATCGCCAAATCCCTCCTAGCGCTCCAAAGAGGACTCACAGGCGAAAGGAGGCTTGCAGGAGAAGGTTACATGGACTCGCCCGACACCTTAGGAAGTTACCTTCTTTACTACTACGGCATCACACACCGACAAATTACGCTTGCACTCAATAGCGTTATTAATTCCGTTGAATTCGAGAAAGAGAATCCCTGCCGCATACTTGACGTTGGTGCAGGTCCTGCGCCCGCGGCAATGGCTATCGTTGACCTTCTTTTAAGTAAAGGCCTGCGAGAAGAAAATCTTTCTGTGAAACTTATCGATTCGAGCCCAAAGGCTCTGAATCTTGCAAAGAAAATCTTTTCTCGTGAACACCCAGGCGTTTCTCTTGAAAGTGAAGTCCTCTCTTTAGAGAAAAAACTCCCAGCCATTAAGGGTTCGTATGAATTTGTTGTAGCAAGTCACGTTTTTAACGAACTTTGGAAAAACTCAAGCGATGCTCTAGAAAAGCGCTTTACTCTCCTAGAGCGGCTCGCAGAGGGCCTCACCGATGACGGTCTTCTCCTTCTTAGTGACCCAGCGCTACTGCAGACAAGTCGTGAGATGATTGCGCTTGTAGGCAAAGTGAAAAAACACGGCCTACTTCGTGTCATCTCTCCTTGCCCTGTGGCGTTTAATGAAGCGGGGCTCTGCCCTCTTTTCTTAGCAGAAGCGCCAGAATCCGCCACTTGCCACGCAACCATCACAACAGACTTTGATGCGACAACGCTTCGTATTGCCAACGCTGCGGGACTAAAAAGAGATGCTGTGAAAATGACTTTCTTTGTCTTAAAAAAGGAGAGTTCGTCTGTAACTTCAAAAAATACGCTTCGTGTTGTATCCGATGGAATGCTAAATAAGTCGGGCCGTGTACGGTTTCTCCTTTGCGACGGGAAAAAGCGCTTTCCGATTAGTGCAAAAAATAGTGACCCTCACGCCACAAGTCTCGGATTCTTTTCCCTGCAACGTTACGATGCAATTACGGTTACAGAACCAGAACTGCGGGGGGATGGGAAAAATCCGGCTTGGGGAATTTCCCCAGAAACAAACCTCTCCGTTATGTCATTTGCACCCCGAAGGAAAGATGCGAAAGCCCCTCTACTTCAAGCGAAGAGCCGTGAGAGGAAATCCGAAGTGGCCTCTCGTAAAGAGGCATCAAAAGGTGAGCGGAAATCTCACTCAGCTTTCGCGTATGGGTTCTTAGACGTGCGGAATTCAACCCGTAAGGGCGTGCCCGCAAGGTTAAACTTCTCTCGGAAGAAACCCTCTAAGTAACGCTTGTAGCTATCGCTGACAGCCTCTAGGCTATTACCGTGAATCACAATCACAGGAGGATTGTGACCACCCTGATGAGCATAGCGAAGCTTAGGCCTTACGCGGCCGCTCCTTGCTGGCATCTGCTGCGTCGTAGCGTCGATTAAGGCGCGTGTAAGTTTTGGGGTTGGCAACTTCGCAAAGCTTGCCGAATGCGCTTCACGAACAGCTCGCATCAAGTGATTAAGACCGTTACGCTTTAAGGCAGAAATATGCACAAACCTTGCCCAATCAAGGAAACGGAATTTCCGCTCGATATTAAGATCTGCTTGCTCTCTTTCGTAGGAATCCAATCCATCCCATTTATTGACAGCCACAACAAGAGCACGACCACTTTCTAGGGCAAAACCTGCGATGTGAGCGTCATTAGCGGTGATACCATCGAGAGCATCTAAAACGAGGATAACAACGTTACTTTCCTCAATTGCCTGCAGGGTCTTTACAACGGAAAACTTCTCGATTGTTTCAAAGACTTTATTTTTCTTACGAAGCCCTGCCGTATCGATAAGACGAAACTTCTCGCCTTCGATTTCAAAATCGACCTTGATTGCGTCCCGCGTCGTCCCTGGCATATCGTAAGCAATAAGGCGATCTTCTCCAATAAGAGCGTTGATGAGCGTGGATTTCCCGACATTGGGGCGCCCAGCGACTGCTACCTTAATACGCTCTTTATCTTCTGCGTTTTCTTCCGTATCGTCTTCAGTTTCCTCAGGGAAATCCTTAAGGACAGAAGCCATAAGCGAATTAATACCAGAGCCATGCGCAGCAGAAATCCTAATGGGCTCTCCGAGACCTAATTCATGGAATTCCGCCGTGTGGCGTTCATCTAAGCCTTCTGCCTTGTTAACGACAAGCCAAATAGGTCTACCTGCGATACGAAGTCTTCTAGCGATACGCTCATCGTGTGGGGTAAGACCCGCTCTTGCGTCACAAAGAAAGAGTACGGCATCAGCCTCTGCAATTGCGGCCTCGGCCTGCTCTGCCATCTCTTTTACGATGCCTTCACTCTTAACGGGTTCAAAGCCGCCTGTGTCAATGACAATATAAGGGCGTGGCCCCAAGCGACCTTCTCCGTACTGACGGTCACGTGTGAGTCCAGGGAAGTCCGCAACAAGTGCGTCGCGGCTCTTCGTGAGACGGTTAAAGAGGGTCGATTTCCCAACATTTGGGCGACCAACAAGAGCGATGACAGGAAGCATAAAAACCTATCTATTTCTTTTTGTCGTTTTTACTTTTCTTCAGCACGAGCCCGCAAGAAGACGAGTTTTCCCTCTTCTGTTTGGAAAAGGGCTCCGCCTGCCATTGGCACTGGGGCGGACTTCGTTGCGCTACCCACATCAGTGCGGGCAATCGTCGCACCCGTCTCCGGGCTTAAGAAACTTACAACACCATCGTAGTCGCAAAATGCAACCGCCTCAGGCGTAATAACAGGAGCACCGGGCGTGCGCCAAAGGTAGGATTTATTTACCCAACGTGGCGTTCCCGAGTCATGCAAGAAGGCGTGAATCTCGCCATTTGCGGCCGTGACATAGGTGTACAAACCATCGGAGACAGGCCCTGAGACCGCGTCCACGGGTCTGGCCCACAGGAGCCGTCCATTCTCAGAACTGATGCAAAGGACGTTCCCCTGATAGGCACTTGCGCACATCATCGATGCATCAACCAAAGGCGCCCCAACGACATCGACTAAGCGATCGACCTCAGTTGTACCTTTTGCCTGTGCGACAGGAATTTCGAAAACAGGCTGTCCATTTCCATCAAGGGCTAAGAGGCGACCGTTACTCTGACCGACCAAAATGCCCGCGGGAGAAAAACGCATTTCTCGCGCAATCCGAAGTGAAAGCGCAGGGGACTGTCCCTGATAACGCCAACGGCGTTCTCCCGTGACCGCGTCATAGCAAGAGATACGGGTATCACTTGTGCGGACAATGACGAGCCCCGAACCGACTAAGGGAGGCGTCATCAATTCACTTGTGAGCTTTGCCTTCCAAAGTTCCTTTCCTGCATCATCGAAGGTGACAAGGTAGCCCGCGGCCGTAGCGAGCGCTACCGTGCGACCGTCGCTACCGACACCAGCGGTGACGGGAGACCCTGTGGATACTCTCCAAATTGTCTCACCTGTTTCAGGATTAATCCGATAGAGTTCATCGTCACCAGCAGCAAAGATGCCATTTTCCGTGACGATAGGCGCCAAGAGTCCCGTGGGGTTCTCTCCAAGACTAACAGACCAAACTTTTTCAACATCGAGTGTTTTGTCGAATTTTTCAAGTTCCACTGGCTCACGCGTACTCGTTGAAGAACAAGCGCCAAGAAGAGCCGCTGCAGCGATTGCCGCAACCACTGCACACATCCGACGAGAACTTTTCTTAGTCATAGTTCACACTCCAAAAATGATGAAATCGTTAACTCTCTAGTAGCCTATATTGCCTTTATTCGGGCAGGGCTTCAATTTTTAAAGTAATCAAGGGAGAAAGGGTATTAACCTTCTTATCGAGGTCAAGAGCCTTCTGCCAAGCCGCACGTGCATTCTTCACGTCGCCTAAGGCAAGGTAAACGTCCCCCAAGCGATCGTTATAGATGATTTCGCTACCTGCGTAGGGGGCCTCGGCCTGAAGAATAGAGAGGGCTTCTTTGGCGTTACCTGCATCGAGTTCTACGCCAGCTAATCTCACGCGAGCAAGCGTTGCATACTCGGGTCTTTTCCCTGTTTCAAGAACCCACTTTAGAGCCTTACGAGCCCCTTCGATGTCGTTAGCATTCGCGGCATCTGCTGCTTGAGAGAAAGCGGCTAATGTAGCAAAGACGTGACTCGGGTATTCTTTCATTAACCCTTCGGAGAGAGATTTCACGTTCTTCTTATCTCCCGTGACAACAGCATTTTGCAGTTGCACATAGGCAGCCGTTGCCTTCGCTCCTTCATTTTTCTTGTAGTAGCGATAGCCATTGTAGCCAGCGAAAGCTAAGCAGGCCAAAGTGATGATGACCGTAATCAGTGTGCCCCATTTTTCCCACCACGCTTTTAGTTGGTCTAGGGATTCTTGTTCTTCGAGATCGTATGCCATATTTATTGGTTCCTATTTCTTATCCCGTAATCGTACTGTGCCTCGAGCCCTTGCGACTAGTCTGCGGCAACAATTGTTTCAATTTCGTTAATCTGAACGCGTTTTTGTTCTTCAAAAACCTGCGCTCCCTCGGGGCTGCGAAGTCTCTTAACGGAAACTTCCCCAGAGGCGATTTCCCCTTCTCCTGCGATAACAACCCATGTGGCAAGAGAAGCATCCGCACGCTTCATCTGAGACTTAAAGGATGTGCTTCCTGCATGCACAATAACCTTGAGCCCCGCATCACGTAGTTTTTCACCAATAGCGCGCGCTGCGATTTCTGTTTCTCCCCCTTGGTGCACGACGTAGACCTTTGCATAAGGCGAAGTGACTGTGCCCTGCTCTTCTTTAATGAGTTCGATCACACGTTCTGCACCCATCGCAAAGCCAACGGCAGGTGTGGGTTTACCTCCTAAGATTTCAATTAAGGGGTCATACCTTCCACCGCCACAAATCGTTCCTTGCGCACCTAACTTATCCGTGACCCACTCAAAAACTGTGTGGTTATAGTAATCCAAGCCACGGACAAGTCTGGGGTTGATTTTGTAGTTGATACCAAGCGCTTCTAAGCCTTTTTCTAACTTCTTTAAGAAGTTAAGAGATTCTTCTCCTAAGAAGTCAATAAGGCGAGGCGCGGCATTAACCATTTCCTGCATCGCTGGGTTCTTCGTATCAAGAATTCTCAAAGGGTTTGTAAGTAAACGACGCTTTGCATCTTCATCCAAAACATCAGCGTGCTCCTGGAAATACGCAATGAGAGCCTCACGGTGTTTTGCGCGTTCCTCGGCGGCGCCTAAGGAATTCAATTCAAGAGAAGCGGAGATGCCTAAGTTTCTCCAGAGGCGTGCTGTCATAGAAAGCCAAACTGATAGAACTGACGATAGCGTCCACGCTGTGGTCTTTCGTGGCGAAACATCGGACCAAAGTACCAAAGGCGCTGTGGGGCGTTGTAGGTGAGGTTATGTTCAATCGCCGAGCGAACGATGGCACTTGTCCCCTCAGGGCGAAGCGTCAGTTTTTCTCCATTTAGGCTATCTTCAAAGGAGTACATCTCCTTTTCTACGATGTCGGTAACTTCACCGATTCCTCTGCAGAAAAGCGACGTGCTTTCAAGAATCGGGGTGCGAACCTGACGATAGCCATAACTTAGGGCGACATCACGAGCGGCTGCTTCAAATTTTTCCCAAAGAGGCGTCTCCTCAGGGAGCATGTCATTCATGCCCTTGATGCCAGCGATTTTTACATTACTCATTTTTCCGTTTCCTTCCGAGCGAAGCGATCTAAAACATACTTTTCAAGAATCGCTTCGAAATCTTTTTCTATCGCATCCCCTTTGAGTGTTGCGATTTTCTTACCATCGGCAAATACGGGAGCCACAGGGGATTCCCCTCGGCCTGGTAGGCTTAGGCCAATATCCGCGTTTCCAGCTTCGCCTGGGCCATTTACAACACAGCCCATCACAGCGATACGAAGCGCTTCAGAGCCAGGAGCCTTCATAGCCCAGTCATTTGCGCGACTTAAGACAAATTCCTGTGTCTTTTCGACTAAGTTCTGAAAGAGTGCATTACTCGTTCTTCCACAGCCTGGGCACGATGTAACAAGAGGCGTAAAGCGCCTAAAGCCAAGCGCCTGAAGAATCTCACGCGCAACTCTCACTTCAGAGGTTCGAGTCTCGCCTGGCGCAGGTGTCGTTGAGACGCGAATCGTGTCACCGATTCCTTCTGCTAAAAGGATAGAAAGCGCCGCCGTGCTTGAGACAACACCTTTTAAGCCAATACCCGCTTCAGTAAGCCCCAAGTGAAGAGCGGCGTCTGTAGCGGCTGAAATGGCTCTATAAACGTAGATAAGATCTTCTACGCCGCTTACCTTTGCGGAGAGAACAAGCTTATCTTCGGGCAATCCCAGACGCACCGCATCTTTTGCGCTCTGTAGAGTGCTCTCAACGACAGCGTCTAAGAAAACGACCTTTGCAGCTGTCCCGTTTTCTCTTCCCTCTTCAATTTTCTTCGCAAGAAGTTCTTTATCGACACTTCCGCCATTCACCCCTATGCGTACCGCTTTCTCGAAGCGGCAGGCAAAGTCAATCATCGTTGCAAAGTTCTCTTCGTGCAAAGCGCCTTTACCGACATTGCCGGGATTTATCCGATACTTAGAAAGGGCTTTTGCACAAGCGGGTTCCGCAGCAAGTAACTTGTGACCGTTATAGTGAAAGTCTCCTACAAGCGGCACAAAACAGGACAGAGCATCGAGCTTCTCCCGAATGTGAGGAACCGCTCTTGCAGCCTCAGGAGTATTAACCGTCAGTCGAACAAGTTCGCTACCCGCGCAGGCAAGTTCCCGCACTTGCAAAACTGTGGCATCCACGTCTTCCGTTGGTGTGTTTGTCATCGACTGCACAAGAACGGGAGCGAAGCCTCCGAGCCTTACTTCTGTTGCGCCATTCTTGATTACAACTGTGTGCGTTTTTTTTCTTCGGTTAAAGACTTCCATTACTCCGTCCCTCCCGAAACATCGTGAAAGACATCACGGGCGGCCTTCTTCTGTTCAACAAGTCGAATTGCCCTGCGGGTTCTATCTCGAACCTCTCCAGCGAGCTGTCCGCAAGCAGCTGCTATGTCGTCACCTCGTGTACGACGCACCGTTGTGACGATACCTGCGCCATTGAGAATACTGGCAAAGCGTAAGACGCGGTCAGCATCAGGAGCCCTCAGCCCCGAATCCGCAAAGGCATTAAAGGGAATCAAATTAAATTTACAAGGGACATCTCTAACGAGGTCGATGAGGTTTCTTGCATCTGTGTCCGAGTCATTAACACCTCCGAGCAAAATGTACTCGAAAGTGATGAAGTCCCTAGGGGCTACTGCGAGGTAGCGCTTACAAGCGGCCATCAAGTCGGCAAGCGGATGCTTACGGTTCACAGGCATGATTTGGTCGCGAAGTTTATCTGTTGCTGCATGCAAACTCACAGCGAGTGCAACAGGCACAGCCGCGCCTAATTTATCCATTTGACGAACAAGACCACAGGTCGAGACTGTCACACGGCGCCGTGAGAGTCCATAGGCGTTGTCATCTAAGAAAAGACGCAGTGCGGGAAGAACCTGATCTAAGTTCTGCAAAGGCTCGCCCATTCCCATGAGAACAACGTTACTGATAACGCGCTCATTAGGATCAGTAATCCCTGCTTCCATTCTTAAGGTGCGCTCGGCAGTCCAAACCTGACCAACGATTTCTGAGGTCGTTAGATTGCGATTAAATCCCTGTTTACCCGTAGAGCAGAAAAGGCAACCCATCGCGCAACCTGCCTGCGTGGAAATGCATAGTGTGCCGCGATTTTCCGATGGGATATAAACCGTTTCGATGGCGTTACCATCGCCAACGTCAAAAAGCCATTTGCGTGTACCGTCTGAGGCGTACTTGCAATCGAGAATAGCTGGAGCCTTTATTAAGGCTTTTTGAGGAAGTTTCTCTCGAAAAGATTTCGCAAGGTTCGTCATCTTTGCGAAATCCGGCTCACAGAAACGATGAATCCAACGCACAAGTTGTGTCGCACGATACGGCTTCTCGCCCATCGCAGCACACCAATTGCGTACCGCCTCAGGATCCATCCCAAGGAGATTTACTAAAGCGTCGGATTCAGTCATTTCTGTCTTCATTTAAAAAGCGAACTACTCAGCCCGATTAACGAGAATGAATCGAAAGTGTCGGGAAGAAGTAAGCAATTTCAACAGCAGCTGTCGCAGGGGCATCAGAACCGTGCACAGCGTTTGCATCGATAGAGGATGCGAAATCAGCACGGATTGTTCCAGGAGCGGCCTTCTTCGGGTCTGTTGCGCCCATCAGTTCACGATTCTTCGCAATGGCGTTTTCGCCCTCGAGAACCTGAATCATCACAGGACCCGATGTCATGAACTTAACAAGGTCAGCAAAGAAGGGACGTTCACGGTGCACGGCGTAGAAGCCCTCGGCCTCTGCCTTAGAAAGAAGACGCATCTGGGCGGCGACAATCTTAAGTCCCGCATCTTCAAAGCGTGTGTAAATCTTGCCAATCACATTCTTGGCAACAGCATCGGGTTTAACAATCGAAAGTGTGCGTTCAACAGCCATTTTCTATTCTCTCTTTTTTTCAAAATCTCCCGTCTTCTTCAAAAGACGGACATGACAAAAGGGCTCCTTTTTCCCCTTCTTTTCAAGGGAAAAAGAACCCGTTAAGTAATAACAACCCATCCCTTAAGGGAAAGATTTTCACCCTAAAGGTATAAGTCGGGCGCGATTTTAGCATGAATAGGCTTCGGGAAACGGGAAATAACGAAGGAGAAAAAGAGGGAAAATCCTCTGAAATCAAAATGGAAAACGCCTAGCGTTTCTTAGCTCACATCTTCTTTAAGTTTCTCTTTTGAAGACGTGTCTTTTTCTAAAGTTTTCGAAGCTTCCTTTCTCGTTTTTCTATCTTGTTCATCTTCAAGTTCTGCAACGAGATAGCCATCTGCCATACAGTGCATATCCGCTATCCCTTTACTAACTAGCGCATAAAGTTTTGAACGGTAGAAAACATCCAACGCTTCAAGAAGCGACAAGGAATTCTTCTTTGCATAAAGCTCAACAATGCGAGCGTATTTCATCTGCAAAAGAACTGGGTGTGCATTCAAAGTTTCTCTCCTTTTAAAAATTTCAACAAAGAAAGAGAAACTTCCGTACGGAAAGCCATCTGAAGATTAGGTTTTTCATACTTTAATCTTCTAAGTGCCTCTCCTTTGTCGAGGAGACCATCAAGATAAAACTCAATCGTATTAAACACTTTATCGTTTGCTGTGCCACCAATTACCAAATCGTAATCTGAAGTATCCTTTTGTATCCGACAATTTAAAACGAAGTCCAACCAAACTTCCGAGTACGAGTCAAACTTCAGAACTTTCAATTTAGACAAATGTGCTTCAGAAAACTCATAACTTGAAACGAATCCACATCGATCTTGCTCTTGGAATTTCTTACACCAATTTGCAGCCTGTTCGTAAATCGGAGTAACGTAAAATGCCTTTCCGAAATCAACATTTATTCTTGAATGCAATAAATTAGGCCTCTCGACTATGACAAAGGATCCATGATACAAAATCATAGTTTCACCCCTTTGGCTTTCATTACAGCAAGAATATCATCCACGATGTAACCTTTACCCTGTATATGTAAGATATCGTACACTTTCCAAATGTACCCCTTAAGAACGTCCGACTGTTCTGTCATAGCTATATAAACTTTTGCTGGACTTACATTTAATCTTGAGGCAACACTCTCTATACAGAAGATGGCAAACTCTAACTTTGGATCAACCTCTAAAGAAGGCGCCAAGCGCCCGCCCATGTTATCGGCAACACAATCTCTTTGATTGTCGACTCTAGCCTTTTTTCCTTGTTTTCAATTTCAAGGCTAGTTTGCAGTTCTTTAGGACAACAATCATAATTTTTCATGTTTTCGCAAGCTCCAAAGCCTTTCACTTCACCCCTTGATTTTTATCTTGCAACAATTTTATTGGGAGTTTTTGTTCGATAGATTTTGATTGACAGAAAAAACTTTTCACGCAATTTTTGTTCACTGAGGCAGTGTCACTTTTTGACTGGAACCAAGTTTAAAAGATTAAGCCCCGCCTTTTCTGCTTCTCTCTGCCAGTCGTCAAAATCAAAGGCAAGCGTCTCTGCACTATGACTATCGCTTGAGAGGATAAAAGGGATTCCGAGGGACGCTGCCGTCTTCCAAAGGCTAGGGGCAGGATATGGAACGCTCTTATATCCTCGAGAAATTGCTCCCGTGTTTATCTCAAGAGGAAGTGCGCTCAGAGCAAGGCTTTTTAGACTTTTCTCTGAAGCGAGAAGATAGCGTTCGGCTCGCTCATCAAAGAGCCTCTCCTGTTCATTGAACTTCGCGATGAGATCGAAGTGACCAACGATGTCGACCCGAGCAAGTTCAGGCACCCTTGAGACCGTCTCAAAGTACGCTTCCGCGAGTGCGTAGAAATCTCCATCAAAGTACTTTTCTGCAGCTTTCCTCAAAATCTGGGCGCTTTCATCAACAGGGATGTATTCGCCCTTAACCAAGATGTAGTGAACGGAACCAATCACATAGTCCCATAAGGATGTGCTCTCGCGAGAGTAGAAGTCCTGCTCAATACCACAGAGAATGTCAATGTCAGATGCGTACTTCTTTCTTAAGGCATCGACTGTGCGACGGTACTCCTCTACTCTATCTTTCGCAATGCAATACCTCTCATCGAAAAAAGTATAGGAGTGTGCCGAGAAGCCAAGCGTTTTTAGCCCCAAGGAAATCGCCGCACGCACAACTTCTTCTGGACTGTTCTTCCCGTCACAGAAATTCGTATGTACATGCAAATCGAAGTTTTGCATCACCGCATTTTCTCCTGCTTAACTTTGTGGTCGATGACGTGGCGTGAAGCTAGTTCCGCTCTGACGTCTTCAATGCTAATGCCAGCCTCTGCCATGAGAACAAGAACGTGATAAGCAAGATCTGCAATCTCATAGATAGTCTCTGGCTTATCTTCCGCCTTAGCGGCAATGATAACTTCAGTGGCCTCTTCCCCTACCTTCTTGAGGATCTTATCTAAGCCCTTTTCAAAGAGATAGGTCGTATAAGAACCTTCCTTTTTCTCAGTCTTTCGACCGCGGATAAGTTCCATCAGAGCCTCAAGAGAAAATTCCGAACGTGTACTACTTTGCCAAACAGGGTACTCAAAGCAACTCGTTGTTCCGAGGTGACAGGCGGGGCCCTCAGGCTCAACCGCTACAACGAGCGCATCACGATCGCAGTCAGCCGTAATCGAGACAATGTGTTGATAGTTTCCGCTAGTCTCCCCCTTAAGCCAAAGTTCTTGTCTAGAGCGAGAGAAAAAGCAGGTGAGTTCTTTTTCCATCGAAATCTTCAAACTCTCCTGCGACATATAGGCAAGCGTGAGAACCCTCTTTGTCTTCGCATCAACAACGATGGCAGGAATGAGGCCACGTTCGTCAAATTTCAATTCTTCAATCTTTACCATGATTCTTTTCCTTTCACCCTCTAAAGGCGAACGTTAATTGCGTTATCCCGCAGTAAACGTTTTAAATCTGGGATTGCAACTTCACCGAAGTGGAAAATTGAAGCTGCTAATCCTGCATCAACCCGAGGGAGGGTTTTAAACAATTCGACAAAATCCTCTGCCTTCCCTGCGCCCCCTGAGGCAATCACAGGTATTGAGACTGCCTCTGTCACAGCACGAAGCATCTCTAGGTCAAAACCTCCCTTTACACCATCCGTGTCAATGGAGTTTACGACAATCTCTCCTGCACCCGACTCTTCGCCGCGTCTTAACCAATCGATAGCTTCAATCCCTGTGTCATCTCGTCCCCCACGCGCAAAAATGTGAAACTCGCCATTAACGCGCTTAATGTCCGCGGAGAGCACGACACATTGGCTACCATAGCGTTTTGCGGCTTCATAAATAAGTTTCGGATTACGGATTGCACCAGAATTGACGCTCACCTTATCTGCGCCACAGGTAAGGACCCTCTCAAAGTCAGCAACGGTGGAAATGCCGCCTCCGACCGTAAGCGGAATGAAAACCTTGCGGGCCGTCTCACGCAAAATGTCAGTGAAAATCTTTCTACCATCAGAGGATGCGGTGATATCGTAGAAAACGAGTTCGTCAGCAAAAGATGAGGAATACTTTTCTGCTAATTCCACAGGAGAGGAAACATCTCCTAAACCCTTAAAGTTCACTCCCTTAACCACCCGCCCGTCTTTTACATCCAAGCAAGGGATAATTCTTTTCGTAATCATTTCTTTGCTACCTCGATTGCCTCGCCCAGTTTGATGCTACCCGTGTAGTAGGCCTTCCCAATGATTGCGCCATGTATACCAAGGTTACGTAACGCGATGATATCCTCCATCGTCGAGACGCCACCCGAGGCGATGACATCCAAGGTGAGTTCTTCTGAAAGCGCCTTATAGAGGGCGTGGTTTGCGCCCCGCATTGCTCCGTCTCGAGAGATATCCGTGGAGATTAGAGTCTTTACACCAATCTCCTGCATACGGCGGCAAAAGGTGAAAGCGTCTTCCTCACTTTTTTCTTTCCAACCTTTGATAGCAATTTTCCCATCAGAAATGTCGGCGCCAACTGCAACCTTTTCACCAAACGTTGCAATCGCTTTTTCGAGAAACTCTGGATTTGTCACAGCGGCCGTTCCGAGGATGACGCGAGAGACACCCGCATCGATGTAGCGCTCGGCAACTTCCATACTACGAATGCCGCCTCCGACTTCTGTGAAAAGCCCTGACTCTTTGATGATGCGACTAATAAGGCCAAGGTTAGGCGTTGTCCCGTCTCGCGCTCCTTCAAGATCTACGAGGTGAAGCCTCGTAGCGCCTTCTAAGACAAAGTTGCGCGCTATCTCTTCTGGGTGTTCGCTATAGATAGTCATCTCTTCATAGCGCCCCTTAAAGAGCCGTACCGCTTTACCTTCGTAGAGATCTATCGCTGGATAGATAAGCATCCGTCTTTACTCCTTTGACGCGCAAAAAGCCTTGAGAATCTTTAGTCCCGTTTCACCACTCTTCTCAGGGTGGAATTGGCAGCCACAGACATTTTTGTGTCTTACAGCCGCTGTGACGGGAAAACCGTACTCTGTCGTTGCGATGACATTTTCCTCAGGCGTTTCTGCGTAAAACGAGTGAACGAAATAAACGAAATCGCCACTCTTAACTTCTGAGAAGATGGGGTCCTTCCTCGTAAGGGTAAGAGCATTCCAACCAATCTGCGGAATCTTGAGAGTTCGTGGTAGGCGCGGCGCCATCGGGACGACATCGCCTGCGATAAGTCCTAGGCCTAGGTGAACGCCAAATTCAAAACCGCGCTCAAAGAGGAGTTGCATCCCGAGGCAAATGCCAAGAAGAGGTTTACCCTCGCTTGCAATCTCCCTTAAGGGATTAAAAAGCCCTGTCTCACGAAGCTTATCTGCCGCATCGCCAAATGCACCCACGCCTGGGAGGATGATGCGGTCAGCCTTCCTTAAAAGAGATGCGTCCCCTGTTACGATCGAATCCACACCGACAGCAGCAAGGCTAGAGCGCAGTGAAAAAAGGTTACCCACACCGTAGTCGACAATGGCGACCATTAGAGCACCCCCTTAGTCGATGGCACGGTATTGGCAAAACGCGGATCGATTGAAACGGCCGCTCGCATCGCACGAGCAAAGGCTTTAAAGGCGCCTTCGATGATGTGGTGCGCATTCTTGCCGTCAAGTTGCTTAATGTGTAGCGTCACGCCAGAGGTGCGGGTGAAAGCTAAGAAAAATTCCTCGACAAGTTCCGTGTCGAATGTGCCAACCTTCTCCGTTGGAATCTCAAGTTTGTAATTTAGGAAACTACGCCCTGAGATATCCACTGCACAAAGGATAAGTGCCTCGTCCATGGGAAGGATGATGTTCCCGTAGCGGGTAATCCCTTCTTTAGCACCAAGTGCCCCCTTAAAGGCTAACCCCAGGCTAATGCCAATATCTTCCACACTGTGGTGATCATCGACAACGGTATCCCCCTTGCAGCTAACCTTCAGATCAAAGCCACCGTGAGAGGTAAAGAGCGTAAGCATGTGATCCATGAAGCCAACACCCGTTGCTACTTCGGCAGCTCCGTTACCATCAAGGTTTAGCGTAAGAGCGATGTCCGTTTCAGCGGTTTTTCTCGTAATTTCAGAGGTTCTCATTTTGCTACTCCTGTAATCTCGGAGAGGGCCTCTAAGAGCGCCTCACATTCTGCGCGAGTGCCAATAGTGATACGTAAAAAGTCACGTGTTCTTGGCGCATCAAAGTGACGGACAATAATGCCCCTTTCACGCAAAGCTAAATAAAGGTCCTTTCCCTCTAATCCGCTCTTCTTTGTGAAGATGAAGTTTGTATTTGAGGTAAGTGTCGTAAAACCGATACCCGAAAGCGCCTTCGTTAAGAATTCACGATTTTCAATAATCGTGCGGCAATTCTTTCGCGTGTATTCCTCATCCTCAAGAGCACCAAGGCCAGCTGCCATCGTCATCGCATTGATGTTGTAAGGGTTCGTAGAGTACTTAATCGTATTGATGTCTTGCATGAGGCTACGGGATGCGATACCAAACCCAAGACGAGCTGCTGCCATGGAGCGAGACTTAGAGAAAGTCTGCGTCACTAGGAGGTTTTCATACTTCTTAATAAGAGGGACAGCGCTTGCGCCACCAAAGTCCACGTAGGCTTCGTCAATTACGACAACGTTATCGGGATTGTGCTTTAGGATGCTTTCAATTTCATCTGTCGTGAGAGCGAGCCCCGTTGGTGCATTGGGATTTGCAATGAGAATGGTCCCTTGGGCATCAAAGTAATCCTCTGGCGCAATCGTATAGTCTTCCCTTAAGGGCTTTTCAATGTACTTCACACCATTTAACTCTGCGAATACCTTATAGAAACCGTAACTAATGTCCGGGAACACCGCAGGCGTCTTCGCATCGCAAAAAGCCATGATGGCAAAGTTAAGAATTTCATCTGACCCATTTGTAAGAATGACATTTTCGCGGCTAACACCATACAGGTTGGCAAGTTTTTCCGTCAGTTGCTTGCACTCTGGATCTGGATAAAGATTCAGGGTCCTAGCTGCCGTGGCTGCCGCGGCTTGTGCCTTTTCCGATGGCGGGAAAGGCGATTCATTTGTATTTAACTTGATGCACTTTCTCCCTTGAGGTTGCTCGCCTGGAACATAGGGCACAAGAGAGGCATATTTTTGAGAAAAGAAACGAGACATTTATTTATCCTCCAAACGAACAAGAGCGCTCTTAGCGTGCCCCGTGAGTCCTTCACGGCAGGCAAAGAGAGCGATATCTTTTGCAACACAACGGAAGGCCGCATCAGTGTAATAGGTGTACTGGGTCTTCTTTACGAAATCATCAACGGATAGTGGGCTTGAAAAGCGCGCTGTACCGCTTGTCGGCAAGGTGTGGTTAGCGCCTGCAAGATAGTCTCCTAAAGCCTCAGGGCAACTGCGCCCCAAGAAGATTGAGCCAGCGTTTTTCACGCGTCCTAGATAATCAAAGGGCGAATCCACACAGAGTTCCAAGTGCTCTGGTGCGATTTCATTTGCGATGTCGATAGCCTCGGTGATTTCGTTTGCAACAATAATCTTTCCGTTCTTATCGATACTCGCGCGGGCAATGTCGCGTCTTTCAAGTAGAGGGATCTGCCTCTCGAGTTCTGCGCTCACCTTTTCTGCAAGAGTAGCGCTATCTGTCACAAGCACAGCGCTGGCGTTCTTGTCGTGCTCAGCCTGTGAGAGGAGGTCAGCGGCAACGTACTCTGGGTTACTCTTTGCATCTGCGACGACGAGAATTTCGCTTGGGCCTGCGATCATGTCAATAGAGACGCGGCCAAAGACTTGACGCTTTGCCTCAGCAACAAAGGCGTTACCAGGACCGACAATCTTGTCGACACGCGGAACAGATTCCGTTCCACAGGCAAGAGCGGCAATGGCCTGTGCACCACCGACTTTGTAGATCTCATCAACCCCCGCTACACGTGCGGCAGCAAGAATTGCTGGATTGACGCGTCCGTCTTTTGCGGGAGGCGTAACCATTACAAGTTTCGCGCAACCCGCAATCTTCGCGGGGATTGAATCCATGAGAACGGTTGAGGGGTAAGCGGCTGTACCCCCTGGGACGTATAGTCCAACCTTCTCGATTGGCAGTACCTTCTGGCCCATGATAACGCCGTTACCTTCATCGATAATGAAGCTATTGCGAAGTTGCTTTGAATGAAACTTACGAATATTTGCTGCGGCCCTCTGAAGTACCGCAATGAACTCAGGCTCAACAGAAGCGTATGCTTCATCGATTTCTGCCTCTGTGACGCGAAGACTCGCGAGTTTTACCTTGTCAAACTTTTCTGTGTAACTAAGGAGCGCTTTGTCGCCTTCTGCCTTGACAGTTTCAATAATCCGAGTGACGATATCCGTAACATCCGCTTGCGCTGAGCTACGAGAAAAGATCTCACTAGCGGGAACTTCACCGTATTTAAAAATTTTGATCATTTTGCTTACTCCATCTCACGGGTGATGCCCTTGAGGATTTCGTTAATTCTTTCGCCCTTGAATTTGTAGGCTGACTTATTGGCAATAAGCCTTGCGCTAATCGGAAAGATCGTGCTTAGGACTTCGAGGTTATTTTCCTTCAGTGTTGTTCCCGTCTCGACAATGTCAACAATGACATCGCTAAGCCCCAAGATTGGCGCAATTTCTATCGAACCGTTTAGATGAACAATATCGATGTCACGCCCCAGGCTTGCGTAGTAGTCGCGCGTGATACGAGAAAACTTCGTAGCAACCGTAAGAGTCTTTTCCCCATCATCGCGAAAGCCCCGCATGCCAGAAACCGTCATGCGACATTTACCGATACCTAGATCCATGAGTTCGTAAACATCTGGTTCATACTCAAGAAGGATGTCTTTACCTGCTACTCCGATATCCGCAGCGCCACGCTCAACGTAGATTGCGACATCCGATGGTTTTGCCCAAAAGTAACGAACACCTAATGCTTCGTTTACGAAAATGAGTTTTCGATTTTCTTCTTTTATCGAGGGGCACTCGAAACCTGCTTTTTCAAAAAGGGCGTAGGCTTTTTCTCCGAGTCTTCCCTTTGGGAGCGCAATGTTAAGCATTTTCTTTACCCTCCTGAGCCTCGAGGCGAATAAGCTCACCGTAACGGAGGTGCTGAGGTAAGTCTCTGAGAGTAAGAACGCGGGCTCCTGCCTCTGTCTTACGCTTCACAAGGGAGGCAAGTCTCTTAAGGTCTACCCCACTCTCATAGAGAATCACGGTATCAACATCCATGGTGTTTGGCTCGCGAGCGAAGCGCTCAAGCATATCGAGGTACACTGCAAAACCAATGCCGCCAAAGGGCCGGCCCATCTTTTCCATTAACCCGTCGTACTGGCCTCCGGAGAGAATTCCAGAGGAAATCTCTCTGACAAAACCACGGAACACCACTCCGTTGTAGTAACTCATATCGTTAACGACAGAGAAGTCGATACGAACCATATCTCCAAGGCCAAAGTCCGTAAGCGCCGTAGCGATGCTCTCAAGCCTTGAGAGTTCGCTGGTAAAGAGAGGACCGAGAAGCGCTTTAAGTTTTGGAAGAACAACACGGGCAGCGCCTGAAAGCGTAACTAAATTCGTTAAAACTTCTGTAGCAGCCTTATTTCCACCGAGAGCAGAAGAAAGTGCGGCAATTTCATGCGCATTTTTCCCTGCAACACACTTTAGAAGTCTCGGGGTCTCCTCATCTGGCAAACCCAAAGCCTTAATAAGCCGAGAAACGATGTCAAGATTCGAAATATCGAGAACTGCCTCTTTGGAGATGCAACGAAGGCTACGCGCGGCAAGCATCAGAACCTCAAAAATTGCATAGTCATCAATATTGCCGATGCACTCGAGACCTGTCTGCATAATCTCCCGAAAGCCGTCAGCTCCCTTTGGCACTCGATAGACGTTTTCGTTATAAAAAACCTTACGAAGACCAACAAGAGACGCGGGCGTATTCTTAATGATTGAGAGCGTCACATCAGGCCGAAGGGCAAGGAGTTTTCCTCCAATATCTGTAAAGGTAATGACGTTATCGGAAACAAGAAAGTCCTTATTTCTCACATAAAGGTCATATTCCTCGAAGCGGTTCATCTTGAACTGCGTATAGCCGTATTGACGAAAAACTTCGCGAAGCGCAAATACGGCACGTTCTTCACGCTTTAAAAGAGCGGTGTCCATAGATTTAAGCCTTACCTTTCTCGTTAAGACGCTTTAACGCTGTCTCATAGCCCTCGCCGTAATTGAGGCACTTATTGACGCGGCTAATCGTTGTTGTGCTAGCCCCTGTCTTAGAAGAGATTTCCTGATACTTAACGCCTTGCGAGAGCATCACGGCGACATCAAGCCTCAAGGAGAAATCCTGCAACTCTTTAATCGTGCAGAGATCTTCGAAAAATTTGTAGCACTCCTCAACTGTCTTAAGTCCCAATATGGCTCGAAAAAGTCTATCGGTAGAGGGGTTCTTAATCTTGTTCATTCGTAAATTCTCCCTAAACGGATAATTTAGTTTGGTATCACTCTACCACTCTACCTTGGTAAAGTCAAAAATTCTCCACAGCATTTGTATACATCTAAAAAACTGTGGAGATTTTGTTAAAAAAGCCTAAGAGAGGCCACGTGAGCCTATTCTGGCTCGATTACAGCGATTGACTCAACATGTCCCGTGTGCGGGAACATATTCATGATGCCCGCAAGGCGGACCTTCCAAGGGCCCGTGTGCACTAGGATGGCAAGGTCACGAGCGAGCGTAGCAGGATTACAGGATACGTAGACAACCCTCTTCGGTAGCATTGAGGCTTCTGCAAGAACATGTGCTAGAGCCTCGGCACCCTCCCGAGGTGGATCGATGAGAACCCTATCAATACCGCCAAGAGTCGTCCAAAGTTCCTTCCAATCATCCATGCACCAGGTAAAGAGGTTACGGGCTCGGAATTCAGTTTTACTAGCTACGCCGTTTAATTGCGCACCAGCTCTTGCTCTTTCAACAAGAGCGTCGCTTCCCTCTAGACCAATCACACGAGAGCTTCTCTTTGCAAGCGCCAAGGTGAAATTCCCCAAGCCACAGAAGAAATCAGCAACGTGACTTTCCTTCGTTGGCGCGAGTAACCGGATCGCTCGAGAAACCATCGCCTCATTCATTGCGTGATTAACTTGTGTGAAATCCGTGGGCCAAAACGGAATCTTTACGCCGAACTCTCTTAAATTTAGGTTAAGCGCATTCCAATTCTCTTCCCTTACGGGGTGCGCAGAATCCGGTCCTTTGGGCTGCAGCCACGCATCAAAATGTAGCGCTGCAGCTGCGGCATTAATCTTTGCGAGGTCATCAGGAGTGAGAGGTTCCAAGTGACGAAACACAAGAGCCAGTCGCGAGCCAGCTTGGGCAAGCTCAATCTGCGGAATTCTATCGGGCTGAGAAAGACTTGCAACAAGCCTACGAAGCTCTGGGAGCATATCGGAAACGTTCTTCGGGAGGATTGCGCAGCTTTGCATATCCGCTACGAAGCTCGAATGCTTCTCATGAAATCCCACGAGAACGCCGCCCTTCTTTGCAACAGAGCGAACCGTAAGTCTTGCCCTGTGACGGTACCCCCACTCAGGGCCTCGAATTGGCGGAAGGATCTGCTCTGGAACAACCTTACCAATGTGCCAAAGCGTATCAAGTAGAACCCGCTCTTTAAAGGCAACCTGAGCGGCCGCATCGATGTGTTGCATTGCGCAACCACCGCAAGAGCCTGGCCCCATACCGAAATAGGGACACTCAGGCGTAACACGCATAAAGGAGGAATTTTCAATCTCTAAGACGCGTCCTACTTCAAAACTAGGCTTATTACGAATTCTCTCGTAGAGAACCGTTTCCCCGGGAAGTGCTCCTTCAACAAAGACCACTTTCCCTTCGTTATGCCCTACACCACGCCCTTCGGCATCTAAGCGTTCGATAGCGACCTTCGCGCGAGCGCGTTCCTTTGCTACTCTAGCCACGGGTACTCCTATTCGCTTAAATAAGGAATCGGGTCAAGAGGTTTCCCCTGACGCACTTCGAAGCGAAGCTTGACGCGGTCAGCATCGGAGTTGCCCATCTCGGCAATCTGCTGGCCTGCGCGGACACTCTCATTGACACGAACGAGAATCTTAGAGGCGTTACCGTAGACTGTGATAAGCGGGGTATTGCCCTTACCAGGAAGTCGGATGTTATGGCGGACGATGACAAAGTTACCATACCCAGGGGCATTTCCCCCTACGTACTGCACGGTGCCATCTAAGACTGCGTAAACGGGATCCCCCATTGCGCCAGCAATGTCGATACCCTTCTTCGTTTCTTTAAATGTCGCGATGACATCGCCCTTAGCGGGCCACTGGAATTGAATCTCTCCGCGAGCGGCTGCATCGCGCGCTGCCTTTTGCTCGGCAATCTGTCGGCTTGCAGCCTCCTCGGCTGTCTCAGGCCTTGTAGCCTTTTCTACCGTAGGAGCACTCTGAAGGGAAGCATCAGTCGTTGCCGCAGGAGCCGCAACCACTGCAGCCCCTTCCGCACTAGGAATTGCAGCGGATGTCACCTCTGCTTTTGGGGCAGAATCTGTAGCGCCTGTGGAAGGGATACGAAGTTGCTGACCGATGGAAAGCGCCGTCGGGTCCTTAATGCCATTAAGCGTCTGCAATTCACGCGGATTTACTCCATAACGAACACCGATGTTATAGAGCGTATCTCCTGCGCTAACAACGTGAACTCTGCCACTATCGACAGGTGCCCGCTCAACTGCAAGGTGCTCGGTCTCGCCCTTTGTGACCTCCGCAGTTTCAATCGGATATGACTCCACCTTCGCGGGCTTAGTCGCTTCGTTATAGGTACCTGTGCGATCTTCAATCGGCGCCATCGTACTCACGGAAGTACAACCCGAGAGAATCGTCACAACTGAGGCAACTGCAATCCATACACCCTTTTTCACACTTATCTCCTTACTAACCATGCTAAATGCCAAGTCTTTCTAAGAAAGACTCGCAATCTAAATTCCAATCTGAATCTATCCCATCTATTTTAAGGGGAGTTAGGGAAACATACCCCCGATCGATGGCATCAAAGTCTGTCCCGTCTCCTGCGATTAAGGGCAAACCTTGATCTCCAAAGCGATAAAAAAGAACGCCGTTTTCCTCTCTTTTTACCGTTGCAGGTAAAGCGGCTGCGCGCAATCCAAGGCGCGTTATGCGAATTCCACGAATCTTCTCGATTGGAAGATTTGGGACATTAACATTTAAAAAGACGGGGCTCACTGGCTTTTCTCTTAGGAGTGTTTTCGCCAAGGCCTCTGTTACCCGCGCCGCTGTGTCAAAGTGCAAAGAGTCGCCTGCAATGAGACTTACTGCAATGGCAGAAACACCAAAAAGAGGCCCCTCACGCGCTGCTCCAACGGTTCCTGAATAGATGACATCTTCGCCTAAGTTTTTCCCGGCGTTAATCCCGCTAATAACAAGATCAGGCTTGGAGTCCAACAGCCCCGTAAAAGCTAAATGTGTGCAATCTGCAGGGGTGCCATCGGTGGTATAGAAATCTTCCCCCCTTTTCTTCACAGCGAGCTCACGCCGAAGTGTTATCGCCGATGAGGCAGCACTCACGTCTGCGTCAGGGACAACAACGCTTACGCGAGCAAAGTTCCGTAAGCCATTAACGAGAGAGACAAGTCCAGCGGCATTGACTCCATCATCATTACTAACAAGAATGTGGGCCATAGTGGGAAAAAGAAAATCCGAGAAAAATCCAATTCTTAGGGTTGAAACGCGATTTTAAAGAGAATTTCTTCCTTCTCTTCTCTTTTTTCAGGTTTTCTATAGCATTTTTATGAAAAAACTTCCCCGTTTCTTCCCTTTTAAAAGAAGAACTGAATTAGAATCCAATTCTGAGTGGTGTTTCCACTAACTATGGAGTGAATAAAAATGGATCAATTTTTTCAACGCTTGAGCATTTTCTTAAAGGGCGGTCAGACAATTGTTGTTGATTTCAAAGTTGCTGAACCCTCTAAGGTGAATCCTCAGATTGAGAGTTTCATTCAGGCCTTGGGCGACCCAGAGAAGAAGGATAAGAACTTCCTCTTCCAGGGTGCACGTGTTGTCCTCGTTCGCTTGCCCGATGTCTCTGGTATTGATATCGTTTCCTTGGTCTTGAAGGCCGGTGAAACAGAAAAGAAGGAAGTCGAGGAAGCGAAGTAATTCGCTAAAAAACTTAACTTCAAGAGTGCCCGATAGGATTGATTTCTGTCGGGCTTCTTTTTCATTTGCGCATAAGAAAGTCGCAAGCCTTAGCAAAATAAGTTAGCCCCCATCGAACGAGAGCGGTAAGTTTTGGCCTACTCTGCATAAATTCAACCCACCGAGGAGAATTCCTGTAGTAGTAAGCAACAAAGGCTCGTCCCGCTTCGCTCCTTTTTAAAACAGAGTCTCTAAAACGTCGTAAGACCCTTACTTCTGGCGCCTCATAAGAGCCAAAGGCAGCGGTGGCAATAAAGCAACGTCCCTTATCGTGCTTTTCACGGATATTGGCCTGAATCCCTTCGAGAATTGTGAGATTGTTTTCAATCTCAGAGCGAAGCTTCTCCGTAATATCAAGTGTGAGAAGGCGCTTTAAGATTACGCCCGCCTTCGCTGACTCCGTACGAAGCGTCTCCGTTCCAGGCGGACACGTATGCAGAAAGTTAATGTTGGCAACGACCATAGACATCGCTTCATTGGCAATCCAACTTGAGACAAAGACATAAAGCGGTGTATCCGCACCGAGCTCTTTCTTTAAGGGTTCAAGAAGAGTGGTCGTCGTATCTAAGAGTCGCTCAGCGCTTTTAAGAGCCATGATGGGCATTGAGCGTGCGGGACCAATGTTAAAAACAGAAATCGCAAGGCGTTCATGGAGTGCTAGGATGTTTCGTAAGAATGCCTCTGCCTTCTCAGAGCTGTCAATCCTCGCTAGTCCCAGATGTTCACTTAACTTCACATCCCGCGAGAGTTCTCGGAAAAATAGGAGCGCTAGGTCGTCTTTACCGATAAGCGTCCCTGGAGCGACAGAGCGAACAAACTCCTCTCTATCCGTGTCATTTGCAATAAGGCGAGCAATTTGGCCGATACCCCCTACGAGATCTTTCTTCATAAAAGAGAGGCAAGCCATATTGATGCGCGGTGCGTAGCCCTCTTTTTTCGCATAGACCTTCTCTGCCTTTTCGATATTGCCTTCTTTTAAGAAAGTGTAGGCAACGGCATCACTTGCCTTACTCGAAGCGAACCAGAAGAAGGCTGAAGCGAGGCGATCTAAGGGTGTTGCAAGTCTCTCTTTTGCATAGTTAAGCGCCGCTTCATTGCGGTTAATGCGTCCGAGCAAATCGACAAAGTCTGTCGCATAAGAAATGGATTCTCCTTTTTCGATAGCAGACAAAATACTCGCAACGTGCCCTGCGACACGTTCAGCGGAATCGTTCGAAGAGACTCCTAGGATACGAAATGGATTACGGACAAGAGACTGAACAACAGACATACGAAGTTGCCTAAAAAATTTTCGCCAGAACCAAAAATGGGAAAGAGGCTCTTTTTAGAATTCCTCCCCCTTTTTTCATTGGCGTATTCTCTCATGTTTTCGCGGCGAATAAATTAACCCCGACCTTACCGAATGCAAGTAAAGCCGGGGTATCCAAGTCAAGGTATATCGGATGACTAAACTTTAGCCCCCGAGACACATCGATTAGTACTCATCAAAGATACGCTGGATTTCTTTCAAATCTGTTGTCTTTGTGAGGGCGAGTTGCAGGAGGAGACGAGCCTTCTGGGCATTGAGGGTGTCACCATCGAGGAACTTCGCATCTGTCCACTTCTTCAAAGAGGGAACGGTCGGGCCATTGCCAACACGTGCGCTACGCACGATGACGATGCCCTTTTGCTGTGCCTTCACGAGGCCGGCTTCCGTATCCTTATGAATTGATCCATTACCTGTGCCGTCATGGATGATGCCCTTTGCTCCAGCAGCAACGGCGGCGTTGACCATCACATCATCAGCACTTACGTGAGAGTAAACAATATCAACGCGCGGCAAAGAGGTTCTGCCCTTAACGTCGAATTCGCTATTTACGGTGTGGCGACGTGTGGATTCTTTGTAGAACTTCACTTTACCGCCAGCGATGTAGCCTAAGCACCCGAGCTCAGGGGCCTTAAACGTTGCGACGTTGGTCGTATTGGTCTTTGTCGTGTCACGGGCGCCATTGATCGTATCATTCATCGCAATGAGAACACCCTTACCGATAGCCTCTTTACTCACAGCAACACGGACTGCATTCAAGAGATTCATCGGGCCATCGGCGGACATCGCTGTCGCAGGTCTCATAGCGCCAACGAGGACGACAGGTTTCTTGCTCTTAACCGTGAGGTTTAAGAAGTATGCTGTTTCTTCCAATGTGTCTGTGCCGTGCGTGATAACGATACCCTGAACATCTTTCTGTTTTAAGAGTTCATTAATGCGGTTTGCCAACTTCAGAAGCGTTGGGGTGTCCATGTTGTTGGAAGAAATCTTCACAATCTGTTCACCGTCAACTTTGGCGATTTCTTTCATCTGCGGAACGGCATCAATGAGAGTCTGAATGCCAAGCTTTCCTGCTTCATAACCAGTGGTCTGGGTCGAAGAGCTTGCAACACCCGCAATCGTGCCACCTGTGGCAAGAATGCGGACACCAGGGAGATTTGCCGCCATGACGGCACCAACGGACAATGCTACGGCACTTGCAATGAGTGCTTTCTTCAACATACGCATATCTCAACTCCTCCTTTAGGGGAAAGATTCACGCTCGATCTGAGTGTGTTCACAAGTGAGTCTACGTAGAATTGCTTAGTCTTTCTTTATTTTTCTTCCCCTTTTTACCCGAATTTTCGAATCGATAGTTCCACTCTTCGGAACAGCCTTGGGCTAACCCTAGGAAAAATTTTGGCCGCCCCTTTGGGAAAAAAATCCTTTTCCAAAGATCTCGGCCTTAAATAGCCAAAAATTCTTTTAGAGCTAGGCTAGCGAATGCTAGAGAGTCACGCCGTTAACTACACCTTGAACTTCTCTGCGTCGGGGAAATTCTCGCTCTTACCGATACCCCAACCGTGATTGCCCGTTGGATAGACGAGCAAAGACGCAGGGCGATTGTTTTCAATCATCGCACGTCTGTAAAGTATGAAGTCTAAGGAGCCTAAGTACTCATCCTACGAAAAGACTCAAAGAAAATCTTCTCCCTTCTTCTAACACACTCAAGACGTACGAGGCATGCCAAAAACCAAAGAAAATCGCAAGAAAGCCGTTAAAAACTTGCGTTTGGAGCAAAAAAAGTTCCGCCAGGCCCATAAACAGTGGATTATTTCGTAAAAATACCGCGCCGAATGGCTTAAAACAGGCTATTATCACTTGTGAGACCGGACTCCCCTTCGGTTTATCGGGAGTTTATGAGGACTCTTTATCTCTAAGGAGAACCAACAATGAAAAAATCAGAAATGGTCGAGGCGATTGCCAAACAGGCCGATATTTCCAAAGCAAAGGCTGAAGAAGCTCTGAAGGCTTTTATCGAAACAACGAAGAAGACCCTGAAGAAGGGTGGCGAAGTTCAGTTGATTGGCTTCGGTACATTCTGTGTTGCTAAGCGTGCTGCCCGCACGGGTCGCAATCCTCAGACTGGCGCCGCAATCAAGATCAAGGCTTCCAAGTATCCGAAGTTCAAGCCCGGTAAGGCTTTCAAGGATGCCCTCTAATATTGAATCTTGCTTGATTCATTGAAATTAGGGTGTGTTGCATGTGTCAGCACGCCCTTTTTTCTTCCCCCTCTTTAGAAAAGTTCTCCTTGCCTCGAATTGCGTGTTGCCTCTTTTTTTTGAGTAGCGTCCTTGGCAAAATCCCTCTGAATCCACGCTAATAGAAGCTCCACAACAAAAGAAATTTCCTCTTCGGTGAGTGCACGTCCCTTGGGAATCTTGTGCCACTTCTCTAAACACCCTCTACAGCAACAGGCGCAGGCGTGCTGAGCAACAAACACAGGGTGCCCTCGCGTGGGCGTCTGCTTACCGTCATTGGAGGGGAAAGCGCAAGCAAGTCTCTCGGTTATGAATGCTCTTGCATGCTGCCGAAGTATTTCTTCTCCTTTTTTTTGCGCATAACCCCTTTCTTTCGCGTTAAGATGAAAGCGTGAGCGAAAAGAGGATTTTGAAAGGCGACTAAAAGCGCTTTCCTCTTTTTTAATGCGCATCTCTAAGGAAGAAGGGGGCATCATGACAAAACCAAAAGCGAAGACAGAGAAGAAATTTACACTCACAGGTCCCGAAGTCTTAGAAGATTGTATTGCGTATTTTGACTTCCTACCCTTCTTTAATAACGACATCACTGGGTGGTCAGTGGAAGAAAAAACACCAGCTTCATTTTGGTTTACGGATGTTCCTGGACCCTGGGAATGGAAGGGCCCAATCGCTAGAGAAGGAAACTATCTCTATGGGAAATTCTTCAAAAAAAGAGCTGGTTGGGTAAGCCGCGATGTCTTTGGAAAATTCTCGCAAATCCGTCGTGCGCTTCCTCCTCCTAAGACCCCAAAAACAGCCCTTAGAGAAGCGTGGTTACTTAGCTACATTCGTGAAGTCGGAGCAATTATCACCCCGGACTTAAAAGAACCTTGGGCTGCGGAATTTGGCACAACTGCTGGCCTTGAATCAGCCCTCGCAAGCCTTCAGATGCGTACCGATATCGTTATCGTTGATTTCGACTACAGGCGCGATCGATACGGGAACCCATACGGTTGGGGTCTTGCCCGTTACATGACGCCAGAATCCTTCATCGGAGAGGACTTTCTCGCAGAAGGAAGCCTAAGCGAAGAGGCCTCTTTAGAGGAGCTCACGGTAAACCTCTCAAAGAAACTTCCGCGGGCGAACCCCGTGATTCTTAAACGTTACATCGCTGGAAAATAGAAAAGTTTTTTCCCATTTAAAAGCCCGAACCTCTCAGTAGAAGTCCGGGCCATTTTTACCTAATCACAACTCAATGTTTTGAGTTGCTCTGAAGTTTCTATTACGAAAGCTTCATAGGTTCGGTGGGCTGCTCTTCGCCATCGACAAAGGGTTCAGAACCAAGTTCACCTTCCATACGGGAAACCATAAGGGCGGTAGTGGAGTCACCAACGACGTTAATGGACGTACGGATCATGTCGAGGATACGGTCGACGCCAGCCAAGAGGCCAACGACTTCGAGCGGAATACCAACCTGTGTGAAGACCAAGGTCGACATAATGAGACCGGCACCTGGGACACCAGCGGTACCGATAGCAGCGAGAACACCGGTTAAAACGATGATAACTTCGTCACCGAATGTGAGCGGGATACCATAGATTTGCGCAGCGAACACGGCGGTAACGCCCATGTAGACAGCCGTACCGTTCATGTTGATGGTGTTGCCAAGAGGAACCGCAAAGGAAGCGATAGCTTTCGTGGCTCCAAGGCGACGAGAGGCAACGAGGTTAGCAGCCATAGCAGCCGCTGACGAGCATGTTGTAAAGGCAATCAACCACGGCTCAAAGATGCCACGGAAATATGTTCCGAGCGGCAATTTGATGAGGAACTTAACCCACGGCACGTAGATGATGACGATAAGGAGCGATGTTGCGATGAAGGAGGAAAGGATGAGTTTCCCGAGCGGCAACAGGACAGCAAGACCGTGCTGGCTTACGACAACCGCGATCAAGGCGAAAACGCCGATCGGAGCGTAGTACATCACGACATTGGTCATGCGAATCATGACGTTACCAACGTTATCGAAGAATTCGGTAACGGGACGAGCTTTTTCACCAACTGCATTCAAGCAGAAGCCAAACATAATCGCAAAGAAGATAATCTGCAGGATTGAACCCTTAGCGAAGGATTCCATCGGATTAATCGGGACGATGTTAAGAAGCGTGCTTGTAAAGCTCGGAGCCTTAACGGCTGTTGCCTTAAGTCCCTCGGTTGTAAGTGTCAAACCGACACCCGGATCGATCATGTTTGCAATGAAGAGGCCGAAAATCACAGAAATCGCCGATGTGACCATGAAGAGAATCAGTGTCTTTACCGCAACGCGACCGAGCTTAGAGATATCCGAGATACCCGCAGCACCAGCAACAAGAGTTGCGAAAACCAAAGGAACAACAACCATTCGAATCAGTCGAATGAAGAGATCGCCCAATGGCTTCACATAGGTCACTGCAAATTCGGTACTCAAGAACATTCCGACTACCACGCCAAGGAACAGACCGTACATCATCTGGGCCGGCAAGCTTAACCATTTGTTGGACTTCTTTGCCATATATTTTCTCCTAACGTTAGAAGTGTTTTTCTCTTAACGTTAGAACTCTATTAACCCCAACGTTAAAAGCGTGTCTTTCGACAAACCTTTGGAGGTTCTCCCAAACGTTTATCGGACTGAAACAATTTGTTTCATTCCCTTTCAATTTACACAAAGTCAGGCAAAAAAGGACATGCGTCTTTATGAAACTGATTTGCGTTAAATCAAATTTTTAAAACATATAAAAATCCTATAAACTCAATAATATTCTTATTATATATTGCTAAAGAACTACGTAAGAACCCTTATAAAAAAATACACACGACATCCAAACTCATTTGTAACAGTAAGATTATTTGTTTCCTAATTTTTAGGCTTATACACTGAAAAGAAAACAAAATTTTCGAATAACAAACATGGGATGCGTAGCAAAACATAGTAAATCCTATCCTATGGATGCGTGAAGCAATTGTGTGCTAAAGCATTGCGCTACTCTCTCATAGTTTGCCCGAAGGGCGATATCTCCTACTTTTTTAAGAAAAGATTAAATGCCAAAAGGGCGCTGATTTCTTTTTTTTAAGAATCTTTCCTCACCTTCTAATCGCAAGAAAAAGAACGCTTGACAGACGCCGCTCAAATCTTCTTTACGCACGATGAATACAAAATAAAAAAAATATGCTACCGTCTCTCTCGCAATCAAATACGCATTTCAAAAATAAAACTCATCAATATTGCGATTAACTGCTTCGCAAAAGAAAAGAAAGAACCGATAGATGTTCCGCTTTTCCTCGCGTTGTGTGGAGAAACCGATGGCCGATTCTGACAATTCGATTTTTTCTGAATGTTTTAACATCTTCATGCATTTCGGGAAATCAAGAAATCTCTCACAAACTGCAACGGAATTTGGTATTTCTCTGTCCTCGGCCTCTCGGCGCATTCACCGCCTCGAGTCAACGCTTGAAACCGACCTTATTGTTCCTGGGAAAAGACCCTTTACCCTCACAAGCGCTGGGCTTAGACTTTTCGGGGCAATGACGCTTGAAAGTAGTAAGGTAGAAGAAATCCTGCAAGAGATCCGCGGTACAGGGCGCGTCGCTAAAACACTTCGAATTGGATTTATTGAAAGTTTCGGCCAAGCCTCGGCATCGATTATCAATAATTGTGCTCCTAGCCTAGACACCATTCTTAATGTCACAGGAACGACAGATCGCCTCAAAGCACTCTTTAACTCAGGAGAAATCGATGCAGTCGTCACAGCGGAACTTCCCTGTGACCTCTCGGAGGTGCGAAGTTTCTGCTTTTTGAAAGAGCCATCCGTTATGGTTCTCCCCAAAAAAGCAGCAAGAAATCTTCCCGATAAACCCACGTGGAAGAATCTATCTTTTTGTGGTTTCCCCTTCATCTCAACCTATCGAAAAGACCGTACAGCACGCGCCCTAGAGAACTTCCTAGCGAGTAACAATATTCACTTCTTAAGTCGCCTAGAGGTCGATAACATCGGAACTAAGTTGAGTCTCATCGCAGATGGTCTCGGCTGGTCGCTTGTTCCCGTCACAAGCCTTTATCAAAATAGACTCTTACTTAGAGAATACGGTATAGAGAAGATTTCTGTTCTGCAGTCACCGAATCCCGTAAACCAAAGACGCCTCATGCTAGCCGTAGGTGGCGCTGTTAGTCAGAGTCTTTTCTCAAAACTCTCAGAGGAATTAAGTGAATTCACTGAAAACACCATCCTCCCCTGGGCGCTCAATAACTTCCCGTGGCTTAAAGGAAAGATGTCAATCTATAGACTCGGAGAATAATTCCACCTCTCCGAAGAAAAGGAGTGGGAAAAGTGCGAAAAAGAATTTAAGGGCGAAGATTTTCTTTAAAAACTTCGCACTTCCCAAAGCCATAGACTGCCCCTAAGCCCCAAAACAAAATCGCAGCAGATAGGAAAATCAAAACCGCCATCCACTCGCCATCGCCCTTGTAGAGAAGTCCACAGATAAAGGGCCCCGAAGCGGCTATGCTGTAACCCAAGCCCTGCGCCAACGAGGAAAGTAGGAGCATTTGCGGCAATGATCTTGCTTTCTTAGAAATAAGAATAATCGCTAGAGAATACCTTGCCCCATGGGGAATCGCCATCAAAAAACATCCCACATAAGGCCAAAGGCCATCCATAAACCAGAGCGGCAGCGACAACAAGCCAAAAATCGTCAGTGCGATTGAGAGATTTCGCTCTCCCCCGCAGATTCGGATTAAAAAAGAAATTCCAAGGCTAGCCATGAAGGCAACGACAAGGAGCCCTGCAAGGGAGTAACCCGCAATCAAAGCAGAAATGCCATTGGTCGCAAAGATTGCCGGGAGCCACCCCAAGACCGCGAAGGTACAGACCGCCTGCATGCTCATCACTGCAATGATGCTTAAAAAAGGAAGAACCTTTAAAGAGCTAAGGGATGAAAACTGTCTTTCTTTCCTTGGCTTTAAATCGGGAAGTTTCTCTGGCTTAGTGAAAAACCACGCAAGTGCTGCAGGGCCAGCGAAGAGTGCCCAAACGCCCAAGGAGACCGTATAGGAACCTGAGAACTGCTCCAAAGGGAAAGCAACCGCCGCTCCTAAGAAACTAGAGATTCCGACTGAGGCCGTGCAAACGCCCATCGCAAAGGCAATTTTCTCCGGATAGTAGTGTCTCAAAATCACGGGAACAACCGTATTTATCATTGCAATTGAGGCACCGATAAGGATCGTTCCAAGGAAAAGCACGGGGACGGATTCCACTGTCCTAAGGAGTAAACCCAGCGTAAGAGTTGCGAGAACGATAAAAAGAGACTTTCCAGCGGTGTAGCGAGAAAAAAGGATGGGAGTTGCAAATCCAAAGATTCCAAAGCAAAGCACGGGAAGTGCGGTGAGTACGCCGTAGGTTGAATAGTCCATCCCTAGCGAGGTTTGTAAAGTCTTGGCAACAGGCCCCACACATGAGAGCGGCGCGCGCGTCACAGCAAAACTTGCCGCAAGGGCAAAAAGGACAAGTAATGGAATCTTTTTCACAGGAACTGTCTGTAGTGAGAGGTCTCGCATCTTAACGAGGAAAAAAAAGATTTCAACCTTCTTGCAATAAGCACGCAAAAAAAAGGAAATAGAAAACTCGGGGCTCAAAGTACCAAATGCAGACAATTTCTCTAGAGGAAACTCCCTAGAGAGCCATTGAATCGGAAAAGAGATCTCAGTTAAAATCGTGCGCCTCGCTTCTTTATTTAAAAATAAATAGCGAATACACAATCCGATTTGTTTAACCAGAAGAGCCCGAGGGGGCCTGGAGAAAACCTTATGGCAAAAGCCAACGATGCCGCGTCCGCGGCCAAAAAATATCCTTTGAACCTTCCCGATACTCTCTTCCCAATGCGTGGAGACCTTCCCAAGCGCGAACCACTTTGGGTAAAAGAGATTGAAGAAAAAGGCGTCTACATGGCAGCGCGCAAAGCGCGCCTTGGTCGTCCGCAATTCATTTTGCATGATGGCCCACCGTATGCCAATGGCGATATTCACATGGGACACGCCTTAAATAAGGTCTTAAAGGACATTATTAACAAATCCAAGATGCTCTCAGGCTTTGACGTTCCCTACACACCAGGATGGGACTGCCATGGGATGCCCATTGAAATTCAAATTGAAAAGCAGTTCGGCAAGGGACTTCCTCGCGATGAAGTGATGAGTAAGGCCCGTGCCTACGCCTACGTGCAAATCGATAAGCAACGCGAAGGCTTTAAGCGGTTAGGCGTCTTAGGCGACTGGGAAAATCCCTATGTCACGATGCACTACGAGACAGAGGCTGAAGAAATCCGTGTCTTAGCCGAGATTATGAAAAAGGGCTACGTCTACCGTGGCCTCAAACCGGTGAACTGGTGCTTTGATTGTTGCTCAGCGCTCGCGGAAGCCGAAGTCGAATATAAAGACATCGAAGGCTACGAAATTGATGTTGCTTTCGCACTTACAGAAGAAAGCAAGCCTTCTCTTGAAACTGCTTTCGGAAAGACAATTGACAAACCCTGCTACATCGTCATTTGGACAACGACACCTTGGACAATTCCCGCAAACCAGGGACTTAACGTTCACCCTGACTTGGACTACGACCTCATCGATTGCGGTGACAAGTATCTGATTTTGGCAAACTGTCTCGCGGAAGCTGCGCTAAAACGCTACGGCTTTACCGGTGAAGCCGTTGCCACAATCAAGGGCTCTGCCATGAAGAACATGCTCTTCTGGCATCCGCTTTCTTCTCTACACGATGGTTACAAGCGCACCTCTGTTGTCATCCCCGCTGAATATGTGGAATCCACAAGCGGCACGGGCATCGTTCACTCCTGCCCTGCCTACGGCGCAGATGACTTCAGCACTTTCAAAGCCTGGGGTCTCACGGACGACAAGATTCTTAATCCCGTGCAAGGTAACGGCGTTTACAGCAATGATCTCCCGCTCTTTGGCGGCATGATGATTTGGAAAGCGCAGCCCAAGATTGTCGATGCGATGAAACTTGCTGGAACACTCTTTTCTGTCGGAAAGATGACCCACAGTTATATGCACTGCTGGCGTCACAAAACACCTCTTATCTATCGCGCGACAAGCCAGTGGTTCGTTCGCATGGATGAACCCACGGCAGATAGCCAACCTGTCCTTGGATTCAAGGCTCCAGCGGTGAGTCTTCGTAAGGCTGCGCTCGCAGGCGTTGATGCAACGAAGTTCATCCCTGAGTGGGGTTATAACCGCCTCCATGCGATGATTGAGAATCGCCCAGACTGGTGCATCTCTCGTCAGCGCAATTGGGGTGTACCGCTCCCGTTCTTCTTAGAGAAGACAACAGGTGAATTGCATCCGAATACGATTGAAATCATGTACAAGGTTGCTGACCGCGTCGCAAAAGAAGGTATTGAGGCTTGGGCAAGAGCCAAGGCTGAAGACTTCATGAGTGCTGAGGAAGCGGCCCACTACGTGAAGACAAACGACATTCTTGATGTGTGGTTTGACTCTGGTTCCACGCACGCGACCGTGATGCGTGGTAGCCACAAGAAGGAATTAGGTTACCCTGCTGACCTCTATCTTGAAGGTAGCGATCAGCACCGCGGTTGGTTCCACTCCTCTTTACTCGTTGGGACGATGCTAGATGGCCGTCCACCCTACAATGCCCTTCTCACACATGGCTTTCTCGTTGATGAGAACGGCGAAAAGATGAGTAAGAGTAAGGGAAACACGGTTTCTCCGCAGGAAATTAACCAAAAGTACGGTGCCGAGATTTGCCGCCTTTGGGTGGCTTCCACAGACTACACAAGTGAACTCCGTATTGGACCGACGATTATCAAGCGCGTTGTTGATAGCTACAGACGTATTCGCAACACGTTGCGTTTCCTCTTAGCCAACACCAATGACTTCGATATCACTAAGGATGCTGTCCCTCTTAGCGAAATGCTAGAGCTAGACCGCTGGGCCTTGGCGCGCGTCGCAAAGTTGCAGAGCGAAATCCTCCGTCTAAACGATCAGTACCAGTTCCATCAGGTCACATCTCTCTTAACGGGATTTGCGAGTGAAGAACTCGGTAGTTTCTACTTGGATATCTTGAAAGATCGCCTCTACACGACGCAAAAGACTGGGCTTCCACGCCGCTCCGCGCAGACGGCTCTTTGGCACATTACTGCCGCCTTCTTGCGCCTCATGGCTCCGATTCTTTCCTTCACAGCCGAAGAAGCATTTGCAATCTTCAGCCCCAACAAGGAAGGAACAATCTTCACAGAGTTCTATCACAAGATCCCTGAGGTCCAAGAGAGCGATGCACTTCTTGCGAAGTGGGATGCAATCCGCAGTGTTCGCAGTGAGGTTTTAAAGGAAATCGAGGTTCTACGCACTGCTGGAGAAGTGGGCTCAAGCCTACAGGCTGAGGCCACAATTAAGGCTCCCGCTGCAACCTATGAGGTTCTTGCTAGCTTAGGGGAGGAACTTCGCTTTGTTACGATGACCTCCAAGGCAACACTCGAAAAAGCCACTGACGAGACGCTTTCTGTCAAAGTGACAAAGAGCGCTGCTACGAAGTGCGCACGTTGCTGGCATTACGTCGAAGGTGTTGGCGAAGATAAGGAGCATCCAGAGATTTGCCCGCGTTGCCGCCTGAACCTTTTCGGCTCTGGCGAAAAACGGCATTTTGCCTAACGCGCTTATCGCAAAAGACCATGCAGAGCGACTGTGAAAGAAACTTTCAAGCGAAGTGCCCGAAAGGGCGCTTTGCAGGGTTTTGCTTCGTTGCCCTCATGGTCTTTGCGCTTGACCTCATCACAAAGGAACTTGTGATTGCAAAATTCTCTTTCGGAGAGTTTTACCCTGTCACAAGTTTTTTTAATCTTTGCCACGTAAGAAACACAGGCGCGGCTTTTTCTTTTTTAAGTAACGCAGGGGGCTGGCAATCAACCCTCTTTGTCACTCTGGCCCTCGCTCTGAGTCTTTTCCTCCTTATTTGGCTTTGGAGAGAAAGACATTCCACTTCCTTCGCCCTTCCCTTTTCGCTTAGCCTACTTATTGCTGGTGCCATGGGAAACTGCTTAGATAGAGTCACACGCGGTTCTGTCATCGATTTTCTCGATTTTTACATTGGCGCTTGGCATTGGCCAGCCTTTAATGTTGCAGATATCGCCATATGCCTTGGGGCAGCAATTCTCATTGCTTCGGAAATCTTCTCCAAGCAAGCAGACTAAAGAGAAAATCGCGAACCAAAGATTACGCTAAGAAAATCTTCGGGAAATAAAACAAACTTCCCTTAATCTTGACTAAACTTTCAAGGATTCACTCGGGAGAAAGTTTTGTCTTTGGATTTGTCTAGCAATTCATCCCCATTAAAGGGTAAACGCATCACGCTCATTGTCACGGGAAGCATCGCGGCTTTCAAAAGTTGCGACGTCGTTAGTCTCCTGCGCGGCAAAGGAGCAGCCGTTGAGGTTGTCTTAACAAAGGCAGCTGAAACCTTTGTTACGCCGCTTACGCTTGAAACCTTAAGCGGAAGTCCCGTGCACACAGAATCTATTTCTCACGGCTTAAGTCACATAAGGCTTTCTCAGGCGAGCGACCTCATTCTTGTCGCCCCTGCTTCGGCAAATACGATAGCGAAAGCGGCCTGCGGCATCGCAGATAATCTTGCTAACGAAATTCTCCTTGCGCGCACAGTTCCCGTTCTCTTTGCTCCTGCGATGAATACAGCCATGTGGGAAAATCCCGCAACGAAGCGTAATGTCGCTATGCTAAAGGGCGATGGCGTGCACTTTATTGGCCCTGCCTCAGGCGCTCTTGCCTGCGGAAAGTCGGGGGCGGGACGCATGACAGAGCCAAGGGAAATTTTAGAAGCCACCGAGGCAATTCTTTCTCAGAAAATACTGCTAAAAAAGAAAGTTCTCGTTACCGCTGGACCCACGTTTGAAGCAATCGATCCCGTGCGAGGCTTAACAAATCACTCAAGTGGAAAACAAGGTTACGCGGTCGCTAAGGCAGCCCTCGAAGCCGGCGCTGACGTCACACTCGTATCTGGCCCCACGGGGCTTGATAGCCCCTATGGCGTTCGCCTTTTGCGCGTTAATTCCGCAAGAGAAATGGCCGAGGCCGTAAGAGATAACCTCGCTGGTGTTGATGCCTTTATTTCTGTTGCAGCGGTTGCAGATTGGCGTCCTCGGAAAGAAAGCGCACAAAAGATTAAGAAGACTCAGTGCAGCGCCCCGACGCTTGAACTCGAAGCTAACCCAGACATTCTTCTCACTGTTGCCGCCTCAGAGAATCGCCCCCGTTGTGTTGTAGGTTTTGCCGCAGAGACTCAGGATGAGGTCCACTTTGCAAAAGAAAAACTTCAAGCCAAAAGGCTTGACTTAATTGTTGCAAACAATGCGACAGATACCTTTGGCAAAGACACAAACACGGCAGCTTTCATCACAGCCACGAGCGTAGATTGCATTTCTAAGAGCGATAAAATCACTTTGGCTCGGCGCCTTATCGAACGCGTCGCACGTATTTTGGAGAATCCCCTATGAGTAAGAAACGTATTGGTCTTGATCCCGAAGACGGTGATTACGTCAAATACATTGAGAATCTTCAAAACGGGAAAATAAAACCCGAAGGAGCTCTAAAAGCTCCCGTGACAATGCACGATCCACTTCCAGAGTCCGCAGCTCGGGAAAGTACCGCCACTTCAAGTAAGAAAAAAACCGGAGCTCCTCCTAAACACCTCTGCTTTCTCGCTGGCTTCCTTCTCTTTGCTGGAATCTCTCTTTTTGCCACAGGCATCCTCACAGAAAACGATGCGTTCATTCCGATTGGTATGTTTACGCTATTCGCAGGCTTTGTCTTTACGATGAATCTAAGAAAATGAGTTCTATTCCAATTCAATTACGGATTCTCGATAAGAGAGCCGCTGAACGCCTCCCCTCCTACGGGACAATTGGAAGTGCAGGTCTTGACTTAAGAGCAATACTAGATGCTCCTCTTACAATTGCCCCTGGGGAAACCGTCCTAGTACACACAGGATTAAGTATCTATATTGCAGACCCCAACTACGCAGCTCTCATTCTTCCCCGTAGCGGTCTTGGACACAAAAAGGGAATCGTCCTTGGGAACCTCGTGGGTCTTATTGATTCAGACTACCAAGGAGAGTTGATGATTTCGACTTGGAATCGCTCCACATCTGCTTTCACGCTCGAACCTTTTGAGCGTCTTGCTCAGCTTGTCATTGTCCCTGTTGCTCAAGCGAAATTCCGTCTTGTCGATAGTTTTGAAGAATCCTCTCGTGGTACAGGCGGATTCGGATCCACGGGTACGAAGTAAGGTAGCGACCTTTGGGAATGGAAAAATCCAATACGAAAGAAATCTCTCAGAAGGAAGTTAGGCGTAGGCCTCTCTTCCTATCTTATGTTTCTCTTTTTCTGCTCGTCCTCTTTTTCTCAGGTGCGTCTAAATACCTTGGAGCGTATGGGGCTTGGTTTGATTACGCAACACTTGTTGGGAAATTTGGGTCAATCATTGACGGAACGAATTTCCTAGGCAAGGGAGGCGAAGGCGCCCGCGGTGCACTTCTTTATGCCGCAAGTTTCATCCCTAACATCATGTTTGCTGTTGGCGTAGTGCATGTTGCGATTGCCTTTGGGGCATTGGAAGCAGCTCAGAAACTTCTCACACCCATTTTACGGCCCCTTATGGGGCTATCTGGGGCAAGTGCCGTAGCAATCGTTTCTAGTCTAGCGAGTTCCGATGCGGGAGCCGTTGTGACCCGGGAACTTTCCGATGAAAAACTCATCACCGAAAAGGAACGGACGATTCTCTGCGCTTTTGAATTCTCCTCGGGGGCTTCTGTCATTTTCTATTTTTCTGTGGCAAGCATGCTCTTTGCCTATCTTCCCATCGGAGTCTTAGCCCCTTTAGGCGTTGTGCTCATCTGTAAGGTTGTAGGAGCAAACCTCATGCGTCTTTACCTAAAGAAAAAGGAGGGCGCATGAACTTATTTGAAATCTTCATAGAGGGCTTAAGAAAAGGAGCAAAGATTGCCGTCCTATACATGCTCCCGACGGTAATTGCCGCTTTTGCGCTAATCGAAGTCTTAGAGATTTCTGGCATCTTGCATCTTATTGGAAAGTATCTATCGCCACTGACGGCCATTTTTGGTCTTCCAGGAGAAGCCGCAACCGTACTATTAACAGCTTTGGCAAGCGGGGCGGGAGCTCTAGCTCTCGTCCTAGGCTTTGTGATGCGTGGCACTTTCACAGTCGAACACGTTGCAATACTGCTTCCTGCTGTCATGCTCATTGGCTCTCAACTGCAACTCCTTGGTCGCATCCTCGCGGTTGCTGGAATTAAAAGCCGCTACATTCCCATAGTGATGACAATTGGCTTTATTAATGCCGCTCTAGCAATGCTACTCGTGCGTTTTGTTCTACTCTAACGTTGCATCTCGTTACGAAAGAACTCCACTCCGAAATCGTTCTGCCCGATACAATTCGAGCCTTAAGAAAATTAGACCTCCCTCTAGCATGCAATTTTCTCCTCTCACACTTGATTGCTATCCCGTATGGAAATCCTTTTGGGATAAGACTGCGATTCGCACGGCAGACACAACCTTTGTCAATCTCTATGGTTGGTCTTCGGCCTATGGGATTCAGTACGCTGTAAGTGGCAATTTATTTTGGATTCAAAAGAGCCCATCAGCCTCAGAGGCTCCTACGATTTGGATGCCGCTCGGTGACGCGACTTGTGTCGCCTGGGATGAAGTACTTGCCGCTTTTCCTAGAGGGACTCGATTTGAACGCATTCCTGAGGCTTTAGCGGTTGCGATGAAAAATGGCTCTTCACGCATTGCTGAAGTGACTGCAACGCGTGGCGAAGATGAATATCTCTACGAAAGGGAAGCGCTTGCAAAATTTGAGGGAAGAAAGCTCCACAAGAAGCGTAGTCACATTAACGCCTTTGAGCGTCTTTATGGCGTTGACTACAGAAACCTCACAGCGAGTGACGCGGATTTAATTCTTGCCTTAAGTGAAAAGTGGCTTGAAACTTCTCCGGAACAAAGTGAATCGCTCCTTAGAGAACATGCGGCAATTAAGAGAATGCTCTCCTTGTGGGATCTAGATAGTTCCATTCGCGCCGGAGGGCTCTTCCATCGCGGCAATCTCATTGCCTACGACTTTGGATCAGCCGTAACCGAGGAGATGTTTGTCGTCCACCTCGAAAAAGGACTTCCCGAGTACCGTGGCGTTTACCCGAGCATCGTAAAGAACTTTGCTGATCGAGGAATTCCCGAGAGTTATCGCCTCATCAACCGTGAACAGGATTTAGATGACGAGGGGCTTCGGTACTCAAAGATGACCTACAACCCCGTCGCTTTCATTAAGAAAGCCGCCTTCACGCTCCTCTAGAGCTTGCGGATAAGTTCTTCGATTGTTTCGACAGCATCGGCCTCTAACCAGTAGTCGCAGACTTCGATAATTGGCGCCTCGGGGTCGTTATTTACCGCAACGATGGTCTTTGCATCTTTCATACCTGCTAGGTGCTGAATTGCGCCAGAAATACCAAAGGCAAAATAAAGGTCTGGAGCGATAATTTTCCCAGTTTGACCGACCTGTGTATCAGCTGGCGCAATAAAGGCATCTACCATCGCACGCGTAGAACCAATGGCACCATGTAACTTCTCGGCAAGCTCTTTTGCCGCACGGAATCCTGCCTCATCAATAACTCCGCGCCCTGCGCCAACAACAATCTTTGCGCTCTCTAAATCGACCGCATCGGTTTTACGTGACCGAGAGGTCCCAACGACTTCAAAAGTCCTAGCCGCAGAGGTGAAATTCAGAGCCTTCTGTGGCGCCTCTCCGTCACCGAGAGCCGCTGGATCAAAAGAGCTCTGCCGAACTGTAGCCACAACAGGCGTTGCATCGATTGCGACACTCGCAAGAAGGCTTCCTGCGTAGATATAACGGCGGAATGTTTTCCCTGAGAGAACTTCACAAATTTCCGATAGTGCCGGCACTCCAAGAAGCGCCGCAACTCGGGGCATCACAGTTCTAGCAAAAACTGTAGAAGAAAAGAAAATGTGTGAGTAGTTAGAGGAAATCTCTTTTACTACATCTGCAATTCTCTCTGGCGCTGTGAGATTCCCTTCAGCAACGAGAACTTCACGAACACCTGAAATCTTTGAGGCGAAACTTACCGCCTCAGCAGAGCCGCGAGAGAAAATTAGTAAATCAATGTCCTCTTTTAGAGATTTCGCACACGCTACAACAGAGCAAAGCACAGTGCTAGTGGCTTCCTCTGGCTTCACAGCAACAACAAGAATAGCCATTTATGCACCCTCCTTTGCGAGCTTTTTATCCGCCACAAGCCGAGAAATCAGTTCATCGACGTTTGCAAGTTTTTGAGCTGCTCGCGCTTTCTTGGGTTCAGTAATCTCAAGAATCTCTGTTTTCCTCGCAAGTTCAACGCCACAACTATCCGCCGCAAGCGTTTCAATGGGCTTTTTCTTTGCTCGCATCATGCTAGGAAGCGTTACATAGCGCGGTTCAGCAAGGCGCAGATCCGCAGAAACCACAGCAGGCAACTCCCCCTTTAATGTAACGAGGCCATCATCGGTTTCTGAAGTAACCTGTAGCGTCGTACCATCGAGGGCGAGTTTAGAGACATGTGTTGCAACAGGAAGGCTTAGGAGAGCAGAAAGCATCTGCGGGACTTGATTGGCGTCATTATCGACGGCTTGCTTACCCATGAGGATTAAGTCGGGCGCCTCTTTCTTCGCAACAGCGGCCAAAATCTTTGCAATCGTTAAAGGCTCAACTGTCGCATCAAGGAGAACGTGTACGGCGCGATCTGCACCAATTGCCATTGCAGATCTAAGCGTATCAGCGGCTTTCGCAGGCCCTACGCTTACGGCAACAACCTCTGTGGCCTTGCCCTCTTCCTTAAGACGCACCGCCGCCTCCACGGCAATCTCATCGAAAGGATTCATCGTCATCTTAAGCCCCGTCGTTTCAACATCCTTCCCATCGGCTCTCGGATGAACCTTGATATTGCAATCTACGACGCGCTTTACAGCAACAAGAATTTTCATAAGCATTCCAGAACTTTTTTCTAGAAGAGAAAAGAACATTCCCGCACAATTCGTGCGAAATAAAGTTAGTGACGGATTATAACTTCGGGCGCAGGATTCCCCGCCTCATAAAAATACGCAATTAGGATAGAAAGAGGCCCGAATTTACAGACGAAGTGAACTTTACCGTAACACCAACGACCTAAATTGAAAACAGTCTTTGTTGCCGCACAGAATGAATTTTTCTGCGAAGTCTAGGCTCTTAAGTAGATGGCAAAAGTTTCAGAAAAAATTATGGGCAGATTGAGAGCGCTTCCCAATCCGCCCAATGTCGCTTACTTTAGCTTTGTACTAAACCATCAAACTACTTGATAGCGGCCGTATCAAATGCTGTAAGAGGACGCTTCTCTTTGTCAAAGCCATAGAACCAGACGTCATAAGTGGCACCGGCTTTCATGCCAGCGGCAAGAGCCTTCTGGCTAAAACTGAGAACGAGGTCGCGCTTGCCATCACCGTTCACATCCGCATAGCGGTGCGTGAGGGGCTTGGCGAGTTTTGCAACATCACCGGCGTTACCGATGGAGGCGCGTCCGAGACCTGCATAGACCTTCGAGAGATTAACCTTCGTTGCATCAAGCTTCTTATCCGAGAAGAGAACCATCTCGACAGCGGCATCGCTCGTAGAATCGATTGTGTCCGCTAAGAGAGCAACTTGGTGCGGAGCGATCTTCGCAAAGCGTTCAGCAACAGCGCCTTCGGCTTCGCGGAATGCACGTTCGTTATATTGCTTTAGGTAAGAAAGTGCCTTCGCGGGCGATGTCTTATAGAGCAATGCAGCCTGTGCCTTAACGGCGCTATCGTTTTCCGTTAACTCTTTTTCGAGTTCGAGAAGGAACTCTGTGTTCTTCTTACGGGTATTCGTCAAGAAGTCTGTTGCATTCGCATAGGAAACGAACGTCCAGACAGGCCAAGCGGCGTTGTAACTGAAATTGGGGATTGTCCCCTTAAAGTGCTCGGCAGTGGCTGTAGCTGCATCCATGAAGGATGTACCTGTTGCGGGCTTCGCAAGCGGGAAGAACGGAACGAAGGGAGATTCGCAAGGACGCGCCATCGTGCGGAAGGCCTGGATGAGTTCAGGGTGCTCATTCTGTACAACGATAAGAGCTTCGTGCGTTGTCGGACGGCAAAGGCCGTTACCAGCCTTGTGATACCACCCAAAGTCCTTACCGATGTCTTTCTCATGCAAGCGGAGAAGTTCCTTCACTTCCTTGACGCCAAACTTCTTCTTAGCAACGACGCTGTAGGGGAATTTCTCAGGATCTGTAATTTCTTTGCCGGTAATCTTCTTCCAAGCGAGGTTGTTACGGGTCTGGTTGTAGGTCATAGCGCGCTTGCTTGCGGGTTGCACAGCAACGCGATAGTTAAAGTCGCTGTAAACACCATCCTTCGCGGGTTTGTAGCGGCCCTGCTTGATGGCGCGCTCAATCGTCCCTGGGGCAACGATTACATTTTCCGTATCCGTTGCATCGACCTTATCCATCATGAAGTTATTGGGGATATAGACAACTTCGTTATCCTTAACGCGACGAGCAACCCAAGTGTTCCCCTGATGAATAGCGATTTGCCAAGCTTCATTTGCGTCAGCGATTGTGTACGTGCGGCCTTCAGCGAAGTAGCCATACTTACCTAAAAGGTCGATGGCAATGTTGACAGCATCGCGAGCAGAGTCAGCACGCTCAGCTATGATGCGACGAATGCCGTAACCAATACCACCATCCTTCAATGGCTGGACGTTTTCCGGGAAAATTGTCGTACAAGCGTTAGAGACGATTGTTACACCTTTATCATTTACGAAACCGTCAGAGAACGAGGCTCCGCTCGGAGAATACGTCTGACTCCAATAGAAACCGTGAGTCTTTTCGACCTGTGGGATGGGAGCAGCCTTCGGTTCAAATTTAATCATCTCACCAGCCTTATGCGTAGCTGCTGGGACGTAGTATTGTGCTGAAAGAATTCTTCCGCCATTATCCTCATTGTGGCCAACAATAACCGTACCGGTCTTACTCACATCTTTACCGATAATTACTGTCGAGCATGCAGATGCATCAATGGATGTCATCGCAAGAGCAGCCAAGGCAGCGGCTGTTAAACCCATTTTCATTTTCATGCTGAAACCTCTTTGAATTTGTCCTTCAAATTCTTCATATTAGCGATTTAGAGTTATGGCGAAAAAGTAAGGTACTCCCCCGTAAGGAGATTCTCACTCTTAGACCCAACTCCGCAGTCGATTGTAGCGAGGAAGAATTCCAGACTCATTGGGGTAAACACTCACCTGAGCTTTTGGAGCAATGTTTGCTTACAAAGGCATTCGCATCGGAATATTCCTCATGCAAAACGTGCGTAAGAAGTGATTATTTTTTCTAAAAGTGGCAAAATAATCTTTTCCATTCAATAAATTTACCTCCTGCTAAAAAAAGCGGGAAGGCTTGTTTTTTCTTGGGTTCGTAATGCTTCAGTCTCTTTGGATGCTTGTTGCGGCATGCTTTTTTGCCGTAATGTCTGCTCTCGTGAAAACCTGTTCGCTTCAAGCAGGGACCTTTGAGATTGTCTTCTTTCGTGCATTCCTCACACTCATTTTTATTTACGCGCTGATGCGAACAGAAGGCGTATCTGTTAAAACCAAATACCCAGTGCGCCACTTCATACGTTCAATTTGTGGCGCCATTGCCTTCACTTCATGGTTTGCTGCGATGGGGCATCTACCGCTTGGAACGGCGGTAACCCTAAGTTACACGGGGCCAATCTTTATCGCTCTTACAACAATTGCCTTGTGCGTTTGGTATGGAAGGCGTGTACCTTGGATTTTGATTGCCTCAGTAGCCTTGGGTTTTTGTGGCATCTGTGTGATGATGCATCCGAGTGTTGCTCCTGGATCTCAAGGCTGGATGGCAATCGCACTTATCACCGGCATCCTTGCGCCGCCAATCTTTATGACAGTGCAAAAGTTAGGCCGCGCAGGAGAACCCTCTTCTCGTATTGTCTTTTACTTCATGCTCATCAGTTCCATTTGGGGCTTGGGTGGAGTATTTCTCGTCGAGGGCGGTTTTCATGCACATGAGACCTCTCTTTGGCTTATGCTCCTAGGGGTGGGAATCTGTTCTACCGCTGCGCAGCTTGCGATGACACAGGCTTATGCAAAAGGAGACCTCCTTATTAGTGCCTGCTTAAACTTCGCAACAATTCCTCTTGCTGAGTTGCTTAGCGTTATCGTCTTTAAGGAAACTCTTTCCTCAGATGCTCTTATCGGCATGGGAATGATTCTCGTCGCAGGGCTCACTGCTGCTGTTTGTAATAAACGGCGCTCCTAACACACAGAAATCCCTCGGGGAGTTTTTTCTCCGAGGGATTCTTCTCTCGCAAAATCACTTGCGTTCTGTCAGCTGGGCAGAAATGGTTTTCCCGAGATACTCCCCTAAGCCGTAATCCACTAGAAGCGGTACGTTACTCCGAGCTTCGCACCAACGACAGATGAGCCCTTCTTACCTGCGCCTACATGTGCTGTTGCATCAACTGAGAAATTACCCTTCTTAAAGCCAATCCCCAGAGATCCCTGCACGGGGCTCGTATCGATAACGGTCTTCTTTACGCCCAAAATATCGATCTCTTTATCCCCAAACGTTGGAACGTATGCAACCTTCGCATGTGGTGTAACGGTCCAGCCACTCGTTGTTTCAATACCCTTCGCTGCGACACGCACTGCCACGGGAACTTGAACGAGTGTCTGCTTTTGCTTACCGATGGCAGTAGATCCTGCCCGCAGTTCATCTGTCTTAAGGCGAGAAACACGGACGCCAACGCTTGGTGTTACCTTAACGGACCCCACATCAAACGCCTTCTGAGCCGAGATGCCAGCAGAAAGCATCTTTGCATCAAGCGACTGATTTAGCCTTGCATCGTAGCTTGTCGTAACTTCGTTCTTGCTCTTCGTGTAGGCAACTTCTCCTAAGAGGTTAATGCCTGTTTCACCAAGAAGTGCAGAACCGTAAAGCGTAAAACTATAGTCCTTTGTCTTATTCTTAACGCTATAAACCTTACCCTTCACTGTGCCGTGGCCGTACTGGAATGCCACACCAAGGCTTGTCATATCTGTTGGGGTAAATTCCGCACCAAAGGCACCGTAACCGACATTGGCCTTAAAGCCTGCGCCAGCTCCGAGGCTTGTCTGCTTAAAGCGTTCACCACGAACCGTTGCCCAGAGGCCGTTACCCTTTTCCAATGCTGCTGTGCGATCTGCGATCGTCTCAGAAAGTACCGCATCCGCATTGCGAATCATCGTCTGCACACCCATGGAGGCAATCGTTGAAACCGCAGCTTCCTCAATGACCTTCGTAAGAGAAATCGTGCTAGAGGCAGCATTTAAAACGCCTGTGACAAAGGGTGAGTCCGTAAGAACCGTGAGGCTCTCAACACCAGTTACAGCAGTGATAGTCCCATCAGCATTCTTAGCAAGCGTAATTGTGGAATCTGGCACTGCATTAACAACAGCGATTGTCGTTTCACTTGTAGCCGAGACCGCATTCGCTCCGCTAAAGACTGGGTTACTACCGATAGCACGCTGGTTAATTACGAGTGCACCCTTCTTAAGCGTTACCGTATGCGCCCAACCTGTCGTTGAAGAATCGGCGGCATCATTAATAAGGACATATCCACCACCATCTGTCACACTTTGAAGCGTAATCGGAGTAGAAATGAAGACAAACGGCTGACTCGTCTTGATTCCCGCGATGGAATCGATAGCGGAATTAGCAGAAGACTCTGTTGCGCCGATGATGATTAATGCACCACGCCCGGCTACGATGCCAGTGCTTAGTGTGTTGTTAGTGAGAGAACCAATGCGAAGCACAGAGTCACCGTATCCAGACCCATAAGGAGGATCGACGAAGATCTTGCCGCCAGTCATGTTGAGGTTTTCAACAGAAAGCGTTGCACCCTCACCCTCTGTGTTCCCGACTGTGATTGTGGATGAACCAGAAAGCGTTGTAACGTTAACTTCACTCTTGGCAGCGATTTTAATGGTTCCGCTCCCATCAATCGTTCCAATATTGGATTTTGTTGCCGTCTCGGAAGAGCCCAGGGTAAGTGTTGATCCACTGTCAAGCGTTACCGATTTCACATCGTTGAGTGTTCCAACAGAAAGATTGCTCGACCCATCCACAACCACCGCACCAGACCCAGAACCTGTGATTTCGTTCACATTTGCCGAGGTTCCATTTGTAAGCGTAAGTGTTGAAGAAGCCTCCGAATTACCCGCAAGAGAAAGCGTCTTAATTTCTGAAGTGGCCTCACTCCCAGAGAGCGTGAGATTCTTACCGGCTTCAACCGTGAAATCTCCGTTTCCTGTGAGAGTCTTCATCACAACATCATTCGTGAAGTTTGTTGTGCTAGAACTGCTCTCGGAAGCCTCCTGCGCAAGCGTCATATTCGCAAGATTCAGTGTCACGCCACTATATTGCGCATTCATCTTCGCGAAAGCGTTTGTTGTTACTGTGAAGGCATCCTCAATTTTGATAGTGGCAGACTTCGCACCTTCTTTAAGTGCGACGGTAAGGCGCTTGCCAGCATCCGTTACGACGTCTGCAACGTCTTTAACGGTTTCTCTTGTAAGCGTAAAGGCTGTGCTTAGAGGCGTGATAAGTTCTGAGGCATTGGCCATCTCGATAGAGATATCGCCCTCAGTCGCATCACCAAGAGTAAGCGTATTACCCGTACCTTCAACCGTAATACCAGCCTCGACCTTACCGGTTTCAGCGTTGTAGCTGCCCGCATTGAAAACCGTTGCATTCTTCGCATCAACTATGCCACCAGAAGAAAGCGTTAAATTGTTAACAAAGCTCTTACCTTGAGCGAGAGTCCACTTTGCGCCGTTCGCAACCTTGAGAGCGAATCCCGTAACAGCCGACTGAGATTCCGCCGTTGGCTTTAGAGAAACAGATTCAGTCTTTGTGCCATTAGAGTCATAAGACTGGTAAGCACGCCCCGTCCAGGAGGACTCACTACCAGAAAGAGCGATTTCAAGATTTGCATTAGAGCCAAAGACGATATCACCTGTGATTGTTGTCTTACGCGCGGCATCCGTGTTGATCTTTGTTGTAGAACCTCCTGCAACAGAAATCGCTACCGGATCGTTGATTTCAGTTGCGGCCTTAATTGTGACGTTCGCGCCTGAATAAGATCCAATGGCAACACCTGACCTTGTCCCGCTTTGAATCTGCGTATCAACATGCGTTGAGAAAAGATGTAAATGTTGACTGCTTCCTGGGGCATGCGTTGTTTCTTGAGCATCTGACTCAGCAACCGACCCAGCTGTTTCTAGAAGTTTATTTATGTGCGAGATTTCAAGGTTACCTGCTTCAAGAGAAACGCTAGCGAAATCTTGGGCTAGAACGGTCGTGTTACTTTTACCCTGACTTGCCTCAGTTGATAGAAGATTTATCGAACCATTTTCGGCCTTTAAAGTCGCGTTACCTTTGGAAACCTTTAGCGCAGAATCCTTTTGCGCGGCAATGGAAATTTTGCTTGCTGTAAGATTTGCCGTTGCGGAATTTTGAACATAGAGTCCCGTTCCAGAAGACGTGAGGCTAATCGTAGAGCCTTCGACATTTAAGGTAGCATCATCTTGAATATTGGCTGCGGTTACGCACACCTTATTTGCATTTTCAGAAGCCCCTGAAGTCGCACTGATAGAAACTGTCTTTCTATCTCCTCCGATAGAAAGATTAGTTTTTCCTTTCGTATTGCCTACACCACCCTCTTGGAAAATACCATAAACATAATCGAGGCCAGAGCTCCCTGACGCTTCGTTGTGTTTAGCGGAGATTGTTGTGTTTCCTGTGATTCCAACGTTTGTGTCATTGCCCGTTACGTGAAGTCCATAAACATCACATGTCGTAGATTCCGCAGTAAGTGTTGTTGTACCGGCTTTAAAATAGGTATTTTTACTAACCTTTACCGCAGCAACACCGTCATAGTGACTAGAGCCTGCTTTAACCGTAACAGATGTGGTTTCGCCAGAGAAGTTAGCATTCTCTACTGTCCCTTTAACGGCACCGTTATAAATTCCATAAACGGCTTGAGATAATTCTTTATCCAGCAAATTAATCGAAACTGAAAGAATTTCGGCACTTCCACTAGCCCCATCCTGCATATCAATGATGCGATATTCTGTTGGAGATGTCTCCGTCTCGGGAAGCGAAGTAATCTCACCAGAAGGAACCGTTGACGATGAATTCCAAGAAACTGTAGATGCAGGAACTGTTTTGGCGGAGCCTAAAATTGCCGCAAATAGACCGCTCAAGCCAGCATAAGAAGCAGAACTCAGTGTGAGTGCGACAGCAACGAGTAATGCCTTTGTGCCTTTTTTCTTTGCTGAGCGTGTGATTTCGTTTGCAACGACGTAACTGGAGCGTACGCGACTGAAGATAACCTTAAACGTCTTATTCATAGAGACCCCTCTTCTCTTAGATTGAACGTTCTTTCTATTGGGAAAGCGAAACGTTAGATTTTTAAAATTTGCTTCTTAAATCAACTGATGCTTAAGTGACTCGGCATGCATCAAAATCGATAAACCCATGATATGGAGGGCTAAGAAATACCGTCAAGCATTGTTTTGGCTCTAGTTTTACTTAGCCTTTAGCGAAACCTTTCTTTCAAAAATGCTCCGTGATAACTTGCAAAAAATGCGAATTTCCCCGTCTTTTCTCACTTAAACGTTTACGCAGGTAGGAGAAATTCTTCAAAAAAGCGCAAAAAAAGTGCTTTAAAAACATACGTTTTACGCAGGTTTAAAACCTACGTAAAACCCTAGGACCGACAAAAAAATCCCTTAAATCTCACCAAATCACTGGAAAAAAAGACGAAAAAAAGCCCTAAAGAATTCCGCTTTTTCTTTGCGGCTCTCTTAGGGCTAAGAAGAGGGGAAATTACTTACAAAAAAAACTTATCGCCTCTCTCTAGTGATCAGACTTAATCCCAGCGCCACAGAGTGTGATAAGTACGTCACTTGCAGGGCCATATTCCTTTTGATACTGCTCCCAGGCGGCAAAGTTCGCAGCCGTTGTGTGTTCGATATAGAACCCAGCATGGGCTAACTTCTCACGCCAAGCTAATAAATTCGCCTCGGGGGCTTGAACAAAGGTGACATTGTGATTGCGAGCATAGGAGAGAAGTTCTCGTGCTCTCAAAGGTTTACCGATGGCAATACCTTCTGCAATCGTGGGCTTCACCCCCACTTCGCAAGCCTCATCAACGCCCTTCTTTACTGCCTGATACAAGGGATCACAATACTCACTCTGCAGGGCGATGACTTTCGGGAAGTGATCAATTACGCCACTCTCTAAGAGGTGTTCTAAGGCCTTCATCACGCCAATGTAAAGCGTGCCGTTCCCAACTGGGACAATGATGTGCTCGGGGATACGGCCGAGTTGCTCATAGGCTTCATAGATGTAGGTCTTCATCCCTTCATAGAAGTAGGGATTCACAACGTGATTTGCATAGTAAAGTCCCTCATCTCTTACGCGCGCCCGGCAGACATCCGCACAGTGATCACGATTGCCAGGAATAACGTGCGCCTTGGCACCTGCCGCTTCAATCATCGCAATCTTCTTGGGGCTTGTTCCTTCTGGAACATAGATTTCGCAAGCGATTCCCGCCCGAGCGCAGTAAGCCGCAACAGCGTGCCCTGCGTTACCGCTTGAATCCTGCACGCAGGACTTCACGCCAATTGTCTTCATGTGTGAAACGAGCGTTGCCGCACCACGATCCTTAAAGGAAAGCGTTGGCATCGCATAGTCAACCTTAAGAAAGACACCAGGCTTCACCTCAACGATAGGCGTCATTCCTTCGCCCATCGTAACATCGCGCCAAGCCTCGCCTTCGCCCGCTAAAAACTTCCGATAACGAAATAGACTCCACGTGCCTTTATCGACCTTTGCAAGGTCAAACTTCTCAGGCTTGAAATCCAATTCAAAGATGCCACCACACTCGCACTTAGCAGCACGAGTATCAGTAGAAATCTTCTTACCACAAGTCGTACAAATGTAGTCCATTCATTACTCCCCTTTAAGTTCTACAACCGCCTCAATCTCTACTAAACAGTTAAAGTGTAAGGGCGAAGTTGAGACAACAACGCGCCCTGGCTTATGAGAGCCAAAGAACTCTGCATAGACTTCATTGATTGCTCCCCAGTAGGTATTCGATGGCGTATAGACGCGGCAGAATGCAACCTGATCTCGCGTGCAGCCTGCAGCCTTTAGGACGCGATCTATGTTATTGAGAGCAAGGCGAGCGTGGTCTTTGATGTCCCCCTTACATACTTCACGTGTATCGGGATCAATGGAGAGTTGTCCGGAGATGTACATCAAATTTCCCACAACAACTGCTGGGCTGTAATGCCCTGGGTTTGCCCCCTTGAAATCTGGCTGAATAAAACGCATAGATAACTCCTTATCTAAAGTGTTAAAAAGAAATTCCTTTAAAGTTACTTTTCCTCTCTTAAAGCATCCAAATCGCTATAGATTGTCACCTTGGACACGCCAAGAACGGATGCGGTCTCTTCGATACTGCCCTTTACCAAGAAGACACCACGACTTTCTAATTCACGGACAAAGTTTCGGCGGGTAGTCCGATTTAGGCTTCCCCCATCAAAACCGCGTTCTCTAGCGAGAGAAGCAATCATTTTGAAAGCCATATCACGAACCGTTTCTTTCGCGCTTGATGTGGGTTTAAGAGCCCGCGGCTCAAGCTCATCATCGAATAGGATGGCATCCGTCTCTGGGAGCGTGAGCGTGATGCTCTTGAGCCCAGGGAGTTTTCCCGTAAGCGCCTTAAATGCTTCCAAACTGTCGCTTACATCTTCGTTAACGCAGAGGGCTCCAATGAGGGCTCCATCAGCGCTACGAATAAGCCTTGTTGTGCAATGAATAAGTTTCTCTTTCCACCAAAACCACCAAAGAGGTAAAAGGTCCGTTCCTCTAGCCTCAGCCTCAAGCATTTCGACAACGAGATGCCGCAACCCCTGCCCGACTTCACGCTCTGTGACTGTGCCGTTAACAACATAGACTACCGAATGCACGGGATCTGTGAGGTCATGCAGTACCACTTCCACAGATGACCCTGCGGTCCGGGCGATTAAATCGGCTACCTCTCGCCATTGGTTAAGAGCCTCGGGGATCGAACGCGTCTTTTCTTTCTTTCTTTTCATGTGAATAAAACTTTAAATTTAAGAAAACTTATTCTTTTCCTACTTTCCTAGTGAGAACGCATAATGAGTAGCGGATCTCCTCTAACATAGCCTTTACTCTTACATTTCGCAAAAGAGCGTCTACTGCCGCCTTAGAGGCCCCGCCAAAGATTGGGCCCTCTTTGATTTCTGCCATCGCTTTTCTCCTAAACCGGATTGACGAACCTTCGCCATGAGGAAAGATTCTAGCAAAATCTTTAGAATTTTTTATACGAATTAACCATAAATAAAACAACCATTTTCCCAATAAGTGGCTTTGGGTATTGC
>CAVLDT010000005.1:0-81103 GCA_963661915.1 Duodenibacillus sp.
AGCCTTGCGCTGGATACGAATGCCCATTTCACATCCATCAGTAACCTCACAACCAAACTTGGTGCGGTTGGTGATGGTACAGCGACAGGAGCCACTGGGGAAAACGTCCATGTAACAGTCTCCAAAGCAACAACGCTCGAAGCGACAAGCATTAACTTGGGTAAAGGTTCCACCTTTACCGCAACTGAAGGGATTGGAAGTGCCACATTCGGCGCTGTAACACTTGGCGAGAGCGCAACTCTTACTGCAACGAACGTTGTCTTGAAAGATCCGACAACGGGTGAGGCAGTCAATGTCACCTTAGGTAGCAATGCCTCGATGACCATAGATGGAAACAATAGCGCTCTCAGTGCGGCCTCTAATGTCTCTCAGATTGCAACCTTAAGTCTAGGAGAGGGTTCGCAGTTCACAGCAAAGAATGCGGTAATTAAGGTGGATAACCTTACGGGCTCTGGTCACCTTTCTGTCGGATCGGCGGATGCTTCAGGTTCGACTCACACAGGTGCACATATGTATGTGTCAAACCTCGCTATGACAGGCGGCTCCATCTTTGTTGATCCTCTTTATGGCGAAACTTCAGTCCTTACCGTAGAAAGCCTTGCCTCTGGGGGCACCCTCAATACGGATGTCACGGCAGGCTCTGGCTCCCTTGTGAGTTTCGGCATGGGCTCTGCCTCTGCAGCGCTTGATGCCGTACGCCGCAATATGGAAAACAGGACAACAATCAATCAGACATCGGCTCTCATTTATGTCGGTCAATCGCTTACCCTTGGCGAGCACGGAAGCCTTACCGCTGACCCGAATGCCACCGCTGCGGCAAGTATGACGGCAACTGTTGAGCAGACGATTAATGTGAAAAACGGTGGCGTAATCGTTATCGATCAGCAGGGAGTTGGTGTGGGTAACACAGTCTTCTCGGGCGCGAAGTCTCTTGTCGTTGATGGAACAGACGGCACAACAGCCTCAACAATCGCGGTGATTAATGTCACAACAGATACTGACATTCCGCTCACCTCGGTTGCGAATCCAACGGTCCTCGGTGATAACTATGTTGTTCTCACAGACAACCCCTATCTTGTGCCTTACCTTAATCGAGATACAGGCGTTATCTCCTTTACAAAGCGTGCAACAGAACGCGGTATGACGGTTTTGGCCTCTATGGGAGCTCAGTCAATGATTCGTCGAGTTGACACAATTCTCTCTGAGACGGTTGCAGAAAGAAGCGCTTACGCCTTTGATGCAACAGAGCCTCTTAACCTCTGGGCAACAGTGCGTGGCGAGCGCTATGAGCAAGATCACATCGGAGCAGGCGCAAGCTTTGCTGCCAAGATGGGTTACGGCGCACTTGGAGCAGAGGTCTCCCCGACAGATTGCTCTAAGGTGGGTGTTGCTTTCCAATATAGTCATGGAACGCTAAAGGGTGACCTCTTTGGCGTCAAGAATAAGATTAAGGCCTATAGCGGAACTGCTTACGCCGTTGCTGGTCTCGGTGACACTGGCGTCCGAATTAGAGGCGAAGTTGCCTATAACCAGAGTAAGAATGATGTTTCTACATCGTACTACTCGGGGCTCACTCAGGACTTTGATGTGAAGATGCTCTCTGCGCAGGTTTCTGCGGAGAAGGCTTTTACGGCTGGTAATTTCACCGTCACGCCGAGCGTTGGCGTGCGTGTCTCGAAGATTAAGACTGATGCGATGCGCATGGGATTAAACGAACTTGAGAAACAAAGTCAGACGCTTGTTCAGATTCCGATTGACGTTCGCTTTACGGCTAAGCCTGTTACAACAGAAAATGGTTGGGCTGTGTCTCCGAAGTTTAAGGTTTCTGTCACGCCGATATTTGGCGACAAGAAGATTGATGTCTTCGGTGAGAAGTGCACAGTGATCGATACGAACCCGGTATCTGGTGCGATGGGCGTTAACTTTATGCGAGGTAACTTCTCCGTGGATGCCGAGGCGAACTTCGGAGCAGGTCGCCAGGGAACGACCTCTCTAGGTGGAAAGATCAGTGTGAACTATCGCTTCTAATGAAAGAAGATAAGGAGAAATAAGAAGAAAACCTGGAAGTTTTGTTGGAAGTTATGCTGAAAATCCAAACAAAGTTCAAGGTGGCATTAACCGTAACAGTCTCCCTAGAGCTTTCGGAGGGTCCAAACCCATTAAACGGAGGGAGGACTCTCCGAAGGCTCTCTTCCCCAAGATGGCATTGGGTTGTGGTGCGATGACATATCTAGGAAAAGAAGGACTGTAAGAGGAAAATCGAGAAAAGATAGGGCTATCCCTAGTTTTCATCGAATCGCATGACGTATGCAAAGTGCCAGACTTGCGCATCTTCGCTAGAGACGGTTTCTCTAGCAGGAAAGGTTGCCATAAAGGAAAAATCTCCCCTGAGCATTTCGGAGAGTCCGATCCCAGAAAATGGGGTGGACTCTCCGAGGGCTCATTTCCCTTCAGGAGAGTCAATTCGTTTTAAAGGGCGTTACGCTTCTCGAAGATATCTTCCCAGCGGGCAACTTGCTTTAAGACCTGCGCTGGAGCGGTTCCCCCTAAGTGGTTACGAGCTGCAAGAGAGCCTTCTAGCGTAAGCACGGCGTAGACGTCTTCTTCAATCGCAGGGTTAAAGCTCTTAAATTCTGCAATTGAAATTTCCGAAAGATCTTTCTTCTCTTCGCTCGCTTTACGGACAACGCGACCAACGATGTCGTGTGCGGTGCGGAAGGGAATGCCCTTGCGCACTAGGTAATCTGCTAAGTCTGTTGCTGTTGGGTACCCCGCCTTTGCTGCTTCACGCATGGCTTCGCGATTGATTTCTGTTCCTTCAACCATCTCAACAAAGGCGCGTAACGTATCTTTGACTGTGTCGATTGCATCAAAGAGCGGCTCTTTGTCTTCTTGCAAATCCTTGTTGTAAGCAAGGGGAAGACCCTTCATTAACATCGTAAGCGTGATGAGGTCGCCTGCGACGCGAGAGCACTTGCCGCGTGCGGTTTCTGGCACATCGGGGTTCTTCTTTTGCGGCATGATGGAACTGCCCGTTGTGAAGCGATCGGGAAGGCGAATAAAGGAAAAGCGCTGGCTCATCCAGAGGACAAGCTCTTCGGAGAGTCTCGAGATGTGAACCATCACAAGGCTTGCTGCGGCTGTGAATTCGATACCGAAGTCTCTATCGCTTACGGCGTCCAAAGAGTTCTGCGCCACGGCTTCGAAGCCTAAGAGTTTGGCGGTAAATTCCCGATCAATTGGATAAGTGGTTCCCGCCAACGCTGCCGCTCCCAAGGGAGAACGGTTGACGCGATGCCGCAAATCAAGCATACGTTCTCTATCGCGCTCAAACATCTCGGCGTAAGCGAGCATGTGGTGGCCGAAGGTCACAGGTTGTGCCACCTGCATGTGTGTAAATCCAGGCATAACGGTGTTGTATTCTTTCTTAGCCTGACCGACGAGCACCTCTTGCAACTGTCCCAAGAGCGTCACAATCGCATCGATTTCTTTTCTAAGATAAAGGCGAATGTCGGTTGCTACCTGGTCATTACGGCTACGGCCCGTGTGTAGGCGCTTTCCAGCATCGCCAATGAGCTGCGTGAGACGGGCTTCGATATTAAGGTGCACGTCTTCTAATTCAAGTTGCCAGTCAAATTTCCCTGCGCGGATGTCGGCCAAGATTTGCGCCATCCCGCGCTTAATGTCAGCGAGATCTTGCGCACTCAAAATGCCACAATGTTCCAACATCGTTGCATGCGCAATGGAGCCCTCGATGTCGGCTTCAGCCATGCGCTTATCAAAACTTACAGATTGTGTGTAACGGAGAACGAACTCGGCGACGGGTTCGGAAAAACGTCCTGACCACGCTTCCTTCTTAGCGTGCAAAGGGTCTGCTGAGTTGATATGTTCTTCTGTCATGGTTGGAGCCTCGTTAAATTATTTCTTAAAAAAATTCTAAGTCTCTCTCTCTCTGAGAGAATGCCGTAGGAAGAATTGACTACCGCAGCTTCTGAGAGCACTTAATTCAAAGTCAAGGAAGATTAGACTTCGCGGATACAAAAATCAATGTAGTTAGCCCCGCAAAATAGTAAGAAAACCTTAATGGACGTCTGTGAAAAGGGCTTATGGGGAAAGAAACCTTTGAGTACAATCCCTTCTTAAAGAAGAAAGGAAGAGAAGCCTCTCGGAATTTCCTTAGTGCAAAATTTTTTAGACATGAAAAAGACAATTGTTATTGCAAGTCGTGAGAGTGCCCTTGCCATGTGGCAAGCAGAGCACGTTGCCGCTTTGTTGCGGGAACATAACCCTTCGCTTGAAGTGAAAATCCTTGGTATGACAACGCGGGGAGATAAGATTCTCGATAAGAAACTCTCCAAGGTTGGCGGTAAGGGGCTCTTTGTTAAAGAGCTTGAATTGGCGATGCAAGAGGGCCGAGCTGATTTAGCCGTACACTCTCTTAAAGACGTTCCAATGGAGTTGCCTGAAGGGTTTACGCTTGCCGCAATTACCGCCCGAGAAGACCCGAGAGATGCTTTTGTAAGTTCCAAGTACGCTTCCTTAGAGGAGATGCCCGAGGGTGCCATTGTTGGAACTTCAAGCCTAAGACGCGAGTTGATGCTTCGCAACCGGTATCCAAGACTTGTTGTTAAATCGGTTCGCGGTAATGTTGGAACACGGCTTTCGAAACTGGACGCAGGGGAGTATGACGCCCTTTTGATGGCCTCTGCCGGTTTAAAGCGCCTAGGGTTTGCAAATCGGATTCGTACGTGGATTGATGTTGACGTGAGTCTTCCCTCTCCAGGTCAGGGGGCACTTGCCATCGAAATCCGAGCCGGAGACACGGAGACACTTGAAGCGGTTTCTTTCTTAAACGATCAGAAAACCCGAGCGGCCTGTGAGGCAGAGCGTGCTGTAAGTAGGGCTCTTGGGGGTTCCTGTCAAGTGCCACTTGCTGCCTATGCCACAGTCTCAGAAGAGGGCACGATGCAACTTAAAGCCCTTGTGGGGGACCATAGGACTGGGAAGACGCTGCGAACAGAAGAGAGGGGAGAAGTAACAGACCCTCATGGACTTGCGCATAAGGCCGTAGAAGATTTATTGCGTCAAGGAGCGAAAGCTCTTTTAGAGAGTGTTCTTAAAGAAACAGCTGCATCGTAATGGAAAGAAGAATAATTCTCACAAGACCCGAGGAGCAATCCCGTGCGATTGCGTCGTTCCTTGCGGTTGATTCATTTTGGATTTGGCCGGCCTTTCATTTTTCTCGACCTAAGAATTTTGACGAGGTGGTAAAGAGACTTTCTCGGCTGGGCGATGTGGACGCTTTGCTCTTAGTGAGTCCCACGGCAGTCGCATTTGCCAAGGAAGCACTTTCTTTGATTCCTAAAAACATTACTGTTTATGCTGCAGGACGAGCTACCGCTGCGGCAGTTGAGTTGGCTTGGGGCGAAGATTTCAATTTAATTTACCCAAAGGGTAGCGTAGATAAGTCTGGAAGTGAAGCTCTTTTTGCCTTGATGGAAGAGGGGCGTCTTCCGCAGCACTTATTAATCCTTCGTGCGCAAGAGGGTCGCGAGTGGCTCTCAGAGAAACTCACAGCGAAAGGGCTCACTGTAGAAAAAATGTGCATCTATGAAAAAACGCCTTTTTCCCTAGATGCACATAAAAAAGAAGTGTTACTTCAAGCCATAAGAGAAGAAACCTCTCTTGCGCTTATCACAAGCACGGATGCCATCGGAGTTTTTGAGAGGGCACTAGCCCCTATTGAAGGGGCCCTCGATTGGCTTAAAACGGGGACGGTTTTAACAATCCACCCAAGAATCGAGAAGGCTCTCTGTAATGCTGGATTTACTGATGTACGCATGAGTGCGGCGTCAGACCCAGTAAGCCTAGCGCGGTCTCTTTCTGAGATCGCCTTAGAGTGATGGCGAAGGGTCTTTTGTCACATTGACCCAGCCTGTGGCCTCTGCGCTTTCTACGAGTTCTTCAAGCGTAAGCTCCACGGCGCTGTGGCGAGTTCCACAGGCAGGATAGATTTTCTTCCAGCGCTTCAAAGATTCGTCAAGATAGACGCTGCAATCGGGCTTAAGGCCAAAAGGACAGACGCCTCCCATCGGGTGACCTGTGTAGTCTTCCACCGCTTCATGCACAATCATGCTTGCTTTAACGTGGAAGGTTTCCTTGAATTTGTGGTTATCAATGCGCGCGTCCCCAGCGGCAACGATGAGTGTGGCTTTCCCGTTAACTAAGAAGGCGAGAGTCTTTGCGATATTGCCTGGTTCACAGCCTAAGGCAGCGGCTGCGGTTTCTACCGTCGGTGTTGGGTCTTCGCAGATGCGAATCCTCTTAGCAAGTCCATGACGCTCTAATTGTGCTTTTGCTGACTCAAAACCCATGAGAAAAATTCCCTCGCATTGATGTGTGTCGCTAAAATTCCTTCGCCAAATGTGGAAAGGACAAATGCAACATGCTAAGCATTTCGGTATTACAAATCAACGCAACGCGCGGAGCGTTTCAGGCGAATGCAGAGAAAATTTCGCGGGCCTCATTACGCGCAAAAGAAGAGGGTGCCAATTTGCTGGTTGCTCCCTTGGGAGCATTAAGCGGATACCCAGTGGGCGCCTACGCAAGAACAGTGGAGTTTTTGCTGCGGCAAAAGGCGGCTTTGATTGAACTTTCTGGGAAACTCGCGGTTCCAGCGCTTTTTGGAATGGTGCCAGGACTTGTTTTTATGAACGAGGGCAAGGCTCGCTTTGTTGTTCCAGGAGAGGTCTTAGAGATTGCAGGCTCTCACGTAGGAGTTCTTACAGGGCTTGACGCTCTTGAAGAAAACCTCGCAGACTTAAAGCGTAATGGCGCTGAGGTCGTCGTCATTGCCGCTGCAAATGAATATAGGAAGGAGCGTCCCGCAGAGCGGATCGCTGTGGCGCGTAGGGCAGCTGCAAAAGCAGGTCTTGCGCTCCTTTTTGTTAATCTCGTTGGTGGGGTCGATCAGTCGGTTTTCGATGGGGGAAGTTTTGCCGTAAATGCGGCAGGATTCGTCACTGCCCTCCTTGAAAGTTGCGCAGAGGGTTTTGCAACGGTAAATCCTGCCATGGCTCCTGCTATCGATGAGCCCAAGCACGATTCTTTAGGGGAACTCTACAGTGCCCTTACGCTTGCGCTTTCTGACTATGTAGAGAAAAACGGATTTAACGCCGTGCAGATTGGTCTCTCTGGTGGCGTTGATAGTGCCCTCGTTGCAACGATTGCAACAGATGCCCTAGGGGCAGACGCCGTGCACGCCCTTATGATGCCAACACAATTTACCGCTGATTTGAGTCTAACTGAGGCAGAGAGGCTTGCGAAGAATCTTGGAATTGACTACAGGGTTCGCCCCATCGGCCCTCTTTTTGAAAGTTATCGAAAAGAACTTGCGGAGGATTTCGCAGGACTTCCTTGGGATACAACGGAAGAAAATCTTCAAGCCCGTATTCGCGGCAACCTCCTCATGGCCTACGCCAATAAATTTAAGCGCCTTGTTATCGCAACGAGCAATAAGAGTGAATCCGCCGCGGGCTATGCAACGCTCTACGGGGACACGGTAGGAGCCTTTGAAGCGATTTCAGATGTTTATAAGACAGAGGTTTGGGCCCTGTGTCGTTGGCGTAACGAGAAGGCTGGAAAGGAACTTATCCCTGAGAGCATCATCAATCGAGCACCTTCTGCCGAGTTGCGTGAGGGGCAAAAAGATTCACAGAGTCTTCCAGAGTATGACGTACTCGATGCCGTGCTTAATCTTTACGTTGAAGAGGGAAAAAGCGTCTCTGAGATTGTTAAGTGCGGCTTTGATCCGGTGCTTGTCGAACGTATCGTTCGCATGACCCACACCGCAGAATTCAAACGCCGTCAGTGTCCTATCGGAGCCCGGGTTTCTAAGAGAGCTTTTAGTGATGCCTCATGGAACTACCCGATGACAATTAAATTAAAAGACTAAAAATACCCTAAAAGGAAAATCCTCATGAGTGAATTGCGCCATTTTTTAAAGCTTGCTGACTTCTCCGCCGAGCAGTTAAATCACATGCTCGATCGTGCTCTTTGGATTAAGGCGCGACAGAAGGCAGGAAACCCCTATGAGCCTTTCCATGGGAAAGTGCTTGCAATGATTTTTGAAAAGGCAAGTACCCGTACTCGTGTCTCATTTGAAACGGGTTTCTACCAGTTTGGCGGAAACGTCATCAATCTTACGAGTCAAGGCTCTCAACTCGGCCGCTCTGAATCCATTGAAGACACGGCTCGCGTCATTAGCCGTATGGTTGACTTGGTGATGATCCGCACCTTTGGGCAGGATCGCCTTGTTGCCTTTGCTGAGAATAGCCTTGTTCCTGTCATTAACGGCCTTACAAACGAGTATCACCCCGTGCAGATCATGACGGACATCATGACCTTTATCGAACACCGTGGTCCGATTGCAGGTCGCAAGGTTGCGTGGATTGGAGATGCCAATAACATGAGTTACTCGTGGTTGGAGGCTGCAAAGATCTTGGGCTTTGAAATCACCTTGGCAGTTCCCGAGGGGTACCCCATCGATAAGACGCTCATCCCAGAAGGGGATTACTACACCGTAACGCGTGACCCCATCGAGGCGGCTCGCAATGCTGATCTTGTCACAACAGACGTTTGGACTTCGATGGGATTTGAAAAGGAAAATGAAAAGAGACGTCGCGATTTCGCTTCTTTCCAGGTAAATGATGCTGTGATGGCTGCGGCTCGTCCTGATGCGCTCTTTATGCATTGCTTGCCTGCGCACCGCGGTGAAGAGGTCGCAGCAAGTGTTATTGACGGAGCTCAGTCTGTTGTTTGGGATGAAGCAGAAAATCGTCTTCACGCCCAAAAGGGCATTATGGAATACTGCCTTTTAGGGTGGGTTTAATGCCAGAGGGGAGCTTTCCTGAGACTCAAGCACTTGTACGCCTAAGTAAGCGTATGAGTGAATTGGGGCTAGCAAGCCGCAGAGAGGCTGACGCTTGGATTGCCGCTGGTCTTGTGAAGGTTGACGGCCACGTTGCCACTTTGGGAGAAAAAGTGGGCCCTGAGGCCAAAATTGAAGTCTCAAAGAAGGCTCGCCTTGAGCAGGCCGAGCGTGTGACAGTTCTCATCCATAAGCCCGTGGGTTACGTGAGCGGACAGGCTGAAGCGGGTTACCTTCCCGCCAAAGTTCTCGTCACCCGAGAAAATCATTGGGAGGGCGATACCTCTCGCAGGCGTTTTTCTCCCTCTCAACTTGTAAGCCTAGTGCCAGCGGGAAGGCTCGATATTGATTCCGTTGGCCTTCTTGTTTTAACGCAAGACGGACGCATTGCAAAGACGCTTATCGGAGAGGATTCTGATGTAGAAAAAGAGTACATCGTCCGTGTGGCGAATGCAGATGGTAGGTTTCCAGCAGTCATCACCGAGGGAATGCTCTCGCTACTCTCCTATGGACTTACTCTCGATGAAAAGCCCCTACTACCCGCAAAGGTCACACGGTTAAATGCCGAAGAGTTGCGCTTTATCCTAAAGGAAGGCCGTAAGCGGCAGATTCGTCGTATGTGTGAAGCGGTGGGATTGAAGGTCCTTAGACTAAAACGCGTAAGAATTGGGAAGGTGCGCCTTGGAAAACTTCCCTATGGCACTTGGCGCTATTTAGCCGAGGGCGAGACCTTCTAGAGAGAGCTTTTAAAACCTATAATTGCCCTTTCTTTCTTAAAAAAGCCTTTTACTCGAAGGGGTTTTCGATGGACGCATCGCAGTTAAATGATGATGAAGAAGAGGTTAAGCTCCCTGGGCTTCCTCCTAACACAAAAAACTACATGACGCCTGCCTGCTACAGGCGGCTTCTCGATGAGAGAGAAAAGCTCGTAAACGTTGATCGTCCTGCGATGGTCAATGTTGTTAGTTGGGCGGCGAGTAACGGCGACCGTAGCGAGAATGGCGATTATCTCTATGGTAAGAAGCGTTTGCGCGAGATGGATAGAAGAATCCGTTTTCTAAATAAGCGTATTGAATCCGCAGAGGTCGTTGACCCAGCAAGTCGTCCTGCGACAGATCAGATTTTCTTCGGTGCTACGGTTGTCTACGAGACACTTTCCGACAATGTCGAACACACGATTCGCATCGTCGGTATCGATGAAGCAGATCCCGAGAAGGGAGATGTGAGTTGGGTAAGTCCCATCGCTCGAGTTCTTCTTAAGGCTCGGGAAGGAGATCAGGTGAAACTTCCGACACCTGCGACAATCGACCACCCAGCGCACGTGGAAATTCTCGAAGTCGTCGAGGTGCGCTACACAAACGAATCCCCACGCTAGAGAGGGAAAATAGACGTTAGGGAGAGAGGTTGATACTTTCTAGTGCTCTTGAACTCTTGCAAGGCTTAAATATGTTAGACCTTAAATTTTGCAGAAGCTCATCTCCTTATTGAGTTTTGCACTGAAATCATTGGGAAAAATCCCATCTGAGCCAGGGTGCTCTCTCATTGATACCGTATAATTCACGAAGAGAAAAACAAAGGTGAAGACTCGTCCAAATTAAGACGAGTGTGCCCCTTTGCGATAAGAGGATTTTCCAAATGACAGATGCCGTTGCTTTAAAAGGCATCCCATATGGGAATGTGGCATTTCGTGATATTCAGCATCGAAACCTTGCCTTTGTTGACAAGACTCGTTACATCGAGATTCTTGAACGGTATGCAGGCGATTATCCCTTCATTGTTCGCCCTCGTCGTTTTGGTAAAACGCTTTTCACGCAAATGCTTGAAGCTTATTACGATGAGTTCCTTGCCGAAGAATTTGAGAAAAATTTCGCAGGAACTTATATCGGTGCACATAAGACAGAGCTTGCAAGTTCATTTCGAACCATTCATTTTGACTTCTCTGGTATTGCCGCTTCGGAGAGTACGGTTGAGGAATTCAATAACAGCGTGATGAGTTCTATTCGGGATTGCCTAGATAAGTATCCGCATCCTGAGCAACGAGACTTTTTGAAAAAGGACTATCCGAGTGCAGCGAGTTTATTGACTGCCTTTTTCTCTCTTTTAGGCAATGAATACTTAGACGCATCTATGTTATTGTCGATGAATACGATCAATTCGCAAATAATATCCTTTCGTCAGATGTCCAAAAGTTTAAAAATATTACATCCAACGAAGGGTATTACAAAACCTTTTTCTCGACACTAAAGAAAGCCACGAAGAAGGCTGTTGCTCGTGTATTCATAACGGGTGTTTCTGTGTTCTCGCTCGACTCGATGACATCAGGCTTCAATATCGCTGACAAGATTTCAACAGCATCGTTGTTTGCGGGAATGCTTGGATTCAATGAACAAGAATTAAAAGGCATCATTCCCTAGGTCGTCGACCTAAAGGGTTGCGGCTTGACAATAGATTACGTTGTCGACCATATGGAGGAGTGGTACAACGGTTATCGATTTAGTTCTCGCATTAATGAAACTGTCTTCAATCCCACAATGTGTTTGTATTACTTGGATACATTGAGAAGAGAGCAAGTAGAGCCCGAGGATATGATTGATTCTAACCTTGGACAGGACCTTAACAAAATTGAGGGAATATTAAAGCCTTGGAAGAGGGAACTTGTACGGGAAATTCTCGAACTTGCACTTTGCAATAAGCCAATCCCCTTTAAAGAGAAACCGAGTGATTTAAACCTCAATAAAGAGGAAACCACCCTTGATAAAACAGCACTACTATCTACGCTCTTTTATTTTGGTTTCCTTACCTTTTGCGAAAGAAAAGATAGCGAAGATAAACCTTCTCTTTGTATTCCAAACAAGGCGGCGAGAGTTCAGGTTTTCTCCTATTTTCAAAAGCACATTATGTGCGATGCCAACTACGAGTTTATTGATTCTGAATTTAAGCCAACAGTGGCTTCTCTTATCTCCGGCAAGCCTGAACCCTTCTTTAACCTTGTCTGCAGTCGTTACGGTGATGCGAGTGGATTACGCAGCCACGCACACTTAAGTGAAAGTGACTTCCAAACACTCCTTATTAGTAACTTCGTTTTCACAGATCAGTACGACATTCAGAGTGAGTATGAAGTCCGGGGGATGGAAGCGAAGGGTTATGCGGATATTCTTGCCACTCCCAAGAGGGGAAGCTCTGCGAAGTATTCTTATCTCAATGAGATTAAACATTTGAAGGCAGAGGAAGGCAAGAAGGCCTCTCTGCTTGAAGATACAGTTGATGAGGCTAAGGCGCAGTTAACGCGTTATAGCCTTGGTAACAACATCAGCAATATTGAAAATCTCAAACGCATTGTTGCGGTTTTTGTCGGTGTCGAACTTAAGGTTTTTGAGGTTTTTGATTGAAAGTCCAAGGGAAGGTTTTCCTTTCTAGGTACGGAATCGGCCATCACTTAAGCAAGGCGCATAAAAAGCCGCCCTTAGAAGGCGGCTTTTTGAAGGTCGAATTTTCTTTCTCTAACTAGAACGACGCATCATGTCGAAGAACTCATTGTTGCTCTTCGTGTTGCGCATCTTATCTAAGAGGAATTCCATCGCCTCAATTTCATCCATGTCGTAAAGAAGCTTACGGAGCACCCAAACCTTCTGCAACACGTCAGGCTTTAAGAGAAGTTCTTCACGGCGTGTGCCAGAACGGTTGACGTTAATTGCCGGGTAGACGCGTTTTTCCGCTAGACGGCGTTCAAGATGGATTTCCATGTTGCCCGTGCCCTTGAACTCTTCATAGATGACATCATCCATGCGTGAGCCCGTATCAATAAGGGCAGTGGCAAGAATCGTAAGAGATCCACCTTCTTCAATGTTACGCGCCGCACCAAAGAAGCGCTTTGGGCGTTGCAGGGCGTTTGCATCAACACCACCTGTGAGCACCTTTCCGGAACTCGGAATCACGGTGTTGTAGGCGCGTGCAAGGCGGGTAATTGAGTCAAGAAGAATCACAACGTCTTTCTTACTTTCAGCAAGGCGCTTTGCCTTTTCGATAACCATTTCGGCTACCTGAACGTGACGTGTTGCCGGTTCATCGAATGTACTTGCAATCACTTCTCCACGGACAGAGCGTTGCATTTCCGTCACTTCTTCTGGGCGTTCATCAATCAGTAGGACAATGAGGATGCAGTCAGGGTGGTTTGCAGTAATTGCGTGAGCGATGTGCTGCATGAGAACGGTTTTACCAGACTTGGGGCTTGCAACAAGAAGACCACGCTGGCCTTTACCGATCGGGGCAATGATGTCGATTAAGCGCCCTGTAATGTTCTCTTCTCCACGCATATTGCGCTCTAAGGCAAGTGGGACATTCGGGAAAAGCGGCGTTAAATTCTCAAAAAGCATGCGATGCTTGAGATTTTCAGGAGGCTGCCCGTTTACTGTGTCGACTTTGACGAGAGCAAAGTAGCGTTCGTTATCCTTCGGAGTGCGAACCTCTCCTTCGATGGAATCGCCCGTATGAAGGTTAAAGCGGCGAATCTGCGAAGGCGAGATGTAAATATCGTCCGTGCTTGCAAGGTAACTCGTATCGGGGCTACGCAAGAATCCGAAACCATCGGGTAGTACTTCAAGGGTGCCGTCACCGAAAATCTGTTCACCGGACTTCGCACGTTTTTTAAGGATGGCAAACATCAGTTCCTGTTTGCGCATGCGTTGCGCATTCTCGATTTCAAGCTCCATAGCCATATCGAGCAGGTGGCTAATGTGTAGTGTCTTAAGTTCTGAAAGATGCATTTGAGAAAAAAATAAAAAGCTTTAGAAGCGAAAAAGAGGCCTTCGCTTCTTTTTAAAGAATACGGCTCCGAATTAGAGGTACTGTTCGACGAAAGCTTCGAGATCCGTTTTGCCAATAAAGCCCGTGTGTCTGCCGAGAAGTTCACCGTTTTTGAAAACGAGAAGCGTCGGTACGCCACGAACGCCATTTTGGGCGGCAACTTCGCTACCCTCATCGACGTTGTATTTAGCGAAGATGGCCTCTCCATCGTACTCATCTGCCGCAGCTTCAAAGAAAGGAGCTAATGCACGGCAGGGACCACACCACGGAGCCCAGAAGTCAACAAAAACAGGTACGTCCTTAACCGACTTTACTTCCGCTTCGAAGTTTTCATCGGTGATAGCGAGAATTGATTCGCTCATCGGAAATTTCCTTTAATGGTAAATATCATCAAAGTCCGCCACAGGAGATTGGAATCTTCCACACACTTTTTGCCCTTTACACATACACCATGGCTTTTGTATGACGACAGAAGGTGTTTAGCTCAAAAGGGAAATACTGCGAAGAACTCGAAATCAGGGCGTGATGCGACGTGCATCACGGGCGGACGGCGAGACTATATCAAAATTCTTTGCTCGTGTGCGTATCTTTTTCTGTTTCAGGTGTAATTTTTCTAAACCACGCTGCAACAAGGGAGCCAGAGACAATGTTCCAAAAGCTAAAAATTGCAGAGGGGACTGCAATCATGGGATTTGTGGCAAAGTGCAGTGCCGCAAGGGCTGCTCCGAGGCCTGCGTTTTGTGTACCCACTTCAATTGCGATGCATTTGCGCTTTGCGAGATCCATCCCGAAGGCAAGTGAAAGTAAGTAACCCAAAAAGAGTCCCAATCCGTTATGAAGAATCACCGCTGCAAAAGCAACGAAAGCGGCATTCGCTAAGCTATCTCTTGCGGCCGCAACAACCACGGAGACGATAACGATAATCGTAACGATGCTAATAAGAGGAAGAACTTCAGCGGCTTTATCAATGGTTCTTCCAAAGAAGGTTCCTAAGAGGACCCCTGCTGCAACGGGGAGGAGAACAATCCAGAGAATGGACCAAAACATCGCCGCAGGGTCGATGTCAATCCACTCTTGCGCTAACCACGCTACAACGGTTGGCGTGACGATGGGGGCTAGCAGTGTTGTACAACTCGTGAGAGTCACAGAGAGCGCTACATCGCCTTTAGCAAGATAGGTGAGAACGTTACTTGAGGTTCCTCCTGGACAGGCGCCAACGAGAATAACGCCGATGGCAAGCTCTTTAGGTAAATTGAGTGCAACACAAAGCCCGTAGGCAATTGCTGGCATCAAACTGTATTGTGCAAAGATCCCTAGAGCGACTTCCGCTGGGTGTGTGAAGACTGCTCGAAAGTCGCTTACCTTGAGTGTTAGCCCCATGCCAAACATCACAACGCCCAAAAGGGGAGAAATCCAGGGGGCGAGAAAGAGGAAACTCTCTGGCGTCATGTAAGCGACGAAGGCAAACAGAAGCATCAATAGCGGGAATGTTTTATTCGCAAAGGTGCTAATGAGTCGGAGTGTTTGCATCGTTAGCCTTAGGAATCCGCTTAGAGGAAGGGGCTCCTATAAAGAGAATTAAATTGGAGGCAACGTTCGAGAATAGATTCGGAACGCTCATAAAAAAATGCCCACCGAAGGTGGACGTTTTTTGCTGCTGGCTCCCCGAGTTGGGCTCGAACCAACGACCCACGGATTAACAGTCCGTTGCTCTACCGACTGAGCTATCGGGGAATGCAGAAGCGGAACTATATACATAATCGAAGCAATTCGCAAAAGTTCGAGTCTGGAATTTTGATGATGCGCAAAAAAGGGCAAAGAAAAGCATTAAATCCAAAGAACTAAAAAGAAAAGAAGCTCCATCGCTTCCTGGCAAAATGTTAAAATTTGTAAGAGCTTAAGAAAAACAAAGCGTTTCTATATTGTTTTTTTGTAGAGAGGACTTCCGTGATGTAAGTCTGATTTTTTTTCATAAATTTAGGCTTAGCACGGGATTTGTAAAGCTCGGTGATGCGCTAACAAATGGAGGGAATTTATGAATAGTGTTGCTCTTAGAAAATGGGCAATAACCATTGGTCTTGGTTTGATCATTTGGTTGTTGCCTGTGCCAGCGGGACTGACTCCGGCGGCTTGGACAATGTTTGCCGTATTCGTGGCAACCATTGCAGGTTTCATTCTTCAACCAATCCCCATGGGGGCTGTGGCCTTCTTGGGACTTACGTTCTGCGCCTTCTTTGGGATTCTTAAAACCAAAGATGTCCTAATGGGATTCGGCAATGGCACGATTTGGCTTATTGTTTGCGCCTTCTTCCTTTCGCGCGGCTTTATTAAGACCGGTTTAGGTCGTCGTATTGCTTTCTGCATTATTAAGGCTATTGGTAAGAGTGCCGTCTCTTTGGGCTATTCTATCTGCCTTTCAGAACTCATCATTAGTCCGGCAATGCCTAGCGCCACAGCTCGTGGCGGTGGCGTTTTCTACCCAATCGTTCAGTCCTTGAGTTCTGCGTTTGGTTCCGAACAGGGCCCAACAGCTGGCAAAATCGGTAAGTACCTCATGCAAGTTGGCTTCCACGCCGATGCTGTTACCTGCACGATGTTCTTAACATCTATGGCTGGCAACCCCTTGTGCGTTGGTTTGGCTGCAAGTGCTGTGGGTGTGGAACTCACGTGGATGCAGTGGTGTATCGCCGCTATCGTCCCGGGCTTGATCTGCTTGTTCCTCGTTCCGCTTGTTCTTTTGAAGATTGCGCCGCCTGAGATTCGTAGCATTCCTAATGCGCGTGAACTCGCCGTGGCAGAACTCGATAAGATGGGCCCGATGACAAAGGAAGAAAAGGTTCTGGCTTTTGTCTTCGTGATGTGCTTAATTTTGTGGGCCACTGGAAGTATCACGAAGTTGGGTGCTACCCCGATTGCGATGCTCGCAGTCTCAATCATGCTCATTGCTAACGTTCTTACTTGGAAAGATGTCTTAAGTGAGAAGGGTGCTTGGGACGCCATGTTCTGGATGGGCGGTTTGATGTCCTTGGCGACTGCTCTCGCCAAGTGTGGCTTCATTAAGTGGGCCGCTGCCTTTATTGCAAGTGGCATTTCTTCAGCACACATGGGTTGGATTGCTTCCTTTGTGATTATTAGCTTGATTTACACCTATTCGCACTACTGCTTCGCCTCTGTGACGGCTCGAATCTCTGCGATGTATGCCGCGTTTGTGGCCGTGGCTGTTGCGTGCGGAGCTCCTGCACTTATGGTTGCTGTTGCGTTCGGTATCTTTGCGAACCTGCCGATTTCCTTGACCCACTACGGCAATGGTGCGGCTCCTGTGTACTTTGGCGCAGGATACGTTTCTCAGGGCGAATGGTGGCGTAACGGCTTTATCATCTGCACGATCAATACCGTTGTGTGGCTTACCGTCGGTATGGCTTGGTGGAAGGTGATTGGTCTTTACTAATCCTGATTGCTTTTAGCAGTTGTTTCAAGCTTCTAAAATCCCTGCAACCGTAAGGTTGCGGGGATTTTTTCCAAAGGGAACCTTTTCCATAACGACTAGAGAGTGAAGGCTTCTTTAAGAGCTTTTGTAGCGAATGCAATGTCAGTCTTTCCGCAAATCGCAGAGACAACAGCAATGCCTGCGGCACCACTGCCTCTTAGTAGACGAGCCTCTTTTAAACCGATTCCTCCGATTGCAACGGAGGGGACAGGAAGACGCTGTGCAATCTGCTTAAATCTTTCTACCCCTATTGCGGCTGCGGCGTCTTTTTTTGTGCTTGTTACCCAAACGGGGCCTACGCCTGCGTAATCGACACAGGAAGCGTCTAGAGTCGGGATATCAGCCTCAGAGGTTATTGATAGACCGATAAGGGACCTCTCTCCTAAGATTTTTCTTGCCTCTGCTGGAGAGATGTCATTTTGGCCGACGTGAAGCCCAGTCGCGCCAATTTCCTTGGCAGCAAGAGCATCATTGTTAACAATGAGAGGAACGCCTAATGGGGTGAGGCACTCTTTGAGCCTCCTACCGCAGCGGATAAGTTCCTCGGTACTCCAATTCGGGGCTCGAAGTTGAATGCAACTTGCACCAGCTTCCGTAGCAAAACAGGCCGTCTTAATCATACCGTCAGCCCCGCCGCACAAGACGGGGTCAAGTACAAGATATAAAGAGAGGTCAGGAAGAGTGCGTTTCATTTGTTCACTGCCTCAAGACTAATCTTCTCGATTGCATCCAAGTAGGCAACGCGATAGGTTCCGTAGGAGAGCCCAGCGGCTTTTTCTGCCGCTCTCTTGCAGAGAGCGCAGGCAGATGCAGTTGCGGCGAGACGGTCTTCTGCACCAGCAACAAAGGCTGCAACAAGAGCCGAGAGTGCGCAGCCCGTTCCAACAATTCGTGAAGCTCCGGCATCTCCTCCCGCTACAGAAAGAGTCCTCCTACCGTCAGTAACATAGTCAGTTGCGCCAGTCACGGCAACGATTGCGCCTGTAGCGAGGGCTAGATTTTCTGCTGCTTCTAGAGCTCTGTCACTTCCTAAGACACTATCAACGCCCTTGGCAGTTTTCTCTCCACCGCTTAAGGCGATGACCTCAGAAGGGTTCGCTCGAATCACTGTTGCCGACTCAACTAGGAGTTTTGCAATCATTGCATCGCGCCAGATACTTACGCCTGCCGCAACGGGATCTAGGACCCAAGGCTTTTTTGCGTATCCCGCTGCACGGGCACTTAGCACCATCGCTGCTAAATCGGGGCTTGTGAGTGTTCCAACGTTCACAAGAAGGGCAGAGGCAATACGGGCAAAGTCAGGAGCTTCTTCTTTCGCAGGAATCATCGCGGGGCTTGCGCCTGCTGCCGCTAAGAGATCCGCTGTGAAGGCCGAGGCAACAATGTTTGTAAGACAGTGAACTAGGGGAGAAGTGTTTCTTACGCGCGCAAACTCAATGCGTGCGAGCTCGTTGTCTAAGACTTCAATTGACATACTTTTTTCTCAAAAAAAATTTGACTAGCTTTTAATTCTTTTTTCTGTGGATTTCGCTTCGAAGCATCCCTCAATAAGAGTGAGTAGTAAATCGATGGCGGATTATCTTACCGCTTTGGCGAAAAAACAACAGAAAAAACAGGTTCTTTCCGCCCATAATCCGTTAGAGAATCCTGTAACATGTTTAAAATGAGCGCCTAATTCCCAGGAGAGTGTTTTGTTGCGCTTCTTTTCGGGGATGCTTTATTAACTACCCAATACGGATTTATGGCAAAAGAAGATCTCCTTGAAATGGCAGGCGAAGTGCTCGAAGTGCTTCCCGACGCGCGCTACCGCGTGAAATTGGAAAACGGACATGAACTCATCGCCTATACAAACGGCAAGATGCGCAAGCATCACATTCGCATCCTCGCTGGAGATAAGGTCTCTTTGGAACTTTCGCCTTATGATCTAACAAAGGGGCGTATCACATTCCGCCACATTGATGGTCGTGCGCCCGTAGCCGCGGCTCCTGCTCGCCGCCACTAAAAGATTTCGAGCATAGGGCTTCCTATGCTCGCTACATAACTTTGCAAAGGGGCTCTCTCATGATAGAAGACGATGATCTCTTTAATTTTGAGAGTGAACGTCAAGGGGAGCCTCCACTCCTAAGTGTCTCTGCGTTGCTCTTGCGCCTGCGGGAAGCAATTGATGCCAATTTTTCCCTCGTGCGGGTCATCGGTGAGGTTCATAGTTTTAAGCCAGCCCCTTCGGGTCATTGGTATATTGACTTAAAGGATGAACGCAAAGAAGCTCTTTTGCAGCTTTGTTTCTTTCGCAATGCTCGCCGAAGCAATGCATTTGTCCCCAAGCCTGGCGACCTTGTGGAGGTGCGGGGTTACCTGAATATCTACGAACCTCGTGGGCAACTCTCTTTACGTGTTACAAGTTTGGAGCCCGCAGGGGAAGGTGCACTTTACGCACAGTTTATGGCCCTAAAAGCGCGCCTAGAAGCAGATGGTCTTTTTGACTCCTCGCGTAAGAAGTCAATTCCTCTGTACCCTAAGCGTGTGGGTATTGTTACAAGCTCTCAAGGGGCAGCCCTTCGGGATGTGGTAAAGACAATCTCTCTTCACGCACCAAACATAGCATTGACGCTATACCCGACAAGCGTTCAGGGTGCGGAGGCTCAAGGGGAAGTCATCCGCGCCTTAAAAGAGGCAGATAAGAGAGCAGAAGTGGATTGCATACTTTTGGTTCGAGGAGGCGGTTCTCTTTCTGACCTTTGGACTTTCAATGGCGAAGAACTTGCTAGAACTATTGCCAAAATGCGGCTTCCAATCATTAGCGGTATCGGACACGAAACCGACACAACTATTGCAGACTTTGTAGCAGACCGAAGGGCTGCGACACCAACAGCAGCGGCAATGGTTGTCTGCGAAGGTTGGGAAAAGGGGGCAGAGTTCTTCCAGGGGCTCGTCAAGCGCCTTACGGCCGCAAAAGATGCAAAACTTAGAGAAGCACGGGCAAACCTTCGAGCCCTCGCCGATCCTTATCGTGCAATGCGCCGTATCTTGGACAATCTAACGCAACGGCAAGATGATGCGGTTGCAGGTCTTCACACGGCAGCAAGGCACATCTACGAAAAGAAAAGAAACGTTTTTTCTCTTCTAGAGTTGCGCCTTGCGCGGGTAAAGCCAGAATTGGCCGAAAAAAACCGCAGAATTTCTGAGTTGATGCGACGCCTTAAGGCGGCGCCATTAAAGGGCTTAGAGCAAAAGAAAGTCATGGCGCAAAATCTCTCTATCCGCCTTGAGCGAGCGAAGCCAGATTGTCAGGTGAAAGCCTGGTTTCTCGAGGGAAGAGTTGAGCGTCTTCAGCATGCTTACGCCTCAGGGCTTGCCGCTAGGAGACAAACGCTAGAAATTACAACTCTTCGCCTAAAAAAGGGCCTTCCAAACATGCGTGAGAGAAGAAATCGCATTGCCGTTGCAGAGAATTCTCTTACCTCTTTACTTAGCTTTGTTCTTGAAAGAAAGAGAGCGCAACTGGATGCTCTCACTGTAAGACTTCGTGCGCTAGATACCCAACGTGTTTTAGAAAGGGGATTCTCTCTAGTGCGTAACGAAAAGGGAGAAATCTGTTCAACGGTGGAGGGTTTGAACGTTGGATCACAGCTGGAGGTGACTTTTTCTGACGGAAAAGTTACATCCCGCATTGAAGAAATTGCAAAAGGGAAGTAGTTTCCCTAATTAGTTTGCAAATTTTTTCAAAAGGTTTTAATTTCTCCCCCTTCTTTTTTCCGTGTCTTCCTTTATGATGATGTCATACGGGGGGATTTCGCCACACGTGGCGAAATTTCGGAATAGCAACATTCAGAATCACAAGGAGACGCCCATGCCAGAGTTCGTTTTGCCGACGCTCGATTATTCTCTTGATAGCCTCGCACCCGCGATGAGTAAAGAAACACTCGAGTATCACTACGGCAAGCATCATCAGGGATATATCAGTAATTTGAACGTCCTGGTTAAAGGCAGTATCTTTGAGGGCAAATCCCTTAAGGAAATCGTTAAAACAGCGCAAGGGGCTATTTTCGATAACGCCGCACAAGCATTTAATCATTCATTCTTCTGGAAGAGCCTTAAGCCGAATGGCGGTGGCGAGCCTGATGCGAAGTTGATGGCCGCTATCGTTGCACGTTGGGGTTCTTTTGAAGCGTTTAAGAAAGCTTTTACGGCTGCTTCTCTTGCCCGTATCGGAAGCGGTTGGATTTGGCTCGTGCACAAGTCTTCTGGTGCACTCGATATCGTTACGACATCGAACGCTGGAACGCCTCTTACAGAACATATGCGTCCGCTTCTTGTTCTCGACGTTTGGGAACATGCGTACTATCTCGACTATCGCAATGCCCGTGCGAAGTATGTTGAAGCATTCTTCGCGAGTTGCGTGAATTGGGATTTCGCAGGACGCCGCTTTAATGGAGAAACAAGCGGTTGTGATTGCTATCCGCAGTAATTCTGTGCTGTAGTTTGCTTAACTGTTAGGCAAAAAGGCCCTTGTTGAAGAAATTTAAACAGGGCCTACAGAGGGTTTGTTGTAAGACTTTTGTCTTATAGAGGCCTCAAGTGGGTTAAAATAAACCCCTTAATGTGATGTAAATCCGCAGGGCACAAAAGATAAAGCCCCGTGGACTGAAAAAACAATAAAAAAGATTTATTTTGTTTTTACTCTTTGGAGAGTTGAAAAATGACAATTAGAGTAGGTATCAACGGCTTTGGCCGTATTGGTCGTTTTGTGTTCCGCGCTTCCGTTGCGCGTCCTGAACTCGGTATCGAGGTTGTTGGCATCAACGACCTTCTCCCGCCTGATTACATGGCTTACATGCTCAAGTATGACACGATGCATGGCGCCTTCAATGGTACAGTTGAAGTTGTCGATGGTCACCTTGTTGTAAACGGCAAGAGCATCCGCATCACAGCAGAGCGCGATCCTGCGATGCTTAAGTGGGGTGACATTGGCGTTGATTACGTTGTTGAATCCACGGGTTTCTTCTTGAAGGATGAACTCGCCCGTAAGCACATCGAAGCTGGTGCTCGCCGCGTTGTGATGTCTGCTCCTTCTAAGGACGCTACACCGATGTTCGTTATGGGTGTCAATGATCAGACATACGCTGGTCAGGATATCGTTTCTAACGCTTCCTGCACAACAAACTGCTTGGCTCCTCTCGCGAAGGTTGTTAACGATGCCTTCGGTATCGAACAGGGTTTGATGACAACAGTTCACTCGACCACAGCTACACAGCGTACGGTCGACGGCCCGAGCCTCAAGGATTGGCGCGGTGGTCGCGGTGCTTCTCAGAACATCATCCCGTCCTCCACGGGCGCTGCGAAGGCTGTTGGTAAGGTCATCCCGTCCTTGAATGGCAAACTCACCGGTATGAGCTTCCGCGTTCCGACAGCGGATGTCTCTGTCGTTGACTTGACCTGCACGCTCGTGAAGCCCGCTTCTTACGCTGACATCTGCGAAGCAATCAAGGAAGCCGTTGCTGGCCCGATGAAGGGCATTATGGATTACACAGCTGACGCTGTTGTTTCCTCTGACTTCCTCGGCAATACCCACACTTCCATCTTCGATGAGAAGGCCGGTATCGCTCTTACAGATCGCTTCGTCAAGCTCGTGAGCTGGTACGACAACGAAATCGGTTATTCGAACAAGGTCCTCGAACTCATCTGCTCGATGGAAAAGTCCGGCAAGTAATGCCGTGTCCTTTCGAAAGACTGAATTCATAATGTAAAGAGAGGGCACCTGCGGGTGCCCTTTTTTAGGCCCAACGAGGGAAGGATTTGGACCCAAATGAAAAAGTTTCTTCTTTTTACTCTCGCCGCGTTTGCAACCTCTGCCTTAGCCGAAGAGGTTTTCTTTGAATATAACGGTAAGCAGTACCCCGCAACACTTCTTGATAACTCTTACGCGCAGGCACTTTTAAAACGTGTCCCGCTTACGATGAGTTTCGAGGATCTCGGTAAAAGCGAGCGAATCTCTTACCTCAAATATCCGCTTCCACTTACTCGCGAGAAGTTTGACTACACGCCAAAGAAAGGAGATATCGCCTATTGGGCTCCGAGACGCAACCTCACGGTCTTTATGGATGAGCCAACCTACAAGGCACAACTCGTTCCCATCGGCCACGTGGCTCCTGAAACCTTAGAGATGATTCGCACGTCACAGAGTTGGCTCATGACGCTTGTCCGTAAAGCGGAAAAGAAGTAATCTTAATTTCTTCTCTAGGCATAAAAAAAGCACGACCCACAGGCCGTGCTTTTTTCTATGGGTTTAAACCTCTTTAGGCTTTAGCAGCCGCGATGGCTGAATCCACCTCGGTAAAGACCTTGTCAGAGCCAACCTTGCTGCGAAGATTGACGAGATTTTCATTAGCCTTAGCAACGAGATACACAGTAGCACCCGCATCGTGCTTAATGCCGATTTCATCTTCGAAGGCATAAACGCCAGAGATATCCGCAAAGTCGCACTCTGTTAAATTTAGGATGTATTTATTGGCCTTAAGAGCGGAGAACTGAGCAGCAAGATCGTAGCTAGAACCAAAGTAGAAGCCGCCGACAACTTTGCAAACTTTAACGCCATCGACATCTGTCACCTCTAAGCGGGTGCGACGGTTAACCTGATAGACAAGCGTTAAGCTTGCGAGCACAACACCGACACCCACAGCGAAGATGAGGTCAACGAAGACTGTGAGAAGGAAGACGACAATCATGATGAAGATGTCAACCTTCGGGCAGAGTTTCACTTCTTTGAGCATACGGTAGTCAAGAATGTTGATACCGACAGAAACCAAGATGCCAGCAAGAACGCTCAATGGAACGAAGCAGACAACGCTATAAAGGCTCACTAATACCGCAACGAGGAAGAGTGAGCTCACAACGCCCGAGAGACGCCCTGTTCCGCCTAGTTTAATGTTCGTGACCGTACGCATCGTTGCGCCCGCACCAACGTTACCGCAAACAAAGCCGCAAAGTGCGTTACCAATACCCTGGCCAACAAGTTCACGGTTGCTGTCGTGCTTTGTCTTTGTCATCGAGTCAGCAACAAGGGATGTGAGTAGCGAGTCAATGCAACCTAAAACAGCAAGGACGAAGCCATAGGTCAAGATCGTTCCAAGTTGAGCGACTGTCACATGCGGGATGTGAATCGGAGGAAGACCCGAGGGAACTTCACCGATCATCGGAACGGCAAGGTTCATGCTGTAACTGACAATCGTAAGAACGATAAGCGCAAGAAGAGGCGCTGGGATGATGGCATTAATCTTCTTTGGCGTGAGATAAATAATTGCGAGAGCTGCAACACCCAACGCTGCACTTGCCCAATTGATATCAATCGTAGCAAGCATGAGAAGACCATCAACAGGGCCTTTCGGGTTGGGACCTCCCAATAGTGGGGAGAGTTGTAAGAGAACAATGATGACACCCACACCACTCATGAAGCCAGAAATGACCGAGTAGGGGATGTAACGAATAAATTTGCCAAGTCGCAGGAAACCAAAAAGGATCTGCAAGAGACCAGCAACGATAAAGACACTTGCAATAAGCTGCATGTTGCCATTTAAGGCAACAACAACGCTTGCTGTTACAACTGTCATCGGCCCTGTGGGACCAGAAATCTGTGTTTTTGTGCCGCCAAAAATTGCAGCAAAGAAACTTAGGCAAATAGCGCCGTACATACCCGCAGCCGCACCTAGCCCAGAGGCAATACCAAAGGCAAGGCAAAGCGGAAGAGCAACAACGCCGGCCGTTAGGCCACCCGTGATATTGCCCTTAATGTTCTGTGTGTACTCGCCGAGTTCACTAGCGATACTCATTTTGTGTTTTTCCCCAGAAAGTCGTAGACGTGACAACGTCTAAAAGCGAAAGGCGAGAGTTTACTCTGCTTCAGAAAGTCCGACAACAAAATCAGGGTAAACTAGCGTGAAATACTTAGATTTTTCAAGGCGAAAAAGAAACACCATCTGAAGTTAAGCAAGAGGCTTAAACCAACCGAACTGAGCTTCACTTCGAAGGGGTTCAGAAAAGAGTACGTTTAGCGCTGCTTCATAGTCCTTTTCAGTGCGAGCTTTAAAGAGCGCTTTTAGGTCGCGACTGGCGTTACCTGCAAAAAGGTTTGAGAGCAGAAACCAATACTCTTTCATCCGCATCATTGCATTGTGGCGACTTTGCCAAAGAGAGCTGTAATCGGCAAAAAGCGCATCTGTGAAACTTCGGAGTTCTTCCTTTGTTGCGGAGCTGCCGCCACGAGCTTTCCGAAAGAGTGCTGGGTCAGCAACTAGTCCCCGACCGACCATGATTTGTGTGATATTAGGAAAACGGTTCTCCGCTAGTACGACATCGGAGGCCGTCACAATGTCGCCATTAAATCCTACGGGCATCTTTAAGAGTTTAAGGGCCGCTTCGAAGGCATCAACTCTAGCGTACCCTTTGTAGAAATCTGTTTTAACGCGGGCGTGTAGGGTAAGCTGGCTAATAGGAAAGTGATTAAAAATTTCTGCAAGTGCTTCAAATTCCGTTGGATCGCTCCAACCGAGTCTTGTCTTTACGCTAATAGCAATGGGAAGATTTGCATCAAAAATCTTTTGAAGAAAAGTTTCAAGCCCAGCAGGGTCCCTAAGGAATCCTGCGCCCTTTCCCTTCGCAACAACAGTTCCCGCCGGACACCCTAGGTTAAGGTTCACTTCCCTGTAGCCCATGCTAGAAAGCGCCTTTGCTGCCCAGAGGAAATCCTCTGCGCGACGTGTCAAAAGTTGCGGGACGGCGTTTAGTCCTTCGTTTACTTCTGGGGCGAGTTCTCGAAGTTGCCTAGCGGTAAAGCGCGGCTCTCGCGTAGGAGTTACAAAGGCAATGTAGTAGCGGTCAACGCCGCCAAAGTACTTTGCGTGAAGTCTTCGGAAAACAGCGCTTCCGAGACTTTCCATCGGGGCAAAATCAAGTGTCCTCATAGAGTGTCTTAGCGACTCTTTTCTTCTTCAGTCCACGCTTTGTATGGGTGGAGCATAAGAGAGATGTTGTAGTAGCGGGGATCAAGAGAAACGTCCCTGCCGACCCAAGCGGGAACTTCAAAAGGTTCATCTTCGCTTGTTAGTTCAATCTCAGCAACAATCAATCCTTCGTTTTCTCCGAAGAACTCGTCTACCTCCCAAGTCTTTCCCTTATAGGAAATCTTCGTGCGGCTCTTTATGACTTGGTGCTCTTTTCCAATCGCATCAAGCATAGCGAGGGCGTCTTTAACGGGAATCTCATACTCAAATTCATCGCGAACGATGCCCTTGGGCCAACCTTTGATGGTTAGTTTTCCTGTCTCGCCTTCAAGTCGAACTCGAACGATGCAATCCTCTGTTTTTGCAAGGTACCCTTGTCTAAAGGGGATTGGTTTTCCAAGCTCTCGCCACGCATCTCCTATGACGAGATATTTCCGCTCGATTTCCTTTGCCATGTCTTGTTGAGTCCAAATAGAAAAAAGAGACGGCAAGAAGTTTTCTTCTGCCGTCTCAGATCCATTACAAAAGATTCATGACGGGAAGGGAGTTCTCCTTCCCGTAAGAGAATCTATTAGAGCTTCGGGCCGCTCTTTTCGAGTTCAGCGCACTTGGCGTTAGCTGTGAACTTCTTGAAGTTCTTCTGGAAGGCAGCTGTAAGAGTGCGAGCCTTTTCGTCCCACTTGGAAACATCTTCGTAGGTGTTACGGGGATCGAGAATCTTCGTCTCGCAGCCAGGCAATTCTGTCGGAACCTTGAGGTTGAAGTACGGAATTGTCGTTGTTGTGGCCTTACCGATAGAGCCGTCGAGGATGGCATCGATAATCGCGCGTGTATCCTTAATGGAGATGCGCTTGCCGGTGCCGTTCCAGCCCGTGTTAACGAGGTAGACCTTGGCGCCAGCCTTGTTGATCTTACGGACGAGTTCTTCAGCGTACTTCACCGGGTGCAAGGAGAGGAATGCAGCACCGAAGCAAGCCGAGAATGTCGGTGTCGGTTCTGTAATACCACGTTCTGTACCTGCGACCTTGGCTGTGAAGCCAGAGAGGAAGTAGTACTGAGCCTGTTCGTTGTCAAGGATGGACACAGGCGGGAGAACGCCGTAGGCATCGGCTGTAAGGAAGATAACCTGCTTGGCGTGCGGGCCCTTGCTCACGGGCTTGACGATGTTGTTGATGTGATAAATCGGGTAGGAGACGCGGGTGTTTTCCGTGGCGCTACGGTCATGGAAATCCGGAGTGCCGTCTTCCTTCACAATCACGTTCTCTAAGAGGGCGTCGCGGCGGATGGCGTTGTAAATATCGGCTTCGGCTTCCTTGTTGAGGTCGATAACCTTCGCATAGCAACCACCTTCGTAGTTAAAGACGCCTTCGTCATCCCAGCCGTGTTCGTCATCACCGATGAGAAGACGCTTTGGATCGGCGGAAAGCGTTGTCTTACCCGTTCCAGAGAGGCCAAAGAAGATGGCGGTGCTCTTACCTTCCTTATCGGTGTTAGCAGAGCAGTGCATCGAAGCGATGCCGCGCAGCGGGTTGAAGTAGTTCATGATCGAGAACATGCCCTTCTTCATTTCGCCGCCGTACCAGGTGTTCAAAATGACCTGTTCGTTTGTGGCGAGGTTGAAGACGACGGCTGTTTCGCTATTTAGGCCAAGTTCCTTGTAGTTCTCGACCTTAGCCTTGGAGGCTGTATAGACGACGAAGTCGGGCTTGCCGAAGTTGGCGAGTTCTTCTTCGGTGGGACGGATGAACATGTTACGAACGAAGTGAGCCTGCCAGGCAACTTCCATGATGAAGCGAACCTTAAGGCGTGTGGCTTCGTTGGCGCCGCAGAAAGCATCAACAACGTAGAGTTTCTTGCCAGAGAGTTCCTTAACGGCAAGAGACTTAACCGCATTCCATGTGGCTTCTGTCACAGGTTTGTTGTCGTTCTTGTATTCATCGCTTGTCCACCAAACGGTGTCCTTGGAGGCATCGTTCTTCACGAAGAACTTGTCCTTCGGAGAACGGCCTGTGTAGACGCCAGTCATCACGTTGACGGCGCCAAGTGTTGTCACCTTGCCAACTTCAAAACCCTCAAGACCGGGCTTTGTTTCTTCGGCAAAAAGTGTGTCGTAATCGGGGTTGTAAAGAATCTCCGTTGCACCGGTGATTCCGTATTGGGACAGGTCAATTTTTGTCATAGTTTTTTTAGGTTAGTTAATGTAAAAAGTCAATCCCATCGGCTTTGTGGGTTCGAAAAAATCTAGCCACAAAACATGCGTTCCATAAGGAACTGCGATGGGCTCCATAAGAAACTGCGACATTTTAATGCGAAAGGACCCTTTTGGCAGGATAAATACGAAGGAAAATTCCCTGTTTTTGTGTAAGCGAAAATGTCTATTTGCTTCCACGGCAATAGGGAAAGGGTTCTTTTGATTTTCTTCTTGAATTAAAAGACTTTTTTAAAAGACTTTTTCTTTAAATTCGCAGAATTCTCGAATTGGACAGGTCCCGCAGGCGGGTTTTGCCGCTTTGCAGCAGTAGCGTCCATGCAGAAGTAACCAATGATGAGCGTTACGTTTGAATTCTTTAGGGGTCACTTTTAGAAGTTTTTTCATCACGGCTTCTGGCGTTTTCCCAGGGGCAAGCCCAGTTCGGTTGGAAACGCGGAAAACGTGGGTATCCACTGGAATGGTTTCTTTTCCAAAAGCAACGTTTAAAACGACATTTGCAGTTTTCGGCCCAACGCCAGGTAGCGCGACAAGAGCGTCAAAGTCCTCGGGAACTTCGCCGCCGTGGCGCTCAAGGAGGATTCTGGAGGCCTCAATGATGTGACGCGCCTTATTGTGATAAAGATTAATCGTCTGAACGTAGGCCTCTAACCCCTCTACGCCAAGCGCCACAATCTCCTTAGCGGTATTTGCCACAGGGAAAAGCTTTGCAGTTGCACGGTTTACGCCTTTGTCCGTTGCCTGCGCAGAAAGCATCACAGCGACGAGCAGCTCGTAGGGCGTCATGAAATTGAGTTCGCTAATGGGCGCTGGATTTCCTAGAGAAAGAATTTCATAGATTTTGCGCCGCTTCCCGCTATCCATCTGTAGCTCCGTTTTTTCCCTTATTGACGCGAGCCATCACGGCAGAAAGAAGAGACTTCTTTTCGCTAGCGGCTTTTTCAAGCCGCGCAAGGTGTACTTCAGTTTCTCTTTTTTTGCGCTTCTCATTTGCTTCAAACGCAGCCTTCGCGCGGCTAGCATCTTCTTCACTCCAATTTCTCTCTGGTTCGTAGAGATCGATTGCATCCACGGGGCAGGCCGCTACGCAAAGGGCACAGCCCGTGCAATCCGAGTCAAGGACGGAAAAGAGTTTTTTTGGTAGTCCCGTGATAGCCGCTACTGGGCAACGGTCAGCGCAGATTCTGCAACCGATACAGCGTTTTGGATCGATTTGAGCCAAGGCAAGTGGCATCTCGCGGCCGTACTCAGGGTCCAATGGGAGGGCTTCGCACCCCAGAACTTCAGCAATGCGACGTATTGCCTTTTCTCCCCCTGTTGCACAGCGATTGATTTTCGCCTCTCCTGCGGCAATTGCTTTGGCGTATTCCGCGCAACAAGCGAAGCCACATTGACGACATTGCGTCTGTGGGAGAAGTTTTTCAATTACTTCAGCGCTTACTTTCACGTTTTCTTAGCGCTTAAGGAACTTAATCTTCCCTCGGACACCTCGCCACTGGTCGGCATCATCGGGAGCGGGTTTTCGACGTGTAATCGATGGCCACTGCTGAGCAAGTTCAGCGTTTAGGGCGATAAATTCTTTCTGATCCTCAGGGACGTCCTCTTCGGCGTAAATTGCAGCTTCTGGGCACTCAGGGATGCAGACAGCACAGTCAATGCACTCGTTAGGGTCGATAACTAGAAAATTGGGCCCTTCGCGAAAGCAGTCGACTGGGCAGACATCCACACAGTCCGTTCTTTTGCAGCCGATGCAGGCTTCGCATACAACATGGGGCATAAAAAACTCCTTTAACCTTTCTTTTACGTTTAAGAGCGCTACTCTTGAACGCTTCTTTCTTTTATTTTTCCTTTCGGCGATCGTAACGGCAGAAGGTAAGTTTCGGTCTAACGTCGCTTGCGGGTAATTCTTTTAAAACGCTGCGTTCCCAGTCTTCCTTAGAGAGTTCGGGGAAGAAAGCATCCGCTTGCGGGCTTGCGTCAATTTCTGTGACCCAAGCACAGTCGACAATCCCTCGCTCTAAAACGTCTCGGTAAAGATGAGCGCCCCCGATAATAAAGGCACGCGGCGCATCTTTCGTAAGCTCTAGTGCGTCCCCTAGCGTTGCGACGACCTTAGCGCCTGCTGCAACGTAGTTTACGTCTCGCGTTAAGACGACGTTCACTCTTCCAGGTAACGCCCTACCGATGGACTCCCAAGTTTTCCGACCCATGATGACCGGAGCCCCCATCGTCGTTTCTTTAAAGTGCTTTAAATCCTCAGGAAGATGCCAAGGCATTTTCCCTTTCAATCCGATAGCCCCGTTCTTCCCACGGGCAACAATGAGATGTAGTTCAGACATGGCGCTTGTATTTCCAACTAAACGGCAATCGGGGCCTTAATCGTTGGATGCGGATCGTATCCAACGATTTCAAAATCTTCAAAGCGATAGTCAAAGATTGACTTGGGTCTGCGGGCAATGACTAACTTCGGATAGGGGCGTGGTTCACGAGAAAGCTGCAACTTAACCTGCTCGAAGTGATTGTTGTAGATGTGGCAATCGCCGCCAGTCCAGATGAATTCCCCTGGGGTGAGGTCACACTGTTGGGCAACCATACACGTCAGTAGCGAGTAACTTGCGATGTTAAATGGAACACCCAAGAAGATATCGCAAGAGCGCTGGTAGAGTTGGCAAGAGAGTTTTCCGTTATTCACATAGAACTGAAAGAGGCAATGGCAGGGAGGCAATGCCATCTTTTCAATTTCTCCCACGTTCCACGAGCAGACAATAAGTCTGCGGCTATCAGGATTAGTCTTAATCTGGTTAATGACGTTTGTAATCTGGTCAATGTGGCGACCCTCCGAGGCGGGCCAACTTCTCCACTGCACGCCGTAGATCGGACCAAGGTCACCGTTTTCATCTGCCCACTCGTCCCAAATCGTCACTTTGTTATCGTGCAGGTACTTGATGTTCCCAGAACCCGAGAGGAACCAAAGCAACTCGTGGATAATCGAGCGTAGGTGCAATTTCTTTGTTGTTACCAACGGGAAGCTTTCTGTTAAGTCAAACCGCATCTGATAGCCAAAAAGTGACCGTGTACCAACACCGGTACGGTCGGACTTATCTGTACCTTTTTCGTAGACAGTTCTTAAGAAAGTTTCATACTGGTCGTACATGGCAGCTCCTAAGCAAAAATCACAGGAATTTTAGCCGATTGGCGCAAAATGGCGCACCCTAATTTCTAGCGAATAACCCTTTAAAAGTAAGGGAGTTTTCCGTAAATTAAAAGCCTCGAATCGCGCATGTCCGAGGCTGCCCTTTTTCTAGGTTGCAGGAAGATTTTTCAGTAGCCTAAAAAAGAGAATTGTAAGGTGATAGAAGACGGGCGCAGAGAAGATAAGCGGGGCAAAGCGCTCGAGGCTTCCTCGGCCCACGTAAAGTTCTCCCTCCCAACTCTTCGAACCTAGGCTACGTTTAATCGTACTGATGACAATATCGCCCATAACGCAGGAAAGCACGATCGCAGCCGAGTAAAGGGCGACCTGATAGAAACGGAAAGGTGTAAGCCAGAATAGGGAGAGCCCCACAAGGAAGCCACAGAGGGAACCCACTGTGATGCCTTTAACGGTCTTATGCGGATTCATTCGTAGGCTTTTCCCTCCGAGAGCAGAACTTGCCAGGACGGAGAATAGGTCTGCGCAGAATGTCACTAAGAGGTAAAAAAGGAGCATCAGCGCACCCGAGGAGTTGTATCTCTCGAAGCGAGCAAAGTCGAGTGTTGCAATCGCAGGCGCATGACTCACGCAGAAGACACAAATCATGAGCCCCCACTGCACTTTCGCAACACGCTCTAAGAAACGTTCTGTGTCATTTCCAATTGCAGCCACAGCTGGCAGTAGCAAAAAGACATACACCGGAATAAAGAGTGTGAAGTACGGCATGAGGTTAAAGTAAACCAAAGCGTACTGCGCAGGAATCACAAGATAAAAACCGATGACAAGTACCCAGTGATCACAGGGCCGTATGGGCGTCAAGGCAATGAATTCTCGGAGTAAGAAAAATGAGAGGATTGCAAAGATGACAACAAGAGTGGTTTGTCCAACGAACCACGCAACAGTGAAAGTAATGACAAGCCACCACCCCATTCGCACTCGAGAATTGACGATGGCAAGACGGAAAGTTTGCTCTGGGCTCTTTGCTCGTCCTGCTGCCCAAAGCCCATAGATGGTCGCTGCGGCCATCAGTACGATAAGCGCCGTAAGAAGGATAAGGTAACCCTGTTGCAAGTCAATTCCAAGTCGCATCATAGGGCCACCTTCGCTAGGTCAATCACGGCTTGACGAGCGCGTGTTAAGAAATCGGCTTTCGGATCCGAGGCAGAATGCTCAAGAGGCGCTCCAAAGTGCACGGAGCAAACTGTAGGCACAGGGATATAGGTTCCCTTGGGTAGCGCCCGATGAAGATTTTCAATATAGACAGGAATCAACTCGACATCCGGAAAAGAACGCATCAGACGCCAAAGCCCGCTTTTGAATTCACTAGGGAGTTCCTGAGGGCGGCGTGTCCCTTCCGGGAAAATAATTAGAGAGTCTCCCGCTTTGAGAGCCTCCTTTAGAGGTCCAAGAGGATCGGTTCTTTCCGAGCCCCTGCGGTCGACAAGGACGACATTGAGTTCTTCCATCGCAAGACGTCGTCTGATGACGCCTTTACTCCAGTAGTCTTTTGCGGCGACAGGACGAGTTGTGGGTCTTAGGGCGCTTGGCAATGCTGACCAAATTACAATCGTATCGAGGTGACTTGTGTGGTTGGCAAAGTAAATGCGTTGTTTACGGGTCGGAGACGAACCGTGCCACTGTGGATAAGCGCCGACTAAAAGGCGTGTTAACCACACAATCGGTGTCATCAAGTGAAAACGAACCACAACGAACCTCCGAAGCGTCGTCGAAAAGAAGAATTATAAAGTAGGACAGCTAGGGTGCGTCATTTGTTGCCTCGGGAGTGATCTTAGCTGAGCCTGAACTTAATCCAGAGTTATCAAGCAACTTCGTGACGGAAGGATTCTCAAAGGTCCCCGTGATACTGTACTTGGTTGTGAGAAGTCGGTTCAGGGGTTTGCTGATAATCCATTGCCCAACGTAGGCCCCAATTCCAATGAGAGGATTAATAAACGCAAGCGGTACGGATGCTGCACTGGCATCGATATTAGGGACAACCGTCGCTTGAGCATCGAGTTTCTCCGTGACAAAGTTGGCCGACCCTGTGAGAGTGATCGAAGCGTTTGTGCCAATGAGTTCCACGTTCGTGCTTGTGAGAATACCATCGGCAATAAGCGCATCCCCTGTGAAGGAGTCAAAGGTAAAGTTATTGCGGGAAGAATCAAAGAGTCCAACGGTAAGGTTTCTCACGAGAGACTGTAACGATACCAAGGACAGAAGCGCTCCACCCACGCCCATGTCGGCCTGTTCGAGGTAGCCGTCTTTCATATCAATGTGGATATTCCCTTGTAGTGTCGTAACATCAGGATTCCAGGGAGTGCCGCTCCAGAAGAAACTTGTTTCGATGCGGCCTGACCCTTTGCCAAGAATGCCTGGGTGGCCTAAGTGCTTTAGGAGGTCTCCTCCGTCGGCAAGGTCAAGTGTCGCTCTGAGGCTTGTATTTCCATCAGCTGTCCATTCTCCATTTGCATTAAATGTTGCGGCCTTATTTTTTACTGTGAGTTTGTCGATACGCCAAGTTGTTCCCTGACTGGTTCTAGGGGTTGTGGCCTTAAAGGTAAGAAAACCGAGAAGGGATTTCTCATAAGCCAAATCCGCCACGGTAAGGTTAATTGATGGCATCAAATCTTTGGTTGTAGAGGCCTTTTCTGCTTCGTGGAAATTTTCCGAGAAAGTCTCCGGGAAGTGAAAGCGCGAGAAATGTGCTTCAATGTGACCATTGATTCCACGAGAGAAGTCCCACGCAAGTTCTCCCTCGGCCTCTCGACTTCGAATCGAGAACTCCCAGGTGTTATTGCCGTGCAACCGAGCTTGCCCTTTTACATCTGTGAGATGAATTTCATCGTAGTTAAATGCGTCAAGCTCGTAGTGAATGTTCTGTAGCGAGAGAGAGTCTGCGGTAGTGCTCTTTTTCGTTTTTTCTTTTGCGGCAGAAATTAATTCAGCAATGGTTCCATACCACTTAGGTAGACTCATCTCGCTTGCTTTGATATCCATCGTAAGCCCTGCGTTGGGAAGTGTCGCCTTCTTGCCGATTGCGATGCCGCCGAGAGTAGCAACACCTTGGGTTTTATCTCCCAACTGTAGGATCAAATCTACTTTATTTGCGGCAGTAAGTTTTAAGAGCCGCCCCGTCTTTGCGTGAATCGAAAAAGGTTCGGTTGAGAAGGTCGTTTGCCAGGTTTCTTCTGCTTTCTTCGCAAGAGGCTCTGGGAAGGTGCTCTTAACGCCAACTAAAGAAGTCACGGCCGTAACTGAAACGCCTTTTCCGTGCGGAATTTGGATATCTACTGCGACGGGTGTTTCTCCTTCTAAGCGCGAGAAAATCTTACGCATGAGAGGCGTGTCAACGAAGAAACTCAGTTCCTTTGGCGAGAACTTCCCCGAAGTCGTAATGCGGATGGTCCCATCAGAATCTGTACTGACGCGCGCCGTGCTAAGAACGCCAAGCGTCGTTGCACTAATCGCTTGAGAGTCCGCTCCCGATTCCGTAAAGGTAAGACTTCCTTCTAGACCTGCTAAGGGAGGAACGGGATAGGCCATCGTGAAGTCATTTTTCTTAAAACCAATTAGTCCCTTAACGCGTGTTTTTGCCTCGCCCGTTAGGGGAATGGCAATGTCTAAGTTAAGGTCGGCGTTCCCTGTGGCTTTAGCACCGTTGAAGGCTCCTCCTAGCATTTTTCCTACGGGACTTTGTTCTAGGTAGCGGGCCATTTTATCCAAGGGGCCAGTGAGATCGCTTTTAATCGTAAGAACTGTGTTGTGCCCCATCTTTGGGATGGTTGCTCGCACGTTTTTCGATACGACCCCGAGCGTTGTTGCCGACTTCGCTTGGATGTCCATCGCCGAACCTTCAAAGAGCAGAGTTGCCGAGATCTCCGATACGACGGGCCACTTCTCGCCCACGCGCCATATTCCGTCCTGAGGACGCTTTTGCTGAGGCATGAAATCGAGTAATCCATCTGTGAGGGTTGCCGTTGCTAGGAAGTGACCTTTTTTCTTATCTGCGTTATGCCATGGGAAGTCCTTTAAGGCCCCGCGAACGATGTATTTCCCGTCGCGCGCAACACCCCCGCGAAGTGCTCCTTCAAGCCAGTGGCGAGTTCCTTCAGGGATTGCAAGAGGAATGTAGCGCCAGGCACTTTCTGCCTTGAGCCGTTCGATACGGCCCTCGAGGTCAGCGTAGCCAGCAGCGTCCTCCGTCCTCTTCCAGTTACCTGTAAGTGTTACGGCAAGATCGCTATTGGCGATGGCCATTTCTGAGATTTGGACAGTAAGAGGATTTCCCTTCTGAGGCATAGACCAAGTAACTTTGCCTGCTAGGGTGTCAAAGGCAATCTTGGCATTTTCAAAAACGCCAGGGAAACTAAGAGACTTGCAAGAAGAAATCGTGAGGTTCCCAGAGGAATTATCTGCTTGAACGCTTCCTGTGAGACCAGCAAAACCCGGAATGCCAACGCCAGTTTCTCGGGTTTCTTCGTGGAGGCCAAGAGCAGCGAAGTCTGTTTTCAGAAACCAAGCCGTTGGATTTGTAATTGCGCCCTTCCAACTTACAGTGAGATTAGAAACCGTACCTTCTGGGGCATAGTGATTGAGCGTATCTTGAATTTCTTTTGGAACAAACGGATACTCACTAAGAGCCTCTCTAATCGTTGTGAGGTTTACTTCGGAGAGCGTGCCCTCGGCGGAATGCGTCTTCTTTGTGCTTGCCTCAAAGGTGGTAGTAAAGTTTCCCTCAAGAGGACCAACATGGCGTCCCTTTGGGGTATTGAGAACAAGGCGGCTAACGGAAACGGCAAGGTGAGAATCGTTAAATTCCGTTTCACCCTGCAATTCAAGCCGTTTAGCCGCAAGCGGCTCTGTGTACTCACCCCGAAGTAGAGAAACATCAGTTAAAACGAGATCGGTTTTAACCGATTGCAATTTACCTTCTTCGAATCCGAGCCAAATCTCTCCGTTTGCCTGGCCAGAGGCGAAGGGGTTTAACCCTTCGGTCCAAGGTTCTGTATCCGAAAGTTCCAAACCATCGAGTTTTGTGTAAACGGTCCAATTCCACGTGCGCCAATCATCTGAGGCGTGGGAAAAGGGTCTCTTTAGTTCCGCACGGACGTCGAGTTTTCGCCCGAGAACATCAGCCTGTAGCCCCAAGTCCCAATGTCTTAAGTGGGGAGTGAAGGTGGCATTAAGGTTTCTCGCTTCAATCGCTTCAGTACCTTTCCTTCTTAAGTCAGTGTAGCGGATTGTTCCCGCAGTGACATCAAGCCGACCTTGCCTTTCGAAGAAGGGAAAGAAGGAATTTGGTTTCTTAACTTCAGAGTCTGCGGCAACGTCAAATTCGAAGCCACCGAATGAAAAATGTGTATCCGAGAAGCGCGTAATTTCAAGTTTGGCGCCACGGATTTCAAGTGACTTAAAAACCGGGTTTCCGAGAAGACTTCCCCAGTAAAAAGAGGCATTTACCTCAGGAAAGGTAAGAGATTCCTCAGAACCTACTTTTCGGATGGAAACATCCTGCAAAGAAAGCCTTGGCCAGAGCCGCTCCCAACTCGGCACAATGTGGTTAATCTTCACCTCTGCATGGATGGCAGAAGAGATTGTTTCTGCAATCTTTGCGTTGTAACTATCAATTTTCGGGAAAACGACGTAGCGGGTAACGAGGATAAGGCTTGCGAAAATGAAAGCCGCAATCGAGGTGACCCAAAAAGTGGTTAAAGCGGCTAGCCGTAGCACCTTTTTTGAGCAAAATCGCCTTGCAAGGCCTGCAGGTTCAGAGGAAAGGCAGCTCTTTTCTTTCAAGATAACTCCAACCGCTTTCTAACTAATCTATTTTTGTAGGCAGAACAGAACATCCCGAAACGCCTCTTTGGGTTTGTTTCGGGTACTATTAGCGGACACTCTAGCACAGGAAATAGCATCTGATGTGTACACGACTTCGACTTCGGGAGATTCCGAACTACTCGGCCTTTGTTAAGCGCACGGTAGAGGCAATCGCTTTGCAAAGCGGAAAGCCTTTTGACTCAGTACTCTCTGAGTATGAAGCAAGGCGCTTTACAAGGGAAGCGATGCAAAATGTTCTTACAAATTCGCACACAACCGAAGAGTTAAGTGCTGCGATGCGTAGGCTTCGCAGGGATGTGCTCCTTACACTTGCCCTACGGGATATCGCGGGAGAAATCGCCTACGAAGATGTTGTTCGTACGATGAGTGACTTAGCAGAAGTTACCGTTGAGAGAACGGTGGAACTTGCCTCAGTAGAGCTTTCAGCCCGTTTCGGCGTTCCAACGAGTGAAGAGGGGGCGCGCCAAGATTTGATTGTCGTCGCTATGGGAAAACTCGGGGGCCGTGAACTCAACGTGAGTTCCGACATTGACCTCGTGTTTCTCTACGATGAAGGCGGGAAAACGCGTCCTTCTGAAGCCCAGGGAAATCGCGCACAGACAATTGACAACCATGAATTCTTTGAGCGTCTCGCGCGACGGGTGATTGTGTTGCTGCATCGCGTTGAGGCCGAAGGTTTTGTTTTTCGCGTAGATACGCGGTTACGCCCCTTTGGAGAAAGCGGTCCAATCGTCGTAAGTTCTGCGATGCTAGAGGAGTATCTTTATCGAGAAGGACGCGACTGGGAACGTTTCGCTTGGCTTAAGGCACGGGTAATTAATCGCCCTGTTTTTATGACAGAAGAAGCCTTTTCCCAAGCATCATCTTCCCTTTATTCTCTTATTACGCCTTTTGTCTATCGTAAGTATGTGGATTTTGGCGTTCTAGCCTCTCTTAGCCGTGTGCACGAGATGATTCGAGCGGAGACAATTCGCCGTGAACTCGGCAGGGAAAGCGGTATCAATGTAAAGCTAGGCCGTGGTGGTATTCGGGAAATTGAATTTATCGTACAAACCTTTCAAGTGATGCGAGGAGGGCGGGAGCCTCAACTTCGAGGCCGAGAGACACTGCCCATGCTCGAGGTTGCATCAGTAGCGGGATGCCTGTCAGAGTCCACTGCAAAGAAACTTTCCGAGGATTACATCTTTCTGCGCAACACCGAGCACGCTCTGCAGTATGTGGATGATAGACAAACACACTTTTTGGCAGATGGCCAGGAAGTCCACGAAAAAGTTGCTGCGATGCTTGGTCTTGACAGGGCAGCGCTTGAGAATCGCCTTAAAGAGATACGTGATTTCGTTTCTGCAACTTTTGATGCCATCTTCGAGACTACGCGTGAGACAGAGGAAAAGGACGGATGGCCCGTTGGATGGAAGATTGGCGACGCTGCGGCGGAAGTTGCGATTGCAGGGCGCCTAAAGGCGCTTTCCATTTCCCGCGCCGAAGACCTAGCGCATAGGATTTGTAGGATCCTCACGTCTCGCGCCCTCGCGGCGAATCCAGCTTCTCGTGAGCAGTTCTGTGGTTTTCTTGTGACTCTTGCAGAGAACGCCACACATTGGGCAGAGACAGCGGGCTATGCAGGACGCTCAGATGTCCTTACAGAGAGGTTTCTTAATCTACTTGAATTGATTTCGGGACGAACAACCTATTTAACGCTTTTAAACCGGTATAGACCAGTGGCAGTGAAGGTTGCAAGACTCCTTTTATCAAGCCAGTGGGCTTCCGCATTTCTCTGCGAGCACCCTGTGCTTCTTGATGAACTTGTCGATTCACGCGCTGATGAAAGTGAAGCGCCTGCGGAGGATTTTGCCATTACCTGGGAGAGGGAAACCGCAGAAAAACTTGCTTCCTTCCCTGACGATATCGAGGCGCTTCTAAACGTTTTAAGAGATTCTACGCATGCAGCAATTTTTAGACTCTTGATTGCCGACCTTCAGGGGCTTTTCACCGTGGAGCGTCTCGCAGATAGACTCTCTGACTTAGCCGATGCCGTGCTTCGTCTTGTGATGGATATTGCTTGGAAGGCAACCCCTGCAAGGCATCGAGAGAAGCCAAAGTTTGCCGTTATTGGTTATGGGAAACTGGGCGGAAAAGAACTGGGTTACGCCAGTGACTTAGATCTCGTTTTCCTCTATGAGGATGACGCCACCGAGGCCGCTGCCGTATACGCTCGCTTTGCGCGTCGCATCATTAGTTATCTTACGGTTCAGACGAGTTCCGGCAAACTCTACGCCGTTGACACGCGTCTTAGACCCGAGGGGGAAGATGGCCTCCTTGTCTGTAGTTTTGAACACTTTAAGCAGTACGAAGAAAACGAAGCGAAGGGCGCTTGGATCTGGGAGCATCAAGCACTTACTCGGGCAAGGTTCTGCGCGGGAGATGCGGCCCTTGGGCGCGCTTTTGAAGAAGAGCGCATACGGATTCTCACAAAAGAGCGTGATGCGACGGCAGTGCGAGAGGCTGTTGTTGCGATGCGTAGGCGTATCTTGGAGACGCGTCGCAATAACTCGGGACTCTTTGATTTAAAACGAGACCGTGGAGCAATGGTCGATGTGGAATTTGCCGTACAGACACTTATTCTCTCCGAGGCTTCTATGTTCCCGAAGCTGACGCAAAACTTAGGCAATGCCGCTCTCTTAAAGATTGCAGCCGATTTAGGCCTCTTAGAAAGAAAACTCTCCGAGGATGCTCTTTGCGCCTACCGGCGATACCGCGATATACAGCGGCGTGTTCGACTTGACTTGGGGCAAGACGCTGCGGTACGTGTAGATCCCGCATCGCTAGAAAAAGAGCGCCTCGCGGTGCTCGCTCTTTGGCGTGCGGTCTTAAAGACAGATGAGCCGCACGCTTAAAAAGCAATTTGACTGCAACGCCTTTCTTAGAGGGGGTCTGTTAGCCCCGTATGTCGCATGAGGGCATCAATCGTTGGGGCACGACCTCGGAAAGCCTTAAAGCTATCGATTGCGTCGCGAGAACCTCCCGTGGCAAGAATCTCTTCTAGCCAGCGTTTGGCCGTGGCTTTATCAAAGAGCCCTGCTTCTTCGAAAGCTGCAAATGCGTCAGCGGAAAGAACCTCTGCCCACTTGTAACTGTAGTAGCCAGCGCTGTAGCCCCCAGCGAAGATGTGCGAAAAACTCTCGGCGAATCTGTCGTAATCGGAAGCCTTTGTTACAGCGATTTCCTCTCGCACTTCCGTTAGAACTTTGACGTAATCTGCGTCCCGTTCCATGTGGATACGCATATCAAAGAGGGCAAATTCAATTTGCCGCAAAGCAAACATTCCCGACTGGAAATTTTTCGCAGCGAGCATCTTTTCAAAGAGGGCGCGTGGGAGTTTTTCTCCCGTGCCACGCTTTTCAGAGAGAGCCTCAAGAGTTTCAAAATTCCAGGTCCAGTTTTCCATAAACTGACTTGGCATTTCGACCGCATCCCACTCAACACCATTGATGCCAGAGAGGTCACTTACCTCAACCCGCGTGAGCATGTGCTGCAAGCTGTGACCGAATTCATGGAAGAGTGTTTCAACCTCATCGTGTGTGAGGTACGAGGGCTCCTCACCAACGGGCTGCGTGAAGTTACAGACTAGATAGGCCACGGGCGTAATGAGCGTTCCGTTGGGGAGCCTATCGCGGTCACGGGCACTATCCATCCAGGCGCCACTACGTTTGCCTGCTCTAGCGTAGAAGTCTGCATAAAACCGTGAAATGAGTGTCCCGTCCGCATCTTTTACGGCAAAAAACCGTACGTCAGGATGCCATGTCGGAGCAGAAGATGGTTCAATCTTGATGCCAAAGAGTCTTTCCGCTAAGGAGAAAAGTCCAGAAAGCACCTTGGGTAGCGGGAAGTACTCTCGAACTTCTTCAGCGTTAAAGCAGTAACGGTCTTGGCGCAACTTCTCGGATACAAAATTTCTATCCCAAGGGAAGACCGTATCAAGTTGAAGTTCTTCTTTTGCGTATTTTTCTAACTCACGCACATCACGCTCTGCGTAGGGGCGAGCACGCCTAGCCATATCGCGAAGAAAAGTGGTAACAGCTTCGGGGCTATCTGCCATCTTAGTCGCAAGAGACTCTTCAGCGGCATTCTTAAAGCCAAGTAAAGAGGCTTCTTCGGCGCGAAGGGCAAGAAGTTTACGAATGAGGGGCCCATTGTTTTGTTTCTCAGGACCTAGGTCGGAAGCGCGAATCGAATAAGCCTTATGTAGCTTACTTCTTAGGGCGCGATTCTCAGCGTAGCGAAGGATTGGAAGATAGTTAGGATACGTAAGTCCAATGCGAAAGCCTTCTTTGCCAGCGGCTTTTGCTTGCGTTTCATAAAGTTTTAGAGCGCTCTCAGGGACTCCAGCGAGTTCTTCCCTTTTCTCAATATCGAGCGCAAAAGCGTCTGTTGCATCCTGAAGGTTTTGGCTAAATTGTTGCGAGAGAAGAGCCTCTTCTTGGGCAATCTCCTCTAACCGTGCTTTCTTCTCTGAGGGAAGTTCCGCGCCACTTAACTTAAAGTCACGGATTGTGCGATCGATGACGCGCCGGCGCACACTGTCGAGCCTTTCGTATTCGCCGTTATCGCGCATCGCCTTATATTTGGCGTAGAGCTTAGTGTTTTGTGAGGCTTGAACGGAGAAGGTTGTTACGGCTTCGACGTTTTCTGCGTAGGCATTGCGCCAACCTTCGCAGTCTGCGACACCCATGAGGTGGCCAAGAGCACCCCAAGTGCGGTGTAACTTTTCTGTTGCGCTCTTTAAGGGGTCAACAACTGCATCCCAAGTCGCAGGAGTTTCATCGCGTGTTACCGCTTCTAGAGCGAGCGTTGCATCTTTAAGGTGCGCTTTAATGGCTTCTGTTACGCACGCAGGCGTAATTGCATCAAAACGAAGCAGGTCACCCTGCTCGATTAAGGGGTTTGTCATAACCAAAACATCCTTTTATTAGGCTTCAAGAGGCTAACTACTTTGCACGTCTTTCTGCGGAAAGGAGAGCATTCTCTAAGAGCATTGCAATCGTCATGGGACCGACGCCGCCTGGAACAGGGGTAATCCAACCAGCGACTTCCTTAGCTGGCCCCGTGTCCACATCGCCACACAAGTGACCCTCTGCGTTCCGATTAATGCCCACATCGATAACAAGAGCGCCGGGCTTTACCATATCGGCTGTGACTGTCTTCTCGCGGCCAACGGCAACAACGAGGATGTCGGCAGTTTTCGTGAGAGCGGCGAGATCTTTTGTGCGACTGTGTGCGATAGTGACCGTGGCGTTTCTCTCAAGGAGAAGAAGTGCAATGGGCTTTCCAACGATATTGCTTCTCCCAACAACCACAGCAGTCTTTCCCGCGAGGTCAACGCCTGTTGAGTCAATCATCCGCATAATCCCTGCGGGTGTGCAGGGAACAAAGCAGTTGTCCTTTTCTCCCTTTGAGCGCGTTAAAAGGAGACCAGCATTGACGGCGTGAAAACCATCGACGTCTTTCTCCGGGGCAATGGCAGCAATGACAGAGGAAGGGTTAATCTGTTTTGGCACTGGTAGTTGCACGAGGATGCCGTCAACGGCGCTATCTTGGTTAAGTTTCTCAATAAGTTCTAAGAGTTCTTTTTCGCTCGTTTCAGAACTTAAGCGGTAAGAAAAACTTTCAATACCAACTTCTGCGCAGGAGCGCAATTTGTTACGAACATAAACTTCGCTTGCGGGATTGTCTCCAACGAGGATAACGGCAAGCCCCGGTTTATGCCCTTGGGCGGTAAGAAGTTGAACACGATCTTTTAGGGCGGAACGAACGGATGCGGCAAGAGCCTTGCCATCAATGATTTTAGCTGTCATGTAACGTTTTTTAGTTTTGTTTTTCTAATGCTTTTACAGATGCTGCGGCTTCGTCAATGGCGTAGCGAACGGCAGTGGCCGCTCTCTCATTGAACTTAACACGGAAATCTGTAATCGGTTTGTTGTTTTTCAAGATGCGAACAGGAACGACGTTTTTCTGCACGCGGCCAGAGTGAGAGACGGACTCAATCTCAGCAAAACCCACAGAGATGGAATCCTTGTTAATGGGCTGAATGCCAAAGTCTGAACTCGGCACCGACTCTGGGCGATTAAGTTCCAAGACTCGCGTCCCGTGAATCTTGCGAATCTTCCAAGTCCCTGTCACCCGATTCTTTGTTGGCTCTCTTTGGCAGAAGAGATTGTCGTGATTGGTGTTATAAAGGAAGAATTTTCCTTCGGGTTCCGAGGCCATCCCAAGGCGAGAAATATTGTGAAGTAGTTTAAAGACACCTTTTTTGGGAAGAGTCTCTTTGTCAAAGAGAACCCCGTAAGGATTTGCCTTCGTGTGGTCGATGTAAGAGAGGCAGAAGGGCTGCTCTTTGGAGAAGTTTTCAAGAAGTTTTTCTAGCGTGGAGGCCCCCGTGAAGGCTCCTTCCGCAGGGAGAATCACCTCGTCATCTCCAAGCCAATAAGTGAAGATGTATGCCACAGACCCTGTTGGGAAAACCCGATTGGGTTTCATGTACCAAGCGAAGGTGTCAGGCTGGTTATTTGTGTCGCGAACAATCTGGCGGACGGGTTTCCCAGAGACGTTGTAAGAGATCACGCGCGCGGCAAAGTTCACGTTAATTTTGTCGCGAACAGAAATAAGCAATCTTCCGTCTGGTAAAAGTTGGGCGGTGGTCTTTCCCCACTCGGTAACGGGGCGCCCATTTCTGTAGAGAACGGAGGCACCTGTTCCCCAACTCAGTGCTCTTTCAGCGGTTTCTTCGATAGTCTCGCGGAGAACGTAAGTTGAGGCATCAACGGGCCGCATCTCGACGCGACTCTCAACCGTTTCATCGAAGGCATAGACGCCTTTTTCGAGAACTTTTGTGATGGGAAGCGCTAATTCTGTTGCGCCATAGGGAGCTCGAATGTTCGACTCAGGAAGCCAGGTTGCATCGGTAAAGACCTTGTAATCAGCACGCTGTTGTGATTCAGATTTTTTTGGTGCAGTGCCTGTACAACCGACAAGAGCGGCACAGGCAAGGGCAATTGCAACAATCGCAAATGGATTTTTTTTCATTGTGACTTTTCCCTTTAAGGATTGCGCCACATTTTAGAGGATTGCATACGATTCGTTAACCCGTATTGTCTCAAGGGTTTTCTGTTCTTTTTCCGCGTGAAAAAAAGCGGCGCTAATTTCTTAGCGCCGCTCCAAAGAAGATTTAAATTAACTCGCGAGGATTAGAGGATCGGAACGATCAACAAAGCCACGATGTTAATAATCTTAATCAAGGGGTTAACAGCGGGACCCGCGGTGTCTTTGTAGGGGTCGCCGACGGTGTCGCCCGTAACAGCAGCCTTATGGGCATCGCTTCCCTTGCCACCGAAGTTACCATCTTCGATGTACTTCTTAGCATTATCCCAAGCACCACCACCTGTTGTCATCGAAATGGCAACGAAGATGCCGGTCACAATCGTACCCATCAGAACACCACCCAAGGCTTGCGGGCCAAGGAAGAGGCCGACCAAGATCGGAACGATAACCGGAAGGATGGACGGAATAATCATTTCCTTAATCGCAGCACCCGTGAGCATGGCAACGGCCTTGGAGTAATCCGGGCGGGCTGTGCCTTCCATGATGCCAGTGATTTCCTTGAATTGACGGCGGACTTCCACAACAACGGATCCAGCGGCACGGCCGACAGCTTCCATAGCCATAGCGCCGAAGAGGTAAGGAATCAAACCACCGATAATCAAACCAACGATGACGTACGGATTCGACAGATCGAATGTGAAATCAATGTCAAAGGCTTGCTTTAAGGAGTGTGTGTAGTCGGAGAAGAGAACGAGGGCAGCAAGACCAGCAGAGCCAATTGCATAACCCTTTGTCACGGCCTTCGTTGTATTGCCAACTGCATCGAGGGGGTCTGTGATGTTACGGACTTTCTCATCGAGTTCGCTCATCTCAGCAATACCACCGGCGTTATCCGTAATCGGGCCATAGGCGTCGAGAGCAACAACGATGCCAGCCATCGTAAGCATGGAGGTCGCAGCGATAGCAACGCCGTAGAGGCCAGCGCAAGAGTAACTGACCATAATGGCAATAACGACTGCCAACACGGGGAGCGCTGTAGCCTTCATGGAGACAGCCAAACCCTGAATAATGTTCGTGCCGTGGCCAGTTGTAGAGGCCTTCGCAACAGCACGCACCGGGGCGTATTCTGTGCCTGTGTAGTACTCGGTGATAACGACCATGAGGCCTGTGAGAACGAGACCCACGAGAGCGGCACCAAAGACAGCGGTTGTTGTAACGCCATCAGGGAGGGAGCCCTCTTCGGAGAAGACGCAAAGACCCACGAGCCAGAAGGCAACCGCGGCAATCGCACCCGCGACGATAAGACCACGATAAAGAGCGGTCATAATCTTCTTACCGGGGATGTACTTCACAAAGTGTGTACCAACGATGGAGGCGATAATCGAAACGGCACCCAGTAGGAGCGGATAAGCAACGAGGCTCGAGGCATCGCCCGTTTCAGAAAGAGCACCAATCATCATTGTCGCGACAAGTGTCACGGCATAGGTTTCAAAGAGGTCAGCAGCCATACCAGCGCAGTCACCGACGTTGTCACCGACGTTATCGGCAATCACGGCAGGGTTGCGAGGATCGTCCTCAGGAATACCAGCTTCGACCTTACCGACCAAGTCAGCACCGACGTCAGCACCCTTTGTGAAGATGCCGCCGCCTAGACGAGCGAAGATGGAAATCAAAGAAGAACCGAAAGCCAAGCCAATCAAGGGCTTAATCGTCTCATAGAGACCAGCACTTTCAGGGGCAGAGATAACGAGGAAGGCCATGTAGCCTGCAACGCCCAAGAGGCCGAGACCGACAACGAGCATGCCGGTAATCGAACCGCCCTTGAAGGCGACGTCAAGTGCTTCTTCCATGCCCTTGAAAGCAGCCTGTGCGGTGCGGACGTTAGCCTTGACGGAAACGTTCATACCGATAAAGCCGCAAGCGCCTGAAAGGATGGCGCCAATGGCAAATCCGAAAGCGGTCTTAGCGCCCAAACCAGGAACGCAAAGAATGACGACAAAGAGAACGACACCAACGATAGAAATCGTGGTGTACTGCTTTTTCAGGTAAGCCTGCGCACCCTGCTGAATCGCAAGAGAAATCTCCTGCATGCGGGTATTGCCGGCGTCCCTGGCGAGTACCCAACTGCGGGTCACGAGGCCGAAAACGACGGCCACGATACCAGCGGCGATAGCAAGCCAGATCGATGTGGTCATAACATAACTCCAAAGCGTCTTTTTTCTATCCAGCAGAACCCTTTCCGCAGGCTTAAAAAGACAAATTTAAAAAACAAACAACAATAGCAATGCGCGGCTTAGCCTCTCTTTTTCTTTTGAGCAGAGAGGCCTAAGCCAAGCAACGAATTCAATTACTTTAACGCATCGAAGATGCGGTCGCGGATTTCTTCAATCGCACCAACTCCAGAGACGGAGCGATACGCAGGGGCACCCGCTACTCCACTTTCGGCAAGTTTGCTGTAGAAACTTACCAAAGCTTCGGTCTGCGCATGATAAACGGATAAGCGTTTTAAAACAACTTCTTCCTTATCATCATCACGCTGAATTAGGGGTTCTCCTGTCACGTCATCCAAACCCTCATGCTTCGGAGGATTGAACTTAATGTGGTAGCTTCTTCCCGAGGCAGGGTGGACGCGACGCCCAGACATGCGGTCAACAATCTCGGAATCAGGGACGGCAATTTCCAAAACAAAATCAATAGGAACGCCAGCTTCCTTTAAGGCTTCAGCCTGCGGAATCGTACGGGGGAAACCATCGAAGAGGAAGCCATTTTTGCAGTCGGGGGCTTGAAGGCGTTCTTTAACAAGACCAATGATGATGTCATCGCTCACAAGCTTACCTTGATCCATGATGACCTTCGCAGCCTTACCTAATTCGGTTCCTGCTTTCACAGCGGCGCGAAGCATGTCGCCTGTGGAAATCTGTGGGATGCCAAAGTGCTCTTTGATGTAGGCGGCCTGTGTTCCTTTACCCGCTCCAGGGGGTCCGATAAGGATTAAACGCATGGGTGTCTCCAAAAACGAAAAAACGAATCACGCATCCTGCCGAAAGTCTCGGAAGGATGAAATTTTAAGATTTTAGGCTTATTACCTGTTTTTTTAAAGCGAATCAGCGCTGTTAATCCGAAAGTCGCATCTTTTTAAAAACGCTTCGTACACGCTCAAGGTCTTCTGCGGTATCTACGCCCGCGGGCGGTGTCCCTTCTAGCAGTGCGACAGCAATCTTGTAGCCATGCCACATGGCTCGCAGTTGTTCGAGCGATTCAAAGCGTTCAATCGGAGCCCGTTCAAGAGTAGAAAATCGCTTCAAAAAGAGCGCCCTATAGGCATAAAGCCCCACGTGGTGATAGGCCCTAAAACCTTCAGGGAGATGAGTTCTGTCCTTTGCAAACGCATCCCGTGGCCAAGGAAGGGGAGCCCTCGTAAATGTCATAGCCCTCCCGAAACTATCGAGTTCCACTTTCACAACATTGGGATTAAAGAAACTCTCCGCATCGGCGATCGGATGGGCGGCAGTGGCAATTGTGCTTTCTGTGTCGTGCTCTAAGAGTTCTGCAACCTCGCGAATCACAGCGGGTTCAATAAGAGGTTCATCGCCTTGAACGTTTACGACAATCGCATCATCAGAAAGTCCCATCTTTTGGACGGCTTCTGCAATTCTGTCCGTTCCCGTTGGGTGATTGGGATTCGTGAGCATCCCTTCAAACCCGTGCTCGGTGACGACGTTGACGATTTCCTTGCTGTCGGCTGCAACAACAATGCGGTCGGCTCCAGAGGCCGCAGCCCGTTCTGCAACTCGCACAACCATGGGCTTGCCACAAATGTCTTTTAAGGGCTTCTTGGGGAGCCGGGTCGATGTCATGCGAGAGGGAATTACGACAACAAAACTCATGGCGCGACTCCTTTGACGCGGGCGGCCTCAATTTCTTTTTCTGTGAGCTGTCTTGCTTCTGAGGCGAGCATCACAGGGATTTCGTTAGCAATCTTAAAGCCGAGCGCACACTTAGCGCAGTGTAGTTCTGTTTTATCCGCATTCATGCGTAGTGGCCCTTTACAGACAGGGCATACAAGAATTTCAGTGAGTCGTGTGTCCATTTGGTGAACTTTCCTTTTGAGAGGAAATTTTTTCAATAATTCGATCGATTAAGAATTGGTCAAGAACCATTTCAAGGTCAGCAACCCAAATGCGCTCATCTCTTGCGATTTCTCGATTTTGAGCGCATTTCACAGCATCCTTTCCTGTCACAAAGATAATGTCCGCTTTGTTTGTAGCAAAGGGGTTCTCTGCAAAATCGTAGTGATCAGGAAGTGCCACGCCTCGGCAGTCAATGTCGTGGGCTCGAAGCATGGAAAAGAAGCGATCAGGAACAGCGATTCCTGCGAAGGCCTCTGTCTTCCAATGGCGCCTCTCAATTTCCTGAGAGACTTCATCGATTGTGCTCACACGGCCACTGGCAAGGTGAACGACGCGACCGAGTTGCGAAGTGGCTGCAAAGCGTGGTGTGCGTGTAGCGAGTGTCTCTTTTGTTGCATTAAGAATAATTGCATCAACCGAGTCAAGCCGACTTGGCGGCTCCCGTAAGGGACCTGCGGGAAGTACCCAGCCATTTCCAAGCCCTCGGGCTCCGATGACAGCAAGCTCAACGTCTCGAGCAAGTTGCAGGTGCTGCAAGCCATCGTCGCTCACAATAACATCAATCTCGGGGTGTGCTTTAAGAAGCGCCTTAGCGGCCTCAACGCGATGGCGGTTAACTGCAATGGGACAGTTGGTAGCCCGATAAATTAAAAGGGGTTCGTCTCCAACTTCACTGGCCCTAGAATCGTTTCCCACTAGACGCGTCGCCTCGCTCCTCGAAGCTGCATAGCCCCGGCTAACGATGCCAGGGTGAAACCCCGCTTTGAGGAGCTCTCTTGTGAGTGCAATTGTCACGGGAGTCTTACCCGTGCCACCCACGTAGATATTCCCGACAACAATCACGGGAACACCGACTTTCGTGGGAACAATCCCATTCTTGCGGATTCGACAGGCAAGAAGAAATAGTAGAGAAAAGGGCGTAAGTACAAGCGGGACTAGGCCGCGATTTGCCCACTGACGGTGAATCCATGCCTCTAACTTAGCGCGCATGACTCACTCTCCGAAATCGTGAACAAGGAGGTTTGCCTTCTGACATTCTTTTTTACTACGCAGAGCTACTGCTATGCTCCCTACAAAAAATGGCGATACAAGAATCATAAAGCAAAAGGACATTGTGCTGCAGAGGGGTTATAGGGTGTTTCTCAAGAATCAGTCCAACGAGAAGCAAACTGAGAGAATCGCGTGATAGTTTGGACAAGTTGTAAAGTATCTCTTGGACAAATTGTTAAGTTTCTTCTGGACAAATTATTAACTTTGAAAATTAAAATTATCTAAAAAGACTTAAATTACAAAGATTTAACTATTTAAGTTGAAATTAGGTTCTGACTCAAAATGAAGGAGTTTTCCCTTTGTCGGATGGGGCAGTGTCAGTTCACTTGCATGTAGGCAAAGACGCACTGACTTACTTTGATTGCAAAGGGCGCCCCTGCCGTAGAAAGGATCCCCTTCAATCGCACAGCCAAGACCATCTGTGTGCGCACAGTGCACACGGAGTTGATGTGTGCGACCTGTTTCTGGGTAGAGGTTTAGAAGTGTGTGGGCGCCAGAGGCTGTAACTTCACACCCTGTGACTTCAAAAAGAGTCCTAGAGGGTTTCCCGCCTGCGGCTTCATTTAGGACGCATTGCCGAGGGGTATCCATGGGATTTGGCATAAGAGGTAGTGAGATTTCTCCTCTCTCCTGCGAAATACACCCCTCTAGGCGAGCCTTGTAGCACTTTAAGACGTCTTTTCTGCGGAAGGCCTCCGATAGCTCTGAGAGAGCTCGTTCTGTTTTCGCAAAAAGAAGAAGTCCCGATGTGTCTGTATCTAGGCGGTGTACAACAAAAAGGGGACCTTTTTCCCGTTCAAGGACAGTCTTCGCATCAATTCTTTCTCGGATCCCTGGGACAGAGGCAAGTTTCGCAGGTTTGTCGAGAAGGAGGATGTCGCTATCTTCAAAGAGAACCGGAATTGCAGGGTTCTCGCTTCCCTTCCAAACGCCCTGTGCCTCGCTATGGGTAATGCCATGCAAAAGCCAATCGATTAAAGGCTTAGCCGTCGATCTTGGGGGCACAATAGAAAGATTCCGACGGATTTCAATAGAGGGACTCTGTCCTACCCACCATTCATTTAGGGCGATGGGTGTTCCGTGGGCGCCTTCTGCTGCAAAGCGAAGCAGAAGTTGCACCGCAGGGCTCCTTAAGGCATCAGTTAAGGCAAATCGCCAAAAGGCTTTGCGCCGCTCAATTGCGCGTCCTCCCTGTTCGAGAGGTTTTTCTGGGTAGTTTTCAAAAAGTGTTGCAATTAGAGTAGCGAGTGTTGTTGACTCCCCTGCGGCGTTTCTAAGGGTGATGTTTGGAATATCAGAGGCTCTGAACGCGGGCCAAAGCAGGCTTTGAGAAGCTTCTTGCCAAGGGGTAAGAAGTTCACGTCTTACGGGTTCTGTGGCGTAGGTGATTTCCTCTGCGCCGCTACGGTTGACGATTAGAGCTCCTGCGCGACCTGAGAACCCCTCTTCGCTTTTAAAGCGCAAAACCGCCTCGCGCATTTCTTTGCAAGGCGGTTCGCTAAAAGGTGAAGGTAGGATTTTTTCTTCAGTCATTGTGGCGAGCATTTTGCCCGCTAATCCTCATGGAAAGCAACTTCACGTTTCTTACGGATCGAAGGTGCAGCAACAACGACAAGTAGCATTGCCGCCGCGATGAGTAGCCCGCAGGAAATGGGACTCGTGAAGAATGTCATCGGATCTCCGCGGCTCAAAAGCATTGCACGACGAAGATTTTCCTCCATCATAGGTCCCAAAATGAACCCTAAGATAAGAGGCGCCGTCTCGCACTCAAGCTTTATGAAAAGATATCCAACTGCGCCAAAGAAAATCGTAACCCACACATCCCAAACGTTGTTGTTAATCGAGAAGACTCCAATGCAGCAGAAAACAAGAATTGCCGGATAGAGCCAACGATAAGGAACCTTCAGCAACTGAATCCAAATACCAATCATCGGTAGATTAAGGACGATAAGGAAGAGGTTACCAATCCACATCGAAACGATGAGTCCCCAGAAAAGCGACGGGTTGGAACTCATCACCTGTGGGCCCGGGACAATGTCGTGAATCATCATGGCACCAATCAAGAGCGCCATAACAGCGTTTGACGGGATGCCCAAGGTCAACATCGGAATAAAGGATGTCTGGGCTCCAGCGTTATTCGCGGACTCGGGGCCCGCAACCCCTCGGATGTTTCCTTGACCAAAGGGTGGATTTGCTTTGGAACCAGCAAGTTTCTTTTCAACTGTGTAACTTGCAAAGGAACTTAGTAGCGCGCCGCCACCAGGTAGTACGCCAAGAAGAGAACCAATAATCGTGCCACGCGCAATGGGAGCAGCAGAGGCTTTCAGTTCTTCGCGGTTGGGTAGAACAGAACCAACGCGATTAGGTACGAGCGAACGCTTTTCACCGAGTTCAAGGTTTTTCATAATCTCGGCAAAGCCATAGATGCCCATCGAAAGGGCAACGAAGTCGATGCCTTCTTGCAACTCACCGATGCCGAAGGTAAAGCGTAGGGCACCGGAATTTACGTCCGTTCCGATGATTCCAAGGAGAAGTCCCAAGATAATCATGCAAATGGCTTTAAGAATCGAGCCTGTTGCAAGAACGATTGCACCAACAAGACCCAAAACCATGAGGCTAAAGTATTCCGCAGGGCCAAACTCAAAGGCAATCGCAATCAAAGGGGGCGCAAAGGCCGCAATGAGTAGCGTTGCAAAGCACCCTGCGATAAAAGAACCAATTGCGCAGATGCCAAGAGCGGCTCCTGCGCGGCCTCGCTTTGCCATGCGGTGTCCGTCAATGCAGGTTACGACCGCAGCGGCCTCTCCAGGAATATTGACAAGAATAGCTGTTGTCGAACCACCGTACTGGGCTCCGTAGTAAATGCCCGCAAGCATAATAAGAGCCGCTGATGGGTCTAAGGCATAGGTTGCAGGAAGCAACATTGCCACGGCCGCAACGGGTCCCATCCCAGGGAGAACGCCAATGAGAGTGCCGATTGTGACGCCGACAAGGCAGTAGAAAAGATTTTGTATCGAGACAGCTGCCTGTAGGCCAATGAGAAGATTGTTAAATAAGTCCATCGCCCACTCCTTACTGATAGAAGATGGACGGCCAGACTGGAACAATCATGCCGATCCCATAGACAAATGCAGCCCAAGCGATAAAGTCGAGCACAACAATTAGAGCGAGCGTTTCTTTAAAGAAAAGCTTTCTTTCCGCAAGTAGCGAAATGACAATCATGACCGCCAAAGAGAGCATGAGTCCCAAGGGTTGCAGCAGAAGCGTAAAAACAAAAACCGCCCCTAGAATCCAGCCAAGAATGTCCCAGTGGAATTTATCAACCTTTCCATCATTGTTAACAGGCTGTATTAGCAACCCCAAAAGAGCAATGTAAAGCCCTAAGAGAGCCAATATGCCACCGAGAAGTGTTGGAAAGTAAGCGGGTCCCATGCGGGCCGCTGTCCCCATTTCGTTTTCTTGCGCAAAAACAATAAAAAAGACTCCTAGGAAGGCAAACATAATGCCAGCCCAAAAGTCTCTTGCGTTTCTGATTGACATGAAAATCTAACGCTTTATAAATAGCCTCTAAGGTGAGGGGATGTCTCTTAAGAGAGTTAAGAGACGTCCCATCTATTCCTTAGGAGTAGTTCTGATTAATCGACGCGAGCACCCGAGACTTCAACGACGTTCTTGTACTTAACGAGTTCACTCTTAATCAAATCTGTGAATTCGTCAGGCGTGCAAGGAGAAGCCTCACCACCGAGCTTAGAGATGCGACGCTTGAGTTCCTCGCTCTTGAGGGCCTTTGTGATGGCCGTATTAAGGCGATTCAAGACTGCATCCGGTGTCTTAGCAGGAACGAAAAGCCCATACCAAGTCGAGATGTTAAAACCAGGGACTCCGCATTCGACCATTGTCGGAACATTGGGAAGCGCCTTGGCGCGCACAGGAGTTGTGACAGCCAAGGGGATGAGTTTTCCAGCGAGAATGTTCGCATTGGCGCTTGCAAGGTTATCGAAAATTAAGTCTGTCTTTCCAGAAAGGACAGAGAGCTGTGCAGCGGCTGCGCCCTTAAAGGGAATGTGGACCATGTCAATCTGAGAAGAGGCCTTTAGGAGTTCGCCAGCCATATGGCCGCCGGAGCCATTGCCACCTGAGGCGTAGTTAAGCTTCCCTGGGTTCTTCTTACAGTAAGCGACGAGGTCGGCAACGCTCTTAATGCCAGTCTTGTCACGGAATTCTGGTGTGATAACCAAGACATTCGGCACATGCGCAATAAGCGTTACCGGACGGAAATCCTTAATTGGATCGTAAGGCAACTTCTTAAAGAGATTTGGGTTAATGGCGTGTGTTGCCACGGCACCGACGCAAAGCGTCATGCCATCGGGCTTTTGTTGCGCCAAATAGGAAACTCCGATATTGCCACCAGCCCCCGGTTTATTTTCAACGATAACGTTGCCCAGGTCGTTTTTGACAGACTCAGCAATAGCGCGAGCTGAGACGTCAAGAGGACCGCCCGGAGAATAGGGTACGATGATTCGGATGGGTTTGTTGCCAGTTCCAGTCTGAGCTAAAGACACGGATGGAACACTGAGAACAGCACAAAGGCTGATTGCGCCAGCAATAAGGGCGCGACGATTCAATAAGGTAGCCACTTCATCTTCCTTTAAGTAACTGCATCTACCCCTCGCAGTGGGCGCGATTGGTTCGATGTTTCTGATTGTTGGAAAAACTGTCGTCCATTGTATCCTAGGAGAAAGAAAAAAATCTAAAAAATCAATAAAAAAAGCGGAAAGTAATGAGAAAGGAGGGGGAGTCCTAATGACTTTGACCTAGATGTATCCAACGCAAAGTTTTGTGAAGAAGTATTTCTTCTTGGGTTTTCACGGCTTTTAAGAAAGTTCTCTAACGTAGAATCCGCAACACAACCTTTCGCTTAAAAGGAGATGGAATTATGGAATGCAAATGCAGTGTTGCCTCAAGTGTCATTCTTGCTATCGGCATTGCTGGAGGTGCCGCTTTTTTGGGCGCAGAGCTTTCCGATGGTATTGAGAGTTTTGTGAATCGTGACCGTGTTGTCACAGTCAAGGGACTGGCGGAAAAGACTGTTAAGGCTGACCGTGTGACGTGGCCTATTGGCTACCGTGAACTCGGTAACGACCTACAGACTGTCTACGGCACAATCAATACGCGCCAAAAGCAGGTTGTTGCTTTTCTGAAGTCCGCAGGGCTTGAGGATTCAGAAATCACAGTTGCTGCGGCGTGGGTTTCTGACGCACAGGCCGACATGTACAGTACCACCCCTAGAACCTATCGCTACAACATGGTTCAAACTGTGACGGTTTCAACCAATAAGGTTGACCTTGTCTTAGACCTTATGAAGCGTCAGAGTGAACTCATTAAGGACGGTGTCACGCTTACAACAGATGTCAGTTGGCAAACCTCGTTTGAATTCACAGGACTTAATTCCGTGAAGCCCACGATGATTGAAGAGGCAACGAAAAACGCTCGGGCATCTGCACTTAAGTTTGCGGAGGACTCAGGGAGCAAACTCGGGAAGATTCGCCGCGCTAACCAGGGGCAGTTCTCGATCTCCAACCGAGATAGTTTCACACCGAGCGTCAAAAACATTCGCGTTGTTACAACGGTGGAATACTTCTTAAAAGACTAAAAATTTGTCTATTTTCAATTGACTTGGCCGACGGTTTCCGTCGGCCTTCCTGTTTTTAGGGACTTGAAAATTTACTCTTTCTACCCCATATAGGTAAGTAAATAGGTCGCCTATGTTTTTTTCATAGAGAACACAAGGGGCGAACCTAGAGGAGTAATTTTTATGAGACAGGACAGGTTAACGACAAAATTTCAGCAAGCAATTGCTGAGGCGCAATCGCTAGCACTCGCAAACGATAACCAGTTTATCGAGCCCGTGCACATCCTCGCCGCGATTATGGACGACGAGGAAGGTGTCGCTAAGAGTCTTTTTGAACGTATTGGTGCAAATGCGAGAGAAATTCGCAAGGCACTGACAGATGAAATCGCCCGCCTTCCGAAGGTCACAGGAACGGGTGGCGATATTCAGATTGGTCGCGACACCGTGAGGGCCTTTAATCTAGCGGAAAAAGAAGCGACAAAACGCGCAGATAGTTTCATTTCTTCGGAAGTGTTCCTACTCGCTCTGACTGATCCAGCCTTGGAGATTTCGCGCTTTCTCAGCCGCTTTGGCATCACACAGTCTTCTCTTGCCGCAGCAATCGATGCACTGCGCGGAGGAGAAAAGGTTGAAGACGCAGAAGGAGAGTCTGGGCGTGATGCGATTAAACGCTACACGATAGACCTCACAGAGCGTGCTCGCTTGGGCAAGATTGACCCTGTTATTGGCCGCGATGATGAGATTCGTCGCACGATGCAGATTCTGCAGCGTCGTACAAAGAATAATCCCGTGTTAATTGGCGAACCAGGTGTTGGTAAGACCGCTGTTGTCGAGGGGCTCGCACAGCGCATTGTCAACGGCGAAGTTCCCGATAGCCTAAAACACAAGGTCATCCTCTCTTTGGATATGGCAGGCCTTATCGCGGGCGCAAAGTATCGGGGTGAATTTGAAGAGCGTTTAAAGAAACTTCTTAAGGAAGTTACAGCCTCAGAAGGGAAAATCATTCTCTTTATCGATGAACTGCATACGGTTGTTGGTGCAGGGAAGACAGAAGGCTCCATGGACGCGGGTAATATGCTTAAACCTGCGTTGGCGCGTGGCGAACTACACGTTATCGGTGCAACAACACTCGATGAATATAGAAAGTATGTTGAGAAAGACGCCGCTCTCGAGAGGCGTTTCCAGAAGGTACTTGTCGATGAGCCAAGCCTAGAGGATACGATTGCTATTTTGCGTGGTCTACAGGAAAAGTACGAAGCGCATCACGGCGTTGAAATCACGGACCCTGCAATTGTTGCAGCAGCGGAACTCTCACAACGCTACATCACGGATCGTTTCCTTCCCGATAAGGCAATTGACCTTATCGATGAAGCGGCAAGTCGCGTCAAGATGGAAATTGATTCCAAGCCTGAAGCCCTCGATAAACTCGATCGCCGTCTGATTCAACTTAAGATTGAACGCGAAGCGATGAAGAAAGAGACCGATGAAGCAAGCCGCAAGAGACTTGCTGCTATCGAAGAAGAGATTTCTAAACTTTCTCGCGAATACGCTGATCTTGAAGAAATCTGGAAAGCCGAGAAGTCTGAGGCGATTGGCTCTAAGGCTGTGCGTGATGAAATTGATCGCACACGTATTGAGATGGAAGCCTGTAGGCGTGAAGGAAAGTTTGAACGCTTAGCGGAGTTGCAGTATGGCGTCCTACCGAAACTCGAAGAAAAACTTCGCAAAGCAGAAGACGGAGAAAAGCACGCTGCAAAACGCCCGAAACTCCTTCGCACCAGCGTAGGAGCAGAGGAAATCGCCGAAGTTGTAAGTCGTGCAACGGGTATCCCCGTGAGCAAGATGATGCAAGGCGAGAAGGCAAAACTTCTAGGTATGGCCGATTCCCTAAAGAAGAGAGTCATCGGACAGGATGAGGCGGTCGATGCTGTTGCCGAGACCGTGCTACGGAGCCGTGCTGGCCTAGCTGATCCCAACCGTCCCTACGGTTCTTTCCTTTTCTTAGGACCTACGGGTGTTGGTAAAACGGAACTTACGAAGGCTCTCTGTGAATTCCTCTTTGATTCCGAGTCGGCCCTTGTGCGTATCGACATGAGTGAATTCATGGAAAAGCACTCAGTTGCGCGCTTAATCGGAGCTCCTCCGGGATACGTTGGCTACGAAGAAGGCGGATATCTTACGGAAGCAGTGAGACGTAAGCCTTATAGCGTCATCTTGCTTGATGAAGTGGAAAAGGCTCATCCCGATGTCTTTAATGTGCTCTTGCAGGTCTTAGACGACGGTCGCATGACCGATGGTCAGGGCCGCACGGTGGACTTTAAGAACACGGTAATCATCATGACGAGTAACCTTGGGAGCGATGAAATTCAACGCCTTGCCAATGCACCGCATGAGGAAGTTCGCGCCGCAGCAATGCAAGAGGTTAAAGCACATTTCCGTCCTGAGTTTGTAAACCGTATCGATGAGATTGTGGTCTTTAATAACTTGGGTAAAGAGGCGATTCGTAAGATTGCATCCTTGCAGGTAGGACTTCTCGCAAAGAGACTTTCTTCTCAGGGCATTGGCCTTAAGCTTAGCGACGCGGCGCTTGACTATGTCGCAGCTGCAGGGTTTGACCCTGTCTATGGGGCTCGTCCTCTAAAGAGAGCGGTGCAAGAGAAGTTAGAGAATCCGCTTGCGCGCTATTTGCTCGAAGGGAAATACGCACCTGGAGACACAGTGCGTGTGGAACTTAAAGAAGGTGCTCTGATTTTTCTAGATAACAAAGCCTTGAGGCCTTAAAGTCCGCCAAAAAAGCATTTGCGCCGCTCTTAGTTAGCGGCGCAAAGTTTTTAGGGCGTGTTGTAGTCTTCTACGTTTCCAACAGGAACATCGCCTTTACCTGGGGTAAAGAAGAAGTTAAAGCCGTTTCCTTCCACAAGGTAGGGGGCGGCATAAACGCCATCGGAAATCTCAGTCTTTTTATGAAAGACAAAGGTCAAGGGAGGAAGCGTTTTCGTAAGTTCCTTAAAGGCGGGTTCCATGATGCGGTCGAATTCGTTTGTCTTACACCACTTCTTCCCATCCCAGCGGAAGGCAGGCATGCCACTTGTTGCTTTGTCCTTTTCAAAGGCGTGGCTTCCGTAGCGGAACCCCTCTCTGTCGTCTCTTTCAAGAAGGTTTGCAACAACCTCAGAGGGTCTGCTTTCCTTTTTCTTCGCTTTCAATCCGCCAAGGACAAACGGCACTAGGCTTTTCTTCTCATCGCTTTGTATCTTTGTGATAAAGATGATTCCACAGGTGCCAACAAGTTCAGAGTTCCCTGCGCCTCTTACGTAGCGGCATCCGAGAGATTCATCTTCCAAGAAAACTGCCATGGAAGTGGTAAGCGTGTCGTTTTCTACAGAGGTTTTCACAAGATCGAGATAGAACTTCTGATTAGGAGAACTCTTTCGCAGTGTGTTAAAGAAAGATCTAGCAAGAATTGAGACAATCCGCTTTTGAGCCTGAGGGTTGGTTTGAATCTCCGGGTCATCGAGAAAACCGAAGAATTGGTTTTCTTCTGTTGACTTCGTGAGGCTATTGCTCATCTGTTCGACGAGACCCTTCGTTGTAAAGAGGCCATCTCTTTGCGGCTCGACTACTTTTATAGCCTTGGGATGCGCCTCAGAAGAGATAACTTGGGCCGCTTCGAATGTCCTAGCCTTTGCGCCAGACAAAAATTCCTTCGGTGCTGCAACGTCTTCGGGGATTGGTGTGTAACCAAAAAACCGCATCGCATTCCAAGCACGTGAGTGGTTTGTGTCATATTCCATCCCGTATTGGCGACTAGAAGGAGAAATACAAGCACTCATAAGAGCCGTGCTTAGGCAAAGAGAGCCAATAAGAGCAAATCGACGAGACACGGAGCCTCCCTTAAATAAATAATTCCTCAAAAAACTTCCAAGTTTTTCTTTTTTAAGCACGCTCGGCAAGTTCAACGGCTTTACCGATGTAACTGGCAGGTGTCATCTTAAGAAGCCTTTCTTTTGCGTCGGCAGGAATCTCTAGCGTTTGGATAAATTCTCGCATCACCTCTGCGGTCATGTGTCCTTTGCCACGGGTGAGCGCCTTAAGTTTCTCATAGGGCTTTTCAATTGCGTAGCGGCGCATAACAGTTTGAATGGCTTCCGCCAACACTTCCCAAGAGGCATCAAGATCTGCGGCAACCTTAGCTTCGTTAAGTTCCAATTTGCCGAGTCCCTTTGCAAGAGAGGCGTAGGCAGTGAAGGCGTAACCGAAGGCAACGCCCAGATTTCTCTGAACTGTCGAGTCACTCAAATCGCGTTGCCAACGAGAAATCGGAAGTTTCTCCGAGAAGTGCCGTAAGAGCGCTGTGGCAATACCAAGGTTTCCTTCGGCGTTTTCAAAGTCGATGGGGTTAACCTTATGCGGCATCGTGGAGCTTCCCACTTCTCCGGCACGAAGTTTCTGCTTGAAGTAGCCGAGCGAGATGTAAGCCCAAATGTCGCGAGCAAGGTCAATTAAGATGGTGTCAGAGAGCGAAATGGCATCAAAAATTTGGGCCATGTAGTCGTGCGACTCAATCTGTGTAGTGTGCGTATTAAAGTGTAGACCTAGGCGCCCCTCAACGACCTCTCGAGCAAAGGCTTCCCAATCAAAATCCGGGTAGGCGACTAAGTGCGCATTGAAGTTACCGACAGCACCATTCATTTTCGCCAAGATTTTGACAGACTCAATCGCTTCTATCGCACGCGTAAGACGAACTGCGAACACGGCAAATTCTTTTCCGACTGTTGTTGGCGAGGCTGTCTGTCCGTGAGTGCGAGAAAGCATGGGGACTGAAGCCCAGCGGTGGGCATTTTCCTGAAGCGTTTGAAGAATCCCCTTTAGTTTTTCCACAAGAGCCTTGCGGCCATCGGTTAGCATCAGAGCGTAACTTGTGTTGTTGATATCTTCACTTGTGCAACCGAAGTGAACGAATTCACTTGCTGAGGCTAGCGCGGCGTCGTGAGCGACCTGTGCCTTAATCCAATATTCAACAGCTTTAACGTCGTGATTCGTTGTTGCTTCAATCTCTTTAATCTCTGCGCAATTCTTCGTTGTAAATCCCGTGTAAAGGGAACGTAAGAATGCGGCGTGCTCTCCGCAGATGGGTTTTGTCCCTTCAAGGCCTGCGTCAGAGAGTGCCAGGAGCCACTCAACTTCAACCTTCACGCGTGCACGCATAAAAGCGTACTCAGAAAAGATTTCACGCAGAGCGTCACATTTACTCGCATAGCGTCCATCAAGGGGACTAATAGCAGTTAAGGTTGAAAGTTCAGTCATAGCAGTCTCACGAAAAAAAGGAAAAATTAGATGTGCTGGGATTTTAAACGAGAGAGTAGAGAATTCTTCTTTATTTGCAAAGACACAAGAAAAAAGCCCTTCGCTTTTTTTGCAAAAGGGCTTTGCCTTCAGTTTGTCCATTACTAGGGCATCTGAATTGGAGAACCACCCTGAGTTGGAGGAACACCAAAGCCAGGAGTCCCCGGGGTGACAATCTTAGTTGCAGCTTCGCGGCGCATCTCTTGGATGCGTTCGATGGTCTTTCGGACGCCTTCCTTAGCGGCTTCGCCGTACTTGGCGACGGCTTCTTCAACGCTATTAGCGTCAATTTCAAAGTTTATCGGAAGAGGGCCCATCTGCGTCATGATTTGCACTTCGCCAGAATAGATTGCCTTTCTTGTCGAATCCGCAGCACCACTAGCGAGCACAGGGGTGAGGATGCGGATGGTTCCCATCTTACGGTCAGTGAGAATTTCTTCAGAATATAGGTTGGCCGCATCCATCTCGGCATTAATTGAGTCAAGCTCAGACATTGTTTCTCCAAATGTAATGAGATGTGCCCCCGCTTGTTACGGGGGACGCAAGAAAAAGAAGCAGTAGTTTAACGATAAACAATCACAGGTTTCTTCGAATAGGCCAAGACGCGCTGTGTTTCACTACCAAGAATGAGCGCTGCTAAGCCCTTACGGCCGTGGCTTGCCATGAAGATGCAGTCACAGCCTTTATTATCCGCAGTGGAGATAATTGCTTCCGCAGGTGAGAAGTTCTTCGTTGCCATCGTTTCGACGGGCACATCAAATTCCTCAACAATCCCGCGGGCTTCCATGAGGCGATCCTGCGCAAGTGCAAGCATGCGCTCATCGTAGTCGTCTATGGATTCCGGACGATATTCGTTGACGGCCGCATAGTTATACGGCTCAATGACAGTCAAAAGGGTGATTTTTGCCCCGAGCGTCTTTGCGAAAGACGCAGCGCCCTTAACGGCGGCTAGCGAGAGGTTCGAACCATCGGTCGGTACCAGAAAACTCTTATACATGACGGTCTCCGAAGTTGAGGTTTACAAACCTATTTTAGGGCAAGAAGCGAGCGAACGTATAGGGGAATTTCAAAGAAAAGGCCTTGCGAGACTTTCTTTTTTCCGTAAGGCCTGAAAAATCAGAGTTTTTGTCTTTGCTTTTTTGAGAAATTTTTCTTTCAGGATTCTTCAGAAGCTTCTTCAGTTTCTTCGTGTTTCCGAGTTCTAGCAAACCAAGTGAAGAAAACGGGGACAAAAATCGTTGCAATAAACGTTGCTGCAATCATGCCTCCACAGACACCCGTTCCCATGGAGCGACGTGCCATAGCGCCAGCCCCAGAGCTAAAGACAAGAGGAAGCACTCCGAGGACGAAGGCTAAAGATGTCATAAGAATCGGCCTTAAGCGTAGTGTCGCACCCGCAAGCGCTGCCTCTCGGGCGCTCATCCCCTCGTGCATCTTGGCACTTGCAAATTCCACAATGAGAATTGCGTTCTTAGCCGACAGTCCAATGAGGACAAGTAGTCCGATTTGGAAATAAATGTCAATGGGTGTTGCTCTAATCTGTAGTGCAACCACAGCCCCTAAGACAGCAAAAGGAACAGACATAATCACCGCTATCGGCAGTGACCATCTTTCATAGAGAGCAGCCAGCAGTAAGAAGACAATGACAATACCAAAGCCAAAGGCGGTCTTAGAAGAACTTCCGATACGTTTCTCGTGCCAAGCTTGTCCTGTCCAAGAGATGCCATAGCCCTCAGGAAGGAGTTTTTCTGCCATCTCTTCAACGAGAGCCACGGCTTCGCCTGAACTTACGCCTTCAACTGCAGAACCTGAGAACATTGCACCGAGATAACCGTTATTGCGCGTGAGACTCTCGGCGCCCGAGATGCGCTTCGTTGTGATAAGAGAACCGAGTGGGATCATGTTCCCATCGGAACTGCGAACCCAGCAACGAGTGAGATCTTCTGGACTCATACGGTACTGCGGCTCGGCCTGCATGATGACACGTCTCACCTTACCGTTACGGGTGAAGTCGTTGATGTAATTACCGGAGAAGAAACTCTGTAGTGTCGAGAATATTTCCGTCGTTGTTACCTTTAAGCGCATTGCCTTTTCTTCATCGACATCGACTTGGATCACAGGGGCTCCGGCACGCATCATGTGACGTAGGCCCGTGAGTTCCGGCCTTTCTTTAAGAGCCGCGATAAAGTCGTCTGCCACAGCGTGTAAAAGCGTAGGATCGTCGGTTCCTCGCGCTTGAATGTACCCATTAAAGCCACTGGAGCGTCCTAGACCGCGGATGGGGTTGGGCTGTGATGCTACGGCAATGGCCTCTGTGGAAGTGTCTCCTAACATTTGCAATTCACGCCGCAGTTGGAAGGCAGTCTTCTCGCGGTCATTCCAATCCTTTAATTTCAAAATGAACGTTGCAGCCGAGGCTCTAACGTCGTTACTCTGTTGATCGTTACCAACCATGGCAAGGACGCTTTCAACACCATCGAGTTTTTCTTCGATAAGGCGGCGCATCTTGTCAACTTCCTTTTCTGTTCGATTAAAGGAAGCACTCGAAGGTAGCGTAAAGGACATACGAAGAATGCCTTGGTCTTCCACGGGAACAAAGGTTGTTGGCGTAGAAATCATGAGGAAGTAAACCGAAGCGCAAACTGCGCAGAAGACGGCTAGTGCTGTCTTCGTATGGTCAAGGAAGTATTCAACACAGCGTAGATACAGAGAACCGGTTTTCTTTAAAAGCCGATTTACCGCGTCAAAGAGAGGGTTTCGCGCAGGCTTCTTCCCTGTGAGCATGATTGCGCAGAGCGCTGGCGTTAGTGTGAGCGCTACAAAGCCAGAAAGACACACGGCAACAGCAACAGTCACGGAGAATTGACGGTAGAGCTCTCCAGCCATACCGCCTAAGAAAGCCACAGGAATAAAAACCGAAGAGAGTACGAGAATAATGGCGACAAGGGCGCCTGAGACTTCCTTCATTGCCTTCTTAGCGGCTTCTCTTGGACTCAGGCCATTAGCGATAAGGCGTGAGACGTTCTCCAAGACGACAATCGCATCATCGACCACGATACCGATGACAAGCGTCATAGCAAAAAGCGTTAGCGTGTTTAGCGAGAAGTTAAAGGCCCAGAGACCCGCCATTGTGCCAATAAGCGAGACGGGTACCGAGAGCATCGGGATGAGCGTAGCGCGCCAGTTCTGTAAGAATAGGAAAATCACAACGAGAACAAGTGCACCTGCTTCTAAAAGCGTCTTAAAGACCTCATGCAACGAAGCATTAACGAAGATTGTTGTGTCGTCGGTAATAGTGTGTGTAATCTTTCCCTTAGGATAAAAGCGAGAAAGTCTCTCGAGTTCATCTTTGGCTGCCTTTGCGGCTGCAACGGCGTTGGCGCCGGTCTGTAAGAACACAGCAAGCGTAATCGAAGGTTCTCCGTTAAAGAGATTGACCATTTCGTAACTACGGTTACCGAGTTCAACGGTTGCAACGTCTCTAAGGCGGACAAGACGATTCTCAGAATCCGCCTTCAAAATAATTGCGCCAAATTCCTCTGGAGTGAGGAGTTGTCCCTTTGTTCGGGTGGTGTAAAAGAGCTGCTGCTCTTCTGTTGTGGGGGCAACACCGATGCGACCTGCGCCTCTTTCGTAGTTTTTATCGTTAATTGCCGAATCGATATCGTCTGGTGTGATGCCAAATTTAGCCATGCGTTGTGGATTAAGCCAAATGCGCATAGCGCCTTGCGCGTTACCGAAGACACTTACGTCACCGATGCCCGGCAGGCGCCGCATCTGGTCGACAACGTTTAAGAGGGCGTAATCGGCCATGTCCACGCGACTCATGGATTTATCCGGAGACGTGTAGGCAACGATTAGTAGCGTCTCTTCATCGTGTTTGCGAACGCTAATACCATCTTGCTGGATTTTCTTTGGGAGTCGTTTCTCAACGGTTCTTACGCGGTTATTGATTTCAAGAACCGCATCGTTGGGGTCCGTGCCTACGTCAAAAATGCAGGAAATACGCACATTGCCGTTTGAGCGAATACTCGTGTTGTAGTAAAGGAGCCCCTGAATGCCTGAGAGTTGATCTTCGATGGGGGCTGCGACCGTTCTAGCGAGCACTGTGGCATTTGCACCTTCCCAAGAAGTGGAAACTGTCACAGCGGGAGGTGCGATGTTGGGGTACTGCGCAATGGGAAGAACCCGAAAGGCGATGATGCCAGCGAGGACAATCAGGATTGAGAGTACCGAGGCGAAGATGGGGCGGCGTATGCAAAATTGACTAAGCATGGTTTTCTCGCACCTATGGAGTCTTACTCACTGAGGGTTCTTCTACGCTAATCGCTGTTCCTTCACGGAGCCTTTGCAGTTGATCGACGATTACCGCATCCCCTTCTTTAAGACCCGAGAGAATAATCCAATCAGTGTCTTTCCATGGCCCAACCTTGACAGTGACAGGGTGAACCTTGCCATCAACGGCTGTAAAGACCTGATAGGAGCCATCGGGAAGTTGTTGCACACCGCGCTGCGGGATGCGGAAGACGCCCTTTAGTGTGTCGATAGCAAGCTGAACGGAAACGAGTTGCCCTGGGACAAGGCCAGAGCCTGCGGCAATAGTGGCTCTAAGAGCGCGAGTCGAAGTTGCAACGTCAATCTGACGAGAAACATAATCGAGAGTTGCGGCAATCTCTTTACGAGTGGCGTCGTAGAGCCGCACAGTGTTTGTAAGACCTACGGTGCGTCCTGCGAAGTCTCTTTCTGAAAGCTGAAATTTGACACGCAATTTATCGGGTTGCGTCAGTGTGGCAAGACGCGTTGTTGTCGCGCTCACGAGGGCCCCAAGGTTAACTTCCGAGCGACTTGCAACGCCGTCGCTCGTGGCTTTCACACGCGTGCGATCCATGTCAACTTGTGCATCGGAGACCTTCGCTAGAGCTTGAGAGAGCTGCGCGCGGGCAATCTTCCTTGCGCTAATGGCGTCATCGCGTTGTTTTTTACTTGCTGCATTCGCTTTGTATAGACCTTCGTAGCGTTTTGCATCAAGCTCGGCTTTCTCCAGCGTGGCTCGTGCCTCTGCCGCTCCTGCCTTTGCTGTCCTTAGAGCTGCCTCATAGGGAGCATCATCAAGGATAAAAAGCGTTTGTCCTTCTTTGACTTCTTCTCCTTCTTTATAGGTAATCTTTTCAAGTGTTCCAGAGACCTGCGCTCGGATTTCCACTTCCTTTGCGCCTTCAACCTGTCCGAGAGTTTCAATCCAAAGTAACTCGTCGGTGGCTTTCGCATTAATCACATGCACGGTGAGTGCTTTTTTGGAAGAAGCCTCTTTGTTCGAGTCACCACAGCCGCTTTGACTACCGAGTAGAAGAATTCCAGAAAGAAAAAGCGCAGTCAGTCTGACGGCAGATTTTGTAAATCGCATGACACTCTCGCAAGTAGAGAAAAAAGAAGTCCCACGGAAAATTACTACGCAAGCGGCTTACGCAATAAAAATTCCGAGAGAAAACTCCGTTAAAGAATGTAACAAATTGTACATTCTTTAACTTCTACTTTGTTTTTCTAGTTTTCAAAAGACCCTTTGGCCCTTGTTCGCATTGCAATCTAGAGGGGCGCAGTTGCTCTTTCGAGCCAAGCGAGCACAGAGCCCTCAACTGAGGTTTTAAGTCTCTTTAAAACGTAAGCGTGATAGCCATCAATCCAAGCTCTTTCCTTTGGGCTAAGCATCGATAGGTCGATAAGAGATCTATCGTAGGGGAAGAGACTTAAAGGTTCGAATTCAAGGAACCCTGCCTTTTCACTTGGAATCGGTGTGATGAGGTTTTCAATGCGAATGCCCCATTTGCCTGTGCGGTAAACGCCTGGCTCATCGGAGACAACAACACCGGGTTGTAGGCGAGCCGCTTCTTCAAAGTTTGCCCGCGGAGAAATCGACAGAGGCGCTTCATGAACACAGAGAAAGAACCCAACACCGTGTCCTGTGGAGTGACCGAAATCTATTCCTTCCTCCCAAAGAGGGCCTCTTGCAACGCTATCAAGATAGAAAGCGGGAAGTCCTGCAGGAAAGCGTGCCATAAGAAGGGCAATGTGCGCGCGAAGAACTGCCGTGTAGTCTCGCTTTATTTCTTCTGACACTCTTCCCAAGGCAACAGTACGTGTGATGTCTGTTGTCGCACCGAGGTACTGTCCACCGCAATCTAAGAGAAGAAGCGAGCCTGTTTGAAGCATTGAGGACTTTAGCGCCCGAGGTGCATAGTGCGGAAGTGCTGCATTGGCTCCTGTCGCGGCAATCGTTTCAAAACTCAGTTCAACGAAATTCTCCGCTTCTTTCCTTAGCGCAAGGTGCTTTTCAGCGACATCAAATTCTGTTATGGTTTTTCCCGCCTTGAGGGACTCCTCAACCCAAAAGAAAAGCTTAGCGAGAGCGACACCTTCCTTTTCCATCGTTTCCCGAATGGACTGAATTTCCTCAAGTGTCTTTCGTGTTTTAAGGGTGGATATGGGACTTACTGCACGGACGGCTTTCACCTGTGAGAGAGATTGCGCATAAAGATGCGCATTCATCTGTTTCGCATCAATTAAGAGCCTTAGATTGCTAGGAAGCCCCTGCAGAGCCTCTTGAAGTTGTACGTAGGGGCGGCATTCAATGCCGTCAACTTTAAGGCTAGCACGTGTGGCGCTTCCCACTTTTTTCGGATCGATAAAAAGAGTGGCTGAGTTTTCCTCAACAAGAAGGGCGCCTAAGAAAACCGGTGTAAAGGGAACGTCACCACCACGAAGATTTGTAATCCAAGCGACGTCATCGAGTGCGGTGACAAGCATGGCGTCGGCTCCGGCCTTCTTAAGAGCATCTCTTAGGGAAGAAAGTTTTTTCACTCTCGAATCTTGTGAGAGCGTGAAGGGAAGCACAGGGACCTCTGGCATCGGAGGGCGGTCGCCCCATAGGGTATAAAGAGCAAGAGAAACATCCGCGAGAGTGATTTCCTTAGCGCGAAGCGTCTTTTCAATCTGCTCAAAACGAAATAGGGTTGTCGTAGCAGCGTCGATACCAATGCGAGTCGAGCCGGTGAATTGTTTTGCAATCCAAGTTTCTGGCGTTGGAACCTCTTTCTCGCCTGCGCGCATGAGCGTGAATTCTGAGCGGGCTAATTCCCGAGTGGCTTGTTCCCAATAGCGAGAATCCGTCCAGAGGAGAGCCTCTTTTGTAGTGATGACAAGTGTTCCCGCTGATCCCGTAAAGGGGCAAAGCGCTTTTCTCAGTTCCCAGTGTGGGCAAGGGTACTCACTTGCATGGGGGTCTCCCGTTGGAACAATGAGGGCGGAAATTTCTTCCTTTTGCATGAATTCCCGCACGGTTTTTAGAGAAATCAGCATAGAGCGCCCCCTTGCCGTATATTTAGAAGATTTTTTTCAGAGTTATCCGTAGTGTCATTTCAACGACACCTTCTTTATTTTCTGGTTTTCCGATATCGACTGCCTCTGTTCTCCAGCCTGCATCCCTCAATTCATCGATGGTTGCCTGGGCAGAAAAATCAGCACAGTTAAAGAGAATGGATTTAAAGGGGGTGTTCACAGAAAGAGACTTTGTCGAGTGACAGACAAGTGTTGTCTTATAGGGTGCCTCAAGCAGGGCAGGAATATTTCTTGCCGCGCGACTCGCTTCAAGCGAATCCGTTGCCACTGAGTCCTTTTTATCCACAGAACTACAGGCACTTAAAAGCAAAGCCGCAGTGCAGATTACAAAAGAAAGTCGTGTTCGAAAATGCATAATGCGTGCCATTTTACGTTGTTTTTCTCTTAAAACTATCGAAAGTTTCTCGCATGACGAAGCCGGGCAAGATTCATCCCAGGCGGAAGATTCGATCGAACCGTTTCAAAGCGCGGGGCTTTTTTTTCTTCTGCTTTTTGCGCCTTCGCAACAGAAGTTGACTTCTCTAGGGTGTGCTTTTTAAGTTTTGAAGAAAGTTTGGCAAAAAACTTTTTCTTAGTGTTTTCCGTTTCACTTTTCTTCGTAATGGTAGATTGCTTTGAAAAGGATGTCTTCCTAGCGTCCAATCTCTTTTCTCCGCCTCTCTTGCCCTTTTCTTGCGGCTGTGCTTTCTTTACGGAGCCTTCAGAGGGTTTCTTAAAGCGAGTGTCCTTTTGGAGTTTCTCTCCTAAAGCCTTTACTTTGGGCTTTTTCGGTAAGGGAGATTTCTTCGGCGGCTTAGTTTCTTTTGCCTCAAATCGCACATTTCCCTTTACTTCGATTTTCTTCTTTAAAAGACGTTCGATGGCTTTTAGATTGTCAAGTTCATCTCGTCCTACGAGACTTACAGCAAGCCCTGTGAGGCCAGCTCTCCCCGTGCGACCGATGCGGTGTACGTAATCCTCGGGAGCGTTCGGAAGTTCGTAATTGACAACCTGCGGTAGTCCCTGAATATCAAGGCCACGCGCAGCAATGTCTGTTGCAACAAGGATGCGGATTTTCTTTTCTTTAAATCCAGCAAGAGCTTTGGTTCTTGCTGATTGGCTCTTATTGCCATGAATGGCCGCTGTCGTAAACCCATCTTTTGCCAATTGTTCAGCTAAGTGGTTTGCCGCGTGCTTCATACGGGTGAAGACAAGGACCTGCTCCCAATTGTTATCAACAACAAGGTCACGAAGGAGTTCCCTTTTTTTCTTCTTTTCAACGAACCAAACTTCCTGACGGACGAGGGCAGAATCTCGGTTTTTCTCAATTTCGATGGAAACAGGATTGCGAAGGATGCTGTCAGCAAGGGAGCGAATTTCGTCTGTGAATGTCGCTGAGAAAAGAAGAGTCTGATGCTCGCGAGGGACGAGGGCAAGAATTTTCCTAATGTCACGAATAAATCCCATATCGAGCATGCGGTCAGCTTCATCGAGGACAAGGAAACGTACGTTACCAAGTGTGAGGTTTCCTTGCGAGATGTGGTCTAGGAGACGCCCTGGCGTTGCAACCAAGACATCAACGCCTCGTGCGAGCGCTTCTTTTTGCGGCTTTATGTTGACGCCACCAAAGACTAGGGCAGTTTTAATCTGAGACCCAATGGCGTATTCTCGAAAATTTTCTTCAATCTGAGCAGCAAGTTCTCGCGTTGGAGCAAGAATGAGTGTGCGTGTGGACTTTTCTTTGCGGCGTGCTTTTTCTTCTGTAAGTCTCGTTAAGAGAGGTAGCGCAAAAGCGGCAGTCTTTCCAGTTCCGGTCTGAGCGGCTGCGAGAACGTCTCTTCCTTCAAGAACGGGTCCAATCGCTTCTCTTTGGACGGGAGTCGGGTCTTTGTAGCCTAGTGCGGCGATGTTAGTTAAAAGAAAGGGCGCTAAGCCAAAAGTTTTAAAAGAATTTGTCAAAATTTAAATCCAGGTAAAAAGTGGGAAGAGTTACGTATAAAGGGCGAGAGGGCGCACACTATTCGCTTCTTTTAATGCCAAGTGAAGTGAGTAGTTTTGCAACGCCATAGGCGTCAAGCCCCATGATCCCTGAGTAACTTCCCTCGATGTATTCAACAAAAGGAGCAGCAAGCCCTTGGATGGCGTAGCCGCCAGCTTTGTCGTAGGGTTCCGTAAGGGCGCTATACCAATCGATTTCTTCTTCTGTTAATTTTCTAAACCGAACGGAAGAGACGCTTACAGCCTCTGCAATATTTTCTTTGCCGTTGGCAAGGATAAGGGCGGTACGTACTGTGTGAGTAGCGCCCGAAAGTTTCCGTAAGAATTGCTTTTCTTCTTCTTTGTCGCGGGGTTTACCGAGAATTTCATCTCCGAAGATAACCGCTGTGTCAGAGGCAAGAACGGGAAGGCGTGGGAGATTCTCCCTTTCAATCCGTTCTAGGGCTCGAAGAGCTTTCTCTCGCGCAGTCCTGAGGACGTACGTTGCAGGGTCTTCTCCAGCGAGGCGCTCTTCGTCGCCTGCGAAGGCCGTTGCAACTGTATTGTCGCTTAAGACTATGAAATCCTTAAAGCCGATTTCTCGAAGAATCTGTGAGCGTCTCGGGCTTTTACTTGCTAGGTAAAACTGACTCATGCTCTGTGGTAGGGGTGATTGTTCATCATCGACCAGGCTCTGTAGATTTGCTCACAAACTAAGACGCGGGCAATCGCATGTGGCAGTGTCATCGAAGAAAGTCGCATGGTGAAATCGGCACTCGCTTTAAGCTGTGCGTCGAGCCCATCAGGGCCTCCGATGAGAAATGTCACGTCTTGCGATTGGTCTTTCCAGAAACCTAACTTACGAGCAAATTCTACGGTCGATATATCTCGTCCTCGCTCATCGAGTACGACAACGCGATTGCCAGCGGGAATGGATTTGCGGATTCTTGCCGCTTCAAGAGCCATCAGTTTTTCGGCACTCTGTCCCGCACGAGGCTCTGTCTTGAGCTCACGCAATTCGACGGTGAAGTTCTTCGGAAAGCGTGACAAATAATCATCGACTGCCGTGTTGACCCAGCCGGGTTCCCTTTGCCCAATAGCAATAATCGTAATGTGCATTAGGCTTTCTTCGCAGTAGTCTTTTTAGGCGTCGCTTTCTTTGCTACAGGCTTTTTTGCGGGGGCTTTTTTAGCGACAGGTTTTTTAGTCACAGCAGATTTTTTGGCTGCGGTTGTTTTTTTCGCGACGGCAGTTTTCTTTGTTGTCGTTACTTTCTTTGTGGCGGCTTTCTTTGCAGGTTTTGCTTCTTTTGCCGCAGAGGCGGAAGTTTTCTTAGCGCCGGTCTTTTTCGTTGTAGCGCGCTTACGAGTCGGTTTGGCAACCCTCTCTTCTTCCTCAGCTTCAGAGACTTTAGAGAAGAGAGTCTTTAGATCCAAAGCATCTGGTCCCCAAAGTTCCTCTAAGTCGTAGTACTGACGAATATTCGGTTGCATGCAGTGGCAAACAACAGAGCCACAATCAACAAGAACCCATTCACCCGTATCCGTGCCTTCTGTGCCAGAAACTTTCCCTCCTGCGGCTTTCACAGCCTTCGCTACAGAACTAGCGAGGGCGCGTGTCTGGCGGTTGCTTGTGCCAGAAGCGATAACAATGTGATCGAAGGCGCTGGTTTTCTTTGTTGTGTCGTAAACGCGAATGTCCTGTCCTTTGACGTCTTCTAAGGCGTCAACGACGGTTTTCAGCAGTTCTTTTTTGTTCATATGTCTATTTTTCTTCTGTGTAGAGATTGTGCTCGAGAATGTAGTCAAGCACATTTTTTTGTAACCACGAACGAAGTTCCGGAGCGCTCTGGTTACCTGACTGTAAGATATTACGAATTTTAGTGGAACTCGCCTGCACAGGGGGCGTCTGAAAGAAGCTCACAGCGCCGCAAGAGTGATTCTTAAGGTCACCCGCCGCAACGATGCAATGTTTGGCCCAAAGGCTAACCTCCGAAGGAGCCTTGGCTGTTTTCCCATCCCGAGTGCTAACAGCGATATTGACTAGAGTGAGGAATTCTCTCCAATGTTTCCACGTCGGGAGGTTTTCCCACTGGTCGGCTCCTAGGATAAGCGTGAGAGATGTCTCTTTTCCTTCTCGCTCTCGGATTTCATGCAAAGTGTCGATTGTGTAGGTTTCCCCAGAGCGACCCATTTCACAGGTATCGATTGCTAAATGGCTTTCCCCAGTAAGAGCAAGCCTTAACATTGCCTCTCGATTTTGAGCACTCGTCACGGGGTGCTTTTGCCAAGGGCTTTTTGCTGGGATAAAAAGGACACGGTCTAGGCTAAGAGCGGCAAGGGCCGCTTTAGCCAGCGTTGTGTGTCCAATGTGAACAGGGTCAAATGTACCGCCAAGAAGCCCTGTAGCACACGAGTTTTGTGTTGCAGAGCTCTTACTCATTAGGCGCTTTTCTTTTCGCGAGCAATCGCACGGTAGCCAATGTCGCTTCGGTATTGCACTCCAGCGAACTGAACTGCTTTGGCTGATTCATAGGCGGCATCCTGAGCTTCTTGGAAGGTATTCCCTAGGCCCACTGCACAGAGAACGCGCCCGCCAGAAACAACCATCTTCCCCTCAGAGTTAAGTTTCGTTCCTGCGTGGAAAATCTGGTGCGTTGCATCGTTTGCGGGAAGCTTCTCAATGAGAGCACCCTTCTTGGGGTGTTCTGGATAACCTTCCGCAGCAAGGACGACACCCAAGGCGATGCGAGGATCCCAATTAATCTTTGCTTCGTTAAGTTTCCCATCGATGGCAAGGAGTAGAGCCTCGGCAAAATTGCCCTGCAGTCTAGAGAGAATAGGTTGCGTCTCCGGGTCGCCAAAGCGGCAATTGAATTCTAGAGTTTTCACAGATCCGTTCTTCCCAATCATAAGACCTGCGTAAAGGAAGCCCGTGTAGGTATTGCCTTCTTCTTTCATTCCACGGACGGTAGGAAGAATGATTTCCTGCATCACTTTTTCGTGAATCGCATCGGTTACGACAGGTGCAGGGGAGTAGGCACCCATGCCGCCTGTATTTGGTCCTTTGTCGGCATCAAGAAGTCTCTTGTGATCTTGGCTTGAGGCCATGGGAAGAACGTGCTCGCCATCAACCATGACGATAAAACTTGCTTCCTCCCCCTCTAAGAATTCTTCGATAACCACACGAGCTCCAGCGACCCCAAACTTGTGACCCGAGAGCATGTCATCGATTGCTGCGTGTGCGTCTTCTTCCTTCATTGCAACGACAACGCCTTTGCCAGCAGCAAGGCCGTCTGCTTTGATGACAATCGGAGCGCCTTTTTCCCGAACGTAGGCGTGCGCTTTTTCGGCATCTTCAAAAGTAGCGTAGTCAGCAGTCGGCACACTGTGCCGCCTCATGAAAGCCTTCGCAAAGTCTTTTGAACTCTCGAGTTGCGCAGCTGCCTTCGTGGGTCCAAAGATGGGAAGCCCTTCTTTACGGAAAGTGTCGACAATTCCCTGCGAAAGTGGAGCCTCGGGGCCCACAACAGTTAGGGCAATGCCTTCGGTTTTGGCAAAACGGGCTAGTTCATCAATATCTGTGATTGCGACGTTACTTAGAGCGGCGTCTGCGGCTGTGCCTGCGTTACCTGGGGCAACGTAGACTTTCGTCACTGTCTCGCAGCGGGAAAGACGCCAAGCAAGAGCATGTTCTCTTCCGCCACTTCCGATTACCAAAACCTTCATAACAGGGCTCCCTATAAATTTAGAGTATGCGTTGTGTTTTACTCTTCGTCAGAGAAAACTGCGCTTGTGTAGACGTTACTGACATCATCGAGGTCTTCGAGGGCATCGATGAGTTTACGCATCTTGGCGGCATCCTCTCCCGTGAGTTCAATCTCATTTAAGGGCTTCATCGTAACGTCAGCAGAAACTGGTGTAAGTCCTGCAGCCTCGAAGGCTTTCTGCACGGCATCAAAGGATTCCGGTGCACAAATCGCCTCAATCGAACCATCTTCGCTTGTGACAACGTCGTCAGCGCCTGCTTCCAAAGCGGTTTCCATTACCTTGTCCTCATCGGTGCCAGGCGCAAAGAGGAATTCACCACAGTGTTTAAATTGGAAAGAGACAGACCCCTCGGTTCCGAGGTTTCCGCCGTGCTTTGTCAGTTCATGGCGAACGTCAGCAACGGTACGGGTACGGTTATCCGTTGTGCAATCGATGATAAGAGAGGCACCGCCTACGCCATAGGCCTCGTAGCGAATTTCTTCATAGCTGACACCTTCGAGTTGCCCCGTGCCCTTAAGAATTGCATTCTGAATCGTATCCTTTGGCACGTTTCCTTCGCGTGCTTTGGAGATTGCAAGGCGCAATCTTGAGTTCATGTCGGGATCTCCGCCACCGCCAACGCGAGCGGCGACGATGATTTCGCGGACAAGTTTTGTCCACAGGTTGGAACGCTTAGCGTCTTGGCGACCCTTGCGGTGTTGAATATTTGCCCATTTCGAATGACCGGACATAAGAGAACCTTTCTAAAACTGGTAAACACAGAAAGCCGACGGCACTTCGAGGAATTCAAGAAAGAATTTCTCTTTGAGTCGATCGGCATAAATAAATGGATGCGCAAGTTTATCATTGCGCCTATGAGATTGCCTTTTTAAAGATGTTATGTTGATTCATCCGCAGTTTGATCCCGTTGCATTTTCGTTAGGTCCACTGAGTGTCCGTTGGTATGGGCTCGCTTACCTAGCGGGTTTTGCGCTCTTTTGGCTCTTAGGGAGAGTACGCGCGAAGGAAGTCTGGCGCGGAATCGATTCCGAGGGCGTAGAAGACTTACTTTTCTATGGGATGCTAGGGATTATTTTGGGGGCAAGGCTTGGATTTTGTCTTTTTTATCAGCCATCTTGGTATCTTTCTCACCCCTTGGATATCTTTAAAGTTTGGCAGGGTGGCATGAGTGCACACGGCGGGATGCTAGGCGCCATTACTGCCATTGCTTGGTTTTCTCATGTGAAGAAGGTTTCTTTTCTTCGCATTGCAGATTTTGTGGTGCCCTTGGCTCCTCTTGGGATTTTCTTTGGCCGCCTGGGAAATTTTGTTAACGGTGAGCTTTGGGGTCGCTTTGCCTCAGAGACACTGCCTTGGGCAATGATTTTCCCGCAGTCGGGGAGTTTTGCCCCGCGGCATCCTTCGCAACTTTATGAAGCCTTCGGAGAAGGACTCTTTCTTTTTCTTCTTCTTTGGATCTATTCGAGAAAGCCGCGTGCAACAGGGCAGGTAGCAGGGCTTTTCTGCGTTGGGTATGCCATTGCCCGCTTTGTAGCGGAGTTTTTCCGAGAACCCGATGCTTATTTGGGTTTTGGCCTCTTTGGGCTTTCTCGTGGGCAGTGGCTTACGGTTCCCGTTTTCTTGGTGGGCGTGGTGCTTTTCCTTCTTGCGAAGAAATCGCGCGATTCTTAGGTTCCGAGAAGCACGAAGCCACCAAATTTGGTGGCTTCGTACGGTAAAGAGAAATCTTCTTTCTAATAGAACTTCATATCACCGCTTGCGGCATTTGCAAGGGTTGCGGCAACGAGACCTGCGGTTTCTGTACGAAGAACACGAGGACCAATGAGAACGGATTCCCAACCGAACTTCGTAGCCATTGCAATTTCCGTGGCAGAGAAGCCTCCTTCGGGCCCCACAGCGAATGCAACAGAAGAAATCCGAGTCAGGCGCGGGGCAACCGTGCTTGAGAGGGCTAGCATGTAGCGGCGGTCAGCTTTGACGTTTTCCATTGCTTTTTCAAATTGCATGAATTCAAGTGTAGGAATCGAATTGCGTCCGCACTGCTCGCAGGCCGAGTGCATGATGTCATTCCAGCGGGTAAGCCGTCTATCGCGGCGATCCTCTGGCAACTTGGCTGTCGAACGAATCGACGGAACAATGACGATGCGGCTCACACCAAGTTCAACGGCTTTTTCAACGACCCAGTCCAATTTCTCAGCAGAAATCAGTCCCTGCACGAGAGTAATCGAGAGCGGGGACTCGGTCTTTGGACGTTCGAGTTCTTCGATTGTGATGTATGCGTCATCACCCTCAAAAGAGATTGGGCCTGTGGCAATGTCGCCAAGACCATTGAAAACGCTGGCCTTTTCTCCTGCGACCATACGCAACACGCGCCCTGCATGATGGCGTACCGCTGGTGGCAAATAGGTACGAACACCAACTTGGAATGTGACGTTCGGAATATAAAAACGAGGGATAGCCATTTTGGGGCTCCGTTCGGGTTAAGAAAACTGCCTTGAGTCTACGCCGTTTTTCTTATCCGAGCCATAAGAAATGGTCGTCGCCCTCACTCAATATTTCAATGGTTCGCAATGCGCCGAATACAGAAGAGCTCGTGAAATGCTTTTTTTGGGGGAGCTAACAGGCGTCTCCTTAATTTTTCTTGAGCAGAAACCCGCGAATACGCCTGCTGCTAGGTAAGAAGATTAAAAGAAATGTATATCGAAAATGCGCCAATTCTAAGAACAAAAACACTCAAAGAACTACAACAGATAGCGCGAAAATTATCACAAGAAAGATGAAAATAAAGCGGTTTTCAACCAATTTAATCGTTCCAAATTTGGCAAAACCTTGTATCCTTGCAGCAATGATTGTAAATAACAAACAAGGGTAACTTTCCCTCGAAATCGGTGTTTAGGAAATCCCCTGAAAGCGCCTCTAGGCACCGTGTCGACCTGATAGAATCAGCACGAAATTTTTATAGGGTCCCGTGCCCTTCCTCTATTTTTACTCATCGAGTCCTTTTATGCGAGATAAAGTCTGTGCCTATTGTATGGCCAATGCCGTGCGAGCTCTCAGTATGGATGCCATTGAAAAAGCCAAGAGCGGACATCCTGGGATGCCAATGGGAATGGCGGATATTGCCGTAGCCCTTTGGACGCGTCATTTGCGTCATAACCCCACAAATCCTAAGTGGATTGGAAGAGATCGTTTCATTCTCTCCAATGGTCATGGTTCCATGTTGCAGTACGCCTTGCTTCACTTGACGGGCTATCCGCTAACAATCGATGACATCAAGGCCTTCCGTCAGTTTGGAAGCCGCACGCCAGGTCACCCTGAGTACGGCGTCGTCTGTGGCGTGGAGACTTCCACGGGTCCGTTGGGTCAAGGAATTGCTAACGCTGTCGGTATGGCACTTGCGGAAAAGATGCTCGCTGCAGAATTTAACCGCGAGGGCTTCCCCGTCATTGATAACAGAACCTATGTTTTCTTAGGTGACGGTTGCATGATGGAGGGCTTGAGCCACGAAGCCTGCTCGCTTGCGGGTGTTTGGAAACTCAACAAACTTATTGCCATCTATGACGATAACGGTATTTCAATCGATGGAAATGTTAAGGGTTGGCTTGCTGACGACACACGAGGCCGCTTTGAGGCTTACGGTTGGAAGGTAATCGGTCCTGTTGATGGGCACGATATCGATGCAGTGGATAAGGCAATCGCTGAGGCCAAGACAAGCACGGATAAGCCGGTACTAATCATTGCCAAGACGGTAATCGGTAAGGGAAGCCCACATCTAGCGGGAACTTCCAAGTGCCACGGATCTGCCCTCGGCGCTGAGGAAATTGCTGCCACACGTGAAAGCCTCGGTTGGAAGTACGCCCCCTTTGAAATTCCTGCGGAAATCTATGAAGCGATGGATGCACGGGCCTCGGGGAAAGCCCTCGAGGATTCCTACAATGCGATGTTCGCTAATTATGAAAAGACTTATCCGAAAGAAGCCGCTCAATTAAAGCGTCGCCTTGCGGGGGATTTGCCTGCTGACTTTGATGATGTTGTTTTCGAGGCTCTCTGTGAGGCGCAGCAAGCAGCAGAAAGCGTTGCAACACGTAAGGCAAGCCAGAAGACACTCAATGCGATTGCGCCGAAGTTGCCAGAGCTCTTCGGAGGATCGGCAGATCTTACGGGTTCTAACCTAACGGCTTGGAAGGGTGTGAGCGCATTTAGCACAGAAAACCTCTTGGGCCGCCACGCCAGTTTCGGCGTTCGAGAATTTGCCATGGTCGCTATCGGTAACGGTATCGCCCTCTATGGTGGCTTTATTCCCTATAGTGGAACATTCCTTACATTCTCTGACTATGCCCGTAACGGCATTCGCATGGCAGCGCTGATGGAAATTCGCAATATCTTTGTCTTTACCCATGACTCTTTGGGTGTTGGCGAGGATGGCCCGACACATCAGCCAATCGAGCATACATCAAGCTTAAGACTCATCCCGAATCTTACGGTTTGGCGTCCTGCCGATACGGTGGAAACAACGGTCGCTTGGGCAGAATCCCTAGCGCGTCGCACGGGGCCTAGCGCTCTGATTCTTTCGCGCCAGACGATTGCCTTCACGGATCGTGAGGAAGTTGATGCGGACTTGATTGCTCGCGGTGGCTACATTGCCGCTGAAGCGCCTGCAGGAAAAGGAAAGGCAGAGATTATCCTCGTTGCAAGTGGCTCAGAACTTCCGCTTGTCATCGAGACGCGTGCGCTTCTTGCAGCGCAGAACATTCAGGCGCGTGTTGTTTCCATGCCTTCGATGGATGCCTTCGATGCGCAGGATGAAGCCTACCGAAATGAAGTCTTTACGCCAGGCGTTCCTGTTCTTGCCGTTGAGGCAGGCGTGACAGCGCTTTGGTACAAGTATTTGCGTGGCAATGGTGCGGTTATTGGTATTGATACTTATGGAAAATCTGCTCCTGCCGGCGCACTTTGGAAGCATTTTGGCTTCACAGTGGAAAACGTCCTTGCGAAAGCGCTAGGATTACTTGGAAAATCATAAAAATTTTAAAGTTTCTGGGCGTAACCTTCTTTTTAGAAGTTACGCCACAGATTTTGATTCTTAAGGAAAAAGAAAAATGAAAGTTAAAACACTTGAATCTTTGGCCCAAGCAGGGCTTTTGGATGGAAAGCGTGTCTTAATTCGCTCCGACTTGAATGCGCCGCGTGACGATGATGGTCAGATTACCAATGAAACGCGTCTCGTAGCAAGCGTTCCTGCGATTCGTTTAGCGCTCGATGCCGGAGCTGCAGTGATGGTGATTAGCCACCTCGGTCGCCCGACAGAGGGAGAATTTAACGAACGTCAAGATAGCCTCGCGGCCATCGCTGTTCGCATGAGTGAACTCGTCGGTAAGCCCATCCGCCTTGTTCGTGATTATCTAAATGGCGTCGATGTGAAGCCTGGCGAAGTCGTCATGCTTGAGAACTGCCGTTGCAATGTGGGCGAGAAGAAAAACAAGGAAGAACTCGCTAAGAAGTATGCGGCTCTTTGCGATGTCTATGTTAACGATGCCTTTGGAACATCGCACCGTGCACAGGCCTCTACCGAGGGTGTGGCGCGCTTCGCACCGGTTGCTTGCGCAGGTCCCTTGATGGCAGCAGAAATCGCCGCCCTCACGAAGTCCGTTGCGGAAGCTAAGCACCCACTAGTTGCTATCGTTGGTGGTTCGAAAGTTTCTACGAAACTTACGATTTTGAGTAACTTAGCCGAGAAGGTTGATCAGTTAATCGTGGGCGGTGGTATTGCCAATACCTTCTTACTTGCCGCAGGGCACAAGATTGGTAAGTCGCTCGCAGAGCCAGAACTCGTTGAAGAGTGCAAGAACGTTCTAGCAAAACTCGCTGCCAAGGGTGCAACACTTCCGCTTCCAACGGATGTGGTTGTTGCTAAGGAATTTAGCGAAACCTCTGGACACCGTGTCTGCTCGATTGACGATGTTGCCGATGACGAGATGATTCTCGATGTGGGCCCAGCTTCTGCGAAGACTTTGGCTGATGTGATTTCTAAGGCTGAAACCATCGTTTGGAACGGACCTGTGGGCGTCTTTGAGATGGAGGCTTACGCTGACGGAACGCGTGTTCTTGGTGAAGCAATCGCCAAGCGGACCTCTGAGGGCGCATTCTCAATCGTTGGTGGCGGTGACACAATCAATGCCTTAAGTAAGTTTGGTATTACTGATAAGGTGAGTTACATCTCCACGGGCGGCGGTGCCTTCTTGGAATTCTTGGAAGGAAAGACACTTCCCGCTGTTGCTGCTCTTGAGGCTCGTGTTGAAGAGTAAGCCGTAGCACAAAATTCAAGAGTTAAAACGAAACCGCCACCTTGAAATCGAATTCAAAGTGGCGGTTTGCTTTAATGGGATCTTTTGGAGTTCTATTTAGCGGAACCTTCCTTATTTTTGTGCTGCATATGCTCGTGAATCCATTTCCAACAAATGGCAACAAGGACTGGACCTGCGGCCGCAGAAATCACTCCCACAACCAAAATCATCGAGAGATGGTTCTTTACGAAAGGAAGATTGCCGAAAAGATATCCTGCTCCGATGATACTTACAGCCCAAAGGATGGCACCAAGACCGCTAAAAAGTTCGAAGCGCCACATGCTCATGCGAGCCGCACCGCCTACGAGTGGGGCAAAGGCGCGAACGATAGGAATAAAGCGGGCAAAGATAATCGTCTTTCCGCCGTGCTTTTCGTAGAAAACACTTGTTTTCTCAAGTTTCTTAGAATCAATCCACTTCACAGACCCATCATAGATGCGTTTACCAAGCCAACGCCCTGTGTGGAATCCAAGAGTGTTTCCTGCACAGGCTCCGAGAATAACCGAGAGCATTAAAAGCCAGGGATTCATCGTTCCAGCCGCAGCGACAGTGCCTGAAACAAACAAGAGAGAATCCCCTGGAAGGAAGGCCATGATGACAATACCTGTCTCGCAGAAAAAGATTAGAAACATTGCCGCGTACACAAAGACACCGTACTCATTTGCGACGGTGACAAGGAAGTGATCGGCTTGTGTAAAAAGCTCAATGAGTAAATCTAGAAAAGACATGGAATTCCCCGTGGGTACCTCCTTAGAAGTCGAAAGATTTTAGCCGATTCTTCGAGAGGTTTTCTGAGCAACACGGAAAATTAAAACCGCTCGAATGCAAAGTTTCGAGCGGTTTCAGAAAAGACTCACGAGAAACAGGAGTCTTCTACGTTTTTTCATGAAAGGGTCAGAGTCCCAAGCGTGCGGAGCCCCCTGCATAGAGATT
>CAVLDT010000006.1:0-81064 GCA_963661915.1 Duodenibacillus sp.
GCAAGAAAAAATTTAAAGCCCCGCCAAACCCAATGCCAGCGAGGCTTTTCAGGGAGTTAGAAGGTCAATTTGTTGAAAAAGTCGGGAAAAACTGTCATTGGCTATGCGTTTGTCGGGAATAATGCTGGCGCGAATTTCCTGAAGAATTGGGGGAAGGGGGCTCTTACTTTGGGGTTCGGAGCGAGAACTTACGACTTCACTGTGAAAAACGTCTATTTCAAGTTTGATAATCAAAATCGTGTCACCGAAGTAAAAAAGAAAGGCTACGCCTACCTCACCAAATACCGTTTTACGTTATGGAATGAATGTGAAGTAGCCCTTACGGATACAGAAATTAACTCCTCCGTGCACTATTCGGGGAAAGCCATCTGTGACCGCTACGCTAAAGATGCTGCCAAGACTAAGGGTATTGACGAGAAAGATGTCGATCGCGGAGAAGAATTCGCCTTCTGTAACATTCCCTGTCACGCTATACGTGGCGCCCTAGAAATCTTCGGCAAATTTAAGAATTACACAGACGATGTTGAAAAAGCCGAAGGAGATGGCTCTCGAGCCAACGAAGTCTTCGGAAAGGACCGTTTACAGAATCAATAATTTTTTGACGCTCACCTAACCCCTCGAGAACTTTCCATAGGTTTTCGAGGGGATACTTTTCGCGTCCGATAGATCCCAATGCGCTAGTCTCACTCTTCGCGGCGCAACAGAGTTCTCCGGGAATTTCAAGGAATACTCTGAGAATGTCAAATCCGCAGATGGTGACGGAAACTCCTCTTAAGAAATCTTCGGCACAACTACCCTACAGAACAAAATAAGCTTTAAAACGTTCTTCAAAAGGAAACTCCCGAGAACCTTTTGTAGTCTTCGGGAGTTTTCTTTTATTTGAAGCGAAAAATCTAGCTTAAAGCTTCTTTCCCGTCAGTCTCTCATACGCTTCACAGTACTTTTGAGAGGTCTTCTGGAGAATTTCAGCTGGCGGCACAGGAGCTGGGGGCGTCTTGTCCCAAACCTGTGTTTCGAGCCAGTCGCGCAGGAACTGCTTATCAAAGCTCGGTGGCGAAATTCCCAAACTGTACTGATCCTGTGGCCAGAAGCGAGAACTATCCGGCGTGAGCACTTCATCCATCAAGCAAACACGCCCTTCTTCATCTAAGCCAAATTCAAACTTCGTATCCGCAATGATGATTCCCTTCGTCAGGGCAAACTCAGCCGCGCGTGTGTAGAGGTCTAGTGTCAGGTCACGGATCTGTGTGGCGATATCGTTTCCGTAAAGAGAGCAAACACGATTGAAATCGATGTTCTCATCATGTGTGCCAACTTCTGCCTTCGCGGCAGGGGTAAAGATGGGCTCGGGGAGCTTTTCCGCCTGACGTAGTCCCTCGGGCAAACGGATACCGCAGATGGTGCCGTTTTCTTTGTAGGATGCCCAGCTGCTGCCGATAACATAACCACGGGCTACGCATTCAATCAAGATGGGCTTTAAGCGCTTAACAACCATCGCACGGCCCTGGACCTGCTCAACCTCATTGGGAGCAACAACGGATTCAGGGGCGATGTCTGTTAACTGCGTGGGCATTCCCTTGGCAAGTTTTTCAAACCAGAACTTTGTAAGTCCCGTGAGAACCTTGCCCTTGTTCTCAATTGGAACACTCAAGATTACGTCAAACGCACTGATACGATCAGTGGCAATCATGAGAAGTTTGTCATCGCCCACGGCATAGCATTCGCGAACCTTTCCGCGATAGACCAAAGGCAAACCACTCAAGCTCGTCTTCATTAGACCTTGCATAAGGATTACTCCATTTTTAAATAACAAAAAACCAGAAAAACTTCACAACAACGAAATCTGTAGAGAACCCAAAAAGTTCACGCCCCCGAATTTAAGCACAATAAAAAAATCCTCGCATCGGGAAAAGCGACTAATCTTTCTTGTTTTTGTTGAAACTCAAGAAAAATTCCCTCCTCTCTCGCCTCCCCTTCAATGACGCGTGAAATGGCACGAGCGCAAAAATCAAAAAGCCACCCTCGGATAATTTCGTTGCGAAGGTGGCCTCAGAACTAAAAAAGAGTCTTCTTTTTAGTACTTATTGAACATTTCTTGAATCTTCTTCGGATCTGTTGTCTTCGTCAGAGCAAGCTGCAGAAGAATGCGGGCTTTCTGAGGATTCAAAGTATTGCCTTCCAAATAGCCGTGGTCAGTCCACTTTTGCACTGACTTTGTCGTAATGCCGTTACCCACACGGGCTGAACGTACTACAACAACCCCCTTCTTAACGGCATCGGCAAGACCGACATCGCATCCGTCGTGGATGGAGCCATTACCCGTACCAGCATGAACGATGCCCTTGGCGCCCGCTGCAACAACAGCATCAGCGATGACACGGTCATCATTGACGTGCGAATAAAGGATATCAACACGGGGGAGTTTGTCGAGTTTATCGACGTTGAATTCTGTGTCCTTCGTATTGAGTTTTGTGGACTTGTAGAAATACTGAGGTTCACCTGCGGCGATGTACCCCATGCAACCTAGTTCAGGAGCCTTGAATGTTGCAACATTTGTCGTATTGGTCTTCGTTGTATCACGAGCGCCATTAATCGTGTCGTTCATGGCAATGAGAACACCCTTACCAACAGAGTCCTTGTTGATTGCAACCTTAACAGCATTGAGAAGGTTCACGGGACCGTCCGCAGACATTGCTGTAGCAGGACGCATTGCGCCGACGAGCACAACAGGCTTTTCGCTCTTAACGGTAAGGTTAAGGAAGTAAGCTGTTTCTTCCATCGTATCGGTACCGTGTGTGATGACGATACCCTTGACGTTCTTGTCCTTTAAGAGTTCGTTGCAACGTTTTGCGAGCTTTAAGAGGATTTCGTCAGTCATGTTCTGAGAACCAATCTTCACAATTTGTTCGCCAGAAACGTTCGCAATTTCTTTAATTGCTGGAACAGCATCAATAAGGGTCTGAATGGCAAGGGCACCAGCCTGGTAGCCAGTCATTTGCGTGTTTGATGCAGCGGTACCTGCGATTGTGCCACCTGTAGCAAGAATGCGAATTTGGGGCAAATCACCAGCGAATGCTGTTGCGGCGCAAAGCGTAACTGCCGCGGTGAGTAGTGACTTCTTAAACATGTGCTTCCTCCAATTTGTTTATAGGCAATATTGGGTCTTTTCTTACAGCCCTAGGGCATTGCCTTTAGTCTTTTGACTAGGTTGTATTTTGTATGGGTAAACCGAATCACTCAAAAGGTTTCTTATTGGAGAAAGTAGGTATTTTCAAATAGGCAATTTGTCGTAAGGAAAAATCTTCTTTGCTAAAAAAGAATAATTTTCTTTTTAGCAAAAAGTTAGGGTTATCCATGATTCTTTCCCTTCCTTTAATTTGATAGGAACTACCCCTTTTGGCGGGGAACTTTTTAGGTCTCTTCGTTTAAAATGAATAGCCGAAAGCACTTAATTATTTTTAAGCGCATTCGAACAAATTCAAATTCTTCGGAGCTAATCGATATGGCACTCGTCAGTCTTCGTCAGCTGCTAGACCACGCGGCAGAAAACGGTTACGGCATTCCCGCCTTTAATATCAACAACCTCGAACAGGTTCACGCCATCATGGAAGCGGCTAAAGAAACAGGCGCGCCTGTGATCATGCAAGCCTCCGCTGGCGCCCGTAAATACGCAGGCGAACTCTTCTTAAAGTCGCTTATCGAAGCGGCCGTGGAAAGTTACCCTGACATCCCTGTGTGCATGCATCAGGACCACGGACAGAGTCCTGCGGTTTGCCAGGGCGCAATGCGTTACGGCTTTACATCTGTAATGATGGATGGCTCCCTAATGTCCGACGGAAAGACCCCTTCGACCTATGAGTACAACGTCGAAACAACTAAGCGTGTTGTTGAAGCCGCACACTCGATTGGCGTTTCTGTTGAAGGGGAATTAGGTTGCATCGGGTCTTTGGAAACCTTGCAATCGGCCAAAGAAGACGGACAGGGTGCAGACGGTAAGATGACCCGTGATATGCTTCTCACAGATCCTGATCAAGCAGCAGAATTTGTCCGTGCTACACAACTTGATGCTCTCGCAATCGCGATTGGTACAAGCCACGGCGCTTACAAGTTCACACGTAAGCCCACAGGGGAAATCCTCTCCATTGAGCGCGTTAAAGAAATTCATGCTCGCCTTCCGAACACACACCTTGTGATGCACGGATCGAGTTCTGTGCCGCAGGAATTGCTCGCAATCATCCGTCAATACGGTGGTCAGATGCGTGAAACCTATGGCGTTCCTGTTGAAGAAATCCAGGAAGCTATCCGCCACGGTGTCCGCAAGGTTAACGTTGACACAGATATCCGCCTTGCGATGACTGGCGCAATCCGCCGCTACTTCGTTGAGAACCCGAGTGGATTCGATCCCCGTGGTTACTTAAAGGAAGCCCGCAAAGCCGCCAAAGAGCTCTGCAAGAGCCGCTACATCGCCTTCGGTTGCGAGGGACAAGCCGCTCACATCAAAGCCACACCGCTTTATGTGATGGCAGACCGTTACACCAAGGGCGAACTCGCACAGAAAGTTATCTAATATAAGTAAGTTCTGGGGAGCCGACGATTGGCTCCCCTTTTTCTCTACGCATGTCAGAAAAAAACGCTAACGACTTAAAAGGGAAAACAGGGCTCGTGCGCCTCGTTAATGCAACGCACTACTCCTATGATGGGATTCGTGCAGCGCTTAAAAGTGAAGAGGCTTTTAGAGAAGAAGCGCTCCTTGCAGTCATTCTTATCCCACTAAGTTTCTTTCTTCCCGTTGATCTAGCCCTAAGGCTCCTTTGCCTTTTTTCTGTCTTCTTAGTGCTCATTGTCGAACTTTTGAATTCAGGCATTGAAGCCGCCATTGACAGAATTGGTCCCGAAATTCACCCAAAATCGAAATTTGCTAAAGATTTGGGTAGCGCAGCTGTCCTTTTTTCTCTTACACTTTGCGCTCTTATTTGGATTTCTGTCCTTTTTACTATTTTTTTCTAGTTGGGATTGGTTATGACAACTGCAACTCACCCACTTGTTGGAATCGTGATGGGATCGACTTCGGACTGGGAAATGATGAAGCCGGCCGTGGATATTCTCTCCTCTTTTGGCATTGCGCATGAAGTGAAAGTCATCAGTGCACATCGACTTCCGGATGAAACTGCCGAATATGCCTCCACCGCTAAAGCGCGTGGCTTAAAAGCCATTATTGCAGGCGCCGGCGGTGCGGCTCACTTAGCTGGCGTAATCGCCGCAAAGACAACGCTTCCTGTCTTAGGCGTTCCAATCCCCTCTAAATACCTTAAGGGTGTTGATAGTCTTCTCTCAATCGTGCAGATGCCGCGCGGCATCCCCGTTGCAACCTTTGCTATCGGAGAGGGTGGGGCTGCGAACGCTGCTCTTTTTGCCGTAACGATGATGGCTCTTACGGATGCGGAACTCGCGGGAAAACTTGATGCCTTCCGCACCAAACAAAGCGACAAAGTTCGCAATGCGAAACTTCCTATCGAGGAATAATGCGTAAAGAGATTTATCCACCAATTGATTTGGCGGCAATTGAAGTGGCGGCAAAGATTCTTGCCTCAGGCGGCTTAGTTGCAATTCCAACTGAGACCGTTTATGGGCTTGCAGCCGATGCAGACAATAAAGAGGCAGTTCTTGCAACTTTCACGGCAAAGAATCGGCCCACGAATCATCCGCTTATCGTGCATGTTGCGGGTGCAGAGGCGCTTGACGCTTGGGCAATTAACATCCCCGAGGAGGCACGCCTTCTTGTAAAAACCTTTTGGCCAGGCCCCTTGACGCTTGTCTTAAAGAAGGCACCTCGCTGTGGAGACTTTGTCACAGGAGGGCAAGATTCCGTTGCCCTGCGTTGCCCCTCTCACCCTTGGGCACACGCCCTTTTAAGCCAGTTTGCGGGAGATAACTTTAAAGGTCTTACAGCTCCGAGTTGCAATACCTTCGGACAGATTTCTCCTACGAGCGCGCGGCACGTCTTAGATGACCTAGGTGTGAAACCCACGGGGAAACTTGACTACATTTTAGATGGCGGAATCTGCGAAGTTGGCGTTGAGTCAACCATGATTAATCTTTCGGGTGCAAGGCCAGAAATCCTCCGCCACGGTGCAATTACCCGCGAGATGCTTGAAGCGGTTTTAGGAAGACCTGTTCCCGATGCAGGTAGCGATGCTCCTCGAGCCTCAGGGCGCTTAAAGAGTCACTATGCCCCAAAGACGAAATTAGAAATCGTCCCAGCAGAGCACTTTGCCAGCCGCATAAGAGAATTAAGTGGGACGCCTCTAGCTGTAATGGCATCGTCAAAGACGCTTGCAGATCTAGAGAAAAAGGACTTCCTTCTCACGCTTACCTCTCCTGCAACATTAGAAGAGTACGCACATGCGCTCTATGAGAATCTTCACCTCTTAGATCGCGCAGGAGCGGGTCGGATTCTCCTAGAAGAGCCTCCGAGGCTAGCCGCTTGGGCTGCGGTAAATGACCGTCTCGGGCGGGCAGCTGCGGAGAAAAACTAATCATGTCTAGTAACGCACCCGTGGGAGTACTGGATTCTGGTCTAGGTGGGCTTTCTGTATTGAAAGCGCTAAGGGAAAGGCTTCCTAGTGAGGATTTCCTTTACACAGCCGATAGTGGCAATGCGCCCTGGGGAGACAAAGATACTGAATTCATCATTTCGCGCACGCGAAAGATGATTGCCTTTCTAATCGATCACGGAGCGAAGGCAATCGTTCTTGCCTGTAACACCGCTACGGCTACGGCTGCCGATACGGTAAGAGGAGAATTCTCGCTTCCCATTATCGGAATTGAACCTGCGGTGAAACCGGCTGCAAGATTAAGTCCTTCGGGGCGGTTTGGTGTTATTGGCACAACGAGAACGATTACAAGTGAGCGCTACCACAGTCTTCTAGTGCGCTTTACGCAGGGGACACACGTGATGTCCGTGGCAGCTCCCGGTCTTATGGAATGCGTAGAGCGAGGAGAATTCAATACGCCAGAGACCCGTGCTCTAATCGCGCACTACTTAAACCCGATGTTAGAAGCAGGAATCGATACCCTCGTTCTTGCCTGCACGCACTACCCCTTCTTAACAAAAACCATCCAAGAAGTTGCTGGACGCCCCCTTAAGATTGTGGAACCGAGTGTAGCGGTTGCGGACGTCCTCTACACGAGGCTTAAAGAAAGAAGTCTTCTTTCCGAAGAGTTATCACAAGGGACTGAGACTTTTTGGATTAAAGAGCACGCTCGGTTTGAGGCTACTCTTAAACTTCTTTGGCCAGCGGCCTCTAAGAGCGAAGAACTAACGGTTTAGTCTCAGGAGAAGCAACATAAGGCGCAACTCTCGTACGGAATTCCTCCGAGAGAGCAATCGGCCTAAAACCCTTCGCTTCGGAAACACAGACCATCGTTTCAACGAGACGAACGCACTCGGTTTCTCCGCGAGAAAGCGTGATTGCAAAGCGAACCGATGTGCCGCCTAATTTTTCAATCCAAAGCCGCGCTACGCAAACATCACCTGCTCTGCAGGGGCGTAAGAAATTGCACTGCAGCCCTGCCACAGGAAAAACAATCCCCTCGCTAAGAATTTCGGTGAAAGGTTTTTTAACGATTTCGCGGAAAAAATCTTCTATGACGCCATTGAAGATTGTGAAGTAATGCGGATGAAAGACAATGCCTGCACTGTCGCAGTGTGCGAAGCGAAGGAGGATTTCTTTACTGAAAATCTGATGCATCGACTTCAAACCTTAAAAAGGAAAACCGAGAATTAACCGAATTGGGAAAGCCGTATTTTCCCAAAATTTCACAAATCTTGCGGGCACGAAAAAAGAGCCAACTTCTGTTAGCTCTTCTTTCAAAGAACACACGTTTGGGAAAAGAAACCGCGCTCTTAGCGCAACTTCACTTCCTTAAAAGCGACATGCTTACGGGCAACCGGGTCGAACATTTTCAGTTCGAGTTTGCCAGTCGTGTTCTTCTTATTCTTCACCGTCGTCACGAAATAGCCGGTCTTAGCCGTCGATTCGAGCTTGATGATTTCGCGGGCACCTTTTGCCATGGTCCGATCTCCTGAAAATTAGATTTCACCGCGGGCACGCAAATCCGCGAGCACCGCATCGATACCGACCTTGTCAACCGTGCGCAGTCCAGCCGTTGTCAAGCGCAGGCGGACCCAACGATTCTCACTTTCGACCCAGAAACGACGATACTGCAAGTTCGGCAGGAAACGACGATTGGTCTTGTTGTTCGCGTGCGAGACTTGATGGCCGACCATCGGCTTCTTGCCGGTGATTTGACAGACTCTTGCCATCACATACTCCCGTATAAAAAAGTTAAAAACACAACGCACCCTGTCCGAAACAGTGTGCGGACTAAAAAAATCAAGGAAGGCGATTATAGGGCAAAGCGAGGTCCGAGACAAGTCTCGAATGCCCTCGTTTTGCCAAGAGAACTCTACTGCGTTGCAATTAAAGAAAAGAGGGACCCCCTCTTAGGCAACAAAGTTCTTCTTTATCATTGAGGAAGTCAAAAAAACACCCCTCTAATTACAAAATAGGGAAAATCGTGAAAAAGACTACTCTTCTTTCGCTTTCTTTCGTTGCAACGCTACTTTTTAGCCTTCCACTTTCTGCGGCGCCTTCCCTTGGAACGGAGGCGAGCAGTACAAAGACTTCTATTGAAAAAGAGAGTGCAGCTTTTTCCGTAGCGTCGATTCCTGAGAAGGTCTTTCTCGCGATGAAGGGAAAATCCTACAAAGAGGGCTGCCCTGTTGCGCTAGAGCAACTAAGACTTGTTCGAGTCCTTCACAAAACCCGTGAAGGAAAAACCCTCACAGGCGAACTCATCGTTAATCGCCTCATAGCAGATGACGTTCTAGAAATCTTCCGAGCGCTCTTTAAGGCAAACTACCCCATTGAGAAAATTCGCTTAATCGACTACTACAACGCAGATGACGAAACCTCGATGCGCGATAACAACACGAGCGCATTCAATTTCAGAGTTATCTCAGGAACAAATCGCGTTTCAAATCACGGCCTAGGTCTTGCGATAGACATTAATCCACTCTACAACCCATACGTAATGGTGCGCGATGGTCGTACAGTAATCGAACCCGCTACCGCACGAGCCTACGTAGATAGAGAGAAAGTCTTTCCCTACAAAATCGATCACAACGACCTCTGCTACAAGCTTTTCACAGAACGAGGCTTTGTTTGGGGTGGCGATTGGAAGAATCGAAAAGACTACCAACACTTTGAAGCGCCTAATGCAAAACGCATTCCTCTTAAAAAGACGCTTTCAACCCCCGCTACAAAACACTAAAAGAAACTTTCGGGACTTTTCTTCTTTCTCGTTAGAATGCCTTTTTAGATTTTCTAAAGGAACCTATTGCTACGATGAAGATTCTTCTAGCTAGACCGCGTGGTTTTTGTGCGGGAGTGACTCGAGCAGTGTCCGTTGTAGAAAGAGCACTTCTTATCTATGGGGCGCCCGTCTACGTGCACCACGAAATTGTCCACAATCGCACCATTGTCGAAGAGCTTCGGGAGAAAGGCGCAATCTTTGTCGACTCTCTGGAAAGTGTTCCCGACGGGGCAACACTCATTTTCTCCGCGCACGGTGTTCCTAAAAAACTCGAAAAAGAAGCGCGGAGTCGTCCGCTACGCGTTTTTGATGCAACCTGCCCTCTGGTGACAAAGGTTCATAGAGAAGTTGCGAAGATGCATGAGGCTGGCCTTTCCGTTGTCATCATCGGCCACAAGGGGCACCCTGAGGTGGAAGGAACCATTGGACAGATTGAGAGTGGCATCTCTGTTGTGGAATCCGTCTCTGACGTCACTAAACTTAGCGAGAACAATGGGAAACTTGCCTGCATCACACAGACAACGATTTCCGTTGATGACGCAAAAGAAGTAACCGCTGCGCTACGCAGTCGCTTTCCGGATCTTGTTGAACCCAAGAAGTCTGATATCTGTTACGCAACACAGTCGCGGCAAAATGCCGTCAAAGACCTTTCTCGCAAAGTCGCAGTGGTTCTTGTTATTGGATCTGCGACAAGCTCCAACTCCAATCGCTTAAAAGAAGTTGCAACCCGTTGTGGCGTTCGAGCTTATTTAATTGAAGATGCCGCTTCGCTCGATGTCTCTTGGCTCCAAGGAGTAGATACCGTTGGCATCACAGCAGGCGCTTCGGCTCCAGAGTTTCTCGTCGCAGATCTCGTCCGATACCTTCAGGGGCTTTTCCCTGAAGCGACCGTCGAAGAACTTCAAGGAGATGAAGAAACCTTTGCCTTCCCGATGCCAAAGGGGCTTTGGAAGGAAGATCTTCCCACGCATTAAAAGGAAAAGTCATGCGTATTTATGTCTCAGACGAAATAAAGGAAACTGCGGCCATTCCCATGCCTTGGGGCTCAGTTGTCTTTACCTTTGCGCTTGACGAACTCTGGGAAGTCTCCTTTAGTCTTGAAGCACCGAGTAAAGAAGATGCGACAAGTCCCCTTCTTACTTCTCCTTGGGTTAAAGCAGTAGAGGATGCCTTAGATTCTGGGCTATCCCTTACAGAGGAAGAAATCAATCTTCTTTTTTCCACGCACAGAATGCGCGATTTGCCAGAGGCAACCCGCGAAGTGCTTTTCTCTGTTGCACACATCCCCTGTGGGACGTTTAAAACCTATTCTGAAGTGGCCTCTGATGTGGCACGGCCCAAGGCCGTTCGAGCCGTCGGACAAATCATGGCGCACAATCCGTTTCCGATTCTCATCCCCTGCCACAGAGTTCTTTCAAAAGAAATGAAAGGCAATCTCGATATCCTCAACCCAAAATCCTTTGAGGGCCGAGGTTTTGGTGGTTGCGAAGAATTAATCCCTGTTGGTGCGTGGCTTCGGATGAACGACCTCACGCACGCGGCATAAAAAAAGAAAGCTTTTACTATGAGTAAGAAAAAACACGAAAGTGAAACGCCTGCAACCGCTTGGTTAAAAGAGCACGACGTTCCTTTTGAAGAACACATCTACGAGTATGTTGAGCACGGAGGAACACACGTTGCTGCCACGTCTCTCGGTCTCGAGGAACACGCCGTTGTAAAGACCCTCATCATGCAAGACGAGCACGCTAAACCCCTTGTCATCATCATGCACGGGGATAAGGAGGTCTCTACGAAAAATCTTGCGCGGCAGGTGGGCTGTAAATTCATCTCACCCTGCGCCCCTGATCAGGCGCAGAGAAACTCCGGTTACCAGGTCGGAGGAACGAGCCCCTTTGGGACACGAAAGAAAATGCCCATCTTCGTGGAAAGTTCTATCCTGAGTCTCGGTAAAATCCACATCAATGGGGGGAGACGCGGCTATATTGTTTCCATTTCTCCCGCAGTCCTTACGGAAAAACTTGGCGCAACACCTGTTTGTGTTGCGATTGATAAAGATTAAGGCATGCATCTACCTTTTGAACTTCTCGTTGGCTTGCGGTACACGAGAGCGGGTCGCAGGGGTCGTCGCAAAGACGGCTTCATGAGTTTTATCTCGGCGATTTCCATTTCTTCGATTGCCTTGGGCGTCATGGCCCTTATCATCGTGCTTTCGGTGATGAATGGCTTTCAGAAAGAAGTGCGAGACCGCATGCTCTCGGTACTCTCGCACGTAGAGGTTGTTCACTTCGGAGGTGCGATTGCCAATTGGGAAGACACGGCGCGCATTATTAAGACGGATAAACGCGTTCTCTCTTGCGCCCCATACGTCTCAGGTCAGGGCCTTCTTAATTCTCGCGGAACCCTAAGAGGAATAGGATTGCGCGGCATCGACCCTGCGGCAGAACCCGCAGTAAGTGATGTTGCAAAGACCTTAGGGGAAAAGACTCTTTCTCAATTAGAAAAGGGGAAATTTGGACTAATCATCGGTGAAGACCTCGCTAGGCTTCTCCGGGTCCGAGTTGGTGACAAAGTCACTCTTATCGTTGCGAAAGGAAATACCACGCCCGCAGGCTTCGTTCCCCGTATGAAACAGATGACCGTTAAGGCACTATTTCGCTCTGGGCACTATGAATTCGACAGTACGCTTGCCTTCGCACACATCGAGGATGCCGCTGCGCTCTTTCGCACAGGAGGCCCCACGGGAATCCGTGTGAAACTCACTGACATTGACCTTGCGCCTGCGGTCTCATTTAGCCTAATGTCAAAACTTCCCGGCGACTACTACGCAAGCGATTGGACGCAACAGAACCGCACTTGGTTTGCAGCCGTTCAAGTTGAAAAACGCATGATGGCAATCATTCTCTTTTTGATTGTGATTGTTGGTGCCTTTGGGCTTGTTTCTACTTTAGTGATGACCGTTACTGAGAAGCAAGCTGACATTGCGATTTTGCGTACTCTTGGCGCCTCACCTCGGTCGATTATGGCCATTTTTGTCATTCAAGGAACGATTGTTGGCTTTATAGGTGTTCTCTGTGGCATTGTCTTTGGCCTTGCGATTGCCTGTAACCTTGATGTGATTGTCCCTGCGGTCGAGCACCTCTTAGGCGTTCAGTTCTTGCCGCGCGAGATTTACTACATTAGTCAAATGCCAAGCAATCCAAGAGCCTCTGACATTATCCCCATTGCGCTTGTGAGCTTTGTGGCAAGTCTCCTAGCAACCCTCTATCCCTCTTGGCGCGCTGCCAAGACTCATCCTGCACAGGCACTGCGTCATGAATGAAGCGATTCGTGTTGAAAACTTGGTAAAGACCTATGAGGATACCGCAGGGCTCAAAACCCCTGTGCTAAAAGGCGTAAGTTTCTCCGTTAACCGTGGAGAAATCGTCGCTATCGTTGGTGCCTCAGGCTCGGGGAAAAGTACTCTCTTACATGCGCTTGGTGGGTTGGATGCCATCGACTCGGGACGCGTCTTTATCGCGGGCTCCGACATCGCAGCTCTTTCTGAAAGTGAGCGAGGGACGCTTCGGAACCGTCACTTGGGGTTTGTCTATCAATTCCACCACTTGCAACCTGAATTTACCGCACTTGAAAACGCCGCGATGCCTCTTTTGATTCGGAGAATTCCTGAGGAAAAAGCCTATGCGGCAGCAAAAACTGTTCTCGAAAACATTGGACTCACTGAGAGGCTTAACCACTACCCAAGTCAACTCTCCGGGGGCGAACGGCAACGTGTTGCAATTGCAAGGGCAATCGTCGGACGCCCTGACTGCGTCTTAGCAGATGAGCCAACGGGAAACCTAGATGAAGAAACCGCAGCAGGCGTCTTTTCTTGCTTTATGGACTTAGCGCGTAAGTTTGAGACCGCCATTGTCATCGTCACACACGACAAGGGGATTGCCGCTCGGTGCGATAGAACAATTCGCTTGGAAAATGGCCGCATCGCAGATAGTGCAGCCTAAAAGAGAAGTGCTGTGATTACTCTAATTGATACGCACACGCATATCGATGCGCCTTCATTTGACGTAGACAGAAGTGCGCTTGTCGCCGAGGCTAAAGAGGCGGGGCTCGTTGACGCCCTTATCTGCTCAGGGATTCCTGGGACTTTTGAGAAGACCCGCGCTGTTGCCCATGAAATTGGCTGGCACTATGCCTTAGGTGTCCACCCTCTTTATATAGAGAAAGTTTCTGACGTGGAGGCATTTCTCTTTTCCTTTGCCAAAACGATTGAGGATTCTCTAGAAGACCCCTTATTTGCTGGCGTTGGGGAAATTGGTCTTGACGGATTTGTCCCAGGGCTTGATAGAAAAAAAATGCTCTCCATATTTCGTGGGCAACTCAAAATTGCAAAGCGCTTTGAGCTTCCCGTGAGTGTGCACGCTAGGCACGCAGTCGATGTCGTTTCTCGAGAGATTGCCCGCATTCGACAAACTGGGGGCGTCATCCACGCTTTTAATGGCTCTGTGGAGCAAGCAAAACGCCTTCTCGGACTCAAAATGAAATTGGGCTTCGGAGGCGCTCTCACTTATGAGGGAAGTAGAAGAATCCGAAAGGCTTTTGTCTCTCTAAATGACACGGACTTTGTCTTAGAAACAGATGCGCCTGACATGCCAAGCGCAACACGAAGACTTGCTAGAGACACAAGAACACACCCAACTGACATTTTTAAGACTCTAGAAGTAGCAAGTACGCTTCGCAGAAAAGAGGAAGAATCCCTCGCGAAACTTACAAAAGAAAACGCCCTTACTGCCTTCCCAAGGCTCAAAATGCGTCTTCCATAGATTTTTTTCGACAAAGCCCCTCCATTCTCTCTCGATATCCGTAGAATTGTCCTTGTCTCTCGGAGTGCGCGACCTTCCTCCGCGTCCGAGAATTCCAAATATCACCCGAGGAGTCGTAAATGTCGAAATACCCAACTCAGAACCTGCGTACTGTCGCATTCGTCGGTCATGGCGGAAGCGGCAAAACTTCCTTAATCGAAGCAATGTTGATGCGTGCCGGAGCTATTTCCGAGTGCGGTAGCATCGAGAAAGGCACAACGGTTTGTGATAGCGACCCTCAGGAAAAGCAGGTCGGTCACTCGTTGCGGCTTGCCGTTGCACACGTGAATACAGAAAAATTAGGTCTCGATCCCGTCCGTATTCACATTATCGACACACCGGGGTATCCCGACTATGTCGGTCAATCCATGCCAGCGCTTGACGCCGCTAAGACAGCCGTCATCGTTGTCGACGCCACAAAGGGCGTTGAATTGATGACAGAGCGCATGATGAACTGGGCAGAAAGACGTGGTCTTTGCCGCATGATTGTCATCAACAAGATTGACGTCCCGGGCGTTGACCTCATGGACGTTCTCTCGCAGTTGCGCTTAGCCTTTGGTGATGCGGTGATTCCGCTTAACCTCCCGACAAAGGGAATGACACACGTCATCGACTGCTACAACACAGAAGACGGCGAAAGCGACATCATGAGCGTCTCTGACGTGCACCGCGCTTTTATCGAACGTGTTGTCGAAGTTGACGATGCAACGATGGAGCGTTACCTCGAAGAGGGAGAGGCCGATCCCGCAAGCTTGCACGCTCCGATTACCAAAGCCCTTCGCGAAGGACACATCATTCCAGTTTGCTTTACGAGTGCGAAGAACCTCATCGGTATTCGTGACTTCATGAAAGTGATTATTCGCCACTTGCCGTCTCCGGCAGAGGCAAACATCTCCCTCTTTGAAAAGACAGACGGAACCCCCGTTGCAACGGAACCTTCTTCCCAGATGCCGGTTCTCGCCCACGTCTTTAAGATCATCAGTGACCCATTCGTTGGCAAGATTGGTATCTTCCGCGTTCACCAGGGCCAGATTAAATCGGGCTCTACGCTCTACATCGATGATTCGAAGAAAGCGATTAAGGTCAATAAGCCCCTTATCCTTCAGGGTAAAGAAACCATCGAAACCGATGAATTGAATCCAGGGGACATTGGTGCCTTGAATAAGATCGATGAGATGCACTACGGGGCCATCCTGCACTCGAGCTTACTCGACTACGATGTGCGCATGAAACCCTTGGATTTCCCACAGCCCATGTTTGGCCTCGACCTCACACCGGCACGTCGTGGCGACGAAGGCCGTATGAGTGACGTCCTCTCGAAGATGCTCGCAGAAGATCCCACACTCAAAACAGCAACGGACACCGTTCTCAATAAGACGATGTTGCAGGGCTTGTCTGAGTTGCACCTACGGACAGTCTTAGATCGCATGAAGGCGCAATTTAACTTTGAAGTCGAAACCTGCGCTCCTTCAGTTCCGTATCGTGAGACGATTAGCGGAAAAGCAGAAGGCCATGCGCGCCACAAGAAGCAGTCTGGTGGCGCTGGACAGTTCGGTGAAGTCTACTTACGCGTTGAACCGCTTCCGCGTGGCGAAGGCTTTAAGTTCGTCGATGAAGTCAAGGGCGGCGCAATTCCCTTTAACTTCATCCCCGCAGTGGAAAAAGGCGTTCGCGAAGTGCTCGATCAGGGCTACATCGCTGGCTACCCGATGCAGGACGTGAAGGTCACGGTCTATGACGGTAAGTCACACCCCGTGGACAGCAAGGAAGTTGCCTTCGTAAGCGCAGGCCGTAAGGCAATGATGGACGCCGTTGAAAAGGCAGCTCCAACACTTCTTGAGCCGATTGTGAAACTCACAATCACAGCACCAGCTGCTGCAATGGGTGACATCGCAGGCGACCTCGCAAGCCGTCGTGGTCAGGTTGTAAACACCACCTCCACGAATGCTTCAACGATGGAAATCTCCGCGATCATGCCGCTGGCGGAAATGGACGGCTACGCTGCACGCCTTAATGCTATGACACAGGGTGCCGCAGTCTTCACAGCTGAGTTCCACGCCTATCAACCCGCCCCGTACCAGAAGCAGCAGGAACTTGCCAGCAAGTACCAGCGCAAGGACGAGGACGATTGATTTACGAAACTGACCTAACTTAAAGGAAGGCCCGTCCGCAAAAGGACGGGCCGCTATTTGTATGTCTACAAAAACTGCCTACTGCGTCGTAAGCGCACTTGGAATTGATGAACCCGGTGTTGTTGCCGCTCTTTGTAAAACGCTCACAGAGGCCGGTTGCAACATCTCAGAGATGACGCAATCAAACCTCAAAAATCAATTCGCCAGCCTTTTTATCATCGAAAAACCCGCAGACCTTGATAACGGCATCTTAAAAGACCGTCTAAGTCTTGCTCTGAAGCTAGCGGGCCTACACGTCACAGCTAAGGTTTGGGACCCGGGCGAGCCTCCTGCCGAGGCAAAAGCCAATGTGGCAGAGCCCTTCGTTGTGAGTGTCTATGGGGGCGACCGTAACGATATCGTTGGCACCTTTGCTACGATGTTTGCTGAGGAAAAAATCAACATTGAGTCTCTACGTGCTATGCAACCGCAGCCTGGCGACTTCATGCTCGTTTACGAAGTTCTGATTCCCACGAAGGCAGACATCGCCGAAATTCACAAACGCCTTATCGAAAAGGCCGCAAGCATGGGGCTAGAACTTACGCTTCAGCATCGCGATGTCTTTGAAGCCATTAATAGAATTCAGGTCGTCTAGAGAAAGAGGAGCCAAACATGCTCACAGAACGTGAAGTCATTTCTACCATTAACATGCTCCGAAGCGAGCACCTAGATGTCCGCACCGTCACACTCGGTATTAACCTTTTTGATTGCGCAAGTGATAACTTCGCAACTTTCGAGAAGAAGGTCCGTACGAAGATTGCCCACTACGCAGGCCGTCTCGTTGAGACCTGTAACGACGTAGGGAACCGCTACGGAATCCCCGTTGTTAATAAGCGCATCTCTGTAAGCCCCATCGGTACCGTCGGCGCCGCGTTTACGCGCGATGAGATGGTTAAAGCCTGTCAGGTTCTCGATGAAGCAGCAAAAGAAGTTGGCGTTGACTTCTTAGGGGGCTTTGGTGCCTTAGTTGAAAAGGGTATCACCCCAGGGGAACGTAACCTCATTGATGCGCTCCCTGAGGCTCTAACAACCACAGACCGCATCTGCTCTTCGATTAACGTGGGATCTACACGCTCGGGCATTAACATGGATGCCGTGGCCCTTATGGGTAAACGCATTCTCGATGTTGCAGCCGCTAGTGCTGACAGAGACGGAATCGGTTGCGCGAAGCTCGTTGTCTTTTGCAACATTCCGCAGGATGTGCCCTTTATGGCAGGCGCCTACCTCGGCGTCGGCGAACCCGATGTTGTAATCGATGTCGGTGTCTCGGGGCCTGGCGTTGTAAACAAAGCCCTAGAACGCGCCATCGCTCACGCGTCTCGGAAATTGACGCTTTCTGAAATTGCAGAAATCATCAAACAGACCGCCTACAAGGTGACGAAGGTTGGTGAACTCATTGGTAAAGACGTCGCGGAACGCATGGGTATCCCTTACGGGGTAGCAGACCTTTCGTTAGCGCCTACGCCTGCGATTGGCGATAGCGTTGGGGAAATTTTCCAAACTTTGGGACTTTCTTCAATCGGCGCCCCAGGCACAACAGCAATCCTTGCCATGCTCAATGACGCAGTGAAAAAGGGCGGCGTCTTCGCCTCAAGTCACGTTGGAGGGCTTTCGGGAGCCTTTATCCCTGTGAGCGAAGATAGTTCGATTGAAGCGGCTGCTCGGACAGGCGCCTTAACGCTTGAAAAACTCGAAGCGATGACCTGCGTTTGCTCCGTGGGCCTTGACATGATTGCAATTCCAGGCGACACCCCTGCAGAAACTATCGCGGGTCTTATCGCAGATGAGGCTGCAATTGGTATGATTAACTCGAAGACAACCGCTGTGCGTGTCATCCCAGTTCCTGGTAAGGGAATTGGCGAGAAGGCTGTTTTCGGAGGGCTCCTCGGAGAAGCGAACATTATTCGTGTTCCTGGCGGAAATTCTGAAAAGTTTGTCGCCTTTGGCGGAAGAATCCCGGCACCGATTCACAGCCTGAGAAACTAAAAAGGTACCCTTTCCTATTAAAAGGAGAAGACAATGAAAATCTTAGTTCCGATTGATGGTTCTTCTTACAGTGAAAACTCTCTAGCTTTCCTTGCCTCGCGTGCCTCCCTCTTTGGGGACAATCCGACGATTGAGCTTCTTGCTGTCTTTGATTCGCTCCCAGGCAACCCGGTTAGTTCGGCGGCAAGGCGCTACTGCGACGATAAGTCTGAGGAAATCTTCGTAACAGCCAGAGGCATACTCGCAGGGAAGAAAGTAAATCTCATTGAGATGAGCCTTGCCGGCAACCCCGCAGAGCAAATCGCTAAAGAGGCTGTCCGCATGGGCGCTGACTTAATTGTCATGGGCTCTCGCGGAAGAAATGCCTTAGCGGGCCTTCTTTTTGGCTCCGTAACGAATGGCGTATTAAAAGAGACAAAGATTCCCGTTTTGATTCTTCGTGATGCACCAGCACCCCGCTCGGAGTCGATTCGAATTGGTATCGCTGTCGATGGATCCAAGTACGGACAGGCAGCGGTGCACTGCGTGCTTGATAACTTAGCCTTCTTCGGAAAGGATTCGGAATTTTTCCTTATTCACGTTTCTAACGACTATGCATCTGCGGTCTATCCTGACATCTTTGGAATGACACTTCCAACGTTTTCGCCCGAGGAGATTGCCGAGATGCAAAAGAAGGAATTCACCGAGGTGATGACACCTCTACTTCCTTTGTTTGAAGAGCACGGGATTAAACCGCAGGCCGTTGGCCTATCAGGCAATGCCGGAGATGAAATCGCCGCTTACGCCAAAAACGAGAAACTTGGTCTCGTTGTCATGGGTAGCCACGGCTATGGGCGCTTAAAGTCTGCTGTGATGGGATCGACTGCTATGCGTATTGCATCCCGCGGTAATGTCCCGCTTCTTGTCATCCAAGTGCAAGGCGATGACGAAGGGAAAACGGAAGAAAGCAAGAACTAGCCAAACCCAAATTTAACCCTTAAGGCCTATATCCCTCGTTTGGTGGGGATATGGGTCTTTTTTTGGGTCCCTTCGCAATTTCGGATGTCGTTTCTTCCTCAGGACTTACGCAAAGCCAAATTTCCCCGATTCGCTCTTCCCTCATAAAAAAGGGCGTGGTCTACGCCCCGAGGGATGGGGAACTCGCTTTCACCGTTCCCCTATTTTCTGACCATGTCCTACGCAATCACGTGAAAAGAGGCCGCTAGATACCCCTCTACGGATGCTTGTAAAGCATCACTCGTACTTGACGCTAATGATGGCGTAGTGAATCACACCCTTGGGTGCTGGACACTGCGCCTCATCGCCTTCGAACTTGCCAATAAGAGCACGGGCAAGGGGGCTAGAGATCGAGACGCGACCAAGACGGATATCCGCTTCATCGTCGCCCACGATTTGGTAAGTCTTCGTCTCCCCAGAATCCTCATCTTCAAGCTCAACCGTCGCGCCAAAGACGATGCGATCTCCGGCATTGAGAGACTTAGGATCGATAATCTGAAGCATCGTAAGTTTGCCTTCAAGCTCTGCGATACGGCCTTCAATCTGGCCCTGCAATTCCTTAGCGGCATCGTATTCGGCATTTTCCGAGAGATCACCCTTATCACGCGCCTCAGCGATAGCCCGGACAACCTCTGGTCTCTTAAAGCGCTTTAATTGATCAAGTTCTGCACGCAGTTGTTCTGCACCACGTGTTGTGATAGGAATACGTTTTTCCATAAAACTAACATTCTCCAAGGCGGCTTAAAGCCATTGCGGCCTCTCGCTTTACCCAACTTATTCGAAAATTAGACCAACTCCAACTCTCGACAGTAAAACAACCCTCACCCTGCACGCCTTTGGCAAGGTGATTTTTCTTTAAATCCTCTTTTTTTCAGTCCGTGTAGTTCTCGGGAGCAAGTTCTCTTTCTACGAGTTCAATTAAGATGTGAATCACCTTTATATGAAGCTCCTGCACACGGTCAGCCCATGCACCTGCTGGCGTCACAATCGCAACATCTGCAATTTGGCAAAGCTCCGTGCCGTCGCGCCCCGTGAGAACAATGACTTTCATGCCCCGTGCTTTTGCTGCTTGAGCGGCCTTTAACACATTGGCACTTTTCCCTGAAGTTGAGATTGCAAGCAAGACGTCTTCTTTTTTCCCGAAGGCTTCAATCCAACGAGAAAACACATCTTGGTACCCAAAGTCATTAGAGACACAGGCCATGTGTGAAGCATCGGCAATTGCGGCTGCACGATACGGAGGGCGGTTACTGCGGTAACGGCCCGTCATCTCTTCAGCAAAGTGCATCGCATCGCAGAGACTTCCCCCATTGCCGCACGAATAGGTTGATCCCCCTTCGCGTTGGCTTTGCGCAATGATGTGACCTGCTTCGGCAACCTTGCAAATCACCGCGTCATTAGCAATCAAGGCATCAAGCCCTGCTCTTGCTTCTTCTAGAGATGCTTTTACGTATTGCTCGTTCATGCTAAAACTCAACTCACAAAAAAACCGCAGGCCAACTCAATAGATGCCACTAAAACGTGACATGCAAAGTTGAAACCCACGAACTGCTGCCGCATTATACGACTGAAAGCGAGGAGATTTTCCCAAAAAATCTCAAAAATTCAAACCGAATCACGGGAAACAGAGGCTCTCAATAAGAAGCCATTACGCGTGGGAGCATTGGCAGGAAGAAAAAAGCCGTTGTATCCTTCAACCTCAAATTAAAAAGCCTTATAAAAAGACCAGTCCGCATGACAGAATCCAACCCACAGAAAGAAAACATGCGTCTTGCTCTCGCACCCATTGCAGAGGATATGCGAGAGGTTGAGCGCATCATCGCAACCGAAGTACAAAGTTGCGTCGGTCACGTTGAGGAAATCGCAGAATACATCACAAGTGCCGGCGGTAAGAGGATGCGCCCTGCTCTTCTTATCCTGATGGCGCGCGCCATGGGAGCCGAAGCAAAAAAAGCCGACTACTTAGGCGCTGTGATTGAGCTCCTACACACCTCCACCCTCATGCATGATGATGTTGTCGATGAGGGCATGATGCGTCGCGGCAGGCCCACGGCTAACGCAAAGTGGGGAAACGCCGAAGCTGTGCTTGTGGGAGATTTCCTCTACACCCGGTCTTTTCAGATGATGGTTCGCGCTGGGAACCTTCGCGTGATGGAGGCTCTTTCCTACGCGGCGAATCGCTTAAGTGAAGGGGAGGTTTTGCAACTAAAAAATGCGCATAACCCCGATATCACGGAAGCGGATTATTTTGCCGTGATTGAAAGAAAAACGGCCTGCCTCTTCTGTGCAGCGGCAAGTATGGCAGCAGCGATTGCAGAAACAACCCCCGAGAGAGAAAATGCCTGTAAAGAGTACGCCCTGCGACTCGGAAATGCCTTTCAGATTGCTGACGACATCTTGGACTACGCAGGGGATACCGCCCGCACGGGGAAAAACATCGGCGCTGACCTTCGGGAAGGGAAAGTGACACTACCGCTTCTTTACGCTATGCAAGGCGCAAGTAAGGAGGATCGCGAAACCATCCGAGAGGCAATAAAGAAGGGCGAAGGCGACTTTAAGGCAATACACGCAATCATCGAAAAAACGCACGCCTTGGAGCTTTGCTTAAAGAAAGCAAAAGAAGAAGTTACCCTCGGAAAAGCTGCAATTGAAAGGCTTCCCGTTGGACAATTTCGTGATTCTCTGATAAAGTTCCTGACCCTCGCGGTAGAGAGAAGTTTTTAACTCTTTTCGTGCGGTTTCGGGGTGTAGCTCAGCCTGGTAGAGTACTGCGTTCGGGACGCAGGAGTCGGAGGTTCGAATCCTCTCACCCCGACCAAAATTTTCAAAATGTTCGAAGCCCGAATCGAACACCGAAGACGCCCTAAAGCCTAAACGCTGGGGCGTTTTTGTTATAGTCTCTCTAAAAGAATTCCTCATCTATTTTTTCTTTAAAGAAGAGCGCTACGCATGGCTTACATCATTGGACTTACGGGAGGTGTGGCAAGCGGGAAATCAACCGCTGCAGCTCTCTTTAATTCTTGTGGCGCAGGATACATCGATGCGGACGCCGTTTCTCATGAACTAACGAATGCGGGCGGCAGAGCACTGCCTGCAATTGCAGAAACCTTTGGTGCGTCTTTTCTTACTGATGCTGGGCTCGATAGAAAGAAAATGCGAGAACTCGTTTTTCGCAACGCCGAGGAAAGAAAAAAACTTGAAGCGATTTTGCATCCTCTTATTCATGAGGAACTGCAAGGGGCGATTGCTCGCTTTACCGACGTTCCTTATGTCATCTTAGAGGCGGCTCTACTCGTTGAAAAAGAGGCTTGGAGGCACCTTACAGATCGCATCCTCCTAGTGGATGTTTCAGAGAGCACGCAACTCTCTCGCATGATGCGAAACCGAAGCCTCACAGAAGAGATAGCCCGAGGGATACTCTCTTCACAATCCACACGAGAAATGCGGTTACGGTACGCAGACGATGTCATCAGTAACAGTGGATCGCTAGATGATTTACGGAAAAAAGTTTTCCTCTTACATGAGAAGTACCTCACGCTTGCTACAAAGAAACACTAAACAATGCAGACAAGAAAGAATTTTCTCATCGGACTCGTCGCAAGCCTTGCTCTCGGCACCCTTATCGCCGGATGCGCATCAACTGCAGAGGATTCTCAGCTCATGATCAATGCCGCCGTAGGAGAAACTTTTACGCTTACTCTTAAGGGGAATCCCACAACGGGCTACACCTGGGAAGCCTCAGAGGTTCCCTCTGAAGTTCTCCTCACAGAAAAGCATTACGAACAAGACAAAACAGATCCCGCGATGGTTGGTGTCGGTGGCGCATTTCACTTTCACTTTAAAGCGGTAAAAAAGGGAGAAGCTAATATCCGCCTTGAATACCGCCGCCCCTGGGAAAAACTTCCTGCAATTGAAGTACGCTCCTACCGAGTGCGAATTCGCTAAGATTCGCGCCAATGAAGAATTAGAAACTTCCTCTTTCTTGAGGTGAACCGCAATGCTTGTGAAATGCCCAACATGCAAACGTCTACACGAATACGACATCAAAAGCCCTTGGAGGCCATTCTGTTCGGAGCGCTGCAAGATTATTGACTTGGGAGCTTGGGCAAGTGGCGCCTACAGGATTGAGGGCGTACCAGGGACAGCTGACCCCGAGCTTCTTGCCGAAGAGGCTAAGAAGTTAGCAAGCCAAAAGTCCGAGAAATAACACGCTAGACTTCCGGGAGAATAAGGCCGTGCGCCCCCCTCTCGCGAACTCTCTCAAGCTCAGTCTCTTTTCCAAAGATATAGACGGGAAGCGTATTAGCCTCTCCCGCTAGAACACACTCTTCCGTTCCCGCTCGGGCAACGGCGTAAAGGGCTCCCGCATCTGCAGCCTCACGCACTTCGTCCGCGGTTTCAACGATGACACCCCTATCCTTCTCAAGCCCTCCGTAAGTGGCTAAATCATTGGGATCAGTTGCCCTCACAATTTCTGGTAAATAAATCCTCTCCGAGACAAGCGCATCCATGGGAAGTAGTTTCATCCCAGTAAGAGCAGCAACACTAGAAAACCATGCAAACTTTTGATGCTCAAGGCCCTGTAACTCGCCTCGCCACGCAAAGCACCTTCTAAAGTGCAAACGCACATAGGCGTGTGGATAATCGTGCTCCATCACAAACCAGGGGTAAGACTTACCGATTTCAATGCCGAGTTCTTCATTTAATTCTCGGGCAAGAGCCACCGCGGGCGTTTCTCCGTCTTCTAACTTACCACCAGGAAATTCCCAAAACCCTGCGCAAGGCTTTCCTTCAGGGCGAGACCCCAAGAGAAACGAGCCGTGAACTCTATCGATTAAAACACCACAGGCAACTTCAGTAACTTTACGTGAGGGGATCATTTTTCTTCAAATAGGCGTCTAGCCCAAGAGGCCATCGTGGCTGAGAAGGCTTCAAAGCGCACATCTTTCACCTCTGTAAGGGCCGTCATCTGAACCGATGCACTTGCATAGAGAAAGACTGCACATTTAAGTTCCAAGGAAACGCGTCTACCGATCTCTCTAAGCACCGCGTTTCCAAGTTTTGCGTTCGTTAAAAGAAAAGCGCAGGGAGCGCGTTTCTCATGGGTTTCAGGGTCCGTCGTCTGCACCAAACAGGCTCCTACGGAAACCTCTGAGAATTCGATAAAAGACTTCGATGCAAACTGTTTACGAACTGTCGCAGGGTCAATAGAAAACTCCGCTCTCACGTCAACAGCAACGCGGCCCTCGTCCTTGACAAACGAAGCACAGGCCCCCGCATCAAAGGCACTCTTAGAGAAAACGATTTTTTCTTCTTCGCTCATCGTTACCCCAAAAATAGAAGCGGCGCGTTAACCCGCTTTTCCTCGTGTTCGCGCCGCTAATTTGAAATCCACTTTACCGCTTAAGCAAGTCTTCCGTGGCAGTCCTTGTACTTCTTACCAGAGCCACACGGGCAAAGCTCATTGCGACCCACATTAGAGAAGTCAATTCCTGCATCCTCGGCTTCTTTCTTCTGCGCTGCAATCGTCTCTGGCGTATCGCTTTCCACTTGAATCTGCACACGCATCAAGATACGAGAAACCGACTCAGCGATATTGTCAAGCAACGTCTCAAACATCGCAAAGGCTTCGCGCTTGTACTCTTGCTTGGGTTGCTTTGCGGCGTAACTTCTTAAGAAAACACCCATGCGAAGGGCATCCAATGCTTGGATGTGTTGACGCCACATCGAATCGATCATCTGCAGTAGGACACTCTTACTAAAGTTTGTCCACGACTCGTGACCAACGAGCGTTTCTTTCTCACGAAGCACACGGTCTGTTTCTTCAATAAGTTTATTAAGGAGATCTTCGTCCGTGGTTTCGTTACTCTCTTCGAGCATCGCTTGCATCGGGATGTCAAGAGCCCACTGCTCTTTCAAAATCTTAGTAAGCGTATCCAAATCCCACTGTTCTTCGACTGTCTCCGCAGGCACATAGGTGCGGAAAAGTTTCTCGAAGTAACCGTGGCGGAGTTCCTTCATACCCTCTGCAACGTCGTTATTTTCAAGAATCTCATTGCGGAGTCGGTAGATCTCACGTCTCTGATCGTTTTGCACATCGTCGAATTCAAGCAACTGCTTACGGATATCGTAGTTGTGTCCTTCGACCTTACGCTGTGCGGACTCAATCATGCGACTAAGCATCTTCGACTCGATGGCGACATCTTTCTCGAGCTTTAATTTATCGGCAATGGCACGCATTCTGTCGCCACCAAAAATCCTCAAGAGTTGATCTTCCATCGAGAGGTAGAAAACTGAACTCCCCGGGTCACCTTGGCGGCCCGAACGACCACGCAACTGATTGTCGATACGACGCGATTCATGGCGTTCGCTACCGATGATGCGAAGGCCCCCTGCGGCTACGACTTCGTCGTGTAACTTCTGCCAGTCTTCCTTTAAGGCATCGCACCGTTTCTTCTTTTCTTCATCCGATAGTTCGTTATCGAAATTGATTTCATCGAGGCGCTTATTGATGCCACCACCCAAGACGATATCGGTACCGCGTCCCGCCATATTGGTTGCGATGGTGACAACCCCTGGGCGACCTGCTTCAAGAATCACCTGCGCTTCTTTTTCATGCTGCTTGGCGTTTAAAACGTTATGTTCGATACCGAGGTCTTTTAGCATCTTCGAGAGACGCTCGGAGTTTTCAATCGAGGTCGTACCAACCAAGACAGGCTGCTTACGTTCGTGGCAATCTTTAATGTCCCGGATAATCGCACGGTACTTCTCATCTTCTGTGCGGAAGACCTTATCCTGTTCATCGGCACGAATCATCGTGCGATGTGTCGGAATCACCACTGTTTCAAGTCCATAGATGTCCTGGAATTCGTAGGCTTCTGTGTCGGCAGTACCTGTCATACCCGCAAGTTTCTTATACATGCGGAAATAGTTCTGGAAGGTAATCGAAGCAAGTGTTTGGTTCTCTTGCTTAATCTCAACACCTTCTTTCGCTTCGATAGCCTGATGCAGTCCTTCAGACCAACGGCGTCCTGGCATCAAACGGCCAGTGAATTCATCGACAATGACGATTTCGCCATTCTGAACAACGTACTGCTGATCACGATGAAAGAGCGTATGCGCACGGAGAGCCGCATTGAGGTTACTCATGATGCGAATGTTCTGCGCAGAGTAAAGACTCGTGTTGTCCTTAATAAGCCCCTTTTCTACAAGAATCTTCTCAACGTGTTCGTGCCCCTGATCGGAGAGATAAACCTGGTGCTGCTTTTCATCAACCCAGTAGTCGCCCTCGCCCTTTTCTTCCTTCTGACGAATAAGAAGTGCGGGAACGTCGTTTACCTTGCGATAGAGTTCAGTGCTGTCCTCAGCGGCGCCAGAAATAATAAGTGGCGTTCTCGCCTCATCGATAAGAATCGAGTCAACCTCGTCGACGATTGCATAGAAGAGCCCGCGCTGACGGCGATGCGAGACCTCATACTCCATGTTGTCACGCAAGTAGTCAAAACCGAATTCGTTATTTGTGCCATAGGTCACATCGGCCGCATAAGCCTTACGCTTACTTTCCGTATCCTGCACGCTAGAAAGAATCGTTCCAACCGTAAGACCCAAAAAGTTGTAGATGTGTCCCATCCACGCAGCGTCACGCGATGCCAAGTAGTCGTTAACCGTCACAACGTGTACGCCTTTGCCCGCGATAGCATTTAAGTAAACGGCCATCACGGCGGTAAGTGTCTTACCTTCGCCGGTGCGCATTTCTGCAATTTTGTTGTCATTTAAGACCATGGCGCCGATGAGCTGTACATCGTAAGGGCGCTGTCCTAAGACACGGAAACTAGCCTCTCGGGCTACAGCAAACGCCTCTGGGAGTAGTTTCTCAAGCGTCTCACCCTTGGCATAGCGCTCGCGGAATTCTTCTGTCTTCTTCGCCAACTCCGCGTCAGAGAGCTTTTGCATTGCGGGCTCTAACTTATTGATAAGCGCGACTTTGCGGCGATATTGCTTAACAAGACGATCGTTACGGCTTCCAAAAATCTTCGTTAAAAATGAATCAAACATACGGTCATTCAACCCTAAAAAAATCGATTCGCACACAACAAAAAAGGAGCACGTTGCCACAAACGGTAACGGGCTAAATATGGAGTCTGCATTATCGCACAAGCCCCAAAGAGATGGCAGAGCAAAAAAGCCGTTAAACTGCACTCCAATAAAGGGTTTTTCGTGCTTTTCACAATGACAGAAGAAAAAAGATTCAGTCAACTGCGTAGACTCTCCGAGGTTTCCACCGAAAAGAGCCGCTCGCCTGACGGGCTAGAACACTCGCTTCTTGAAACAAAACGTGTTGCAAATCTGCTTTGTCGCGAATTCGGAAGCAACGCGCTAGGAGTCGATTTCAGCAACCTTGGGAACATCCGCGTTACGGATGAAAAAATTGTTTTATTTGTGAGAAACTCGTTACAAAAATCTAAATTGCGGCAAATCTTGCCTCGACTTGAAGCCGTAACACAGACCGCAGGGTTCATAAAACCGATTGAAATCTCCGTGCGCCCCACGGGGGAAAGCCAACCTAGTGGCATTGTTGAATCTAGGTCTCCTAAGCGCGAAGGAAACACGGATGCGGCAAACTACATGAAAGAAAGGGCCGACACACTCTACGAGGGGCCAGTTAAAGAGGCGCTTCTCTCTCTAGCTAAAACGCTTAAAGACGAGTCGAAATAGAAAGTTTTCTATCCCAAACAAAACTAGAGCCTAAGAAACCACGTCCCAAGCATCCTTCTCTTCGAGAAGTTTTCTTAAGAGGCGATTGTTAAGTCCGTGCCCAGACTTGTATGCCACATAGCGAGCAAGAAGAGGACGCCCCAAAACATAGAGGTCCCCGATGGAATCGAGTAACTTATGCTTTGCGAATTCGTCAGGAGCACGCAAACCTTCTGGATTCATGATGCTAGTTGCATCAACAACAACGGCGTTTTCTAAAGAGCCACCGAGAGCAAGGCCCACGGCGTGCATCTTTTCAACATCCGATGCCAAGCAGAAGGTTCTCGCATAAGCAACCGCTTTAACGTAATCGTCTTTTGTGGCATCAAAAGAGGCAACCTGAACGGTTTTATCAATGACAGGGTGGCCGAAAGCAATCGTAAATTCCGCAGAGAAACTCTCCGCGGGCTCAAGACGTGCGAACTTATCTCCGTCCGTAACTTCAACAGATCTCTTAAGGCGGACAAATTGTCTCGGCGCCTCCTGGAGAGCGACGCCCGCTCGGCTGATTAAATCCACATACCCAAGAGCCGAACCATCAAGAATTGGCGTTTCTGCGCTATTGACTTCCACAATGGCGTTATCCACACCAAGTCCACAAAGGGCACTCATCAGGTGCTCGACAGTGGAGACGTAAATATTTCCTTCAAAAAGCGCTGTTGCAAGGCGCGTGTCATTAACACGCCTTGGATCCGCGGGGATTTCAACTACGGGATTTAAATCCGTTCTACGAAAACGAATCCCGAAATCCACGGGAGCAGGAAGTAACCGCATCCGAATTGCCTTACCCGAATGCAGACCAATACCCTCAACCTCAGCGGGGTGCTGTAGCGTCTTTTGCAACATGGTTTTTAATTTCTAATCTTTCTTGTCGCTGTTGTTGCGAAGGAATGTCGGCACCTCAAAATTTCCCTTCACAAATGTTGTTCGCGGTGTCCAGATAGCCGGCCCCGTGGGGGCTACACCTGCGGAGGAAACGGCACTTTCCTCTACCGCGGGCTCTTCAGGAGCAAGGGGCGCCTCAGCGATGCGCGGCGCAACCTCGGGCTTCTCAATGGGAGCCGCTTCCTTTTCTAATTTAAAGGATTCCTGTTGCACGTTTGCACCATTGTTCTGCAGGAAGACAGGACGCGCTTGCGGGCGTTTTTCTTCCACAGCTGGTGCATCAAGGCCCGTAGCAACCACAGTAACGCGAAGTTCATCGCCCATATCGTTATCGAAGGCTGTGCCGATGATTTGGAATGCGTCCTTGTTGACGAAGTTCTTCATAATCGACATCACTTCACGCACTTCGCTCTGCTTCATGGTCTCGGCAGAAGCTGTCACATAGACGAGAAGTCCACGAGCACCCTGCAAGTTCGCGCCTTCCAAGAGCGGGCAGGTAATCGCACGTTCCGCAGCTTCGATAGCACGGTTCGTGCCAGAAGCCGTAGCCGTTCCCATCATGGCCGTACCGCGCGCACTCATCACGGTCTTCAAGTCTTCGAAGTCAACGTTAATGAGGCCAGGCGTGTGGATGATTTCCGAAATACCATTGCAGGCCTTGTAGAGCACGTCGTCAGCGGCCGCAAAGCACTCGAGCATCGTTGCGTCTTCGCCAACTTCTTCTTCGAGCTTATCGTTAAGAATCACGATAAGGCTATCGACCTTGTCTTTGAGGTTTTCAATACCCGCCTGCGCTTGACGCATACGGCGCATTCCTTCAAAACCGAAGGGCTTTGTGACCACGGCAATCGTAAGAATCCCGAGCTGTCGGGCAATCTCAGCGATTACAGGCGCCGCACCCGTACCGGTGCCACCGCCCATACCTGCCGTAATAAACAAGAGGTTAGTGCCTTCAAGAGCCTCGCGAATCTTGTCACTTGCCTCTTGTGCAGCCATAGCACCTACTTCAGGACGTGCCCCTGCGCCAAGGCCCGTCTTCCCTAAGGGAATGACGATATTCGCGCGCGAACGATTTAGGGCCTGCTGGTCCGTGTTAGCTGCAATAAACGTGATGCCGCGCGCTTCATTGTCAATCATATGCTCGACAGCATTTCCACCACCGCCACCGACACCAATGACCTTGATGACTGCGTTAAACATTTCCGGCTGATCATTAATCATGTGCAAAGACATCGCTCTTCCTCGTGCGCCAAAAACACCACGTATTGGGTTTTCAACTAATCAAAACAACTAGATGGCACATTATCGACTATTTTTTGGCTCTTTTCACGAAGAAAAATAGGTTTTTCTAGAAATATTTAAAACAGAAGTTCTCCTTCGCTTTTTGCCCAGAGGATTTCCTCTTCTCCGTGCCCGGATAAAAAGCGATTTACCTCTAGAAAGTGACCGCAGCCAATAAATGGCGTAGGACTTCGCAGCGCAGAAAGGGGCGAAGGGTGATTTGCCTTCAAAATAAGCGTTTCTCCAAGGCTATTTTCTAGGATTAGCTTTTCTTTTGCCTGTGCGTGAGCGCCCCAAAGTAAAAAGACACGCGATCTTTTCACCTTAAGAAGGTGACAAAGAAGTGCGTCGGTTAGGGCTTCCCAGCCTAGTTTTGCGTGTGAGGCGGCTCGGCCTTCTTCTACCGTAAGAGAACTATTGAGTAGCAGTACACCCTGCTCTGCCCAGTCAGATAAATCTCCATTACTTCGAAGAGCGCAGCCTGTTTCCCTAGCAATCTCTTTAAAGATATTTTTTAAACTAGGGGGCAACTTTTTAAGCGTCGATGGTACGGCAAAAGAGAGCCCTGTTGCCTGTCCTACTTCGTGGTAGGGATCTTGCCCCAGGATTACAACACGCACGTCTTCTGGGGCGACAAGTCTAAGGGCCCGGAATGGATCTACGGGGAAAATACGAACGCCTTCTTTAATGCGGCTCTCGAGAAAACTCACGAGACTTTTCCCTTCAGGGCTTACAAAAAAACGCCTTATAGGGGCGTCCCAGGCCAGAGGGAACCCCTCTTTAAATCTTAAGGTTGAAGTGAGGCACACCGCAGTTTCTACAAAATCCATCTTACAACTCAAAACAATTCAAAAAAATTTGCACACTTTTCTAGCTTTTTGCCCGAGAGAAAAAAACTTCTTCCAAGGTCGAATTCCTTTGCTATAATCCCCAACTCTTGCGGGGTGTAGCGCAGTCTGGTAGCGCGCCTGCTTTGGGAGCAGGATGTCGGGAGTTCGAATCTCTTCACCCCGACCAAAGCAGTCTATACGGTTAAAAAACTGCCCGTAGCTCAGTTGGATAGAGCATCGGCCTTCTAAGCCGAGGGTCGCTGGTTCGAATCCTGCCGGGCAGGCCAAAAAATTAATGGTGGGTGTAGCTCAGTTGGTAGAGTCCCGGATTGTGATTCCGGTTGTCGTGGGTTCGAGTCCCATCTCCCACCCCATCTTCATAGCCCTTCTGATAAACAGTTGTCAGAAGGGTTTATTTTTCTACTCGTAAAACTCCCCAAAGAAAACATTGCGTAAGAATCCCGCAATGCCTGTGTGCTTACGGACAACCTGGTGACTACCCGTGTCCCTGCGACGCCGTGCCTCGGAGAGCACTCCCATCACTGTGGCATCCTCGGGATCTGTGAGAGAAAACCGCGTTGAATGCACCATGAGTGGCTCTCCCACACGAACGGGTAACCCATAGTACTTTCTAACAAGGGCAGGAAACCCTGGGAGTTTTGCCATACCGCCCGTGATAACAACACCACTTGCCGCCCGACCAAACCAATTGTCCCGCGCAAGGTGTTCTGCTCCAATGCGCTCCAAGATTTCCTTCACTCTCTGTTCGACGATACGCACGATTTCACTACACGTGGCTTCTCGCTCCGAAGCACTCGCTTCGTGCGTAAAGCGAATCTTCGTAAAGGCATCATTCTCACGTACACCGATATGCGCGTACGTTCTCTTAATCTCCTCGGCATCATCCAAGGAACTTCCGATAATTGCCGCAATGTCTCGCGAAAGGAGGTTGCTGCCAACGGGGGAGACTGCCGTATATTGAATTTCGTTACTGTGAAAGCAGGCAATATCCGTCGCGCCTGCCCCAAAGTCAAGCAAGATGACACCTAACTCTTTTTCCGTTGGCGTGAGGCAACTTGCCGCACTTGCCCAAGGCTGCATAACAACGCCATCGACATCAAGCCCTGCCTTACGGATGCACTTAATGAGGTTAAGGGCAATACTCTCAGAGCCAATCGCAAGATGCACATGCGCCTTTAAGACAGATCCTGCCATCCCCACGGGGTCTGGGATCATTGTGTCATCGTCATCGATTGTGTAGCCCTTAATCGAATGCATCACGACGATATCATCTTCGCTACGAAGTTCTGGTGCCGTGTCCACGTCATGCACCTTCGCATCGAAAATCATCGCAAGTTTCGTCGCCGTCTTCACATCCTCTTCCGTAACCTCGTCGCCCGCTAGAACAAGTTTTCCAACCTTGTTAATGCAGTGGAGGCCCTTGCCGGTGAGGGCGGCGGTGATATGCGTAATCGGTGTTGCTGCCGTTTCACTGGCTTCCGAGACGGCTTTTCGTATTGCTTCTACGGCAAGTTCCACGTCTTTGATGCAACCTAACTCAACGCCGTACGAGGGGACATTACCGATACCAATCACATCGATTTGATCAGGGACACTCACGTCAGCGACAGCAACCTCAACCTTGCTTGTTCCAATATCAATTGCCGCAATGACATTTTCTGGCTGTGTATCCTGCATCAGAAGTCCCCTTGTTTCTCTATCTTGGCGGCGGGCTTTGCTACCTGAGGCCACCGCACCGCAAAAGCATTCTCATAGCGAGCGTCAATAAACTGCGGACAAGCCGCAAGTGTCTCGCAGACGCGACTGTAGTTTTCCAATACTAAACCAAGTCTATCGAAGAGAACCTCAGAACTCGTTGCACGTCCAAGTTCAATACGAAGTGTGTTCTCTTTAGGCGTCTGTAATGTAACGGCCCAACTACCTCGGTAAGAAATCGCAATCGACTTAACTACACCATTAACCTTCTTAGCAGTTTCTGAGAACTTCGGTAGAAACTTCACAGCGTCTTTAGCAAACATCGTCGTGTCGGCAACGATAAGCGGGAGGCTATCGGTTTTCTCCGTATCTTCCACAAGAGGCACGTAGACCGCACCCTCTGCGGAGACTAAACGTCCATCTTCCCAACGGGCCACGGGCTCTAAACGAGAAACCGTGACATTAACCGCATCGGGCCAAAGTCTCGTCACGGTAACGGATTTCACCCAAGTCAGCCGCTCAACAGCCTCCTTAATCCTCTCAAGGTCTTGTGTGAAGAAACCGCCGTCTAATTCCCCCTCGACGGCACGCCTTACGTCAGTGAGCGCCTGCGAGTCACCTTCGCCTGTGATAACGAGTTCACGGATTTCTAGTGTCGGTAGTAGAAAACTCTTGACAAAAACGTAGCCCACGAGCGCAATTGCTGCTGCGCTTGCCGCGTAGATAGTTAAGAGTTTCTTTTTCTTTACCACACGCACTAGCCTCGCTTTAATTCCTTAGAGATGCGGTCTAAAGAGGCCATATTGAGAACACGCTCAACGAGATCCTCATAGGAAAGCCCTGCGGCACGAGCCGCCATTGGCACCAAGGAGTGTGGCGTCATTCCTGGACTCGTATTAAGTTCCAAAAGGACAAAAGAACCATCCTCACGCATCATCACGTCAATGCGACCCCAGCCGCGAGCGCCCAAGGCTGCAAAAGCCCTTTCTGCGGCCGCTGAGATTTTCGCAGAGGCCTCTGGTGCGATTTCCGCAGGGCACACGTAACGCACGGCATCGCCCCAATACTTATTCTTGTAGTCGTAGTCACCGTCTGGCGCTTGGATATCAATCACAGGGAGCGCCTTGCCGCCAAGAATTGCAACCGTGAGTTCTTTTCCGAAGATTCTCTCTTCGACGACAACATCCGTATCAAAGCGAAGAGCTTCACTAAGAGCTGCCTCAAGAGTTGCAACATCCGTGCCCTTAAGTCTTACAACACCGATTGAAGAACCTTCTCGTGAGGGTTTGACAACGAGGTCACGCCCCAAGCGCTCGATAACAGAGGCAGCTTCCGCTGCATCGTGCACCACGACTCCACGAGCAACTGGGAGTCCCGCATCTGCCCAAACCGTCCGGGTTGCGGCCTTATCCATCGCGATGGCACTTGCCTGAACGCCAGCGCCTGTGTAGGGAATCTGTAAATATTCCAAGACACCCTGAATTGTTCCATCCTCACCGAAGCGACCGTGAAGAGCGATATAAACGCGATCAAAATGCTCTTTTAGTAACCGGCCGATCCCTTCCGCTGGGTCCACAGAAACTGCGTCAACGCCCCGCGACGTGAGTGCCTTTAGTACGCCAGAGCCACTCATAAGAGAAATCTCTCGCTCGGAACTGACGCCTCCCATGAGCACCGCGACGTGCCCGTATTTTTCTTTATTGTCGGACATTTACTTCCCCCCTTTAAGCATCGCTGGCACACGACCAATTGATCCAGCGCCAATCGTAAGAACGACATCTCCATCCTGGGCAGTGCGGCAAATTGCCGCAGGTACATCTTCTAGGCTCGGGCAGAAGATAAGATTATTTTGTCCCTGAAGCCTCACTGCGTGCGCAAGAGCCCTACCATCGGCACCAAAGATGGGCTTTTCCCCTGCTGGATACACATCGGCCAAAACCACAGCATCTGCCTTAGAGAGAAGATTCACGAAGTCCTCAAAGCAATCGCGCGTTCTCGTGTAACGATGCGGTTGGAATGCCAAGACAAGGCGCTTTTCTGGCCAGGCAGAGCGCACTGCAGCGATTGTTGCCGCGATTTCATGCGGGTGGTGGCCATAGTCATCGATGAGTGTGAAACTGCCGGCTGAGCCCCCCTTTCCATCAGGAATTGGGATTTCTCCATACTGTGCAAAACGGCGGCCGACACCTGTGAATTCAGAAAGTCCCTTTACGATTGCTTCATCGCTTACACCAACAATCGTAGCAATGGCTACCGCGGCTAGAGAATTCACAACGTTGTGAATCCCTGGGAGGTTTAGTACTACGGGAAGCGGTGCATGACCTGGGCGAAGAATCGTATACGCTGTCCTTACGCCGCAGGGCCTCACGTCGATTGCACGAACGTCTGCCGCATCATTTAAGCCATAACTTACCACGCGCCGCGTGACGCGAGGAATGACCGAGCGCACGTTTTCATCATCGCTACAAAGCACGGCTACGCCATAGAAGGGAAGCCGCGAGAGAAATTCCACAAAGGCGTCTTTCAGTTTATTGAAGTCGTGCCCGTAGGTATCCATGTGATCTTCGTCAATGTTTGTCACCGCAGAAATCACAGGCGTAAGGTTTAGGAAAGAGGCATCAGACTCGTCAGCTTCTGCGACGATAAATTCCCCCGTGCCAAGGCTTGCATTCACCCCAGAACTATTTAATCTTCCCCCGATTACATAGGTAGGGTCTAAGCCCCCTGCGGCTAAAAGAGTCGCCGTAAGAGAAGTTGTTGTCGTCTTTCCGTGGGCGCCAGCAATTGCAATTCCCCTACGGAGCCGCATTAATTCAGCGAGCATCACTGCGCGCGGAACAACAGGAAGTTTCTTAGTCTTTGCAGCAAGGACCTCTGGATTATCAGGTTTAATTGCAGAACTCACAACGACAGCATCCGCGCCTTCGATATTTTCTCTCTTGTGTCCAATTGCAACCGTAGCACCCAAGTTTCGTAAGTGCCGTACTACAGAACTTTCTGCGATATCCGAGCCACTTACAACGTATCCAAGATTAAGAAGCACCTCAGCGATGCCACACATCCCTGAGCCACCAATACCAACAAAATGCAAATGCTTTACGACAAACTTCATAACTCTCTCTTATTTTTTTCTAGTAGGGACGCTCTTTCATAGCATCCACAGCGCAGATCATGTCTGCAACGGCAGCAGCGGCATGTGGTCTGCAAAGACTACGGGCGTTCTTTGCCATCTCGAGGATTTTTTCTCTCTTTAACGTCATTAGTGTGCCAAAGAGGTGCTCAGCAGTAAATTGCGGCTGCTCGACCATAATGGCCGCATCATTGGCTTTCATGTACTTGGCGTTACCCAACTGGTGCGATGTGGTACCAACAACAAGAGGCACTAGGATGCTTGCGGCCCCTGCGGCACAGAGTTCTGCGATGCTCGTAGCTCCGGCGCGGCAGATGACAAGGTCACTATCCCGATAGGCGCTTGCCATATCATCGATAAATCCTGTCACCTCGGCCTCAACACCAAGTTCACTGTAGCGGGCTTTTACCTCGTCAACAAACTTCGCACCACACTGATGCAAAACCATAGGCCTCTTATCCTTATCAAAGTAGGAAAGAGCCTTAGGGACATTCTCATTTAAGACCTGTGCTCCGAGGCTTCCACCAAAGACTAAAAGCCTAAGAGGCCCTTCACGATTCTTTAACCGCTCTTCTGGGGGTTCGACTGCCTCAATATCGGCTCTCACGGGGTTACCCGTGATAGCGCCTCGTACGCCAGCGGCAGACCTGGCGCCCCCTGCGAAACCACAGGCCACACCCCAGGCGTCTTTAAGAATCATCTTCGTAGAGAGAAGCACCTCTGCGTCGCAATTCATGAGAACAGGTTTTACGTGATTTACACGTGCTCCTTCGTTCACAGGTACGGCGATGTAGCCCCCTGTTGTAAAGAAAACGTCAGGCTTTAATTTTCTTAAAAGGAAGCGGCACCGTAGGCCAGAGAACATAAGTTTCACGCCGCCTACGAGAAAACCCAAGATGCCGTGCCCCCGCATGCCGCGGAAATCTAGGCCAATGAAATCGATTCCGTCCTTCTTGACAAGCCCGCCTTCCATCCCTGTCTTTGTGCCAATCCAAGTGATACGCCATCCGCGCTTTTTCATCTCGCGGGCAACGGCAAGTCCTGGCATCACGTGGCCCCCCGTTCCGGCCGCGGCTATCAATAGGTGTTTTTCTTGCATACTTAAACTCTCCCGCCTCGCATGAGAACTCGATTCTCTCGGTCAACTCGCAATAAAAGCGCAACGGCGGCAATTGTAGCGATTAGCGAGGAGCCACCGTAACTTACAAAGGGTAGTGTGAGGCCTTTTGTTGGTAGCAGGCCCGTGGCAACACCCAAATTCACAATAACCTGGCAACCGATCCAAATACCGATACCCTCGGCAACAAGGCCAGAGAAGACGCGATCGAGCTTAATGGATTGCCGTCCAATAGCAAAAGCACGTCTTACAAATAGATAGAAGGCAAAGACAAGAACCGCCACCCCCACAAATCCAAATTCCTCTGCAATCACTGCAACAATAAAGTCCGTGTGCGATTCAGGGAGATAATGCAGTTTCTCAATCGAAGCACCTAGCCCAACACCAAACCACTCACCGCGGCCAAAGGCAATAAGGGAATGGCTAAGTTGATAGCCTTTTCCGTAGGCGTAATCCCAAACATCCCAATAGGAAATCATACGTTCCAGGCGCCAGGGCGAGAGATAAATCATCGAAATACCGAAGGCAAAGGCAATTACCAAGACGAGTGCGAAGATCTTCCCGTTAAGGCCCCCTAAAAAAAGCACCCCCGTAGCAATAGCGATGATGACAGCGGTTGCACCTAAGTCTGGCTGCAAACCAATGAGACCCGAAACAACTGCCATCACGAGAAACATTGGCGCCAATCCCTTTGTGAGTGAGTGCATGTATTCCTGCCTCTTAACAGTAAAGGCAGCAGCTGCGATGAGGGTTGCGAATTTAACGAATTCCGTTACCTGTAAATTCACAGACCCCAGAGCAATCCAACGCCTTGCACCATTTACAGAACGCCCAATACCAGGGATTAAAACGACGACAAGTAAAAGGATAGAAAATGCGGCTAAGAAAGGAGCAGAGCGCCTCCAAAGTCGCATCGGAATCTGATAAATAAAAAGTCCAACTGCAGATCCCACGGCAATCCAAAGGGCTTGTCTTGAAACGAAGTGAAAAGGCGTTGTGTGATACTTTGGGCTATCGGCAAAAGAAATCGTTGCCGAATACACCATCAACAAACCAAAGGAGAGTAAGAAAACCGTTACGAGAACAAGTGTGACGTCAAAGCCTTCGGGCTTGTCACTGCGAGAGCTCTTTCCGCCCAAAAGACTAGAGTCCGCCCCCATCCATGCAGTGACGGTTTCTTTAGTCTGCTTTTGCGAGCCCCATCCAAACACAATACAGTCACCCTCTTTTCCGTTTAGGGTTAATTTTGAGTTGTTTCGCGAGCGGCGATTTCACGTGCTTTTGCAATGAAACGCGCTGAACGCTCAGCGTAGTTCTTAAACATATCCCAACTTGCGCACGCAGGGCTCAGGAGCACAGCATCGCCCTCGTGCGCTGCCGCATAGGCAATCTCAATTGCCTTCTCAAAATCAAACCCTGCTTCGCTTACGGGGATTCCAAGTTGGGCGATTGCGGGTCTAATCATTGCCACATCCCGCCCAATGAGGACAACGTGACGCGCGTAGGAAGCAACCGCGGGAGCGATATCTGCGAAATCCTGCCCCTTTGCATCCCCTCCTAAGATAAGAGAACTCTTCTGACCATTTGCTCCGAGGCCGACGAGAGCTGCGCAGGTTGCGCCAACGTTCGTCCCCTTAGAGTCATCGATAAATTCGACACCCTTATCTGTCTTCAAAACAAACTGCACACGGTGCGCTTCGCCTTCGAAAGCGGCAAGAGCCTTCAGGGCTGCAGAAAGACGAACTCCCGTTGCTTCACAAAGAGCGATAGCCGCAAGAGCATTCATGGCATTGTGTTGGCCACGAATCTTCAAAGACTCTGCAGGCATCAAAAGTTGCCTCTCCACAGGGTCAGGTGCAAGTAATAAACTCGTCTTCCGACGACCTCTCACAGAGGCAGCAACGGGCATCTTACTTAACCAAACGAAGCCATCTTCCTTCGTAAGACCATATTCCCCAGACTCTCGAGGCTCCGAAGTGCCAAAGGTTCGCACCTCCTCGCCCTCTGCCTTCGCACGCATCGAAGCGGCATCATCACGATTTAAAACCCGAATAGTCCCTGTAGCAAAAATCCTTCTTTTAGCGGCTTCGTATTCAGCCATTGAGCCATGCCAGTCAACGTGATCCTGTGTAAGATTTAGAAAGGCTGCCGCTGCTGGTTTTAAGCTTGTTGTCGTTGCGAGCTGAAAACTAGAGAGTTCCAAAACCCAATACTCTGGAAGCTCATTTTTTTCGAGCAGTTTATCTAACTCGGTGACGGCATTAGGACCAATATTTCCCGCCACACACACGGTTTTCTTATCCGCAGCAACCATAAGTCCCGTAAGACGCGTTGTTGTGGTCTTTCCGTTTGTGCCCGTAATTGCAATAACTTTAGGCTCATACCCTTTTTTCTCTTTAAGTGCGAGTAGCTCACGGGCAAAAAGTTCAATTTCGCCTATGACTTCGACGCCCTTTTCTCGGGCGCACTTAACGAGATTTGCTGCAAGCGAATGCTCTGGAGAAAGCCCTGGGCTCATGACAACGCAATCGACCCCATCAAGTAGGCTTTCAGGTAATGCGCCTCCGGAGAAACTTACATCTGGGAACTCCGCCTTAAGTGTCTCTAGCGTCGCAGGGGCCTCACGCGTGTCACCTACTGCAACATCAAACCCTCTACGCTTTAGAAAGCGAACCGATGCCAACCCTGATGCGCCACAACCTAAAACCAAAGCCTTTTTCATAATAAGAGAATTCCTTTCTCGCTAGTCGCTTCTTTTAGCGAATCTTTAATGTCGCCAAACCAATCAAGACCAAGATAAACGTAATAATCCAAAAGCGGACAACAACCTGTGTTTCTTTCCATCCCTTTAATTCAAAGTGATGGTGAATTGGCGCCATCAAAAAGAATCGCTTCCCGTGCGTGAAGCGGAAATATGTCGTTTGAATCATCACAGAGACCGTCTCAACAACAAAGATGCCACCCATGATGGCAAGAACAATCTCCTGTCGGGCGATAACGGCAACAGTCCCCAAGCACCCACCCAAAGCAAGCGCTCCAACGTCTCCCATGAAGACCTCCGCTGGGTAGGTGTTAAACCACAAGAAAGCAAGCCCTGCGCCAGCGAGCGCCGCACAGACGACAACGAGTTCTCCTGCGCCTGGAATGTAGGGAAAGAGAAGGTAACTTGCGAAGTCAGGGCGCCCGACAACGTAAGCGAAGATTCCAAGGGCCGATCCCACCATTACACAAGGAAGAATCGCCAAACCATCTAAACCATCTGTGAGGTTTACGGCATTCGACGTTCCGACAATCACAATGTAAGTTAGGAAGATAAAACCCCAAATACCAAAGGGGAATGCAATTTCCTTAAAGAAGGGAACCAAGAGGTCAAGTTTTGAAACCTGATTACTCGCAAAGCCACTTTGAACCCACTGTGCAAGGGCCGCCCAAACATCCGTATTCGCAGGCATTGAAACCGCGAAAGCCAAATACACAGCCGCAACAAAACCCACAAGGCTTTGCCAAGCGAATTTTTCCTTTGCGCTCATCCCATGCGGGTCGTGATGGACAACCTTCCTGTAGTCATCTGACCAGCCAATCAACCCATAGCAGAGCGTGACAAAGAGCACGACCCAAACGAAGCGATTCGAAAGATCCATCCAAAGAAGTGTCGAAATTCCGATACTTACAAGAATCAGGACGCCACCCATCGTTGGCGTTCCATCTTTCACTAGATGCGTCTTGGGACCATTTTCTCTAACAGCCTGCCCAATCTTCATTGCGCGAAGGCGGGCAATAACCCCGGGGGCTGCGCAAAAGCCTATAGCCATTGCAGTCAACGCTGCTAAAAGGGCTCTAAGACTTAGGTAATTAAAAACACTGAAAGCACGAACACTTTCAGAAAGCCACTGACAAATACTTAATAACATCCCTACTCTTCCTTACAGCTCCGCTTGGGAGTCTTTCGGACCGTATTTTTCTAGCACCGCACTGACAACCGCTTGAAGGCCCACGTAGTGGCTCCCTTTCACGAGAATACTGCATGGGCTCTTTATTAGTTCAAGCAATGCGGCCGTAAGCGCATCGCGCGAGGTAAAGTAAATTCCACTTGCACCGAATAAGTCGGTTGCCTCTTGCATCTTTTCGCCTGTTGTAAAGAGCGCCTCGATTCCCTTAGTCTTTGCGTAACGGACGACCTCCGCGTGATACTCAGCGCTCTTCTCACCGAGTTCTCCCATTTCACCGGCCACGAGTACACGCGGTGCACTCATGGAGGAAAGTAAATCAATCGCTGCCCGCATGCTATCGGGATTTGCGTTATAGGATTCATCAATGAGTGTTGCGCCGTTACTTAAATGATGCATCTCACCACGGCCTTTCACGGCTCGGAAATTCGCCAGCCCTCGGGCGATACTTTCAAGATCCACGCCAGCAGAGAGCGCTGCCGCTGCCGCTGCGGCTGCATCGTGCGTGGCATGTGCGCCCGGCATCGTAAGCGTTGTTTCAACCGTTCTCGCAGGGGTCTCAATTGCAAGTTTCGTTCCCTCACGGCTTACCTTTACTTGAGAGCCTTCGGCGCTAGCCGCATAGGTCAAAACCGAGCAACCCCTGGCTCTAGCGAGGTTTGTCCAAATCTTTAGCGACGGGTCCGTAAGAGGTAGCACTGCTGTTCCCTTCGCAGTAAGCGCCACAATCATCATGCCATTTTCTCTAGCGGACTCTTCAACGCCATCGATATAGGCCTGATGTTCACGCTGTGCGTTAGTGACAACAACAACCGTAGGCCGTACCCAACTCGCTAGACGCGCCATTTCCCCAGGGTGATTCATTCCAGCTTCAATCACGGCAATCCGTGTCTCGGGCCTAAGACGCAGAAGCATCCTCGGGATGCCGACTTCGTTATTGAAGTTTCCTTCCGTGCAGAGTGATTCACCAGGAGCAACCGCAGCGGAAAGAATGCTTCCAATCATTTGCGTTGTCGTGGTTTTCCCATTTGACCCAACAACGGCAATTAAGGGAATAGAAAACTGTGAGCGCCAAGCTCTCGCAATTGCGCCATACGCCTCTCGCGTGTCACGAACAATAATCTCGGGGCACTCTGCCTCAACGGGTCTTTCGAGAATAAGAACACCTGCGCCCTTTTTTGCTGCTTCCGCGGCGTGATCGTGTCCGTCAAATTTTTCTCCGCGAAGAGCGATAAAAACCTCTCCTTCGGAAACTTCTCTAGAGTCCGTTGTAATTGATGAGAAAACCCTCCCACTTGCACCTCGCAACTCGAGGACAAGTCCTTTTAAGGCAGTTGTAAGCTTATCAAGCGTCCAATTCTGACTTACAGCGTCTTGCATTCTTCCTTCCTTTCGCGAACAAAACGTTCGTTAGCAGCCTCACGTGCTGTCTCAATATCGCTGAAATGGTGTTTAACGCCAGAGACCTCTTGATAGTCTTCGTGCCCTTTGCCGGCGATAAGGAGAACATCCTCCGGGGCCGCTCGGCAAAACGTCTCTACGATTGCCTCGCGTCTATCGAGGATAACTTGGGGTTTCTTTTCTTTAAACCCTGCGCAGATTGCCTCAGCAATTGCCTCTGGCACTTCCGTTCTCGGATTGTCATTTGTGACAATTGCCACATCTGAGAATCGTTCGGCAACCTCTCCCATCACGGGGCGTTTCCCGTGATCCCTGTCACCCCCGGCACCAAAAACAATCCAAAGCTTTCCACCACGTTTCGCCGCTGTTGGACGCAATGCCGTAAGGGCCTTTTCGATTGCATCAGGTGTGTGGCAGTAATCAACAACCGCAAGAGGCATCCCTGGGCGCGTGTAAACCTGTAGGCGTCCAGCTGGTGGCTGCAACACGGCGATTTCCTTAAAGACAACCTCTGCTGGGAACCCTGCGCCCAAAGCCACAGCGGCAACCGCTAAGAGGTTATAGACGTTAAAGAGACCTAGAACCTTTGCTCTAACCGTGTAGGTTTTTCCCTGCCACGAGACATCAAAAGCCATCCCAGAGGCTTCCGAATGCACGCCTCGGGCGAAAAGCCTATGGACTTTGTCACTTACTTCTCGGGTATCGCTCTCACCCTCAACACCGTACCCCACAGTTTCAATACCAGCCTTTACCGTGCGGTCTGCGAGCTCTCGACCGAAAGCATCATCCAGGTTGAGGACAGCTCTTTTGAGTCCTGGGAAGGTAAAAAGAAGGGCCTTTGCTTCCGCATAGGCTTTCTCTGTCTTGTGGTAATCCAAGTGATCCCGTGTGAGGTTTGTGAAAACCGCTGTGTTAACGGTTGTCCCTGAGAGACGCCCTTGCACAAGACCAATCGAACTAGCCTCAATGGCAAAGGCCTTTGCACCCGCCTCTTTAATGTCGTAGAAAAGCCCTTGGACGCTTGCCGCATCTGGCGTTGTAAGAGCCGGGGCCTTCACCGCAGTGCCTTCAAAAAAAGTGCCAATTGTTCCAATTGCAGCGCAGGGCATTCCTAGTTTTGTTAAGAGTGCCGTACACCAGTGGCTTACGCTAGTTTTCCCGTTGGTTCCTGTGATAGCAACGCCAAAAAGGTCTGCCGATGGATTTCCATAGAAGTCAGAAGCAACCCACCCCAAGCGCTCCCGTAGATTCTCCACTTCAAAGCGCTCTACTTGAGAGGGCGTCGTGATGTCTTCTCTCTTCTCACTTAAAACTGCCCTAGCCCCCTTTGCGGCCGCAACGGGAACGAAGCGCATTGCATCGACCTTAGCCCCCTTAAGAGCAATAAAGACATCGCCTTCTGTGATGTCTCGCGAGTCGATCCTTAAGTGAGAGCCTTTTTTAACTCGGGCGGAAAGCCACTCTCGCGTCTTCTCTCGCCAATCCTTTTCCTCAGTCATGACGCATTCCTCGAATCGCTATACCAGGAGATGCCGTGTACTCGGGCGCATCTGGATTTACACCAATGAGTCGCAAGGCGCCTGCCATCACTTCATTAAAGACCGGTGCTGCAACCGTTCCCCCGAAATAACTTCCGCGTGACGGTTCATCAATCATCACTGCAACAATGAGTCTCGGGTGGCTTGCAGGGGCCATTCCCACGAAACTACCCACGGCCAACTTATCGACGTACTTTCCGTCTCTTAACTTATTAGCAGTTCCGGTTTTCCCTGCGACTGTATAGCCTTGAATGTTGACCCGCTGCGCGGTGCCGCCTGCGAGAACCGTATTACTCATCATCGCACGCATCTGGCGAGCGACTTCAGGGCGGAAAACCTGCTTGCCAATAGCCTCTTTAGGACTCTTCTTAAAGGTTAGATCGATAACATCGCCATTACGAGCAAGAGCCGTGTAGGCACGCACCAATTGCATCAAGGAAACCGAGATGCCGTAGCCATAGGAGATTGTTGCTTTTTCAATCGGTCTCCATAAGTTGCCGCGACGCAATTTCCCACGAATTGCACCTGGGAAATTAAGGTTGGGAGCATTACCAAACCCTAGGGCATCGTAGGTTGCCCAAAGATCTTCGCTATTGATTTCAAGCGCAATCTTGCAAGTGCCGATGTTTGAGGACTTGGAAACGATTTGGCTAACCGTGAGTAGACCATAGTTATGCGTATCAGTGATGTTTCTGTCGCCAATCGTTAAAACGCCTGGATTTGTCTCGACCAACGTATCCGGGCGGACGATACCAAGGTCGAGCGCCTTAGCGATGGCAAATGGCTTCATCGTGCTTCCCGGTTCAAACATATCGGTGAGCACGCGGTTGCGAACATTCTCGATACGGAGATCTTTTCTCTGATTCGGGTCATAAGTGGGCCAATTGTTCATCGCGAGAATTTCTCCCGTGTGCACATCAGCAACCACGACAGCACCAGCCTTTGCCCCCGTGACTTCTACGGCACGACGCACGGCTTTGTATGCGATGTATTGCAGGCGAGAGTCAATCGAAAGGACAACATCTCTACCACGTGTGGCTTCCTTTAGCCATGCGCCATCGACGCGTTGCCCCAGGCGATCGCGAATGATGTAACGGAGTCCCTTTTCTCCAGAGAGAATTCCGTCACTGGCAAGTTCCACGCCTTCGCGTCCTTTGTTATCCGTATCCGTGTAGCCCACAACGTGTGCTGAGACCTCGCCGTCGGGATAATTACGTTTTGCTTCTTCTTCGTCGTAGACCCCTGGGACATTGAGTTCTGAAATCTTCCTTGCCGTATCGATATCAATCTTTCTCGCAAGGTAGACAAAGGTACGGTTTTTCTTTTCCGAAAGTTTCGTCTTAATAGAAGAAAGAGGAACTTCAAGAAGGTCCGCCAGGGCCTTTAACTTCGTATCCCCCGCCTGTCTTGCTTCACTAGGAATTGCCCAAATACTTTTCGCCGGAATAGAACTTGCAAGAACAATACCGTTGCGATCCAAGATACGGCCACGCTGCGCAGGAACCGTTATGGTTCGTGCATAACGTTCTTCGCCTTTTTTCTGCAGGAACTCAGTCTGAATACCGCACTGCAAATACGCAGAACGTACAAGAAGTGTGGCAAAGGCCCCCACCATGAGAGCGAATGCCCAACGGCTACGGCTACTCGGAATCTGCGCTCCGAGCATGGCTTCTTCACCCTGTTGCTCATTGCGACGTGGGGCGCTATCGGCGTGCAGTGCCTCAAGCGCCTTTGCGTAGATTTTTTGCCAAAGTCTCTCGAAGAAACGCTTCATTTACGCACCTCGAGACGAATACGACCAAACTGATTGGCCGGGACCTGAATCATCACCGTGTTTTTGACATCGGCATTCACGTACCCCAACTCGTTTGCGCGCGAAATGACATACTTTGGAAGCGCCGCGCGCGAGAGTTCAAGCGCAAGTTGGCTTGACTCATCTAAGAGAGCGTGCCTTACGCGTTCAACACGCTCTTTTTCTGCCGTAAGCATGCGAACCTTATACTGTGACTGCACAAGGTAAAAACAGCTTATAAAAAGCACAATAGCGCTTGCGATGGCGATAAAGGAAAGGACTCTATCGGAAAAGCGCGAAAGATCGAATCTCACAGGCGCCTCCCATAGTCCATCCATGGGGCTTGCGTCCTTGTTGCAAGGCGAAGCACGGCGCTGCGAGACCGTGGGTTTTCTTCAATCTCTTTTTCTTCGGGAAGAATCCTCTCGCATTCACACCAAAGAGCGGGAGGCATCTCGCAAGCGCGGAGGATAAGTCTTGAGTCGATTGCCGCCGCAGGTCTTGCTCCTTCAGAGAAAAACCGCTTCACAATCCTATCTTCAAGCGAGTGAAAAGAGATAACCGCTAGGCGTCCTCCCGCATTAAGGATGGAACCTGCGGCAAAAAGCGCTTTCTTAAGTTCTCCTAACTCATCGTTAACTGCAATGCGCAGTGCCTGAAAGGTCCGCGTTGCAGGGTGCTGTGTCTGATCGTGAGAGCTTCTTGGAACCGTACGTTCAAGAAGTGTTGCTAAGTGAGACGTCGTGAGGATTGGATTTTCTTTTTCCTCCCTGGTAATCGCTCGAGCGATAGCCTTTGCGTACCGTTCTTCCCCGTATTCCCGAATAACGGTTTCAATCTCTGATTCACTTTTCTCTCTTAGCCAGTCTGCGGCCGTCACCCCATGCGTTTGATCCATACGCATATCCAAGGGACCATCAAAGCGAAAAGAAAATCCCCGTTGTGGATCATCAATTTGGGGGCTACTAACACCGATATCCATAAGGACGCCGTCAACGTGTGTGGTGCCACGGAGGGCGAGCTCTTCGGCTAATCTAGAGAAAGGCGCTCCAATAATGCTAAAGCGAGGATCCTTGATTACGCCTGCGGCATCGAGCGCTTCTTTATCGCGATCGAAGGCAAAAAGCTTTCCCTTTGGGGAAAGTTTTCCGAGGATAAGTTTTGTGTGTCCTCCACGACCAAAAGTCGCATCGACATAGATGCCATCGGGATTGCGCACAAGGTAAGTGTCTGCCGCACAGGGCAAAACTGGCCGGTGTTTCAAAAGTCCGTCAGAAGCGCACGCAATTGACATTCGTGCCTCCTTAGAACTTAAAGTTTTCGGCCGCTTCGCCGAAGCCATCACGAATACTTGCCTTCTCCTGGGCAAGCAGTCGTTTGGCATCCCATATCTCCAAATGATCTCCAAGGCCTACGAGCGACACATCGCGCTTTAAGCCACATAGCGTTCTTAATTCCACAGGGATAAGAAGGCGCCCCACAGCGTCTAATTCCAAGTCAACGGCACTACCTAAAACGATTCGCTGGAAATTGCGTGCTGAGTACGGTAACGCAGAAAGCGCTGCACGCTTTTCTTCCCAAAGTTCGCGCGGATAAAGTAAGACACAGCCGTCAGGGTGACGCGTTAATGTCACAAGGGGCGTCTTAAAGCTTTCACGATGGCGCACGGGAATCCCGATGCGGCCTCGTGCATCAAGCGTAAGTAACGACGTTCCTTGGAACACAGCTTTGCCTCTAGGAGAAATGAAGACAATTTAAGCGTAGGAAAAACCACTTTTTCCCACTTTTCTCCCGAACTTTACCACAAAGAAACACATCTGCGGGCATGTTACAAAAATCTTCTTGAAAATCAAGAAAAAATAGGAGGCTTTTCTCCCGAAATTTCTCGGGTTTTTCTCCCTAGAACTGCCGCTCTCGTTTTTTAAACAAAAGAGCTTCTCTAGAGCAACGCTTTCCAGGCGATGAAAGCTTTCTTTTCTTCAGAGAAGAGAGCAGCGAGCCTTAAAAGAGGCCTTCTCGAGTGAGCACCATAGTCGTGCTCCTTCATTTGTGTAAGCGCCTCTTGTAATAACGAATCTAGCTCTTTTCCTAGTCTTTGGAATTTCAATTCAAAGGCCCAATGGTTGGCATCTGTGTCAACTTCAATGTCGCTACGACCCAAAGAAGTATGGCGCTCGGAAACCACATCAAACCCCGTGCAACTCAAGAAAATCTGCAAGAAGGCCTGTAACGTTTTCTCAGAACGAATGGGATAATCGACATAGTCGATGGCAGAAAATGTGCGATTGATTGCAACGAAAAGAGACTCTATGTCGCCTGCGACTAAGGCATCCTGGATTGGAACAATGCCTGCCTGGTAAAGCGAATTCTTTTTGACGAGTTTTCTAGCGTATAAAGAGGCCACTTCTTTGTTGGGGAAACTAACAAAAAAAGTATCTAGTTCGCGCCGTTTAATCGTGAGATAGCCAGATTGTGTGAGAAGTGTCACATCATCAATCTCATCAAAATCAGCCGTACCTTCAAGCGTTTCTACGCTAACCTCTTTTTCGTTGGCATACTCTTCGGGGGCCTTAAGTGAATGAGAATGAAGATACTTTTCAAGTAGCGTAAGTTTCCCGCCGCTTTGCATCCAATAGTTATCAAACCCTAGTTCGGGCCAACTAAAGAAATTTAGTACTGACCAAGGGGCATAAACGTGACTTATGGCGTTTTTATCAAAGCAATAACCGTCATAGTTTTCTCTGAGTTTTTCGAGAACCTCTTCTTTGGAGATTGACAATACTATGGACGCTTTTTCGAGATACTCTGCAAAGTTCTCTTTAATATCTTCTTCTGAATATCCAAGTAGTGTCCCAAAACTAGGATTTAACGAGATGTCAGTGAAGTTGTTGAGTTCGGAGAAAATCCCAGTTTGATTGAACTTTGAGATTCCCGTCATAAAGACAAAACGAAGTGCCGCATCATTGGGTTTGATGATGGCGTAAAAGGATGACAAAAGCCGCCGCACTTCGCTAAAAAGTTGTTTGTTATCCAGGGACGCCGTTTGAGGCGCGTCATATTCATCAATTAATAAAACAAGCGAATTGTTGGGTTGACTTTGCATCCAGTCTGAAATTTGGTCAATCCACGTGTTTTCTTTTTCTTCGTTAAAAGAGAAGCCCGCACGCTCAAATGAGCCAGTGACAACTGACCGGCGTTTATTTTCAAAACTGGTTTTGTCCGTAAAGCCTTTAACTTTAGAAAAATCAATCTCCACAACGTTGTACGTTTCATCATCCCAAAGTTTTTCGATAGCAAGTCCTGAAAAGTATTTCAGTCCCTCTTTAAAGAGCGAAGCAAAAGTGCTGACAAGAAAAGACTTTCCAAAAACGACGAGGACGCGTCAGAAAAAACTTTTCCGTTTTCTTGGCAATCTCGTAGATAAGATCCGTTTTATCCACGTAAATTTGCCCTCGGATGCGGAGGGTTTTAAAAGTCTGATGTCCCTAAAGGCAGAGGCTTAGGCGTTTTGTTTGACATTGTCTAAGCTTTGAAAAATCTCTAACAAAAGAGAGGTAACACTCAAAGCAATATTATGCGATTTTGAAGAATTTTTGTTCGTTCGCTGTTGATAGCCCGCATATTTTTAAAAAAACGGAGCAATCTTCTGAATCCATCAAAATTCTTCCTTCAATCTAACCCGAGGAAGTGTTAGACACCCAAAGCACTCAGTACGACCCGCAGTTCTCGCTAAAAAACCAATTCTCCCGCCGGTACTCCCATAAGTTTCGCACGCGCCTCTACGTAAGCGGGATAAATCCCCTCCACTGTCTTCCAAAAACTCTCAGAGTGATCCATGTGAGCAAGGTGTGCAAGTTCGTGCACGACAACGTAATCGAGAACGTCATCTGTGAAGAATATGAGTCTCCAACAAAGTCTTATGACGCCCTTCGTAGTGCAACTTCCCCAACGCCCCCGGGTATTCGCTAGGCGCCAAGAAGAAGGCACAAGGTGAGATTTTTCTGAATAAAACTTTAGCCTTTCCCCGATGCGATGCTCAGCCTCAGAAACAAGCCACACTCGCACAGCCTCCCGCACACGAGACTCTTCTGCGTTTAAAGGCAAGGCAACCGCTAGAATCTTCCCCTCTTCCAAGAGGGTCGTCTTCGGTCTTCCAAGAGAAATCCTCACCCGCGTCCCGCGGTATGGAATAAGGCCGCCCTCTTCAAAACGAATTGCATCGACCGCTTCTTTTTCTCTCCAAACCTCACGCTCTGTGAGTTTTCTTTCAATCCACGCGCGTTTCTCTTCAATAACTCGTTCGATTTCTCGAATACTTACCCAACGCGGGGCAGAGATTTCTAGACCATTAACCCCAATCTGCAAGCCTATGGTGCGACGCCTTACACGCTTTAAAGTGTAAGGAATCTCTCGAGAAAGAATTGCGTTTGAATCTTTTTGAGCGGGTTTTGGAGAAGGGACAGGCAGAAGATCTTCCGCATCTTCATCGAATAAAGAAAGCTGCTCTGGGACCTTCATCTTCCGACTACTGCTGCTTCTCTTTGTAAAACTTAGGATTACCGATGCGACGCACTTCGGCCTCTATCCACTCGGAGGCGATGCAATTGGCCTCTGCAAAAGTCTTTCCTTCTGTTGGAACCGCAGGTCCAATAGAAACAACAATCTTCCCAGGGATTTTCCCAAAAGAGTTTCTTGGCCAAAATTCTCCCGAATTCACAGCTATCGGGACGACTACGGCCTTCTCTCGAGTAGCAAACCGTGCTCCGCCACTCTTATAGGTAGAAGTGGCCCCAGGAGCAACACGTGTACCTTCTGGGAAGATACCGACCCACCAGCCACGGTTGAGCATTTCGGCTCCGCCGCGGAGAATCTGCTCGAAGGACTTCCTGCCGTTTGAGCGATCGATAGGAATCATCTGCATCGATTTAACAGCCCAACCGAAGAAAGGAATCCAGTGAATGGATTCTTTGTAAACGTAACCCACGCGCTCGGGCAACCAAGCGAGAAGAAAAATCGTTTCCCAAGCAGATTGATGCTTGCAGAAAACAACCGCTCTAGTAGTGGAACTAGGAAGATTCTCCACGCCTCTAACTTCATAATCGAGGCCGCAAATCCACTTCCCTGATTCCAAGGCAAACCGCATCCAAGTACGTACAAACCAGTCATAGCGGCGGTTGATATCGACAAATGGCCAACAAAGCACACAGCCAGTACCAACCGGAATCGCCGCTAAAAGCAAGACACAGTAATAAATAAGCGCACGCAAAAAACGCATTATCTTTGCCCTATTTGAACCGTTGCCCTCTACTTAACTTGCTAAGTAAGAAAGCTCAGCAACACTATTCATAAGGTCGCCCAAGCGCTTTAAAAGTGCCTGGCGGTTCGCACGAATAGCCGGATCTTCGGCGTTAACCATCACATCCGAGAAGAACTTATCCACAGGTGCCTTAAGGGGCGTCAACGAGGCCAACATCCCTTCATAGCCGCCACTCTCATAGAGTAACTTCGCAACGGGTTCGTGCTCACGGAGGGCCTTGTAGAGTTCCTTTTCTGCGGCTTCCTTCAAGAGGTCTTCGCGAATTTCACTCGGGATTTCCCCTGTGACCTTTCTTAAGATATTGCAGATACGCTTATTCGCATCCGACAAACTCGAGGCCTCGGGGAGCATCGTAAATTTCTTCACAGCTTCGATACGTTTTACGAAATCCGCTGGCTTCATCACGTGCTTAGCTAACACAGCCTCAACCTCTTGCGCCGAGAACCCAGCCTCGCGCATCATGACACGGAGTCTCTCAAAGAAGAATGTGAGGAGCGGCTCCTTGGCATCCTTAACAAGAGAAACTTCACTTTCAACAGCAAAGGCCATCGAAACGAGTTCATCTAAGCCAAGACCGAGCTTCCCTTCGATAATCATGCGAAGCACACCCAAGGCGTGACGACGCAATGCGAAGGGATCCTTGTCGCCAGTTGGCATCTGGCCGATGCCAAACATGCCGCACAAAGTTTCCATCTTATCTGCGAGCGCAACGGCGGTGGAAACCGCTGTACTTGGGAGAGCATCCCCAGCGAAACGCGGTGCATAGTGCTCGCGAATTGCCAAGGCAACCTCAGGGTCTTCCTTGTCGTTTTTCGCATAGTACTCACCCATAATGCCTTGCAACTCTGGGAATTCACCAACCATGAGGGTACGAAGATCCGTCTTAGAGAGCATCGCAGCGCGCTCTGCCTTTTCAACACTAGCGCCAATCCGCGTTGCAATCTTTCCTGCGAGTGCCTTCACACGGTGCATGCGCTCAAACTGTGTACCAAGCTTATTGTGGTAAACAACGTGCTTTAGCCCTTCGATGCGGCTTTCAAGCGTTGTCTTGCAGTCTTCGCGATAGAAGAACTCAGCATCCGCTAAGCGCGCGCGAACAACACGGGCGTTACCAGCACGGATAGCATCCCCGCCATCCTTCGCTTCCAAGTGAGATACAAGGCAGAACTGGTTCATGAGTTTTCCAGAGGAATTACGCATCGGGAAATACTTCTGATTTGTCTGCATCGTAAGAATCAAGCACTCTTCTGGAACATCCAAGAACTTTTCTTCAAAGCTAGAGGTGTAGACAACGGGCCACTCAGTTAAGGAATTTGTTTCATCAATGAGGGCCTCGGGCGCAATGAGCGTTCCGTTATTTTTCTCTGCCTCAGCCTTTAAACACGCAACAAGCTTCTCGCGGCGCTTGGCGTAGTTGGCAATAACTTTCCCTTCCTTAAGAAGCGTTTCCTCATAGGCATCAGCTTCAGGGATTGCAATAAGACCCTTCGTGTGGAAACGGTGCCCTGAGGTGACGCGGTCAGCCTTCAATCCAAAGAGCGTTACATCCAAGACGTCCTTTCCGTAAAGGGCTGTAAAGTGGCGAACCGGGCGCACAAACTGCACGGTCGTGACGCCATCAGCCAATTGATAATTCATCACCTTTGGAATCGGAAGTGCCCGAACGGTCTCTTCTAAAACTTCCTTGAGCCCCGTGGCAAGGTCCTCCCCTGCTCTTACGCCTTCATAGACGAGGTATTCATTCTTCCCATCTACAACGCGCTTTAATTCCGAAGGAGCGGCAGTAATTGAAAGCGCTGCCATCTTCTTAGTGAGCACAGGGGTAGCCTCTCCTGCTTCCGTCAAGCCAATCTTCACAGGAACTAACTTTTGCGTAAAGGCCTCGTCGGGGGACTTCGCTAGGACATCTGTGAGAAGAACTGCCATACGTCGCGGAGAGCCAAAAGCCGTCACTGCGGATGTGCTTTCCAAAAAATGCTTTGCTAAAAGGCGCTTCTCGACACCGGCTGCGAAAGCGTCTGACAATTTCTTTAGAGCCTTAGGAGGCAATTCTTCTGTCTGAAACTCAATAAGTAAACTCGTCATAATCTTTTCTCTCTCATTACCCCTAATCTATTACTCTGCGTGCAACATCGGGAAACCCAAGCGCTCACGACTCTCGTAGTAGCTCTGAGCCACAGCACGGCTGAAATTGCGGATGCGAGCGATGTAGGCTGCGCGCTCCGTAACAGAAATCGCACCATGGGCATCCAAGAGGTTAAATGTGTGACCCGCCTTTAAGACCATCTCATAGGCAGGAAGCGCAAGTTGCAATTCCATTAAGCGCTTCGCTTCACTTTCAAAGTAGTCAAACTGTTTAAAGAGCTTCTCAGGGTCACTTGCTTCAAAGTTGTAGTGGCTCTGTTCGACCTCGTTCTGATGGAAGACGTCTCCATAGGTAAGCGTGTGTTCCCGGCCAAGGCCATCCTTTTGCTTTGTGAAAACAAGATCGAAGACGTTGTCGCAGTTCTGTAGATACATCGTCAAACGTTCGAGCCCGTAGGTAATCTCCCCTGTGATGGGTTTGCACTCAAGGCTACCGACCTGTTGGAAGTATGTGAACTGCGTAACTTCCATGCCGTTCATCCAAATTTCCCAGCCGAGGCCCCAGGCGCCCAAGGTTGGATTTTCCCAGTTATCTTCCACGAAACGGATGTCGTTTACTTCGGTATCAATACCAAGGGAACGAAGAGAATCTAGATAGATATCTACGATATCCACGGGGGCGGGCTTTAAGACCACCTGAAACTGGTGATGTTGATGCAAGCGGTTGGGATTTTCGCCATAGCGGGCGTCCTTCGGACGACGGCTCGGTTGCACGTAAGCAGCGCGCCAGGGCTCGGGACCCAAAGCACGGAGGAATGTGGCCGTGTGACTTGTACCCGCTCCGACCTCAATATCAATTGGCTGCAAAATCGCGCAACCCTGTTTGTTCCAATACTCCTGCAGGCGCAGGATGACTTCCTGAAATGTAATCATGGCAGTTCTACTGAAAAACTTAAGCAACAAAAAGGACTAACCCGCAAAGGAATTCTCCACCCTTCGGGCACAAAATAATCGGAGGATGATTTTAGCCGTTTAGACCGACCTTTTCCGAGAAAAATGTCGTCCAAAAGCGCAAAAAGCAACAATTAAGAAGAAAAAGAGGATTCCCAGAGCAAAAAGAGTCCAAAAACCATACTGCATAAAGGGCGTTAACCTCCCTTGGGTTAACCTCAAACTTGCATCTAAATTCTGAGCCCCCGCCTTTGCTTCTCTTAGGATTTCTCCTCGTGCGCCAATAACTGCGGACCCAGCGTTATTCACAGCCTGTATAACGATGCGGGCACTTTCCTTTGCCCGCATTCGGCTCATTTCGGTAAATTGAAAAGATGCCGCTTCGCTAAACCACCCTAGGTTTGCCGTGTAAATAATCACCTCGGGGTTTGAAGCCTTAAACCAGTCACGGAGTTCCCCGGCGAAAAGGTTCTCGTAGCAGATTCCAAGAGCTGCGGTTTTCCCTGCAATATGGATGCTCCCAGCTGGAGTTGCCCCAGCTGTTTGATCTGCCATCGGAATGCCCAATGCATTGATAATCCAACGAAAACCAAAGGGCACACGCTCTCCGAAAGGCACAAGGTGGCGTTTACTGTAGAGTGCTTTTTCTCCCTCGGGGGTTGCAAGGATGAGGCTATTTCCGATTTTTCCCTTTTCTGGCTCCGTAAAGGCGTTATAGAGAACTTCAGAGTCCTGAAGTTTTGCTACTTCTTTAGGCACATTTCTTAAATCTTCTGGCAAAAAGCGAGGAAGGGCCATATAAACGCTCTCTGGCCAAATGATGAGATCAAGAGAACTTCCCATGGGACTTGCAACGCTCATCGCTCGCACGCGTTCAAGAGAAGCAACCTGCGCGGAAAACGTAGCTCTTGTTGTCACAGGAAGGTCAGGCTGGATAATCCTCACCTCTAACTTAGAAGCCGCCTCTGTCCAATTCACATCACCCAATCCGTAGGCGCCGAGAACAATCAGAGCTGAAATAAATCCAGCGAAAGTTCTTCCCTCTTTTGATCGAGTGCGCATCAGCACTGCCGCAGCGCCCCCTACGGTACTTAGCACAGCAAGTGTGATTCCGTAGGCGCCAAAAATGGGCGCATAAGAAGCAAAAAGGCTATCGATAAAGGCGTAGCCAACTGTGAGCCAGCCAAAACTACAAATCCACTCCCCACGCAAAAACTCAGCTGCAACCCAGAGAAGCGGTATCAGAAGGGAGGCTTTTAGGCTAATCGGTAGAGAAATCTTTACCGCTAAGAGGCCGACAACTCCTGCAAAAATAGAAAGCACTGCTGCAAGAGCCAAGACAGAAAGAGCGGCAAAAAGCCACGGGGCATTCCCGTACACGTAGACCGCTTTAAAAACCCAAGAAAGACCTGTAGCAAAGTAACATAGGCCAAAGACGTAAGCAGTGAGGGCGCCTCTTTTCGCCTCTTTCTCCTCTACTAGTAAGTAAATGAGTCCCAAGAAGCCCAAGGCAGTCCAAATGTAGGCCAGGGGAAAGAAAAAACCCAAAGAGGCCGCAATGCCACAAAGAGCGGCACTGAGCACTCGGATTAAATTCCCTCTAAAAAGCCCTTTTGCCATGGATTCCGCTTTCCTTCCTAGTGTGCTACAGCTCTATCAGAGTAGGGATTGGGAAAGCCCAATTTCTTAAGAATCTTTGCTTCTAACGCTTCCATTTCTTCAGCCTCAGCATCCGTTGCATGATCCCAGCCCTGAGCATGAAGTGTGGCATGAATGAGCATGTGCGCTAAGTGTGAACGGAAAGTCTTTTTCTGCTCTGCGGCCTCACGGAGAAGAACCGCCGTGCAGACGGCAATGTCTGCCTCCGCTACAGGCTCATGCGCATAGTCAAAAGTTAGGACATTTGTGGGGCGATCTTTTTTCCGATAAGTCTTATCTAGTCTATGCGATTCTTCTTCTGTTACAAAGCAGACCGTAAGGTTTAGAGGCAGAAAGGCCGCTGCCCTGATCCATGTGAGCATCTCACTATGCGTTGGAAGGCGCTTCTTTTTCCCCGCGACTGCATCGCTTCTTTCAAAAGTGACAGCGATGGTCTTTTTCTTATTTCCCACGATGAATCTCTCCTTCTTTCGCACGTGCCACATCGTAAGCTCTAACAATTGCACCCACTAGCGGGTGACGCACGACGTCATCGGCATCAAAACGGACAAAAGAAATCCCAGGGACATCAGCGAGGATGCGCGCTGCTTCCGAGAGCCCGCTTTTTACCCCACGCGGGAGGTCGATCTGCGTCACATCGCCATTGACAACCGCATGTGTGCCAAAACCGATTCGCGTGAGAAACATCTTCATCTGCTCTCCCGTGGTGTTCTGCGCCTCATCAAGAATCACAAAGGCGTTATTGAGTGTTCTTCCGCGCATGTAGGCTAAGGGAGCGATTTCGATTACCTGCTTTTGAATAAGTTTCTGCGTTCTATCAAAACCAAAGAGGTCATAGAGCGCATCGTAAAGAGGCCTCAGATACGGATCCACTTTCTGAGCCAAGTCGCCAGGAAGAAACCCGAGTCTTTCTCCTGCTTCAATCGCAGGTCTCGTAAGCACAATCCTCTCAACAACATTTCTCTCGTAGGCATCGACTGCTGCCGCAACTGCAAGGTAGGTTTTCCCCGTTCCCGCAGGCCCAATCCCAAAAGTGATATCCGTCTTTAAGATGGCTCGGATGTAGTCTCTCTGATGGGGCGTTCTCGGTTTAAGACCGATTTTCCGTGTTTTAAGTGTCTCAGCCTCTGAGTCTGCAAATCCTTTAAGGCTACGCTTTTCATCGATTGCAAAGAGTTCAATCTCGCGCGTTGTGACCTCGTCGCCAGACTGGATTCTTCCTGCGGCAAGTTCTAAGACGCGGAAAGCCCCGGCGGCAGCCGCTCCCGTAATCGTAAAGCGAGGCCCCTGCCTTTGAATCTTCACATCAAAGGCCCTCTCGATGGTGCGAATATTCTCTTCGACTGGACCCACGAGAGTTGCCAACTCTCCTGCAGTCGCTTCAAAGGTAAAAATCCACTCTCTTGGAGCTTCTGTCGCGCTAACTTTTGACAAGTTCGCCTCCTAGTGTGTGCGTGAAGACATCAGTGATACGGATTTCAACCATTTGCCCAATAAGTGAAGTGTCCCCTGCGAAGTTCACAACACGGTTGTTATCTGTTCTGGCACTTAAAAGCCCCTCGCCACGGCGGGCAGTGCCTGTGACAAGGCATCTTTCGATGCGGCCTACCATCGCCTCAGAAATTTTCCTAGCCTGTGCGTCAATCTGCGCCTGTAGGCACTGTAACCTCTGAAGTTTCACAGACTGCGGGGTTGTGTCTTCAAGAGTGGCCGCTGGCGTCCCGGGTCTCTTTGAATACACAAAGGAGAAACTTGCATCAAGGCCCGCCTCTCGGACAAGGGAACAGGAGGCTTCAAAGTCTTCCGCCGTTTCCCCTGGGAAACCAACGATGATATCTGTCGAAATGGAAATCTCTGGCCTCACAGCGCGAAGTCTTCTTACGCGATCTAAGTAACGCTCGCGTGTATAGCCCCGTTTCATGGCGGAGAGAATTCTGTCCGAACCACTCTGCGCTGGGAGGTGGACATGATTGGCTAACTTTGGAATCTTTCCGAAGGCTTCAATCAAGCGGTCGGAGAATTCCGTCGGGTGACTTGTCATAAAGCGAATGCGTTCAATGCCTTCGATTTCTGCAACATATTCCAAAAGGAGCGCAAAGTCCGCTGTAACGCCATCAGGGGTCTTCCCACGATAGCCATTAACGTTTTGCCCAAGAAGCGTAATTTCCTTTACCCCTTGGCTTGCAAGTTGCGCACACTCAACTAAAACATCCATAACAGGGCGACTAATTTCAGCGCCGCGCGTGTAGGGAACGATGCAGTAAGAGCAAAAATGACTGCAACCCTCCATCACAGAGCAGAAAGCGCTTGCCCCTTCTGCCCTAGGTTCTGGCAGAGCACTAAACTTTTCAATCTCAGGGAAGCTTGTATCAACCTGTGGTCTCCCCGTTGCGATTCTCTTTTCAAGTAACGCTGGAAGGCGATGCAGAGTCTGAGGACCGAAGACAACATCTACCCAAGGAGAGCGAGTAAGGAGGGCCTTTCCCTCTAGGCTAGCGACACAACCTCCAACGGCAATGAGCATCCCTGGACGTGTTTTCTTGATTTCTCTTAGGCGCCCCAAATCCGAGAAAGTCTTCTCGTGGGCCTTTTCTCGAATCGAACAGGTTACTAAGACGACAATATCCGCCTCTTCTGGCGCATCAACGCGCTCGAGGCCGTAGCAATCTTTGAGTAAATCAACGATGCGGGAGGCATCGTATTCGTTCATTTGGCAGCCAAAGCTGCGTACATATAAGGTTTTTGCGTTCACGGTTTTCGTCCGGTGACAAAAAGATTAAGATAAATTTTTTTCCTTAAAGGAAAGGCGGCATTATCCGCCATTTCCCTTAGGTCTGTGGAGAAAGCACCAATACTGACTTCGCAGCCGTTGTAGGTTCCGTCTTCACAAGAGCATCTAGCGTTACCCCCACTTCTACTTCGTGCGGGAGTCTCACGAGAGCGACCGTGAGATTCATATCAGGAATCCTCGCTATCGATGTGGGCTGATAACCCATTTCCCCTACGATGACAAGCGGCACCTCAGTTAGTGTTGCAGGGTCAAAGGGGACATTGAAGGCAACAAGGTGAAGTCTTTCGTAATCCCCTTTCTCTTTCCTTGCCTCTGTTAAGGCGCGACCAATGAAGACGCGAGAGGGGTCTCCAAAATCTGGAACATCCTCAAAGCCTGCCTCTAAGGGGCTAGTCGTTTCATCGTACTCTAAGCCGTAGGACGCTTCTGCGGCGAGAATCCTAAGAGCTTCAACAACGCCCTCTTCTCCAGCCTTAGCGCCTGCGGCTGCGACCTTACCCATGAGTTCTGTTGCGGCTTCCTTGCTACCGACCGCATAAGTCATCCACCCACGGTTAAAGAGAGCAAGTTTCGTCTTACGAATCATCCGCCCTCTCGCCGGGGCCTCGCCTGCGAGATCTCCTAAGAAAGCAAGTGCAAAGAGTTTCTCTGTTTTCACCTCCGCATCAAAGGCTTCGGAAACTTGCCTTGCCCAGGCTTCAAGCGCATCGGCATTTTCTTCCAAAAGCAAAATCGAATAATCGGCAATGCTCTCACGGGCTAAAAGCGCTGTGCCCAACATGCCACCTGTGGCATTAAGAAAGACAGAGCGTCGAACCTGTCCTACCTCTAACTTTGAAGCATCGTTAGCAAGGAGTCTTGCGAGAAACTTCGTTTTTCCATCGACACGAAGAACCGTCACAGGACGCAACGGGAAATAAACCAAATCCAATGCCATCTCTACTTTTCCTTAACACAATCCAATAAGTAAGCGACTTTACCTGTTGCATCTTTTTCTTTCACAAGGCCGTGTACATCGCTTTCAAAGCCTGGGAATTTCGCTGTGAAGTCACGTGCAAACTTCAGGTACTCGACGATACGGCGATTCACCCGCTCGCCTGGGACTAGAAGCGGAATTCCTGGCGGATAAGGCGTCAGTAGCACCGCAGAAATCCTTCCTTCAAGTTTTTCAATCGGAAGGCGATTCACTTCACCGTGTACGAGTTTTGCATAGGCCTCTGTCGGCGTCATCGCAGGCTGCATCACCGAGACGTACATCTCGGTTGTAAGGCGTGCTACGTCGTTCGCGCGATAAGCCTCGTGAATTTCCGAGCAAAGGTCCTTTAATCCTCTATTTTCATACATCGGGAAAGCGGCGATGAACTTTGGCATCACGCGCCAAAGAGGAGCATTTGCATCGTAGGCATCTTTAAATTGCTGCAACTCTGTAACTAGGGTATTCCAGCGGCTCTTTGTGATACCGATTGTGAACATAATGAAAAAGGAATAAAGCCCCGTCTTCTCAACAATGATGCCATGCTCAGAGAGGTACTTAGTGACGACTGCCGCGGGGATCCCAGTCTTAGAGAACGATCCGTCGAGCCCCAAGCCAGGAGTGACGACCGTTGCCTTGATGGGATCGAGCATATTAAAACCTTCAGCGACTGCCCCAAACCCGTGCCAACTATCTTCTTTATCTAGCATCCAATCGCGTTGCGAACCAATTCCCTTTCGCGGTAGCTTCTTTGGGCCCCAAACCTCAAACCACCAATCTTTGTAGTTTCGAGAAACAGACCGCATTGCCCTGCGGAAATCCACTGCTTCTTCTAGAGATTCTTCAACGAGCGCAGTACCAGCACGTCCCTCCATCATTGAGGCCGCAACGTCGCAGCTTGCGATAATCGCGTACTGCGGAGAAGTTGACGTGTGCATGAGGAAAGATTCGTTGAAATTTGCAAGGTCAAGTTTCTTTTCTTCCGAGTTTTCAACACAGATTTGGCTTGCCTGTGAAATACCCGCTAAAAGCTTATGCGTAGAGTGCGTTGCAAAGACAAGGCTCTCCTTTGTGCGAGCCTTCTTTGGATCAATCGCATGCATTGCACTATAGAAATTATGGAATGCTGCATGCGGCAACCACGCTTCATCGAAGTGGAGGATATCAATCTTCCCATCGAGTTCGCGTTTAATTTCCTCATCGTTATAAATGATGCCATCATAGGTTGACTGCGTAAGAGTCAAAATTCTTGGTCGGCGTTTCTTATCTGCGATAAGGGGATTTGCTTCAATCTTCTTTCGGATTTCTTTCCAAGAGAATTCTTTCTTCGGAATCGGCCCGATGATGCCGTAGTGATTGCGTGTCGGCATCAAAAAGACGGGGATTGCCCCAGTGAGCGTAATCGCATGCAGAATCGATTTGTGGCAGTTGCGATCGACAAGGACAACGTCTCCAGGGGCAACAGCGTAATTCCAAACAATCTTATTTGAGGTCGATGTGCCATTTGTGACAAAGAAAAGGTGGTCACAACCAAAAATCCTTGCTGCGTTCTGCTCGGACTTTGCCACTGGTCCCGAGTGCTCTAAGAGTTGCCCCAACTCTTCTACGGCGTTGCAAACGTCCGCGCGGAGCATATTTTCTCCGAAGAACTGATGAAACATCTGACCCACAGGGCTCTTTAGAAAGGCAACGCCTCCAGAGTGCCCCGGGCAATGCCAAGAGTAAGAAGACCCCGCCGCGTACTGCGTTAAGGCTTTAAAGAATGGGGGCGGCAAACTCTCAAGATATTCTCTTGCCTCTCGGGCAATGTAACGCGCAACAAACTCTGGCGTATCTTCAAACATGTGAATAAAGCCGTGCAGTTCTCGGGTCACATCATTAGGAACCGCTGTCGCACTTTTTGTTTCTCCATAGAGGAAAATCGGAACATCTGGGCTACAGACGCGAACCTTACGGACAAATTCCCGCAATTCGCGAATTGTTGTGTTTTCTTTTCCGTCGCTAGAAAAATCCGAATCCGCAAGACCCACAACGAAAGCCGAAGCTCGGCTTGCGTGGGCGGCAATGTTTGCCATATCGGAATACGCCGTAGCAGACGACACTTCAAGGCCCAAATCTTCTATGGCCTTAGCAAGCGACCTGATGCCTAATCCAGTCACATTCTGAGCGTTGTAGTGTTCATCGATGATGACAACGGGAAAGTGGTATCTCATGCGTTTTCCTTTTTCTTTATTTGCTTCAAAAAGAAACCCAAAAGTGCGATGCTATTTAGAGAAAATAATCCCGAGCGAAAAAAAAGGAAATCTCTCCTTTTCGCCTCTGCTAAACTGCCCGCCTCAAGAGGATTCAGATATTAGCGCGAAAGAGCCTTCTTTCCCGCGCCAATCCCTCGAAATTCTCTTTAAGAAAAGAAAGACGGCAAACACCTTAAAAAAACTACGCCTTTCTAAATCTCCTAAAACTCGAGAGAAAGCGTTTTTGCCATGGATTGCACATCAAAGCTACAAAGTTCTGCAAAACTTTTTATCACCTCTGCCCCGTCTGGCGCAGGGAAAAGTTCCCTAAATGCCTCGCTTCTTAAGCGCGATGCAACACTAAAAATGTCCGTTTCTTTTACGACGCGATCCCCAAGGAAGGGAGAAGTCGACGGTCGGGACTATAACTTTGTTACGCTTGAAGAATTTAACCAGAGGAAAGCTGCTGGAGAATTTCTTGAGACCGCTCTTGTGCACGGAAACTACTACGGCACAAGTCGCCTTTGGATTGAAGAAGAACTCAAAAAAGGCGTAAGCGTCATTCTTGAAATCGATTGGCAAGGAGCAAAACAGGTTAAGAAAATCTTTCCTGATGCAGTCACCATCTTTATTCTTCCCCCCTCGATGGAAATCCTAGAAAAGAGACTTCGGGGTCGTGGGACAGATTCTGAAGAAGTGATAGAAAAACGCCTCGCTGGCGCCGCTCTTGAAATTAGTCAAGCGCCACACTTTGAATATGTGGTTGTCAATGATGATTTTGCGACTGCCTCAGACGACCTCTACGCAATCGCCCGCAGTGCTCGTCTTACATTCGCAACACAAAAGATTGCGAAAAAAGAGACTTTTACTGCCTTTGGACTCTGAAAAAAAACGATTTCTCAGGCGTTTTAGAAGTTTTTAGGGCGCATTGAAGCGCTTGAGATGCGCTTTGCTGTAAAATTTCTCTTTTCTGATTCATACGACTTAAGAAAAATGGCTCGTATTACTGTTGAAGATTGCCTTAAGAAGGTTACAAACCGCTTCGAACTCGTCCTTTGCGCCACCTATCGCGCACGCATGCTCTCGCAAGGGCATACGCCTCGCGTTGACACAAAGGATAAATACACGGTCGTTGCCCTGCGCGAAATCGAAAAGGGCTACATCGGTAAAGAGATGCTCGAGCGCGTTCCCTCCTAATTTTTCTTCTTGAGCTTTGCGCCGCAATGTCTTTGTGCTTGCGGCGCTTTCGGTCTAAAGACGCGACCGGACTAAACCGGAGGAAGCATGGAGAGCAAAGCGCAAGCGGTACCTCAATTGAACCGATCCTCCGAATCTGACGAGGACTACGATGTTGCGTACCTCTCGCGCGGGCAGGAGCACATTGGGGAGTCTGCTGACCTTCCGCTTTTCTTTTCTGTGACAGAACCCGCGAAGATTGTCACAAGTAGCGAACTTCTAGATCGTTGTGCGGTTTATCTCTCCAAGGCTGACATTTCTCGGATTAAGGATGCTTTCCGTTGCGCGGATGAGGCGCACTTAGGGCAGTTCCGTAAGTCTGGAGAACCTTACATCACCCACCCCTTAGCCGTTGCTTCCATCTTAGCCGAGTGGCACCTAGATGCAGACACCGTGTGCGCCGGTCTCCTACACGACGTGCTTGAAGACACGGGGATGAGTAAGTTTGAGATGGTGCAGCGGTTCGGTATCGAAATCGCCGAGCTCGTTGATGGCGTCAGCAAACTCGCAAAGATTAGTTTCTCCTCTAACGAAATCGCTCAGGCAGAGAGTTTTCGCAAGATGCTCCTTGCGATGAATCGCGACGTACGCGTCATTTTGGTGAAGCTCGCAGATAGACTTCACAACATGCGTACCCTTGGTGTGATGAGGCCTGAGAAACGCCGTCGCATTGCAACGGAGTCCTTAGAAATCTATGTCCCGATTGCACACCGCTTGGGGTTAAATGGCGTCTACCGCGAGTTGCAAGAACTCGCCTTCATGCATCAGCATCCGCTGCGCTACAAGATTCTTCAGGCAAACGTCCTTAGAACCCGCGATAAACGCCGTGCGGTTCTTGAGAGAATTCTTAAAGAAACCCGAGAAGCACTTCCAAAATCGAATATCCGAGCCCGCATTCAAGGTAGAGACCGCACCATCTACGGAATCTATAACCGCATGCGTGACACACATGCGTCTTTCTCAGAAGTTCTAGATATCTACGGCTTTCGTATCATTGTTCGTACGGTTGAAGAGTGTTACCTCACACTCGGAGCCTTACATAAGCTCTATAAACCCGTAAATCGGCGCTTCAAAGACTTCATCGCCATTCCAAAGTCCAATGGCTACCAAAGTCTACATACGACAGTTGTGGGTCCCTTTGGAACCCCCGTGGAGTATCAGATTCGCACAGAGAAGATGCATCGGATCGCAGAGAAGGGCCTCCTTGCGCACTGGATTTATGGCGACGGGATGGACACAAGTGAAATTCAAACACTTGTTTCAAATTGGCTTCAGAGTTTGATGGAAATTCAGAGGACAAGTACTGACCCCTCAGAATTCATTGAAAATATCAAAATCGACCTCTTCCCTGACCGCATTTACGTCTTTACGCCAAAAAGCAAGATTCTTACCCTACCGCAAGGGGCAACTCCGGTGGACTTTGCCTATCAGATTCACACGGGTATTGGAAACCACGCCATCGGGTGCCGCGTTAATGCTGAGCACGCAACACTCTCACGCGTCCTTCGTAACGGGGACATGGTTGAAATTCTCACTGATGACGCAGCGCACCCCGCTCCCGAGTGGCTTCGCTTCGTTCGCACGGGAAAAGCACGAGCAAAGATTCGTGAATTCCTCCGAGAAAGGAATCCTGCTGAGTCCGTAAAACTTGGAGAAGAAGCGCTCCTAAAAGCCGCTCTTGATGCAAAACTAGATATCGACACAGTTCCAGAACCCATCTGGTACAAGATTCTTAAAGAAACGGGATCTGCTAACCGTGAAGCACTTTTAGCAGATATTGGCCTTGGAAAAGTCTTTGCTGCTGCCCTTATTAACCGCATCACAACCCTTGCCCTAGAAAAAGCCCCTGCTACGAGTCGCGTTCCTGTGACAATTCACGGCACGGAAGGTGTTGCGGTGCAACTTGCAGGCTGCTGTCACCCGATTCCAGGAGATGCCATTTGGGGCTTTATGCGTAACGGCTTAGGTTTAAGCGTACATAGGGCTGACTGCGCGCACGTAGCAAAGGGGAGAAAAATAGATTCCGCCCGTTGGATGCCCGCGCAGTGGAAGGAAGAAGCGCACCCTGAGGCTCTCTTTGCAGTTCCCATTCGACTTGTTGTAAAGGACGAGAGAGCAGCCCTTGCAAGAGCCGCCACGGCCTTAGCGAAACTTCATTCCGCCATCACGGGTGTTGGCATCACAGATCAAATCACGGGGCACACGCATACCTTACGCCTTATGATTCAAGTGCGAGATAAGAGGCACCTCGATCGCATTCTTCAAGAACTCAAGGGAATCGAACCCGTTGTGAGCGTCTCACGCATGCTAGATAGTAGCCGCCCCCTCCGAGAAGACAACACGAAGGCTGGAAACTAGCAAAAAACAAAGCTCTTTTGCTTGCAATTAAACGCGTCTTTTACCATAATAAACACCTTTCCCGGTTTGGCACGTGGGCGCATGCCCGCTGTAAGACCGTCTTTCAGGACGGCGGGCGCGCAAGGACGCCAGGGCGACCGACAAAACAATCACTAGGAAATCATTAAAAATGAAACCGAAAATTCATCCGGAATACCGCGAAGTCGCGTTCCTTGACATCTCTGTGAATAAGACGTTCATCATCTCGAGCGCTGTTCAGACAAAAGAAACTATTGAAATCGACGGAAAGACCTATCCGCTCTTCAAATTGGATACCTCCTCTGAGAGCCATCCCTTCTACACGGGTGCCCAGACACGTATCGTTGAAGCAGGTCGCGTTGAGAAGTTCCGCGCGAAGTTTGCCGCGAAGAACAAGGAATTAAACGACGCCGCTGCTGCTAAGAAAGCTAAGAAGTAATCGCGTCAGCTTTTCTTAACAGAGAGAATTTGGGTGTTGATTCGTTTTATCGGATCAACACCCTTTTCTTATCCAAAAAAATTTCTAGATGCGAAAAAAGGGCGAGGAACCATCCCCACCCTTTCGTAACTTTAGCTTTTTCTTAATGCGTAAGGCTCTATTGGCCCTAACACATTAGAAGTTGTGGTGCAGACCAACAGCGGCGTCGAAGGTCTTTGTCTTGACGCTTTCGCCATCGAAGTTGCAGAACTTGCTCTTTGTCTCCATGTAACCAACACCAGCGTAGACGTAGGTACGCTTGCTGAAGGGATACGTGTAGGTGGCAGCAACGTCGAAGCTCTTGATTGTCAGATTAGAGTTTTCAACACCCTCAACGGTTGTGTAGTAACCGCCAAGGCTAAATGTACCAGAGCAAACCGGGGCAGAAACACCGACGTGGAAGTTGTGACCCTTAAGCTGTTGATTGCTGTCGTATGCCACAGGGGTGCGTCCAGCGTATTTATAAACCGCGTGGACGGTCTCAATACCAGCAGCCGTGTTTTCATTCTTGGCATACTGGTAAGCAACGAAGACCTTAGCAACATCAAAGTCGTAGCTTGCACCAACGCTAAACTTGCGGCTATCCTTCTTAGCAACGGCATCCGCTGTCGGATTCATCACTGTATCGAAGACTGCGACTGCAGCGAAGGGGCCATTTTCGTAGGTAACACCAACGCCAGCATAGCGCTTGGAAGAATTGCGGCCTTCGGTGCCAGTCTCATCCGTGCTATCAACCTTAAAGGAATACTGTGCGTAGCCCTTGAAGCCAGCCATAGAAGGTGTGGCATATGTCACCATGTTGTCGCAACGGCCAACATCGTAGAAGAAGTTGCTACCACCGATGGCAGATGTCCAACCACCGTCATAAACGTCAGCGGTGCCCATGAAAATGTCATAGGTGCCAGCAGAGGATGTGAAGCTACCCATACGACCAAAGCTCAATTCGCCGAAGGGACCAGCGACTGTGAGGCGAGCCTCACGACCGAAGAGACGGCCGTTCTGGCCGAGCGTGCCATCGTCGGAGTTAAAACCACTCTGCAAATCGAAACTCACTGTGTAGCCGTTGCCAAGCTCTTCAGAGCCCTTAATGCCCCAACGAGAAGCGGCGCTCATACCACTTTCCATCGTGAAAGAATTGGTCGCTTCAGCGGAACCTGCTTTCACGCGAGAATACTTAAGACCTGTGTCGACGCCACCATAGACTGTGACATCAGCTGCGAAGGCGCTCGCTGTGAAAGCGGCAGCAACTGCGCAGGCGAGAATTTGCTTTTTCATGTTTTATCTCCTATCTGCAAATCCAGTGTGTATATCTGACCCTGGTAGATCCCTTCACACCCGTGGTAATCCGCTCCGTTTTCGCATTACCTCTGAAGAAATCCACGCGGGACAGTGACAAGATAAAGAGGCAGAATTCTCGTATACAAAAAAAACTACGGGGTCCTTTGCGACCTGTTGCGAAAATCATAAACTCTAGAGAGAACACCTTATTTTTTCTACAGCATACTACCTAGTTCTCTTTTTAGCCCCTATTGGCGGGCTACTCGAAAGAGAAGAAAAAAATTGCACACCCTAACATGTTTAAAAAATCCTCTTTGCGCGTTAAAGTGTCGACCTCGTTTAGTTAACAAGAAAAAATCATCTTTTAAGGATTTTGTAGCACCATGCAGCCGATGCTTGATACCTCCAAATTACCGCGCATTCCAGAGTGGAAAACCGCCGCAACATTCACGGACATCCTCTATGAGAAAGCCGAAGGGATTGCAAAGATCACAATCAACAGACCAGAGGTTAGAAATGCCTTTCGTCCGCTCACCGTAAAGGAGATGCGGGAGGCCCTTGCAGACGCCCGAGATGATGCGGATATCGGTGTTGTGATTCTCACAGGGATGGGAGAACTTGCCTTCTGCTCAGGAGGAGATCAAAAGGTTCGTGGCACGGGTGGCTACGTGGGAAGCGATGGGACGCCGAGACTAAATGTCCTCGATTTTCAGCGAGAGATTCGCACCTGTCCAAAGCCAGTTATCGCGATGGTTGCTGGATGGTGCGTTGGAGGCGGGCACGTTTTACACATGCTCTGTGACTTAACGATTGCAGCAGAGAACGCTAAGTTCGGTCAGACAGGCCCCCGAGTAGGTTCCTTTGATGGCGGCTGGGGCGCAAGTTACATGGCTCGTATCGTCGGTCAAAAGAAAGCCCGTGAAATTTGGTTCTTAGCGCGGTTCTATGACGCAAAAGAAGCTCTAGATATGGGGCTAGTAAACAAAGTTGTCCCCTATGCGGACTTAGAAGCGGAAACCGTGCAGTGGTGTAGAGAAATTCTTGCGAATTCTCCCTTGGCAATCCGGTGTCTAAAGGCAGCGCTTAACGCTGACTGCGATGGTGAGGCAGGTTTACAGGAGCTTGCCGGCAACGCCACTCTTCTTTACTACATGACAGAAGAGGGCCGCGAAGGTAAGAACGCCTTCTTAGAGAAGAGACGCCCGGACTTTTCCAAATTTAAGCGTCTTCCCTAGTAGTCATCTCGCAAGAAAAAGAAGTCAAGTCAATGGATTTTGAAAAACTCTCCGAAGCGGCGCTTTCTATTGAAGCGGCCGCTACTGACGCTGCTAGCCGCACAGCCCTGTGCTATGGAGGCGTCTCTTATAGTTTTGCAACTCTAAGAGATGCAGTTCGTGCAAGACGTAAAACTCTCGAAAAGCCTGCGAAAGGCCGCCCTTATGTCCTCGTTGGAAGGAATACGCTTGAAGCGTTTCTTACAATTTACGCTCTCTTAGAAGAAAGAATCCCTTTCCTTCTTTTGCATCCAACACTTACGGCTCTTGAACGAGAGACAATTCAGCACGACATCGATGCCATTTCGTCTCCCGTGCCCGATGACATCGCGGCAATTCTCCTAACCTCTGGGACGACGGGAAAACCCAAGCCTGCGATGCTTAGCCGCGCAGCGCTTACTGCAAGCGCATATTCAAGCGCTGTGAACATTCCTCTTAGCGAAAACGATGCGTGGTTGATGAGTATCTCAGCGTCTCGTATCGGAGGTCTCTCAATCTTGACAAGGTCTCTAGCGGCAAGAAGTCGCGTCGTGTCTTTTCCACACTTTTGCGCAAAGGACTTTATTGAGATTTTAGAGAAGAATCACATCACTCTCGCATCTCTCGTTCCCACGATGCTCGTGAAACTCATGGATGAATTCCCTGAGTGGAAGCCAAGAAAAGAATTCCGCACAATTTTGCTTGGGGGATCTGCTGCTTCGCAATCTCTCCTCACAAAAGCAAAAGGGCGCTCCATTCCGATTGTCACAACCTATGGGATGACTGAGACTGCAAGTAACATCGTCACGAGCCCCTACGAGGGCCGTTTAGACCCGCAGGCTAAGCCTCGAGCTAACGCCTTAGCGGAAATCAAAATCGAAGACGGTACCTTACGTGTTCGTGGCCCCATGCGGATGACAGGCTACTGGGGTCACACGCCGCTAGCGAAAGAGGCGTGGTTTGATACGGGCGATATCGCAGAGATTGCAGCAGATGGCACCGTTCAAGTTTTTGCAAGAAGAACCGACTTAATCGTAAGTGGCGGAGAAAACGTCTATCCCGCGGAAGTTGAAGCTGCGCTCACTAGTATCCCTGGCATTAAAGCTGCTCTTGTCTTGGGGCTTTCTGATGCAACTTGGGGAGCAGTCGTCACGGCACTTCTTGTAAGTGATAACGAACCCCTTACGGACGATCTCTTTAAAGCAGAAGTGAAAAAGCGCCTCTCTCCTTTTAAGTGTCCAAGACGCATCGCTTGGGTAAAGACACTTCCTCAAACGAGCGCAGGGAAACCAGAGCGCAATGTAACTAAAGCCCTAAAAGGCCTTGTGCTTAAAACTCTGCATTACACGCGCTAAAAATGAGAAACGGGCCAAGCGGCCCGCTTCCTTTTTTTCAGAAAAACTCTTTTTACGGCACTTCCGCCTCAACCTCATCGCGCCGTACGGGCTTTACAAGGTCTTCACGCTTCACTCCTAAATACATCGCAATTGCAGCTGCGACGAAAATCGAAGAGTAAATGCCTAAGCAAATACCAATCGTAAGAGCAAGCGAGAAGTGATGCAGTGCCGGGCCTCCGAAGAAGAACATCGAAAGCGTCATTGCAAGTGTGGATGTGTGCGTGATCACCGTACGAGAAATCGTCGCGGTAATAGCAGAGTTAATCACTTCCATCGTATCGACGCGGCGCATCTTTCTGAAGTGTTCACGAACGCGGTCGAAAATAATCACTGACTCGTTAACGGAATACCCCAAGACGGCTAGGACAGCCGCAAGCACTGGAAGAGAAAACTCCCACTGCATCACAGCAAAGATTCCGACAACGATGATGATATCGTGCAAGTTCGCAATGATTGCTGCAACAGAGAACTTCCACTCGAATCGGAAGGCTAAGTACATCATGATGCCAAAGACCACAAGGCACAAGGCTGTGAGACCGTCGCTTGCGAGTTCCTCACCGACCTGCGGGCCCACGTATTCGTTATTCATCATCCGTACGCTGGGGTCTTTTGCCGAAAGAACCTTCATCAGTTCTTTTGCCTGATGGCCAGAATCCGCACCTTCCTTTAAAGGCATACGAATCATGAGGTCTCGCGCTGTGCCGTAGTTTTGCACTGCGGCTTCAACGCCAAGCCCCGTTTTAATGTCGTTACGGACAACCTCCGCGGAAACTGGCTCCGAGTACTGCACGACAACCTGTGTGCCGCCTGTGAACTCAATAGAAAAGGCCAATCCATGGAAGAAAATCCAATAGACCGCCACCAAGAAACTCACCAACGAAATGGTATTCAAAATAAGCGAATACCGCATGAAGGGGATTGTCTTATGAATACGGAAAAATTCCATGATGTCCCCCTCTTACTTCCAATGTTTCGCCGTACGGTCTTTACCGTGCGGATCCCAAGCTTGACCAACGCGAATGTGCGAAAGTTTCTTCACACGCCCGTAGATAAGATTCACAAGGGCACGAGAAACCGTTACTGAGGTAAAGATTGAAGTCATGATGCCTAAACAGTGCACGACAGCAAAGCCTCTTACGGGGCCAGAACCGAAAATTAACAAGGCAACGCCTGCGATTAAACTCGTCAAGTTCGAGTCGATAATCGTGTTAAAGGCGGCATCGTACCCTTCACTAATTGCAAGTTGCGGCGTCCTGCCTTCTCGCAATTCTTCTCTGACACGTTCGTTAATAAGAACGTTCGAGTCCACAGCCATGCCAAGCGTTAATGCGATAGCAGCGATACCTGGGAGTGTCAGTGTCGCCTGTAACATTGATAGCACCGCAATCAAGCACATCACGTTACAGAGTAGACACGTTGCTGAGACTACACCAAAGACCGAGTAGTAAACCATCATGAAAATGGCAACGATGCCAAAACCGTAGAGCGTTGACTTAAAGCCCGCTTTAATGTTATCTGCACCAAGGCTAGGTCCAATCAAACGCTCTTCGACAATTTCCATCGGAGCAGCGAGCGACCCTGCTCTTAAGAGAAGAGCCGTGTCTGTTGCTTCGACTGTTGTCATACGACCAGAAATCTGCACGCGACCGCCGCCGATTTCCTGACGAATCACAGGCGCTGTAACAACCTCACCCTTACCCTTTTCAAAAAGGATGATGGCCATACGTTTACCCACATTGGCTCGCGTCACATCTTTAAAGATTCGAGCGCCTTTGTTGTCAAGAGAAAGGTTCACGGTGGGCTCTTGCGTCTGTTGATCAAATCCAGGTTGTGCGTCATTTAAGTTTTCACCCGTGAGAACCACGCGCCGTTTCACGAGAACAGGGTGTCCTTCACGGTCAAAGTAGCGCTCATCACCGAAGGGAACGTTCCCTTGAGCAAGTTGCGTTAAGGCCTCAGGCGAATCATCTACCATGCGGACCTCAAGAGTAGCCGTGCGGCCCAAGATGTCCTTGGCCTTAGCGGTATCCTGAATACCAGGTAACTGCACAACGATGCGGTCCGCACCCTGCTGGGCAATCACGGGTTCAGCCACACCAAGTTCATTAATACGATTATGAAGGGTGGAGATGTTTTGCTTTAAGGAGTATTCCTGAACGTTCTTTAGAGCACGCTGAGAAAGTTCAGCGGCGATGAGAAGTTTTCCGGAATTTTCCGCAGGTTTAAAGGAGAGATCCGGCTGCGTGTTACGCATCAAGTCCAAGGCACGTGCACGATCTTCTTCGTTATTGAAAGCGATTTCGATACTTGTGCCAATGCGGCTAATACCTGCATGGCGAATACGCTTCTCTCGGAACTGCGTACGCAAATCCGCAGCCGTAGATTCGGCACGCTTCAAGATTGCCGAATGCATATCAACCTGCAGTAGGAAGTGAACGCCACCACGTAAGTCCAAACCCAAGTAGGTCGGAAGCGCATTGATGCTCAGAAGCCACTGCGGTGTATTAGGAACCAAGTTAGGAGCTACGATGTAACTTGGATCTGTGCGATCAGGATTAAGCGTCTTCTCGAGGACCTCACGGGCGAGAAGCTGTTCCTCGGCCTGCGTCGGATCAAAACGGACGCGAACGGTATTTTGCTGAGCGCCACGCTCAAAGAAAATACCATTGGGCTTTAACTTAGCCTCTGTGAGCGCCGCTTCGACGCGATCCATGATTTTCTCGTCAAGTTTTACCGTTGACTTCGCAGAACTCACTTGCACGGCGGGTGACTCTCCGTAGAAGTTCGGTAGCGTATAGACAAACGCGACAACGAGCACCACGGCGATGAGAATATATTTCCAAAGCGGGTATCGATTCATCCGTTTTTCCCTTCAATGTAAAGCGCTTCTCTTTTTCTAAATTGTTCTAAAAAGCGCTCAAACCGAAAAAACTCTAAGACACGAAAGGCGCAAGGGAGGCCTTGCGCACTTTTCTTGTCTGAAACCACTTACGGGTTTCTTTTGCTTCTTAGATTGACTTAATCGTACCGCGCGGCAAAACAGTCTGCACCGCACCACGCTGCATCGTAATCGTCACGGACTTCTCGTCAACGCGGCTGATTTCGATAACGATATAGGAATCATCGAGGCTCACGATACGGCCAGCGAGACCACCGAGCGTCAGGATTTCGTCGCCCTTAGACAAGGACTGGCAAAGTTTCAAATGTTCCTTCTGGCGCTTCTGTTGCGGACGGATAAGGAAGAACCAAAACACCGCAAAAATCAAAAGAAGCGGAACAACCTGAACGGCAATTTCTGCCATGCCGCCACCGGCGGTCTGTGCGTAAGCGTCAGAGATAAAAAACACAATAAACCTCAGTTCTGTAATAAAAACTAAATAACCGCATCGCCACTAAAGCGATGCATCTTGCATCACGCGTAAGTATATGGAGAATCCCTTAGTATTGGTAGCGGTGCGAACAAAGAGTCACACATATCTTGCAAAAGAAGACTCCATAAACAAATTTCGCCATCCGGAGTAGCAGAACCGAATGGCGAAACCCAATTCCAAGCAAGAAAGCGATTAACGCTTGCTGAACTGCTTGGCGCGGCGGGCCTTATGAAGACCAACCTTCTTACGTTCCACTTCACGCGCATCGCGGGTAACGAGTCCTGCCTGGCTCAATGCGGGCTTCAAGGCCGCATCGTAGTCAATGAGGGCTCGGGTGATGCCGTGACGAACAGCACCAGCTTGGCCGGATTCACCGCCGCCAGAGACGTTGACCATGATGTCAAACGTTTCGACGTTATCCGTTACCTGCAAAGGCTGCATAACAATCATGCGGCCTGTTTCACGCTTAAAGAAATCATCAAGAGCACGACCATTGATTGTGATCTTGCCCGTTCCACGCTTAATGAAGACACGCGCCACAGAACTCTTGCGACGGCCGGTGCCGTAGTTGTAGTTACCGATCATCTTCGTTCACCTCAAATTTCAAGAGTCTTGGGAGACTGCGCTGTGTGCGGATGTTCTGCACCAGCGTAAATCTTCAGTTTCTTAATCATTGCGTATCCGAGAGGTCCCTTCGGAAGCATGCCCTTAACGGCAATTTCGAGGGCACGGCCCGGATGCTTAGCCTGCATCTCTTTGAAAGTTGTCTCATAAACGCCACCAGGATAGCCTGTGTGACGATAGTAGACCTTCTTACCGTCTTTTTCGCCAGAGAGACGAAGCTTTTCCGCATTAATCACAACGATAAAGTCGCCCGTATCGACATGCGGCGTGTACTCGGGCTTGTGCTTACCACGTAAGCGCAAGGCAATCTCAGCGGCCAAACGGCCGAGAACCTTGTCCGTGGCATCAACCACGTACCAGTCGCGCTTGACTTCAAGCGGCTTGGCAGAGAAGGTTTTCATTTGTATTTCACCTAATCCCAATGCGGCAAAACAACACATCGGGCTCACAAAAGATGGCGCTTTTGCTTTAGTGAGAAAGGAGAGGAAAACACTCCTCTGTCACTTGCTCCGAGGCATTTTGCCTAGTCACGAAAATCGGACGGAAAAACTTCTTTTCCCGTCACGCGTACACATTTCGTGAAACACCTAAGAACAGAAAAAGGCTCCGAGCCAGTGGAAAACGGGGAACTCGAAAGCGACGTCGTTAGGTATTACAACGAATGAGGGCGTCATACTACAGCAAAACGCCCGTGGCTACCAAATTCTTCGCCCTCCGCTTCTTTCACGTGATGCGGCAAAGTGCTGTGCAATCCACATGAAATGTGGAGAAGAAAATGGCCGTTGCTACAACAAACACTGTCCATCTAGACGCAAGAATTCCAATGGAACTTCACGCTCAGATAAAAAGAGCCGCAGAAATTGAGGGCGTTACTGTCACAAGCTTCCTCACTCAAATTCTCAAAAAAGCAAGTGCAGATGTGATTGCAAAGGAGCATCTCATTTCACTTTCACTGGAAGATCAACTCCTCTTTGCCGATGCCCTAATCAATCCACCGAAAGCGAACAAGGCACTTACTGATGCCATAGCCCGCTACAAGAAAGTTACTAGTGCTAGGTAAGATAAAAATCCTCCCATACACAAAAGATCCACGGCCGGTGACCTTTTCTTGTGGAGAAGAAAGACTAAGTCGCTACCTACTTGAACAGGCGGGACAAGATATTCGGCGAAAAATTGCGGGGGGCTATCTTGCCTACCTAGAAGATAAAGTCGTTGGATACTACACACTTTCCTCGATGGCTTTTGTGCCATCAGAACTTCCCGAGAAAATCGCGAGAAAACTGCCCAGATATCCTCATATTCCTGCAGTCCTTTTAGGCCGTCTTGCTGTGGACAAGGCCTTCCAAGGAAAACGCCTAGGAGAGTTTCTGCTTATTAATGCCCTCCGAAGGGTGGTACGTTCAGAAATAGCCTCCTATGCTCTAGTCGTGAAAGCAAAGAACGATCGAGTGCGCTCTTTTTATCAACACTTTGGCTTTATTCCCTTTTTTTCAAATCCTTCAAAACTTTTTCTTCCTTTAAGGGCATTTGAAAAAGAGTATCTTCCTTAGGGAGGAAAATTCCTCGCAATTTGCCCTTGTAAGAAGGGCACAGCCGAAGGATCTAACACTTGGAGTTTCTGCCTAAAAAGCAGGCTTTCTTAGGATAAGCATTGCGCACCTGACGAAATTTTGCATCAGTTTTAGAAACTTCTTCACTAAAGAGAATTGCTTATTTCCTCTCTAAGGTGCTAATGTGCCAAAAGTGTGTAGTTGTCTGATGCTTAAAGAGCTGAGTCTTCCCTGACTTGCCCTACTCGTCACACCAACGACGCCAACGGTCGTGCGCTCACATATCCTTTTTTACGCGCCGACCGGGCTTGAGATTTTCTTAGTTCAAAGTGGGCAAGTTGATCCACGGGAAGTCTTCAAGTGGAGGATATTAGGAGAAAAAACATGGCAAGCGGTATTGTCAAATGGTTTAACGACGCCAAGGGCTTCGGCTTTATTACTCCCGATGAGGGCGGTGAGGACTTGTTCGCTCACTTCTCTGCTATCGAGATTGAAGGCTTCAAGACATTGAAGGAAGGCCAGAAGGTCACCTTTGAAGTTGTCACTGGCCCAAAGGGTAAGCAGGCCGCACACATCAAGCCTGAGAAATAATTTCTCTTGCACCCTTTTGCAAAGTATCGCCCTCGCACTTCTTAACTGTGAAGCGAGGGCGTTTTCGTTTTATGCGTGAAAATTTTTCTCGATTTCTTTTCCCTCTCTTTCTCTTTCTAGGACTAGCGACGGCGCCTTCGTGCGACGCTAAAGAAATTCTCTACTTAGAAGTCGGGAAAGAAACCCTTGCGCTTGAAGTTTCTCGCTCCTCTGAGGAGCATGAGCGAGGCCTTATGGGCCGCACATCCCTAAAAGAAAATGAAGGGATGATTTTCTTTTTCAATCCGCCGAAATTTGTCTCTTTTTGGATGAAAGACACACCCATCGATCTAGATATTGCCTTTGTCGATTCAAAGGGAAAAGTCTTTCACACAGATTCCATGAAAGCGAATTCCCTCGACACGCACCCTTCTTTGGGATTTGCGGCAGCCGCTATTGAACTTCCCCGCGGTGCGCTAAAGCGTTTTGGGATTGACACCGGGACAGAGTTCGTGCAACTTTTTAGAAAATAAACTCTATTTTCAAAACCTTAGAAGTATTTCTTTTCCGACCCGCATATCTACTCTGTAAAATACGTTCGTTATTTACCTAGCAGAAAGGAGTTCACATGTCCCATCCTGAGGCTCTAGCCCAACTAACGGACACAATGACCCGACTTACCGCCTACTTCGGTAAGCATCTCCCTGATGACGTCTTAGGGCGTCTCAAGGAATTGCGTAGCGAACAGACCAGTGAAATCTCGGGCATTCTCTATGACACGATGTTCCGAGACTTGGAACTTGCTGACGAACGCAATGTCCCTTGTTGCCAAGACACAGGCGTCATTCAGTACTTCATCGAATGCGGTGCGGATTTCCCCTACATTGGAGAACTCCCGAAGGCACTAGAAGTCGCAACGAAAGAGGCTACAAAAGAGGCGCCTCTTCGCCACAACGCCGTGCAGATTTTTGATGAAAAGAACACAGGAAACAACACGGGGCACCGCATCCCTTGGCTTGACTGGGATATCGTCGAAGGCAATTCCTGCACGATTCACGCCTATATGGCCGGTGGCGGCTGCTCTCTACCCGGGACAGCAAAGGTCCTCATGCCCGTTGAAGGCTACGAAGGAATTGTGCGCTTTATCTTCGACAATATCTGCGAACGTGGCATCAATGCCTGCCCACCGCTTCTCGTGGGTATCGGTATCGCAGGTTCCGTTGAAGTCGCTGCTCGCTTAAGTAAGAAAGCCCTCATGCGCCAGATTGGCACCCATAATCCCAATCCGAAAGGCGCCGAATTTGAGCGTCTCATTGAAGAAGGCTTAAATGAAATCAATATTGGACCTCAGGGTCTCACGGGAACGAAGTCTGTGATGGCAGTTCACGTTGAACACGCCGCGCGTCACCCCTCTTGTTTAGCCGTTGGACTCTCCACAGGTTGCTGGGCACACCGCCGCGCAACGATTCGCTTTAATTCTGATTTGTCTTACGAAGTTCTCTCGCACAAGGGGGTCACACTATGAGTAAAAAAATCCTCACGACGCCAATTAAGGCAGAAGACCTCGAAGAGATTCACATCGGCGACATCATTTACCTCACCGGTACCCTCGTCACAAGCCGTGACTGCGTGCATACCCGCCTCGTTAAACAGGGACGGAAATTACCCGTTGACTTGCGCGAGAAAGCCATCCTTCACGCAGGTCCCATCATGCGTGAATCGAAGACATCTCGCTCAGGGTACGAAGTCGTTTCTATCGGTCCCACGACATCGATGCGTATGGAAAAGTTTGAGTACGAATTCGTCGACGAGACTGGTGTTCGTCTCATTATTGGTAAGGGCGGAATGGGCCCGAATACCGTTCGTGCTTGCGAAGAATTTAAGGCGTTGCACTGCGTATTCCCGGGCGGTTGCGCTGTTGTTGCCGCAAGTTGCGTCGAAGAAGTCGAAGATGTACAGTGGCATGATCTTGGAATGCCAGAGTCGATGTGGGTGATGCGCGTGAAAGAATTTGGTCCTCTCATCGTTTCCATTGATACACACGGCGGCAATATTTTCGAAAAGAACAAAGCAATCTTTAACGAAAAGAAAAAGCCCATCGTTGAACGTATCATTGCAAAGACTGAGTACATCGACTAACGATTTGGAGGAAAGGGACGCATGAGTCAATTTGAAATCACAGGCGGCGTTGATCCGCTACTTAAAGTTAACCTTGAGAAAGGTGAAACACTTTTCGCAGAAAACAATGCCATGGTCGCTATGGATGCGTCCCTTACTCTCACGTCGAACGCCTCCGGGGGTTTCTTTCGCTCCCTAGGGCGTAAGCTCTTAAATGATGAAAACTTCTTTCAACAGAAGTTTGAGGCAAAAGAAGGCGATGGTGTCGTCCTTCTTGCCCCAAACATCCCAGGAGACGTTCGTCTCTTAGAGGTCGGAGCAAACGAATATATGCTCTCCGATGGCGCTTATCTTGCTAGCACAGAAGGCGTGAGGCTTGAAGCAAAGTCTCAGGGTATCGGTAAAGCCCTCCTCTCTCGCTCGGGTGGTTTTTTCATCATGCGAGCCTCTGGCTCGGGGACGCTTGCCGTCTCTGGCTTTGGCTCTATTCGCGAGATGGAGGTTACTCCCGAAAGACCTCTTATCATCGACAACGGTCACCTCGTTGCTTGGGATGCAAATCTCGACTATTCCCTTACGCTTAACACAGCGCACAAGGGATTCTTCGGAAAACTCGTTGAAAGCGCCACAACTGGAGAGGGCATTGTTCTCAGCTTCACGGGACGCGGAAAGGTTCTCGTCTGTTCCCGGAATCGCGGCGGCTTCCTTGATTGGATTGCCGGAAACCTTCCAGAAGCGAAGTCAGCGAAAAATGGCTAAGAAGCCAATTTGAAGAAAAGTTTCCCCTTGAGCCGAGATACACCTCGGCTCAATTCTTATTCAGAGTAGGCTTTCCCCGTGGACCAACTCGCGTCATCCATCAAGGGGCCCCTCACTTTAAATTCCTTAACATCTCGGAACGTCGTTCCCATGCGAGCACCAAGCGTATAGAAGGTTCTCTCGCGCTTAGGATCATCTTTCGGGTAGATACCAAAAATCATCTCAGAGGCATCCGCAAGTTCCACAGGAGACCTATTAATGCGAATCGCATCCTGATGCACGCCTGCTGGCTTTACAAGTAGGAGTGCGCTCTTACGACCCTCGCCATGCCCGTGGTCACTTGTGAGAATAATTGTTGTGTTCTCGTAGACGCCATTTTCCTTCATCCAAGTGAGCCACTTACCGATACTCCTGAGAGCACAGGCTTCGGCTTGAAGGTGACCGGGATTGATCTTTTCTCCTGGCGTCAATGGGTAGCCTTTTTTACAGATTTCACAACTTCCTGGCACCATATACCAAGGCCAATGTGTGATTTCTGAATAAATGAGTTTAAAGGTACTTCTCTTTGCGTTGGCATTGGCTAGTTCTGGGAAAGATTCCAAGAACGCCCAGTCTCTTAAGCGAGATGTTGATAGAGAGTCATTGTGTCCTCGAGTGGAGCCAATCCAACTGCCACCCTCATAGATAAAGTTCTTTAGCGACCAGGGAGTCGCCGAGAAGAGACTTACACTTGTTAAGAATCCTTCTCCACTTGTAGCCTGATGCTTCATTCCACGCTTAGCCGTGTAGTGCGAGAGATAGAAAAGCGGCATATAGCGGAGCGCCAAGGGATCTGTCTTTGCGTACTCTCCAATGAGTTGCGGCTCAAGCCATGTACGCTCATTAAGACTCACATCGAAGTCCCCTCCCAACCGGTCAGCTACCTGAGCATAGGCGCGATTAATCTTCGTTATGAGAGTCTCGTTTTTATTCTTATTTAAGGCCGCAGGTGTGCAGTCCTTACCACAAACAATTGACGCAAGGCTTGACTGTGTTGTGGGCCCTGTCGCGAGACAATCTGCGTACCACGTAGCATCTTTCCACGTTTCTCGAATATCAGGGAATTCTGAGAGAATCTTTTCTACGTGAAATCCCGAGAACATATCAAGAATCACAAGAACGGTATTGGAGCCAGTCTTACTAAACCCCAAGAAACGATCATTCCAGCTGGGGATTGATCCAGTCTTCACGGCGCCGTCGTCTTCCATATCCCACTGTGAACGCGTTCCCCAAAGTTCACACGTAGCGGCAACAAAGGAAAAAGTAATGCAAAGAGCCATAACGGTCTTTAGCGCCTTAATGTAGCCCCGCTTAAAGATCCAAAGGAAAAGCGCCGCAAGGGCTACAAAAACCGCCGCGTCAACAAGGAGATTTACCCCGCGGAAAAGCCTCCTAGGTTCCGAAATGCGAAAGCCATCAATCGTCCCAACATTTAAGGGAAGTAGGAAGGCGTAAACCGTAAAGTAAAGTGCGATGAATGCGAAGAGAAGCGAGATCGCTTTCTCGGCTCTAAAAAGGGTAATGAGTCTCCCGACAATCCAAAAGAGCGCAAGTACCGCTGCAAAGAAGAGTAGAAGCTTTGCAAGGATTACATCTGGAGAGCTAAATGTCTCTGGCGATGTATTAAATGCGTGAATCGGAAGGTAAAGCGTAAGAAGAACTGCAAGCCACCCTGAGGAAACCTCATAGAGGCCTGTGAAATCTCCTCGAGGCGCAATACGATCTGCAAGATTTAAGCGGATTGCAGAAACGCCCACTGCAGGAACCATACTGAGCAGTGCTAGAACGAGTGTGGCGCCGTGCCGCGCCATCGATACGAATTCTCCTCGGTACCAAAACTTTGCCGTAAAGAAAACGCCTGTCAAAAGAAGGAGTGTAAAGAACCAGTGCTTCTTCCAGACTCTGCCACGAATGACTTCAATGACACTCACAACTGCGGCAATAAGGAAAAGCGTATTTGCCGCATGGGCTGCATAGACCCGCGTAGATTCAGGAAGAAATGTTGCCTGTCCCGAAGAGAAGCTCCCAAAGAGAGCGGCTATCAACCAAACATCAAGCGCAATTGTCTTCTTCCAGAAGGGCTCTTCTTTAACTTTTGTAGCTTCTCTTTCTGTGAGGCTAAATTCCAGGGGCCGCAGATGCACATTGGAAAACTTCGGAGCAACCTTTCTTACAACGTCATAGACAATGTTCTTTAGTAGGGAATAGATGTTGTTGCAGGTCCAGT
>CAVLDT010000007.1:0-80111 GCA_963661915.1 Duodenibacillus sp.
CGTTGGCGCCACGGGCGTCATCAATGCGGGAAGTCTCACTGCGATTGTTCCTACCAAGGATGCCTATGACGAATGGACAGGGGATATCTCTGGGAAGGTCACCCCCGCACTCTTAAACAAGATGCAAAGCGGAGCGGTGGCACTAAACCCAGCAGGAGTTATCACAGTCAACGGCAATATCAACACGGGAAATCGTATTGTCTTGGCCGCCTCTGAGGTTAACATCGGCACAGGGGCAAGACTTACGAATACCCGAGCGCTTGACGATTTCAAAAGCTTAGTAAACATTCCGGCCTCCACGGGAATCGATGCAGTTTCTGCTGGCGTTGATGGAACGCTTGAAGCTAAAGATACGGCCGACAATTCAGGCGATATCCTTCTTCTTGCTCGCACGGATACGTCTGCTCAGTCGACAACTGTTAATATCGAAGCAAAAGTCGATGTCGCTGGAACGGTGGAATCGCGAGGCGATGTGGCAATTGGTGCGGTTGCAGGTAACGGAAACTATGATCCAGAAACAAGGCTCTATTCGACAAGTTCCCTTAGTACATCGGCAACCCTTCATGACCTTGCAACGATTAAATCTACGGTTAACATCTCGGGCTCCGTGACGGCTGCCTCTAATCTAGATGTTTCCTCTAAGGCAATTAACGTTGTTGAGAAGTCTGGAATAATTAATACTGCCGCAGGCCTTTCTCTAACGATTCTTGGTATGGCAACAGGAATCAATGAGGCGGTAGGTTACGGGAGACTGCGGACAGAGTCTACTGTCACGATTGCGCAAACTGGGAGTCTTACTTCGGGGTCGGATTTGACCGTCTCTGCCAGCTCTGAAACGCTTCAAGAGATTGGGACAAGTTTTGCTCCGGTGCGTCTTTTAAATCTTGTACAGGAGCAACTCAAGACTGCCGAAAGGAAAATCCCTGCGATTTCTGTTGTTGTTGCATTGGCGGATTCCTCCTCAGCGGTCGTCGTTGAAGGTTCGCTCAGTTCAGGGGGCGCTCTGACGCTTGATAGTCAAGATAAACTGACTGCGACAGTTGCCTCTAATGCAACAAGCGCCGTAGCGAGCGGTAGTAGTAAAGACCCTGGAAAAGTCGCTTTCCTTTATGGAGACTTCTCGGGCAATGCCAAGGTCGAAGTTAAAGACACGGCGCACCTGATACTCACTGGAGAGGAAGGTGCAACAAAGGGTGGTGCTGTCACTATCGCTGCAACCCACACAAGCCGCATCGATACATCAACAGATGCCAACGCGGGTCCTTCTTCTTACGGAGCGCTCGCACTGAATATCACCGAGCACAACACCGCTTCAGAGGTTAAGCTTAATACGGGTTTAGAAGGGCTCACGGCAGATACGCTTACGATTCAGTCAAAAAATATCACAGAGCGTGAAAGCGTTTATGCGCAGACTCGGTCCGCTGCCGCTGAGGGTATTCTTAGAAAAATTAATGCCTTAATTACAGGGATTTCGAACGACCTTGTCTTAGGCCTTATGGGTAAGATTGGTAGCGGCGTTGATATGAGTTTTACCGCCAAGAACTTTAAACTTGGCGCAACGGTTGCTGTTATCTCAGGGACGCAAAAATCCACCTTGACAATAGATGCTCCTGGGGAAAAGTTAACAGCAAACGGAAATGTTCTCATCGAGTCCTTATCCGACAAGGTCGATCACCACTACACGGTTTATGCGCAAAGTGATGGCGAGAATGCAACACAGGTCGCGCAAGAAGGCGACATTAAGACGGCAGGATCGATAGGTTTTCTACTACAAATTCCCGAAGAAGATGACACGGTAGTTTCTAATCTAACGATTGGAGATGAGGTAACGGTTGAGTCTAAAGCGGGGACGCTTACGGTCAATAACAGTGCACTGATTGAATATAACCGTGTTGCTACGGTAATCGAAGACCTCCTTGAGAAAGTGGAGATTCTTAAGGATATATGGAGAACTGCCGGAGGTGACGAGGTCGATTGGAGCTCTGTCGATAATGCAGCCACTTCTCTTAAGGCGGCAAGTGCTGACACCGTTACGGCTGAAGAACGTGCTCGGCTTTCGATGAATTTATTTGAAAAGCTCTACGAAATCTGTAAAAACGTTCCTGCTTCTATAATGGAAACTTATGGGCTTATCCCGCTGACTTGGCAATTCGTGCAGCTAGATAGTTATGTCAATAGTTATGTGACAGCCGCAGGGTCAGCTAGTCAGGATAAGTGGTCCTTTGGTGGCGCTATCGGCGTTTTAATGCAGTCGACATCCTCGAACCTTACAATCGGAAAGGGCACCAAACTCCTCGTTGGCGCATCGAGTACGGATGCAGGGTGGCTTACTGTCAGCGGAAAAAGCGTCAATGAGTCTGTTGCTTTGACAGGGCACTTACCTTCCTTTTTTGGAATTGCACTTCCCACGGTAGTTGACGCAAGTTCCATTGGTGCCTTTATCCTTGTTCAAGCGCTAGAAACAGACAACATTGTCACCATTCGTGAAGGGGCTCTCTTAGAAGACAAGACGGGAAAAGGTGCTGTGAAGGTCGCGGCCGATGACCGCATTGAAAATATTGTCATAGGCGCAAGCGGCGATGCCTCCAAGGGAAAAGTTGGTGTCTCTGCAAATGTTGCAGCGGGCGTTTCTGTTGGCAAAAACCGCTTACGCATCGACGATGAGACGACTGTGAGAGGTGGTAGCGTCACCCTTCAAACAAATCGCAAGGACAACAATCAGACAATCGTTGGCGCGTTAAGTATTGGTTCATCGGATGCGCCTTCCGTGAATGTAGGAGCTTCGGTTGCGCTGAATTTCTTAAATTTAAAAAACAAGCTTGCAATTGAAGATAACGACACACTCGATGAGGGAACAGACAAGTACACAACAATTCACGGTGCAATTGAGGCAAAGAATACGGATGCGGAAAGTTCTTGGGGTGTCGATATTTCTTCTCGTGCGGATACGACTTTAAATGCAATTGGGGTTTCTGGTGCTGTCACAACCTCGGGAACGAGCCCGCAGGCCGATGACCCCGAAGATGCAGATGATCGCCAAGATACCAACATTATTAAGAGATTTTTTCATTGGGTTAAAGATAAGGCTTCTACGGCTGCTGGAAGTGTCTCTCAGCTAGCTCAATCAATCAATAGAAAGTTAGACGGGTATCTGCAAGCAGGACCTGCGGCTGCAAACAAGATCGGTAAAGACTTCCGTGATGCTGCCGGACGTTCTTTTGGCCGAAATGCCGATCAGAATAATTTCTTTGCTGAGCAAAATGCAGAGGAAGTTGAGGCCGATGCGGTTGCAGGGAATGCAGGAAACGAAGATGTGGCCGATGTCGGTAATGCTCAAGATGTCAATCCGTTAGCAGAAGACGGGGCGCAGCAGAGACGATTGCAACTTGGATTGGCCGCCAGTGTGGCTTGGAATAAGGTTGATATTGAAAACACTGTCGACATCAAAGCAGATGGTTTCACAATTACAACACCCAAGGCGAATATCGAAGCCGTCACCGACAAGTGGATTGGTTCTTGGGCAGGAGCGGCTGGCATCAGTTACGTTAAACAGAACGATGCTCAAACCTCCTCGAACGCAGGCGTAGGGGGCGCAATAGCTGTCAATAGTGGAACATTGACAAACAAAGTGACGATTGCCTCAGCAAAGGACACTGTTACGGACGATGACGGCCTCTTCTTCGATGGAAGTGTCGCCTCAGTTACGTTGCGCGCGGTAAACAAAGGAACAATCGTTGCCGAAGGACTTTCTGCAGGGATTGCTGCGACAACCTCAGGAGATGCGGGAAATCAAAATTCCTTTGATGCAAGTCTCAGTGCCAATAGCCTTGAAAATACGGTTAAAACGGATGTGAGTTCCGTAAGACAAAAGACTGGGGGCTCACAGAACCTCTCCTGGGATCAAGCCGCTTGGACGGGAGAAACGCAAGTCACAGGAGGTACTGGTTTTGGCCTTTCGCTTCAAAGTGGGGACGGTAAGTCGAGATCCGTGGGGTTGATTGGTGCATATGCAAAAATTAACAACACCGTTACTTCTACATTCAAGGGTTCAAAACTACTTTCTGCGAACAAGTTTGACGTTCGTGCCCTGACTTCGCTTACGCAGGTTACAACAGCCGTGGGAGCCAACGTCTCCACGGGAAACACAAGTACTGCTTTTACTGGAGCAGTCGGTGTGAATACTTTGGATAACACGATTTCTGTTACTGTGGAGGATTCCAATATCACGCTTTTGGATGGCGCAGTAACGCGTATCCTCGCGGGCTCTGTCACGGGAGACGATTCCGAGGAATTCACAAAACTTTCAGATTGGACGCCAGAATCGAGATCTGCAGATAACGTCAGTAGCGAACTTAACAACGCAGACTTCTACAAGGAAGTTATCTTTCAGACAGAAAAAGAGCAGACACGGGAAAATGGACAGAAACTCTCAGAGCTTGCAACAAAGACAGGTCTTGTCCAAAGCACCGTCGTTCTTTCCATTGCCTCAAGCATTCAAGATGATGCGGGAGGCGCCGCAATTCTTGCAAATACAATTGACAATGACTTTACAACCTCGGTTCTGAATTCTCACCTAACGGAAACGTCTGGGACGTTAACAACAGGAAGTTACACACAACGCGCAGAATCCAACGCAACAACCGTTGCAGTTGCTTCAGGTATTGCTGCGGCTCCTAAGGGAGGAGAATCTCACCACTTCGCAGTCGGAGGTACCATCGTTGTCTCGAATGTTGATCAGAAGGCGGTCTCAACCGTAGATGGTTCAAGCATCTCAGCAGATGCGGTCACAGTGGAATCTGGACAGAAGGCGACCACAGTTAATGTCGCTGGCGAATTCGGTATTAGCCTTGGCAGTAAAGGTTCAGGTGGTGGCGCAGCGGTTCTGGTGATGAATACGGATAACCGCGCAGAAGTCAATATTAGGAATGACGCAACAGTCAACGCAGGGTCTATTAGTGCAAAGGCAATCAATAACGCACATGCTTGGGGTGCGGCTGCAGATGTGTCGATCACTTCAAAGATTACCTTTGGTGGTTCTGTCGTTGTTAACCGAGTAAAAAATGTATCGCTAATCACAGTCGATGGATTAACAATCACGGATGCGACATCGGCGGAATTTAATGCCAAGGATACGAGTGAACTATGGACTCTCGCGGGCGCTGTTGGTTTCGGTAGCGATAACGCTGGGCTCGCTGGCGCGGTTGCATACTCGATTTCAGGTCGGGAAGGTAGCGATGGCACAAAGGTTGACGTCAAAAACCTTACTGTTCGTAAGCACGAGTCGACCCAAGCGCTTGCGGATTTAGAGCTAAAGGCAGAGGCCACAGATAAGCTACACACACTTGCGCTCGCTGCGGGTGTATCCAAGGGCGGACAGGGGGTATCCATTGGCTTTGCTGGAGCTGCGGGCGTTGGAGAAGTTAAGCGCACTGTTTCTGCAACAGCGAGTAATCTGAAAACGGAGACACTTAAGGCAGATAACACAGTAAATTCCGATTCAACGGACACGGTTCTTGGGGCACTGAGTGTGAAGGCAATCGAGGCCGCTGGTGTGAATAACCTAGGCATTGCGGGTGCTTTTGGTGGGAAGTTCGGCTTGGGCGTTGGTATTGCTGTCAATCGCATCAACACAACAACCAATGCAGCATTAAGGCGTGATGTTATCAATGACACGCGGATTCGCGCAGAGACCCTTGAAGTTACCTCCAAGTCTGCAGACGAAATAGAAAACATTGGTATCGGTGGCGCGGCCTCTACGCAAGGCACTTCCGTGGTGGGCTCTTTTGTCCTCAATAAGATTACAAATAACACAAAGACAGAACTGACAAATGTCAAGGTCGCCCTGACAGGCCCTGCATCTCTTGATGCACAAAGCGACGATGTAATTGGCTCTTATGCAGGACAAGTTGCAGGCGCAAATAAAGGAGCCGTTGGGCTTTCTCTTGCTATCAATGAAAGATTTGGAGATACACAGACGCTTGTCACGTCAAGCGAAATCAAGAGTTCTGGTACAGGCTCAGAGACGCTTTCTAGTAAAGGCAAAATCGATAAGGATAAGATTAATCGTGGGATTGTCAATGACATTTCGATTGCTGCCTCATTAGAGGATGATCGTCAATTACAGACAATCGAAGGCGTACGCATCGGTGCAACAAGTAGTGCAACCTTTAAGAATTTTGTTATCAACGGAGCCGGTTCTGGAAACATCGCCTTCACAGGTAGTGGTTCCGTGACCTATCACGGGGGCAGTACTAAGACTGAAGTCAAATCTAGTACTATCGAGGCGAAAAAAGGTGTTAGCGTCGAATCTGCTAATTGGGCTAACGTAGATAATATTCTCACGGTTGCTGCTTTCGCTGGCAAGGGTGCAGGCGAGTTGGCTATCAATGTTGCAACAACGGAGCACGATACCAGTTCATCAGTTGATGGTGGCTCGCTTAGTTCCTCGGATGGCGCCGTGAAGGTCCTTTCTGAAGCAAAAGAAGGCGTCTCCTCTCTTGCGATTGCTGCAAGTGGCTCTGGGACAGGAGCCGGAGGCTTTCTTGTTAATGTGACGCGTCAAAAGTCCGATGTCTCAACGAAGATTTCTGATACGGCACAAACAACCCTGACGGGTAAGAGCGTTGAGGCAAAGTCCGATTACCTGGGGCGCCTCAATTCACTTGCCATCTCGGGTAGCGGTGCGGGCTCTGGCGCCGGGGATGTGAATGTTATCGTTAACTATAACGGCAACGACGTACAAACGACGCTCGGGAATTCCATTATCAAGGCAGTGGATTCAGTTACCGTCTCTAGCTTAAGGCGGACAGAGAATTTTGGCGTAGATATTGCTGGCAGTGGCGCTCTTTATGGCGCTATGGCTGCAACGGTTATCGTGAATACCGTCGAGGGCTTCTCGAAGGTAACAGCAGGAGGTGCGCACGTCATCGGTATAACAACGGGTGAAGGAGAGAGTGCACAGACAACAACGCCGACAATTGTGATTACCTCTAGCGGGGAAGACCAGTTTGATTTGGTCGGTTTTACTGGAACAGGAGCACTCTATGGAAGCGCAGGCGCCTTGGTTGCTTGTAACCGTTTCCTAGCGACATCGGATGTCGAAATTAATGCATCAACCATAAAGGGCAAATCGGTTACCATCAAAGCCGAGCAAAACAGAGACCTGGATGCCACAAACGTCTTTGCTTCTTTTGCCATTGGGACATTGGGTGCAAATGTCCTTGCAACGGTTGTAGGAGAGGGAGGTGATCCTTTTGCGACAGCAGATACCGACCTCAATGAACTAGATAGAAATGTCTCAGACTACACAGAAACATATGGCGCCGCTAGCAGCACGGACAACCCCGGGATTTTTGCCACGGTCATCGATGGTGCTGGGAAGACGCTTACAGACGAAGAAAAGAGAGACATGCTCAAAGCGGCTGCGAGCTCAGCGTCTGGCTCGGGGCAAAAGGGCGGTACACATGTTAAGGTGACTGGCTCTACGATTGAAGCGACGACTGTGTCAATCACAGCCGAGGAAGATACGGCTTCTTGGGCCCAAAAGAAGCTTGTTGTCGGTAATGGAGAACTTGGTATTGGTCTTTTTGCGGCCTCCGTTGCAACGCTGAGAGAAAAACGTAACGTTACAACAGAAATCGCAGGCTCTACCGTTACTGCAACAGCAAACGGTGCAATTGGAACCGCCATCGGCGGAAAAACCGAGATTAGGAGTTATCAGGCAATTGCCGCTGGAGCCTCGGCTGCAGCCTCTTATGTTGATATTGATATCCAAGGGGGATCAAACGTCATTCTTAACAATGTGAAGTTAAATTCTGGACAGTCAGGTCTCATCGCCGTTAGTGCTGAAGATGCTTCTAGCGAAAAGGCCTATTCTTTTGGTTTAACAGTCGCATTAGTAGAAGGGTCAGGTGTCGTTTCCAATATCGATGATACGAGTAGCGTTGCCGTTAACATCAGTAACCAAACCACGGTTAGCGGGAATGCGCAAGTTACTGCAACGCGCGCTACGAATAGAAGCTCCGAGGTGAAGTCAGGCGCTGGTGGCATTCTCAATGGTACAGGTGCCCTAGCAACGATTACCGATACAGGAAACACAACGATTGCAATCGATGACCTGAGAAGTTCTGGTGCATCACTTAGTGTCGAGGCGCTTAATAAGGCAACGCTATTTGCGAAATCCTATCAGGGTTACGGTTCGATACTTAACATCGGCGTGCTTCACGCTTATACAACAGCTTCTGGAAAGACTTCTGTCACGCTGACAGGAGGTGACTTGAAGTCTTCAGTTGTTCTTGTTAGTGCTTTTACGGGTAATCACAATTACGACACAAGCCTTGAAGAGACAAATAAAGACGCCTTGAGTTTAACCGCAGAGGTTGATTCCTATGGCGGTGCAATCGCAGGCGGACTCGCACTTAACACGGCAAAAGTTACGAACGAAACAGAGACTAATCTGACTGTTACGGGAAATAGCTTTGCAGACACAACATCGCTTGTTTTGCAAAATAGCGCCTATAGCGTCTATGACGCAAAGTCAGACTTAGGCACTGGTAGCCTCATCTCTGGCGGGTCGAGTTACGCTGAGGTCAACCATAAGTCAAAACTTACGAGCACCGTTTCTGCAACGGATGCGAAACTTTTATTCTTCTATTTTAATTCTGAAAACGAAGAATCTTCGAAGCTTCACACTTATGCCGCAGGGGGCGCCGCCGTTGAGATAAGTCCGAAAGCTGCACACGTTGTCCATAACGAAAGCGCAACAATTAATTCGACTTTCTCAGGGAAATGGAATGTTAAAAATGGTGCCTATTTCTCTAATGTGAGTGAACTCAATGCGACATTCCTCGCCGATAATACGAAGGGCGCTTTCGTAGGGGGATCCTCTGCGCAGGTCGATAACGAACTCAAAGGGGCTGCAACCCTAACAATCGGTGGCACATGGGACGTTGGCGGCGACATTACGATTGCTTCTCTTGACTACATTAAGCTTGGCGCTATCAGTGGGAAAACCTACGCAGTGGATACGGCAGTCTACGGTGCAGTCTCTGGGACTAATGGAACGATTAACAACACCATTAATCGCACGGGGGCTGTGAAGATTAGCGATGGTACGAAACTCACATCTGGCGGCTCCTTAACGATTGCGTCTCAGACAACAGAGGAAACTACCCTCAAAGCCCGTGCAAGGACTGCAGGAGCTGCTGTTGGTGTCACGGCTTATAACGACAACACCATCACGGAAAATACATCGATTCTCATCGGCAAGGACGCAGTTCTAAAGAACACGGATGCGGATAAGACAGTGACAATTGCCGCAGCCAATTCTTCTTGCCGCACGATTGAGGCGATTGGCGATGTGCAGGGCGCAGCCTTCGGTAGTGCGGGGGCCAGCTCTACGAATAAGATCACCGAAAACATCACTGTGGAAACAGGGACAGGTTCCAAGATTGAAGGCGAAGGGAAGGTTGCAATCTATGCGGGACGTAACGCAGTAGGGGATGAGGCAGGTTTTGACTTCACTGGCTACACGCACGCGTATGCACACTCGATTGGGGGCGCAGACTCAGAGTTAAAGGATACGTTTGCTATTACAAATCGTCTGACCTTAAATGGTGATGTGAAGGCCGTTCGGAGTATCGATTTAACGGCAGATATCGGACAATGGAAACTCAATGAATTTGCACGTTACTGGCAGATTTTCTCCACGTCAGATGCGGAACTCGTCCGTATTGCTTCGAGTGGAGCAGGAGACAAAAATCCAGACAGCTTTAGTCCGGTGAATTCGATTGTCGTCAACGGAAATGTCACAGCTGGAACTCAAACGAAATCGATTCTGAACTTCAGCGGGATTGCCGATTTGGATAGAACTTCATTCGAAGGGGTGGGAAGTTTTGAGATTGATGGTGCAGCCGATGAGCCCACATACACACACGAGGGCGTTGAAGGAACAGTCTCATACGGTGTAGAAGATGTTACTAACGTCTACGCAACCCGTTACAAACAACTCCAAAGCCTTATCTCGGACTTTTCAGCCTCGGACGAAGGCGTTACTGCGATTCTTGCTTACAGGCAAGAACTTCAGTTGCTACGCCAAAAGATGAAAGACCAGAACCTTGCAACCTTTGATAGTAATGGAAATATTCTTTCTATCATTAGTTCCGACAAGCGCGGTTACATCAAGGTGAGCGACATTAATGTTGCTGGGGGCGACATTAACTTTAGGACGGATTCTGTTACAGGGTCGGGCAAAATTACCGCAAATGTCGCAGATCAAATCACGATTAATAATACGAGCAACCTCGCCCTTACGGTGGAGAATGTTCGCATTCTTGAAAAGGGCGGAGCTGTCACATTAAATGATTTGAAAGTCAGTAGATTTGATGGCTTTAGCGGACAGGTGACTTCTGCGGAAACTTCCTCAGATCCCAAGATTCAAATTACATCTAAAAGTGCCAATGCCACTCTAACGGGCAAGACAACCAAGGACGGCTCGGTGGTGACAAAGACAATCAAGCCCGATAATACTGTGACAATTTGCGGTGTTGTTGCCAACGATGCGGGATCTCTTAAGATTGATGTGAATGGAGACTTATTTGTTGTCGGCAAGCGGCTTGCGGCTGCGACGACAATCGGGCTTACGGCAACAGGGTCTGTGATGCAGTCCTACACAGCAGGAAGCCGAAACATCGCAGGCGACATTGAAAACCTGTGGAAAGATGAAGTCGCCGCGGCAAAGACAGAAACGGACGCAGATATCAATAAAATCGTCTACAAGGGAACGGACTCTAAGATTCCAACGACAGGGGAAGGAAGCGAAGGCATCATTGCAGGAAGTGACGTCTTTATCGCCGCTGACAACATTAACTTAAATGGTTATGTTCAGAGTGGCTACTCTTCTTGGACGCTCGATATCTCTGCCTCTGAGCTTGAAGCAAAAGTCGCAACAATTAAGCAAAAGTGGATACAGGCTGGCGCTAAGCGCGACATTAACCCTGTTTCCGATGAATTCCTCATCGCCAAGGGGGACAAATATAAGACTACAAGCGGTACCTATGCGATGACAATCTCGGCTTGGTATGACCCGGTCAATGATCGCGTCATTGTCGATGATGTGTCTCCGCAAGGCGGACATGTTTATCTCACGGGTCGCATTGCGAGCACAGGTGGTGGAAAGATTTATGCGGCCGCAGGATCTGCTTCTATCACAGTCAATTCTGGGTCTCACTCTGTGCGTCTTGGAGATATCTCTACAAAGAATGGCAATGGTCTTGTTGAGATTACCGATACGACCTCGCCTGGCGAGACGAAGTCAGATGCAAATTCTGAGGCAGTTGCTCGCATCTACTCTTGGGAAAACGATGGCACAACTACATCCTTTAGTCAAAAAGTTCTTTATAAGGATGGAACCACGAAGGACGCAACGGATTTAGTTGATAGCGCTGGTACCTATCTTTTTGCGCATGCAACAGAAAACGCTTTTGCGCCCACCCCAGGACTTTCTTACATTTGGTCTGAAGGATATCGCACTGGTAAAGTAGAAAAAACAACGAAAGAAACACCATTTAAATGGTGGGATTGGTTTGGACCTGGGGACCCAAGTGAGTGGGGAACAACAATCAACTCTGAGCCAGTAAGTGATGAGTCGCTAGGTTCAGCCACGACGCTGTATGTGGGTATGCACAAAGACGGTAACTACAAGTTCAATGCTTGGAGAAAAGATACCACGACAAAAACAGGGGCCTGGGAGACGACAACAACGACAGAGTACGATGATATTTTTCATTGGCATGGAAAATATATCTCTGTAGCACAGCGAAACATAACTGGAACAAAGGTCTACACCTATTCCGTGAAAGCCAATGAATCGGTTGATGTGGGTTTTGTGAAAGGGGACAATACGGTTTCTGTTACGAGTGGCAAGGACATCGTTCTAGCGGGTCAAATCGTTGCTAAAGATGGAACAGTTACGCTCAATGCCACAGCGGGCTCGATTACCAATGAAACAAGTGATTCCCTAATTTCGGGTGCTAAGACAGTCACGCTATCTGCAACTGGCGCAATTGGCTCCGATGAATCCCCAATTCGGGTTACAAATACGGAAGGCAACCTCGCGCTCACAGCGACAACGTCGATGACAGAGGCTATCCACATTGATGCAACAGGCGTTAAGGATGGCGCAACGCTCAATGCGGATACACTTACAGCGGGTAGCGTGAATCTTTCAGCTCGAGAAAATCTCACTGTAATGAATCTCACAGCTTATCAGGCTGCGCTCACAAGTAGCGAAGGTAACATCGTTGTCACGAACCTTGTTCAAGGGGACGAAGGGGAAGGCGATATCTCACGGCGTTTTGACGCAACAGCGCTGGCGGGAAGTGTGACATTGACTTCTGCAGGGGATATTGGCATCGGAAAGGTCAAGGCCAAAGACACGGTGTCGATTACTTCAACGGGAGGAACCCTTTGGGATGCTATCTCACGCGAAGACCTTGATAATCGGAATGCTGAAGCGAAGATTCAAGCTTGGATTGACGCAGGAATCCTAGCTTCTGACGGGTCTAACAATGGTCAAACGCGATACACGAATGACGTTGCTTCGCAGGAGACGATTATTCGTACGGAATACTCGCGATATGCCGATTACGTAGCCTTAACTGAGAAGGAGCAGAAGGCACTTACTGATGATCAAAAGAGTGACTTTGCCGCACTTAAAACAAAGTACAGTAGTTATTTAACAGTTGATGCGGCAATCGAGGCTGCGAAGGCAGATTCTGAGAGCAACTTAAGTAAAACGATTGCTGCAAGCTCCAGTTACGGCTGGGATAAGAACGAACTGCTCTATGCGGTTTCTAATGCGATTGTTAATCCAGACTCGAGTGCGACCCCTTCTGCTGGAGAACCCAATATCGAAGCCAAAAGCATTTCGATTAATGTCTCAAATAGTGCTGGTAAAGAACTCGAAAAGCAGACAATTCGCTTTAGTGAATTGAAGACAGAAACCTCAGATGGCTTAACCGCTTATAAGACACTCGCTCGGGCGGATGTTGATGATGTGAAGTGGGATGCAGAAAATAAACTTGTCGAAGTGACACTCAAACGGCCGATTAGTGTGAAACTCACGACGGATACAACGAGTACTCCGTCAAGCACAGGAAGCTTAACGGGTCAGGCAGGTACAGGTTTTTACATCGCAAGTAACGAGAAACTGCGTATTGGGGATATTGCCGCAAGCGACGCTACGGTGCGTCTTACGAGCCAAAAGGGAATTGAGGCAATAAGTGAATCGAAGATTTCTGCAACCAATCTCACGCTTCGTGGCGGCACTGGAACTATTGGTACTTCAACAATTCCAGTGCAGATTGACACGAGTGGCTGGGTGGCACTTTCCGCTGAAGAAGGGATTTATGTTAAAGAGCTTGGAGAAGCGCTCACGATTCTCTCTGCATCAACAGAAGAGACTCTTGACATAGACTCTGGGAAGATCCTCTTTACTACAGAAACAGGGCAACTTGCTGAAGGCTACATTTCCGCAGGCAGGATTGTTTTACACGTAAATGAAGAAACGGAGATTGGTTCTAGTACAGCATCTCTTCGTATTCAGTCAAAAGAAAGTGGAAAACCCGAGGTTGTCTTGGTTGATGCTGATGGAGATTCGGTCACAAAGGTAAAGACGCTCTATCTGGATATTCTTGGAGATAGTGATAGCACGATTGGTGTGGACTCCAATTCGACATTTGAGGCAACTAATGGCTTAGGCATCACAGCCGAGGGAAATCTCACGGTTAACGGTAGTCTTGTTTCTTCTGAAGGCTCCTTAGCGCTCGAGTCCGCTAAAACACTAACCGTGTCTAACGCAACGCTTACTTCCAATGATATTGACCTCTCGGCTTCGACATCGGGTAGTGTGGTGGCTGATGGTACGGTATTTAATGCGGCTACGACAGCCGATAGTACGGTGGATATCACGGCTAAAGAGGATATTTCTCTTCAGAATGCCACTTTTAAAAATTCAAATAAAGTGGCTCTTACTGCAAATGCCGCCGAAGGCTCTGTCACACTGACACGCGACCTTGCAACGACTGCTACTGCATTCAAGTCTCTTAGTCTTACTGCTGGTGAGGATGTTAATGTCACAGGGAACAGGCTCAACACGGCGCAATCGATGACACTTGACGCTCAAGGCTCATTGAATGCAAATGGCGCAGTACTTATCAGCACATCGACGCTTACTTTAGGTGGAGAAACTGCAGTTAAAGCTAAGGGCACAACGCTTAAAGCAGATGATTTACTAACAGTTACTTCCGAAGCGGGGAGCGTTCAAGCGGAAGGTGCATCGATAGAGGCAAAAGGTGCCGTCATTTCTGCCCAAAGGGATGTAGTCCTTAAAGAAGCTTCGGTTGCCTCTTCTCAAGGGAATGTGACTATCACTGCAACACAGGGGGAGGCAGATCTTACTGTGGGAGGGAATTCCACTAAATCCATTACGGCCAAGGAGTTTACTGTCACGGCAGGAAAGAGCGTAGATCTTACAAACCGCACTGTGACTGCAACAGACGCTCTAACACTTAACGCTTCAGAGGATATCAATGCAGGGAATGCATCGTTAAGTGCCAAGGGAGCGAACATCACCGCCACTCAAGATGTCTCTCTTGCGGGAGCGGCAATTAGTTCAACTGAGGGTGATGTGTCGGTTACGGCTACGGGAGGAAGTGTTGATCTAACAACTACGAATTCCTCTCAAGAGGTAACTGCTAAGAAACTTAGTGTTACCGCTGGAACGGATGTGAACCTTACAAACCGCACTGTGACTGCAACAGACGCTCTAACACTTAAAGCTTCAGAGGATATCAATGCAGGGAATGCATCGTTAAGTGCCAAGGGAGCGAACATCACCGCCACTCAAGATGTCTCTCTTGCGGGAGCGGCAATTAGTTCAACTGAGGGTGATGTGTCGGTTACGGCTACGGGAGGAAGTGTTGATCTAACAACTACGAATTCCTCTCAAGAGGTAACTGCTAAGAAACTTAGTGTTACCGCTGGAACGGATGTAAATCTCGAAGGACGTACGGCTAAAACTACTGATGATGCCTTTACGGTAAAGGCAGAAGATGGGACTATTAACGCTAACGATGCTTCTCTTAGTGCGGCTACGAATCTCGCACTTACATCAAAGAGTGGTATTGCAGTTGGAGGAAATGCGTCTCTAAATGCCGCAGAAGAGGTTTCCTTGGTAACAGAGGTTGAAGATATCAATATTTCTGGGGATGCTGAGATTTCTTCGAAGACGGTGAACCTTAAGGCAACGGATAGTGAAATCTCCCTTTTAGGAAAGACTTCTCTTACTGCGACACAGTCTGCAGCATTTAGTTCCGCAGGAAGTATCTTCCAAATCTCGGAGTCGACTATTGAGACGCCTGAGTTAACGGCAGAAGCCGCAGGTGGTATCTACTTTGCTTCTCTAGGTAATGTCATCAGCAAGGCTCAACTCGATTCGGGGAGCGACATAACGCTTTGGACAACGGGAGCAGATACGACTGTCACAATTAACAAAAACACGTCCTACGCGGGCGTTCTCTTCGGAAGCTTGGATCTTTACGGACACGGCTCTGCTCTTACAGTGACAAATGACTTCGCCGCTCTCGGACAGGTTTCTCTCCGGGCCAGCGCTATTGACGCAAAAGACATCTCCGCTCTTGATGGCGTTTATGCGAGTACTGCTTATAACAGCGATACGAGTACGGGGCTCCTAAAACTTGGTAAGGTGGTATCCACAGAGATTGGCCTCATGACAGAGAATGCCTCTATTGATGTGAATCACCTTGCGTCATACCAGGGACCAGTCTGTGTGTACAGGACATCGCTTGATACGACTGGAGAAATTCGGATTGCAGATGGGAAGGCTTCCGGCAAAGGCATCGTCTACAACGGCAATGGTTCAATCTACTCGATGCTAGGTTCTGATGTGTTTGTGCGCCTAATCGTTGGGGAAAGTGGAAAGATTGACCGTGCATCGCTTTCTTCCGATGGTGTGGTGTATATGAGTTACCACATGTCTTATCTTAGTGATCAAATCCAATCGAAGTACTTTGCTTCCGCGGATCAGATAAAGTGGTTCCCAATGCTTGATTTAAAGGCGCCAAGCTATCCGGATTTTGAAACAGCAATTTATGAACTTCGGAAGGTATTTGCACGCGAGAAGAAGCGGCTTACGAAGTTGACTTTGCCTAAGGAAAACGTGATTACGGATCATTGGACAGAGTCGATTCAGGGCCGCGAGGTTGATTCAAGAAACTTTACTTTCTAGGGCCACCTTAAAAGTGAATGGACTGCAGGTGTTTCCTTCTCCCTAAGGAGAGGGAAACGCTTGTAAGATAAGGCGCGTCTTTATGATGCGGCGGCGTCCCGTGAGAGTGACGAAACGGCTAATGCCTTTTTCTTTCACGTCAAGCGAAAGTTCCCTTCCCTTAGAAGACGAAGTTCTTTTGGGTGCCCATAAAAACGATTTGGATAGACATCATTTTTAGGCATGGATAGGTCTCTTACATTTTTAGTCTGTTGAAATAGAACATAAAATAAGGTTATTGCCAATAAGGTTACTGTCAATAACCTTAATTTCTCCAATAGAACAGCGCACTAGAAAACAAGGGAATTTGCCAAAATTAGGCAAAAAGAAAAAAACAAAAGTCAAGACCCTAGCTGTGCCCTAAAATTTGGCACTCTAATGGAATCAATGCATTGGGGCATTCTCTTCAGCGAAATCTCTTCGTATTCCACAGAAACTGTGGAAAACTTCCAAATGACTTACGTCTAATGGGTGAGCACAATTTTTACGCAAGATGAGAACCTTGCCGTAATGAGCCTTTAGAAGAAATAAGGTTTTGCCTATTTTGAAATCTTCTTTGATGCGGGGAAATTGACCGTGAGAGGGTAGAATTAAGTACGGTTGGTGGGTGCCTTATGGCTCCTTTTCTTTTGTCATTTTTCGCCGGATTTCTTCTCATGTACTACCCCATTGAAGTCGCTGGACTTAAACGCAATCTGCAACTTTTCCCTGTTTCCGATAAGGTATCTATCGCTGCATTTATTCTTCTTGGGGACACGGAACTTACTGTTGCCTGTGCAGAGGCTCTTCTTAAACTCGCTCCTGAGTACGACTATATGCTCACCGCCGAGGCAAAGAGCATCCCACTCATTCACGAAATGGCTCGCCGTGCCCATGCCCCTCGTTACTTCGTTGCCCGTAAGAGAATGAAGCTTTACATGGGTAAAGCTCTTGAGGCGACAGTGCACTCAATTACGACCGCAGGTGAACAGAGGCTTTATCTACCCGAGGACGATATCGCGCTTATTCGTGGCAAACGCATCCTCATTGTCGATGACGTTATTTCCACTGGTGAATCACTTGCTGCGATGGAAGAACTCATTGGTAAGGCAGGAGGCATTGTTGTGGGGCGTCTTGCCGTGCTCGCTGAAGGAGACGCGAGTAAGAGAAAAGATATTCGCTTCTTAGAGCCGTTACCGCTTTTCTCTTCCGATGGAAAGCCTCTCTAAAGAAGAAATGGATGCGTAAGAGAAAACCCATGCAGCGTATTAAGAGTTTTGAAGTTAATCACAATGTGCTTGAACCGGGGATTTATGTTTCTCGCATCGATGGTGATGTGACAACCTATGACTTAAGAACTCGCAAGCCGAATGCGGGCGATTACATGGATGTCGTGACGATTCACTCTGTCGAGCACATGCTTGCAACTTTGCTACGTAATTCGGAAATCGCTTCGGATGTAATTTACTTCGGGCCTATGGGGTGCCGCACGGGTTTCTATCTCTTGGTTAGGAATGCTAAGAACTCTCAGGTGCTTTCCGTTTTACTAGATTGCTTAAAGAAAACCGAGGCGCACGAGGGAGAGGTTTTCGGAGCCTCAGCTCGGGAGTGTGGAAATTACCGAGAACTTTCTCTAGAAGCCGCAAAGATTGAATGCCATCGTTATCGTGGCGTTTTAGAGGCAATCGCAAATCCAACCTTTACCTACAAGGAGTAAGGCGCATGATTGGAATCATCGGGGCAATGGCTCTTGAAGTAGATCTCTTAAAGGAGAAGATGCAAGAGAGGGCTGAGGAAACGATAAGTGGCATTACCTACGTAAGTGGGAAACTCGAAGGCAAAGACGTTGTCGTTGCTCAGTGTGGCATTGGTAAGGTCTTTGCTGCCATTTGTGCGCAGACGATGATTCTTCGTTACAAAGTTTCAAAACTAATCAATACGGGCGTCAGTGGTGCTCTCTCAGAAAAACTCCATATTGGGGATGTGATTGTTGCCTCTTCCTGCGTTGAGCACGACATGGATACCTCTGCTATTGGTGATCCAGTGGGTTTTATTTCTGGTATTAATCGCATTGAACTTCCGATTGATAAAGAAATGGCAGATGCCCTTGAGGCTGTTTGCCGTAAAGAGGGAGTGAACTACATCCGAGGACTAATTGCCTCTGGAGACCAATTTGTCGCTAGCGATGAAAAGTCCGAGTGGCTCATTAAGACATTTGGCGCTGTCACAGCAGAAATGGAAACCGCAGCGATTGCACATGTAGCCTATGTTAATAAGGTTCCTTATGCGGCAATTCGCGTTGCCTCCGACGAGGCAAACGGCAATGCGCCAGAGGACTTTCCAACTTTTGCCGCAAAGGCTGCGAAGACCTCTTCTTCGATTGTCCTTCAGTGGCTTGCAATCTCGTAAGGAAAAACCCAAAGATTTTTACGGTTATGCAAACGAATTATGTGAAAAATGCATAACTCCAGGTATTGCATACAACAGTACTATCTGGAAAGTGGTTAGAGTTTTCGCAATAAAATCAAACAAAACGCATCAAATTCTTTTATTGCATCTTCTCCGAATATGTAACTTAGTTACGGCGAGCTGTAAGTAAAAGTTGCAAAATGCCAGTGAGACGAGAAGGGTTTCTCGTCCAAATTTGAAGGAGAGGATTTCAAATGTCCACAGCATCAATGATTGCTCAAATCATTATGGTAGCGACGCTACTGTTGATGATTACGGGCAAAACACCTATTTACATGACGGCTATCGTTGGCGCAATGATTTCTGCGCTTGTCGCTGGCTTCCCGATTACAGGCGGTCCTGGAATGACCATCGCAAAGATGGTTCAGTCTGGTTTGAATCCCGTTATTGCAGATATGACGGGTATCTTGCTCTTTATTGGCATTATGCAAGCCACAGGCTTCATGGATGTCATCATTCGCGATATCGTGCGCGTCGGCAATAAACTTGGCGGTGGCACGGGCGTCTGCACGGCAGGCGGTATCGCTGCTGGCGTCATCGGCGCTTTGACGGGTTTCACACAGCCTGTGATTACGGCTGTCATTACGGGACCTGCCGCAGTTCGCCTTGGTGTTGACCCCAACAAGTGCGCAGGTATTCAGGCTCACGCTGGCCACATCGGTAACCTCGCTGGTTTCACACACCCGACACAGGTCGCTCTTATCGCAACAGCGGGCATCAGTTTCGGTCTCTTTAACGTTCTCGGTTTGATTGCTTGCTTGGCAATCTTCTTTGTGTCTGCCGTGCGTTGCAACGCCGATATGCGTCGCCGTGGCATCAAGATCACAGCTGAAGATCGCGCAAAGATTATGGCTGAAATGGAAAGCCGCGAATATGCGACAAGTTCCTTGAATGCCTTCTTGCCGTTCGTGATTTTGGTTGTTGGATTCGTTCTTGGCTTTCCGGTTTTCCTTGTTGGCCTCGTCTCGGCAATTAGCTGCATGCTCCTTGCCCACAAGCCCGCTCGTGAAGCTGAAGCTGCGATGATGCATGGTGTTTCTCTTATCGCCACCCCGATTGTTGCAACGATTGGCTTCCTTTTCATGTCCACAGTCATTAAGCAGATTGGTCTCGTTCAGACGATGAGTGATGCGGTTGGCCCGATCCTCTCCGTTTCGCCTGTGCTGATTCTCTTTGGCGTTGCCTTCCTCACTGGCTTCCTTACACAGTCCTATGCGGCTTCTGTTTCTGTGTTGGTCCCGATGCTCCAGGTTGTGCTTCAGACCGGTGCTGATCCCTTCGCGGCTTGCTTCGCGGCGGCTTCTGGTGCCTCTTTGATTCAGTACTTCCTCACGGGTGGGCCAGTTGCGGCTCTCGCTACGGTTATTCCTGTTGTTCCGGGTAGCGACCTTAAGGCTGCTAACGCCTTCCAGCGTCCGTCTATTCTCTCGGGCTGCTTGGTTGCTTTCATTATCACAGCGATTCTTTCTGTCTTCTAATCAGCAAGTTCCTGTGTGAAAAAACTTTCTTCGTACAAGGTGCACTTCGCACCTTGTGCGGGGATAAGAAGAAAGTTTCTTTTCGCCCGAACCTTTCAATAGTTAAAGATTCGACCGAAAGGGAAAACATCTAACAAGAGAAAAAGGAAAACCGCGCTTTTCTTTTTTCAGTCAAAGAAAAGTTGCGGCAAAAAATGCCAATGCAAACACAGTTGAGTAAGGCTCCGCGCGGCACATTTGGTATCGTTGGACATGTCGGTTGCGGGCACGCCAATAGCCATTGCGGCTTCATTCAGGACGACTCGGGCGGTTTTGCCGCTGTCACACGCATCTTAGAGCGTGCTACGGGTCTCGATTTAACAATTTCCGAAGTGCGTTCCACCGTGGGAAGAAAAGGCGGTTTTGAAGTGGTTCTTGCTTCAGGCGGCAGGGCTTATGCCTCTGCACGGCGTGGTGTGACCGCGTTCGAGGCGGAACTTGCCAATCGTGTAGTAGGGCTTTCTGCCGTTACTACGCAAGCAGATGCCATGAAAGCCTTTGGTCGTGTCTTAGGGCAGGGCGCCGCGGAAGCTTCTGTCGCACTACAGACAGCAATTGCTAATGCTGTTATCGACAGTTTTGCAAAGAACTTTCCAGATGCTATCCGCACAGGCGAGGAAGAGGTCCCAGGCAACATCGGCCGTTGGCTAGCCTGCGTCTTAAATGTTGACGGGATTGATGTCTCCGTGATGGCCCTTGTCAATGCCACAGCAGGTGGTTTGGGGCCTAATGAAGACGTTGAAGGTAATGTCAACCTTGCAGGGAAAGCCGCTACTATGCATGAGCTAGGGCTTGATGCAATGCCGACAATCCTTCTTGAAGGAAAGGTTTGCGCAGAGCCTGTGTCATCGAAAATCACAGAACCCACCTTCGTGACGCGTGCTTATGCGGGAGACGACAATGTCACTGTGAGTGAATGCCTCCAAGCCGCAGCAGAAAAGTTGGGTTACCCGATTGTTTTCCCAAGAGAACTTCTTGCTCGTAAAAAGGGAGCTATGCGGAGCCTCACGCAGGAGATGGGCGAACACATTGCAAGTCTTGGCAGTAAGTTAGCAGTAGCCACAACCTCTGCGGAGAAGGTTCGACTTGCGGCCGAAATTAATCGTTACGCCTCAGAAGATTTGGGCGGTATCACCTTCATGAGTGATGACATTCACGAGGTGATGGGGGGCGTCGGAGCAATCCCCGGGACAACAGGGTGCTTATCACTTTTTGTCTCCAATGCGGAAATTGAAAAGACGGTTTATCCTGCCCTCACACTTGCAGATGTTGACCGTTTTGCAGATGTTGTTTTAAATGCAGTTGCAATCCTTAATGCGAGAAAAGCTGATGCGTATGCAGAAGTCAAGGCGGCTTCTTCTCGTGCACAAGGACACGGATTAAAAGTTAAGGCGTAGGCGTCAGAATACGTCTAGAGTTAAAGGAGTAAAAAAATGATTGATAAAAAAGTAATCGTATTTGCCACTGGTGGCACGATTGCCATGAAGTACGATCCGGCCAAACACGGCCTGGTTCCTGCTTGCACGGGCGAAGACCTTGCTGCAGCAGTTCCAGGATTGGGTGATGTTGCCCCGCTCGAATTTGTTCAGTTTTCCAACATTGCTTCTCCTGGCATGACACCGCAAAACATGTGGGATTTGAGTGTTGCAATTGAGAAGGCTCTTGAGCGCGATGATGTGGCCGGTGCCATCGTTACACACGGCACAGATACGTTGGAAGAAACAAGTTTCTTCCTTGATCTCTTACACCATAGTGAAAAGCCCATCGTCTGCACCGCCGCAATGCGTGGTGCAGGGGACACGAGTCCTGATGGCCCGATGAATATTCTTTGCTCCGTGAAGACAGCGGCCTCTAAGGAAGCCATCGGCATGGGTGTTCTCGTTTGCCTTAATGAAACGCTTCATGCTCCTGGAGAGGTGATGAAGACCCACTCGGCAAATCCTGCGACATTCCAGTCTCCCTGGTGGGGCCCCGTTGGTTATGTCGACCTCGACAAGATTGTCATGCGCCGTAAACCCCTTGGCGTGATGCGCTTTGCTCCGAAGGCGCTCACTGCACGAGTTGACGTCATTAAGTGCATGACAGGTTCTACGCGTGACTACATTGACTTTGCCGTAAGCCAGGGCGTTAAGGGTATTGTTATCGAGGGCTTTGGTCGTGGCAATGTGCCGCCACCCATGGTTCCTGGCATTGAAGATGCCGTGAAGAAGGGTGTTGCTGTTGTACTCACAACTCGCACTCCAGGTGGCCGTGTTCTTGACGTCTATGGCTATCCAGGTAGTGTCACAGACACGCGCCGTGCCGGTCTTGCAATGGGAGGAGAAATCTCCGCTGCGAAGGCTCGCTTAAAGCTCATGATTGTGCTTTCTGAGAAGCCCGAGCTTGCCAGAGATCGTGATGCCTTAGAGAAGATTTTCGATATTTAATCGATGTGAATCTCTAGATGCAAACGGGAACCAATTCTGGTTCCCGTCTGTGTCTTTAGGGCTGTTGAAATCCCTCTCAAAGGAGAGTTATTTCTTTTGAAGCTCTGGGAAGAAGCGACTCATTGCCTTGATAAAGGGTGTAAAGTTTTCATTGTAGAAAGCCAAGCACTTTGCAGAGCGAGAGCCTAAGAACTTTTCAATGATTCTTCTCGCATCCTCGGGGTTACTGCGCGAGAAGGCTAAAAGAATTGCTCCCAAAACAGTACGCTCCGTTTTGTTCATCCGCTTTAATAGTGATGCGAAAACTTGGTGGCTAGAGTTCCGATAGAACCAGAAGTACATCAAGTCCATTAAGTGCGCAAAGAGTTCTTCTCGCAACTGCGCTCCCTTTACCTCTGTCATACGACGGAATCCGCCCGGTTCAGCCAGGACTTCCAACATGTTCTTTTCCGGAAATAGCGTTTCCAGTTTGACGTAGCAGGCAAAGAACGACTTAAACTTTGCGTTGTAGTCAAGGCGACGGAGTCTATAGAAGTTACGACGATCTGCTGTTGCCTCAATCATGAGAGCAATCGTGTCGGATGCAAACTTTGTCACGATTGCCGATGAGTAAATCAATACGTCTGCCGCCGGCATGTCGGTGATAAAGGGCAAAACGAAGGCAAGAATGGCGTTATAAAGAAGCGCGACAGGAATTGCGAGAACACTTCTAAAGAAGTTACCCACAACGGCTGTCATCGGGAAGCCTCGGAAAATGTTGTGCGAGCTGATGTATGTGCCGTTTGCAAGCGCAATCACGGTAAAGACCAGTAGCGGGTGTTCGGTAACCTTAATCTGAAAGAGACCGACCAAGATAGCATTACGCATGATGCCTTCCAAGAGCACCACAGACCACCCTGTGTACATAAGAGATTCACAGAGGCGAGTCCACTGTACGGTCTTGTACCACTTGATGCGGCTTCCGAAGAAGGACCCCGAGGCGATGAGCATCTGAATGATGTTTCTAAAGCCCGTGATGCCAAGCCAAATAAAGGCACCAAAGCAGGCTAAGAACCACCAGTTCTGTGTGACCATAAAGGTGCAGAAGGCAGGAATGAGGCCAAAGAACACCTTAAGGATATTGAGCACAGGAGTTGTCAGGTACTTGGTAGGAATCTTCTTTCCCTGAGCGTTTTGCGATTTGTTCGTCTCTTTTAGGCCGTTACTTGTGACATCATTCATGCCGCCTAGAGTGACGACGTTTCCTGCATCGACACTTTTTACCGTGCGCTCCTGGATGATGTAGTCGCGTTTTTTATCCATGCCGATGGCAGGGTCATTCCTGAGGCTGCGGACAAGCTTTGTGAAGACTCCAGGCTTGCCATCATCGCTATAGGTATCCTGTACAGAAAAGCGCACATTAACGGGGAGCACTTTCGTGTTACCCTTTAATTTCTTTTGCGCTGCGTTCGGCAATGTGTCGACTACCGCAAGTCCCATACCGAAGCGATTTCCAACGTGCCCCGTGGAGTCCGTCCCGAAGGTACTCCCAAGAGGAGTCTCCTCGTACATGGCAATGAGTTCCGAGAGGTTGTTGAGAATCAAAGTGAGTTTCTCGCGGCGCTCTTCGTTATTGGCGTTTTCGACGATAAGTTCACTTAACGTTCCTTTAAGCCCCATGATTTGAGCCTTATTAATCTGCCGCTGTATGCGGCCGATGCGGTTCAAATCATAAACTTCACCATCGAAGTACTCTTTAACGTTGATGCGCTCTAGGTGTGTGAAAAGTCCCTTGGCATCCCAGAGAATCTCTAGAACTTCTGCGGCATCAAGCCCTGAGAGCTGTAGGCTTGTGCGGTAACCACTTCGGAGGTCTGTGACAAGTTTTAGATGTTCAATTAAGGGCATCGACAGGAAAAGAGGACGCCCATCATTAGCAGGAACGTCGCGGTTTGGAACCTCAGGGTTCTTCTCAGCGCAAAGGTATTCGGAGAGAATCTTATTGGAGGTAAAGCCATCTAAGTCTTCAATCTGAGCGATGGCATGCGCTTTTTCTTCCTCGTTAAGAGAGGGAAGGGCTGTCTGAAGGGCTTCAGCGCGAGAGCGCATTAAGTCAATAAGACTCTTATGGATAAAGTCCGACAGATGTAAGCGGCTCGCTCTACCGATACCAACAAATTCACGGAATGCATCCTTGTCAATTGGGGTAATTGCTTCAAGACCAAAGCGCTTTGCAACGTCTTCTAAGTGGTTTTTGTTAAAACTTTCAAGCAGAGCGTAGGTCTGATTGGAGTACCAAGTGTTAGCTTTTTCTCCTTCAGAAAGTACCTTGCGAACGGGTTCACTCTTAAAGAACTCAACAACGTCCTCTGCATTTGAGAAGCCACGCGGTGTCCAGATGAAATCGACGTATTTGTCGTGGTAGATGGCGCGAAATTCCAGGCCAACACGCACGCGAATCTTCATGATTTCTGCGGCAGTTGTAAGTTCTTCTACGGCCTCGGGGTTAATCGTATTGTGATAAATCACCGTGAGACTGCGAATGCCTTTAACCCAGGCGTCCATGATGAGGTACGTGGGGTTCTTGCGGCCCTTTGTGTTGGAATCGTGCACGTGCTGATCCATCGTGAGTTGATCCCAACTCTCAGGCATCTCAAGGAGATAGCGAGAGGCTAAGAAGGAACGAACAATGCGGGGGTTCCCAGCGGAGACCTTACGGAAATCGTGAATAAGTTTAAGTTGTTCGAGTTCATTACCCTTAGCACGGATGATATCTTTCATCATCTGCACGAGGACGCGTCCTGTGTTAATGCGGAAAGGCGTCGAAGCGCTGTTAATCACTTCATCGTAAAGCGCCCGCAATGCCGAGAGACGTGTGGCAGCGTCTTTACGTCCTTCAATACTAAACAGCAGATTGATAACAGCATGCGCGACACGAATTTCGCGGGATGTTGCGAAACTCAAAATGCCGTGTGGATGCAGGGCCGTGTTAAAAAGCTTCTGTTCAAGCTTTTCACTCGGGCGGCTTTCTGTGGTCGAATTGACCATTGCGAGCAAATCTCGATCGCTCTGATCAAAGTACAGATTTTCAGACATGCAAAAATACTCTCTTTAAGAATTTCGGCTCCCTTTTATATGTATTTCGCCTTAGGGCGATTAGGGAACTCTGTGTATCTCTAAATACCTAATCTTATCAATAGATTAGGTATTTTTCTACTCCTTTAGAATTATTTTTCTTGACCTATTGATTTTTTTCGTTAAAATGCCGAACTTCGCCGAGTTTCGAAAACATTCTTCGAAGAGTTTTCGGAGCAAAGAAATCGGCTCGGTGCGGTCGTGGCGAAATTGGTAGACGCGCAGCCTTGAGGTGGCTGTGGCGAGAGTCATGAGAGTTCGAGTCTCTCCGACCGCACCATTCCTTCCTTTTCCTTTTCCCCAAACAGAAAGACTAGAAATGCGACTATTTTTTGTCGATTTTATGCGCAGGTGTTCCCGTCGCACTGGGACGCTCTTTCGGGCGGCAGAAAAAGAGAATAGCAACCACGGGGTAGAGAAGAACCCCTGCTAGGCCAATGACAACTTGGTTACTCATCCATGTGGCAAGCGCCCCTCCGAGGATGGGCCCTGAGACGGAACCGAGCTGTTGCGCGCAGTAACTGTAGCCGAAGACGCGTCCTCTGTCTGCAGGACTTGTTGCTTGCGTGAGAACGGCATTAATCGCGGGGAAAATCCCTGCAAATGCAATGCCACCGATAAAGCGCCAAATCGTAAATTGTGTCAAATCAAACGGAACCGCCTGTATCCATCCGAAGGTCGCTCCGAGGAAAAGCGATAGGTAAAGCACAGGTCTATAGCCCCAACTCTGACCGAGGATTCCCCAGAGAGGAGCGGCAAAGATTCCTGAGATACCGACAATTGAGAAGACTAGCCCCGAGATAAAGATTAAGTGCTCCATCGATTGCTGAAGATCACCAATGTATAGCGGCAATACGGGCTGCGTCATCATGACAGTTAATTGCACCATGGCAGCCGCAAAAAGCATGCGTTGTACGGTGGGATTGCGTAGCGTTTCATGAAGGACAAAGCGCTTTTTCGGTTTAACTTCGAGGGGTTTCGGATTAATGGCTACAACCTTGGGCGGCTCTTCCACGAAGAAGAGAATCAGGAGGGCAATTGTCGTGAGACTCCCGGCGGCGACAAGGAAGGAAGCGCGCATACCAAGTGCTTCCGCTAAAACGCCGCCAAAGAAGGGTCCAATGACGTGTCCAGCCGTGAGGCCACCCTGCATGACGCCCATACAAAATCCCAAGCGAGAGGCAGGCGCTTTCGCACTCATAATCGCTAGTGTCGCAGGCCAAAGACCAGCGGAAAATCCTTGCAGTGCCCGCATTGCGAAAAGTTGCATTGGCGTCTGCACAAGGCCACCGATAAAGTAGGAAATCGCCAGGCAAAAGGCCGCCCGAATTGCCATGAGTTTGCGGGATTTCTTATCGGCAAGCGCGCCCCAAATCGGGGCCATGATTCCGGAAATGAGGAAGGTAATCGAGAAAATGATTCCGCTCCACCAATTAACATCGGCGACATCGACTCCGAGGTCATCGATAAGGTACATCGGCAGGAACGGGATTAGCATCGTGTATCCCGAAGACATCAGTACAGCGCTCAGGGTAAGAATCGTGAGCGTGACTTTCCAATTGTCTTTAAGAAACATGTCTTTTCCCTCTTTTCGGACAAAATCAGTAGAAGGTTCTCGTAAAAGTAAAAATTCTAACTGACTTACAAGGAAATTTTAACTTCTGAACCCACGTGGCATTGCTAAAATTAGGTTTTTCTTTCTATTTGTCAGTGTATCTACGACTATGCAAGTACGTCCATCTTTTTCATCGGATTACATGGAAGGCGCAATGCCAGAAATTTTGAAGCGCCTCGAGGAAACGAATTTCGAGCAAACTCCTGGCTATGGGTTCGACGCCTATTCGGATTCAGCTAGGGAGAAAATCCGCTCTGCCTGTAGCGCCCCCAACGCGGACGTTTATTTTCTAGTTGGCGGAACACAGACCAACGCAACGGTTATCGACGCGTTGATTGCGAAATATGAGGGAGTTGTCGCAGCTGACACTGGACACGTGAGTTTGCATGAAGCGGGGGCAATTGAAGCGGCAGGACATAAGGTTCTCACTATTGCCCACAAGAATGGAAAGCTTGTTGCAGAAGATCTTGTCAATTATCTAAATCGCTTTTTCGCAGATGAGAATAGGGACCATATGGTTCAACCTGGCATGGTTTACATTTCTCAGCCAACGGAATACGGAACACTATATAGTCTCGCTGAGCTCGAGGCCATAAGTAAGATTTGTCGAGCGAAGGGTTTGCCGCTTTACCTAGATGGTGCTCGCCTTGCCTATGCATTAGGTTGCCCAGCAAATGACGTGACGCTTTCTGATATTGCCCGTTTGTGTGATGCTTTCTACATTGGCGGGACAAAGTGCGGAGCCCTCTTTGGAGAGGCGGTTGTATTTCCGAACCCCAAGGTGGTTTCTCACTTCTTCACAACGGTAAAGCAGCACGGAGCGCTCCTTGCAAAAGGGCGTCTCCTTGGAATTCAGTTTGACACGTTCTTTTCAAATGACCTTTACTTTGAGGTTGGAAAGAAAGCGGTTCAGGAGGCAGACAAAATCCGAAAGGCTCTTTTAGATAACGGATTTGGCTTATATATTGATTCACCAACAAACCAAGTGTTTACGGCGCTAGATGCAAAGACAAAACAACTTCTAGAGAAGAAGGTGGATTTTGGTTTTTGGGAAACGCTTGATGATTCTCGGACCGTTGTCCGGTTTGCAACGAGTTGGGCAACAAAAGAGGAAAACGTTGACTATCTTTGCGATGTTCTTCGGGAAGTTAAATCGCTTTAAGTAATCCCGAAGGGAAGCCTTAAAACGGCGAAGGGATGAAGTGCCTCCATCCCTTCTTTCGTTACTTGGTTACCCAAGCAAATTAATCACCGTCGAAATAAGCACGAGGGCAATCCCTATCGTCAGGCCAAACCTTAAACGAACACGAAATTTTCTTCCGTACTGTGCTAGTATTTCTACGGAGATTAGCGAGGTTTTCAGTTTGTACTTTTTCATCTCGCCTATCCTCCAAGAAAAAGACAAAGAGCCCTTTCTGTTCGAGCAGAAAGGGCTTTTGCCTTTGTTGGCGATGCCAAACGGCATCGTCATAGCGCTTGCGCGCTAATTCGTTAAAGGACCGACCCCTCTGCGAAAAGGAGGATAGACGCTGGCACATTCTTCAACCTACCAACTCCGATTTCAAGATTTTATTTTCTGTTTAGCGATTCCGCTCGGTTTTCTAATCGCCAATCTGTGCTTCTCTCCTTCGTCTTCTACTTTGTAGTCTTCCCTGATGTGTTTCGTATCAGCCGAAATGCCGCGCAACTGCTTCACGAAATTGGGTCAGAAACACCTCTTTAAAGTAACTTATATTTTGTTGTTCATAGAAGAGCAAGACGGCCTTCATATACTCAACTTCGTCAACACTTCGGTAAGAAATCGGACAGTAATCGTCTGAAAGAAGGATGGCATTTCCAAGCATGCGCCCGGTTCGTTTATTGGCATCCTCAAACGGTTGAATATAGGAAATCATAAGCGTCGCTATGAGTGCTCTTTCAAGTGTATTTTTCGTTCTATTTAGGACCTCGCAAAGTTTTCTAAGTGCTACCTCGATTTGAAAGGAATTCTCAAGCGGACGGTAGTTCGTACCGATAATCGAAACGATTCGTGTTCTTATTCCTGTAGGGATCCCCAATCCCTCGCTTAAAAGTTGATGGATTTCTATGATCTTTCTAGGGGTGATTTTTTTAAAGTAAGTGGGCTTTTCAAGAATGAAGTTAAGCGCAGTCTTGTGGTTTAAAACCATGATGGTTTCTTCTCTCGTCCTTCCTCGTGTAGCGATATTCATTTTTAAAAGTCGCTCAGTTTCTAGGAGAGTGTAGGTGTTACCCTCTATCTGAGAGGATTTCCACGCAAGTTCTACGGTGATTTTTTCCAACTCTTTTTTTATTAATCCAGGAGTTAGTTCGTCCCTTTTTTTCCTAAAGGTTTCATTTAGGAGGGTAAAGGTCTCTTTCTCTTTTTCATTGAGAAGTCCTTTAAGTAGCGGGAAAATCTCAAAGTCAAAGCCTCTCTTTCGCAATAGCCTTTCATCCATTGGCTTGGAAAAGTATTTTTGGACGTCTATCGAAGAAAGAAGTTGAGCAGAGTCTGTGAGTTTGTAGAGAGAGCCTTTGGTTTTCCCTTGTTTTTCCAAAAGTCCGTCGTGCACGAGTTTGTCAATATCTCGAAGCAAAGTGACTTTCGAACATTTTTCGAAATGTTCAGATATGGCTCTTTGAATCTCTTCGCGGCTTGAGAGCGGGTGGTTTGAAATAAAATCAAGAATGCTTTGCTGTCTGGGCGACTTAAATGACATATGTGACTTACCAAAATTCAAAAAAAATGTTTCATTTTTCTACCTTAATTGTACCATTATTGAAACAATTCGCATGTTTTTTCTAAAATTTCAAGAAACGTAAAGAAGTTTTCCAAGTCAAAAGCAAACCGAGGAATTTGCTAACGCTCTATGTACAATGGAGGAAATATTGCTTTTGAGGCTTCGCTTTCCTATGAAAAAAACAATCCTTCTTTTCTCTTTGCTTCTTAGTGCTTTCGCTGCTAACGCATTTAGCCCCGATATCGATGGTATCGAATCGGCTTGGGTAGAAAAGAAGTACCCCGCTGGCTCCGTGAAAAACGTCGATGAAGCTAGGAAAATTCTCGCAGAGATTGAAAAGGCTCGCAGTTACTCTGAACAACTTGCTGACTATTCGACAAAACGCTGTTCTGAAACTTTTTTTGTCAATCGCTGTAGAGATGATGTGCGTCGTGCAAAGATTCGAGCAGAACGCCGTTTCATTGCTGTTGAAGTTGAAGCGAAGCGTCACGTTCGAAGAGCCGATATCGAAAAGGAAAAGGCAAGACAGGCTAAGCGTGATAACCGTCACACAGCAGGCCCCAAAGATCCCTTTGCAAAGTCCTCTCCTAAGAAAAATGCAAAACCTTCAACAAGCGTCACTCATGCGCAAACTCGTGCTAAAGATATAAAGAAAAGAGAAGAAAAGATGCAGGAGCGCCGTGCGGCTGAATCGGAAAATCTAAAGAAAAGTGACGCACGAGAAGCGCAACACAAAGCACGCATTGCAGAGCGGGAAGACGCTTTAAAGCGTCGCGCGGAAAAGCGCGCCAAACGCGAAAATAAGAAATAACGGGAAGCGCAATGCAATCTGAGGAAGAACAAAGTCGATTTGTTCGGGAAATCGGTAAGGCCTTTTCTCCCGAAGGACGGCTCGCTTGCAAAAGTCCAGGTTTCGTGAGTAGACCAGGACAGATTGCCTTTGCTCAATCGGTTGCTGCTGCTTTAGAAAAACGCGACGTTGCTATTCTTGAAGCGGGAACAGGAACAGGGAAAACCTTTGGTTATCTTGTGCCTGTACTTATGTCAGGAAAGAAAGCGATTGTGAGTACTGCAGGTAAGACTCTTCAAGAGCAACTCTTTAAAAAGGATATTCCTGCTCTTGAGGCCGCTCTCGGCATTCACGTCACGGCAAAACTTCTAAAAGGCAGGGCAAATTACATTTGTCTAAAACGTATGAAGGAAGCGAGAGTTACGGGCCTTCCTTCTCCTGCGGCATTTGCAGATTTAAAGCGCATTGAAGCATTCGCGATGGAGACCTCTACGGGCGATCGAGCAGAGGTTAAAGGTGTTGCAGAGGACTCTGTTATTTGGCCCTTCGTTACGAGCACACGCGAAAATTGCAACCCACAAAAATGTCCTTTTGCGGAAAGATGCTTTGTAAATAGGGCAAGGCAAGAAGCCAAAGAGGCAGAAGTTGTTGTCGTTAATCACCATCTCTTTCTTTCAGCGATGGCTGTCCGAGACCAATCTAATACCGAGATGCTTCCCGAGAGCGATATCGTTATTTTCGATGAGGCACACAAGTTAGCGGAAATCGGTTCTTCTTTCTTCAGTGAAGAACTCTCAACGCGGGCTGTTGGAGACATCTATAAAGACATTCGTCGCATGACGATGAGTCGACACCGACAGTCTCTCAAAGATAAAGGGGAGACTTGGGAAACGCTCTACGATGAGGCTCGCAACTCGCTTCTAGACTTTATCCTGGAATTAGATAATTTGGGAGTTCTCGAAGGGACTTCCGTTAATGTCTCCAAGATTGAGAATATTGCCCAAGCAAAAGAGCCTCTTCATAAGGCGAGGAATGCTGCAACAAAACTCGCTGACCGTGTCGAGCTTGTCATGGAAGACGATGAGGACCTTAAGGCATGTCATGCACTACTCTCAGATGCGATTGACCTTATGGCACATTGGGAAAAGGCATTCCATAAACCAGAGGATTTAGTGCGGGACGCAGCGGGGAAACCTTACGTGCGTTGGATTGAACGCACATCTCACGATTTACGGCTTAAGCAAACGCCTCTTTCTTTCGCGGAAGACTTTTCTCGAATGGTTCAAAACCTTCCTTATACGGCTTGGGTTTTTACTTCAGCAACCCTTGCAACAGGAAAGGACGATTTCACGCACTTTTTAAAAGAATTGGGTTTGGAGGACGCCGAAGCCAAGGCCTGGCAGAGCCCCTTTGATTTTCCGAATCAGGCGCTTCTTTACATTCCGCCAGATATGCCTAATCCCAATGACAAGGTTCTTTTCACAGAGCGCTTAGTTGATGCGGCTTGGCCCATTATCGATATGCTAAAGGGAAGAACACTCTTTTTATGTACGAGCCGTCAAGCGATGGTTTTAGCCGCTGAGTCTCTTCGTGAAAGAGTCCGAGATAACGCCAGGGCCTATGAAGTCTATGTGCAAAATGAAGACTCAAGACACAACCTCTTAACAAAATTCCGAACCGCCGATCACGCAATCCTCGTTGCAACGATGGGCTTCTGGGAGGGAATTGACATTAAGGGGGAAGCGCTTTCTTTGGTTGTAATCGATAAGATTCCTTTTGCTCCGAAAGACGACCCAGTTCTTGAAGCTAGGTGCCAGTGGATTCGCACAGAAGGTGGAAATCCCTTCCGTGACCATCAAGTGCCTCTAGCTGCAATTTCTCTTAAGCAAGGAGTTGGTCGCCTGATCCGTAGCGAAACAGATCGTGGAATTTTGATTGTTGGTGACACCCGTATCATTCCAAGATCAATGGCCTTTGATGGGTCTAATTATGGAAGCATGCTCATAGAGAGTATTCCTCCATTCTCGAAGACACGTTACCTTGAAAGAGCGATTGATTTTTGGCTTCATCCTGGCACTTGGCATTAGACAAAGGAATTCTTTAAAGTCGCGGAGATTGGGTTCCAAGAAACGCAGTCTTTTTTAAGGCGGTGTCACTATGGTTGTTTGGTCCTTATTTAGTCTTTTCCTTCTCACAAGTTTTGCCAATATCATGACGCCCGGCTTGGGGTTCATCATGGTAATGGGGTTGTCTCTTCAACGTGGGTGGAAGGGGACGCTGTGGGCAATTTTTGGCCTTGCTGTTGGCATTGCCATTTTGCAGATTGCAGGTCTTTCTGGCCTTGGAATCATCATTGAAAAAAGCCCAACGCTTTATGCGGCAATTAAGTTTTTCGGGGCTCTCGTTCTCTTTTTCCTTGCTTGGAAATCTTGGGTTAAGGCCAAGAAGGGGGCCGTAGTTGTTCATGAACACAAGGGAAATAATGAGGATACGTTTTTCTGGCAATCGGTGCTGATTTCCCTTACGAACCCACAGCCGCTAGTTTTTACAGTTTCCGTTTTCCCGCAATTTATTTCAACGGAAATACCTTTCGTGCCGCAGGTTTCTATCATGATTGTCGTCTATGCAATCATGGTGATGGCTTGTGGCCTGCTGTACTCGGTTCTCGCTGGTCACGCAAGACGCTTTTTCGAAGGCGAGGCGGGCCATAGACACGTTAACCAAGCAACAGCCGTGGTTTTCTTTCTCATTGGTCTTGTGGTGCTTTGGTTGGCAGCAAAGCCATTCCTCTAGAAAGGTCTTTTAGGCCTTGGCCTTCCCTCTTTCAACCATGGCTTTGTACTCAGAGCCCTTCTTCTCATCGAGGATGAGCGTCAGTACAAAGCCGATTGTGACCAGCCCGAGGTAGACGAGATAGCCAGCCTCGTAGCTGGATGTCATATCGTAGGAGTAGCCAAGAATCGGGTAGGCACAGGATTTCAGTAGTAGGAAGAAACTTACAAACCTGTAGGTTCCAAGAAAGTGCGAGGGACCGAAGTAAAAGCCTACGACAGCTGGGAGAAGCGTCCAATACGATCCGCAACATGCTCCCATGAAGATACAGTAGAGGCACGTTGTCCAGTAACTGAAATGCATAACCGAGAGACCAAGGGCGATGATGTGTAGCGCCATCACAAGCCGCAGGGCTCGAATCGGTCGAATCGTATCTGCTAGCCACCCCCAAAAGAATTTACTTAATCCGCAGGAGACTGCAGCAATTGACATAAAGGTCATGGCGGTGACGGCGTCATAGCCAAGTTCAGTGAAGCGGGGCTTTAACTGCGACATCAAGCCAGAGGCACACATGAGACCTAAGCCAGCACCCATGCCGATAAGATAGATTTCCTTCATGCAAAGGAACTGTCGAATTGAGGGTTCTTTCTTGTGCGCGGCATCTTCACTCGTATCAAGAGTTCTCTCTTTTTTCTCTTTTTCTGGCACGGGAAGCCCATCCGGGGTGAGCCCCATCATCTCTGGGCGCTCTTTTACCATAAGGGCGCAGGGAATAAAAAGGACTGCCGCACAAGCAGCCAAGATGTAGTAGGCGTTAGAAATACCCCAATGTGTGATGCAGAAAAGGGAGAAGATTGGGATAATCGAACCCGCAAATGACATGCCAACTGCAGCAACACCAAAGGCAACACCGCGGTGAACCTTAAACCAGTGACAAAGCAAGCCATTTGCCACTAGACCGCCACAGCATTGACTTGCGGCCCAAACCATGCAAAAACACGCAGTAAAGATGTAGTAGTTTGTGGTCGATCCCATCCCAAGGAGCGCCGCGGCTGCAAGAAGTGATCCGATACACATCATCTTTCTTGAGCCAATCTTCATATCGAGCGTGCCAATGAGCGGGGCGCATCCAAAGCCGATAAGGGCAGCAAATCCCATGCAGGCACTCGTTGCCGTGCGACTCCACCCGTAAGCCTCAAAGAGGGGCTCGATAAAGGAGTTCATACTGTAGATGGCAGTTCCTTGGATGATGAGGTTACCCAAGGTCGAAAGTGCACAGAGATTCCAACCGTAGAACATACTGAAAAGAATTTTCGAAAAAAATCTAATAGAAAAGTCCCGCAGGGAGAACCCTCGACGGGCGTAGCCGCTCTTCAAAGAGAAGAGACTCAAAAATTGCGGAAGATTCTATTCTTATTCGATTTTTTACGTTGAATATATTGTTTTTAACTTATAAAAGAAGAGAGCCGTTCCTATGAACGAGGGGCGAGATTAAGGGGGAAATTAAAAAAATACCCCGTGAAAATTTCTCTGCAATTGGAAAGAAATCGAAGGAATTTCTCTTGGCGTCTCCCGCCTTTCTGTTGCTTCTTCGTTGATTTCTACTTACCGAGGGCATTTGGCATTGCGATTTTCTTTGATTTCTCTTTATAATGCGCCACCTTTGCGCAAAAAGTGCACAAAGGCAAATTGTCCGATGAATCGTTGTTGTTTCATTGGGTTGTAAATCGCGCGCCGTAAGCTCGTCCGAGGTGAACTAAAAAATCCGTCACTGAGCCGCGGCGTTGGACACTAACCTTGGAGATTAAACATGTCCGTTAGCATGCGTGAGATGTTGGAGGCCGGTTGCCATTTCGGTCACCAAACACGTTTTTGGAATCCCAAGATGGCGCAGTACATCTTCGGTTCCCGCAACAGAATTCACATCATCAACCTTGAGAAGACCGTCGAGAAGTTCGCACAGGCCGAGAAGTTCGTTCGTGAACTCACAGCCCGTGGCGGTAAGGTTCTCTTTGTTGATACAAAGCGTGGTGGTCGTGAGATCATCGTCGAGCAGGCTCAGAGAGCGGGTTGCTGCTGGGTTGACCAGCGCTGGTTAGGCGGTACCTTGACAAACTTCAAGACCGTCAAGCAGACAATTAAGCACCTCAAGGAGATGGAGCAGGTTGTCGCCGAAGGTGGCGTCGAGAAGATGACAAAGAAGGAAGCACTCGATTTCGGTCGTGAAATCGAAAAGCTCAACAAGTCCATCGGCGGCATCAAGGAAATGACAAGCCTTCCGGATGCTCTCTTTATCGTTGACGTCGGTTTCCACAAGAACGCGATTGCCGAAGCTAACAAGCTCGGTATTCCTGTTATCGCCGTTGTCGATACGAACCACAGCCCCGAGGGTGTTGACTACGTCATCCCGGGTAACGACGACTCTGGTAAGGCCGTTGCCATCTACGCTAGTGGTATCGCTGATGCCGTCTTAGCGGGTAAGGAAGATGCCGCCACGGGTGATAAGCCCGCTGAGGAATTCGTTGAAGAAACCCCGGCCGAATAGGTCTCTTGCGCCCGAAAAAGATAATTTCGGGTATTCGTTTTAATCCCCGCTAACACGCTCCTTGTGGGCGTGTAAAGCGGGACACTTTAGGAGTGAGATATGGCTGTTATTACCGCCGCTATGGTCAAAGCATTGCGTGAAAAAACGGATGCTCCCATGATGGAGTGCAAGAAGGCACTTACCGAAGCCGAAGGTGATGCTGCAAAGGCAGAAGAGATTTTGCGTGTGAAGCTTGGCAACAAAGCTACAAAGGCTGCAGCACGTATCACGGCTGAAGGCATCGTCTCTGTCTACATCAGTGAAGATGGCAAGACAGGTGCGATTCTTGAATTGAATTCCGAGACAGACTTCGTTGCGAAGAATGCCGAGTTCCAGCAGATGGCTGCAGACGCCGTGCGTCTTGCCGTTGAAAAGAACCCTGCGGACATCGAAGCGCTTCTTGCCCTTGACCTAAATGGCAAGAGCTTGGAACAGGTCCGTAAGGATCTTGTTGGCAAGATTGGTGAGAACATGACTTTTCGCCGCTTCGTTCGCCTTGAAGCCCAGGGCAAACTCCACAGCTACGTGCACGGTGGCGCGAAGATTGGCGCTCTCGTTGATGTCGTTGGTGGAGATGATGAAGTTGCGCACGATGTTGCAATGCACATCGCCGCTTCTAAGCCAAAGGCCCTCGATAAGGACGGAATTGATCCAGCACTGATCGAAACAGAACGTCGCGTTGCTCTTGAGAAGGCTCGCGAAGCTGGTAAGCCCGCTGCAATCCTTGAAAAGATTGCTGAAGGCTCCGTGCAGAAGTTCTTAAAGGAAGTCACACTTCTCAATCAGCCTTTTGTTAAGGATGACAAGATTACAGTTGCGCAGTTGTTAAAGAGCAAGTCTGCCTCTGTCACAGGCTTTGCGCTTTACGTTGTGGGCGAAGGCCTTGCAAAGCGCAACGAAGACTTTGCTGCTGAAGTTGCTGCTCAACAGGCTGCGGCTACGAAGGCTTAATTTTTGTCAAATTTCGGAGGGGTTCCCTTACGAGCTTCTTCGTTAAAAGACGGCGGTTTCTTCCTTTTGGTGAGCCGCCGTTTTTCTTTCTGCGTCTTGTGGGGAAGATGTGTATCTAGGCATATGTGCATCTAGGGAACCGCATCATAGTTCTAAGGTGTCTTAAATCGTTCTATTCCGAAATGTGGTGCATTTGCAACTTGTTTCGGAATAAAGTGTTACACGATTGGTACTATTCAATCAGGCTTAGTGTAAGATATTCCGAAAAGTGGTGCATGTGAACCTAACTTCGGAATAGAACGCTTATGGAAATCCGCCGAGACAGGTATTTAGCAAAACTAATCCGTAAAAAGAAAAATGGATTAATCAAGGTTGTGACAGGTATTCGGAGATGCGGAAAGTCCTATCTTCTTTTTCACTTGTTTCACAACTATCTTTTAAGTTCGGGTGTTCTTGAAAGTCACATCATCGAAGTGGCCTTGGATGACCGCAGCAATAAGGCGTTGCGAGATCCCGATGCTATGCTTGCCTTCATCAAGGCGGCCATCAAAGATGATAGTGACTACTACGTCATTCTTGATGAAGTGCAGTACTTAAGCGAGTTTGAGGATGTTCTTAATAGCCTTCTACACATCCGAAACGTGGATGTATATGTGACGGGGAGTAATTCAAAATTTCTTTCTTCCGATGTCATCACAGAATTTCGTGGAAGAGGCGATGAAATTCATCTTTATCCTCTGACGTTTTCAGAATTTCTCGCTTCCTACCAAGGCGGAGATGACGCGGCTTGGGATGACTATCTTGTTTACGGGGGGCTTCCTCTCATCCTCACGCTTTCAGAGCGAGAAGACAAGGCCGAATATCTCAACGCTTTGTTTAATAATGTCTACCTCTTAGATATTGTCGAGCGTCACGCGGTTAGAAACCGAGAAGAACTCGATGAATTGGTTGATGTACTCGCTTCTGCTATCGGTAGTTACACGAATCCCAACAAGTTGGTTCGTACGATTAAAAGCGTAAAAACGAAGACGATTACCGATAAGACAATCAAAACTTATATTGACTACCTAGAGGATTCTTTTCTTATAAGTCGAGCTTCTCGATTTGATGTTAAGGGAAGAAAGTACATTGGCTCACCTTCAAAATATTATTTTGAGGATGTGGGTCTTAGAAACGCTCGCCTTGGGTTTCGTCAGATTGAAGAGACGCATCTGATGGAAAACATCATCTATAACGAACTAAGAGTCCGAGGCTACAGCGTCGACGTTGGCATCGTCGAACACTATGAAACCCATGAGGGTAAGCGAACAAAAAAGAGGTTGGAAGTGGATTTCGTCGCAACGCACGGGAGCGAAAAATGTTACATCCAATCGGCATTTTCACTTGCTTCAGAAGACAAAATAAACCAAGAAGAGCGTAGCCTTTTGTGCATTCCCGATTCTTTTCGCAAGATCATTGTTGTAGGGGACAACATCAAAGTTCGTCGTGACGAGAAAGGGCTTATCACGATGGGATTACGAGAGTTTCTCTTAGACGAAGATAGTTTGCGACTCTAGGCGGAAGTGAGAATTTTGTCGATATTTTCTGGCGTCACTATTGTCACAGGACTCTCTGGGTAGGCCCTCTCGTAGGCGCGAATAGCGGTTGTACGTTTCGTGTTTTTTAACTTGCATTCAAAAGCACGAACCTTACCATCAAGGACTTCAAGAAAGTCGACTTCATGCTTGGCTTGATTGCGCCAAAAATAAATCTCTGCACCATCGCGTCGATTGGCATGAAATTTAAGGCGTTCTGTGAAAAAGAAATTTTCCCAAAGAGCCCCAGCATCTTCTCGGGCGGCAAGGGGCGTGAAGTCCCGAATCAGAGCATTGCGAATACCGTTATCGCAGAAGTAGATTTTCTTACTGAGTTTGAGTTCGGATTTCGGATTGCGCGAGAGCGATGGGACGACTTTTATGATAAAGGCCGCTTCAAGTAAATCGATGTAACGCTCAATAGTTTTGTTTTGAATCCCAAGTTCGTTAGCAATTGAGCCGTATCGGACGTCAGAGCCAACACTGTGTGCAAGATATTTCACAAGGCGCACGAGTTCTGTGGGCTTTCGCATCTCCGAGAGGCTAAAGAGATCCTTGTACAAAATCGCATCAGAAAAATCTAGGAGATAGTCTCGTGCTTTTTCTGGCTCATTAATGACAGCAGGTAGCATCCCGTAAATCATAAGTTGAGAGAGTTCTCGTTTTCTCTCAATCCAAGAGGTTTTACTTGCAAGTTCCTCCAGGGAAAGAGCCCAAAGATTCTTTGTCTCAAAGCGCCCAGCTGCGGACTCTTTTATTCCAGCCGCCAGATCAAGGGAACTTGATCCAGTTACGTAGATTTTTGCCCCTGTCATGTTGGTATCAACAAGCCTCTTAATGATGCGCCCAATCGAAGGGATGTACTGTGCTTCGTCAATTACGATTGCTTTGAATTCTTGTGTGAGACGAAGAGAGCCTTCCACATCAGAAAGAACTGCAAGGTCGGATTCGTTCTCGCCCGAGAGGACAATGCGTTTTGTGCCACGAGTGAGTCTCTCGAGCAGGGTGCTTTTTCCTACTTGCCTTGGCCCCAAGAGGATCTTTGCGCGGCAGGACTTTCCAAAGTCAGAAAGCCCTTTTTCAAGCAAACGCGGAATATAGTCAGAATCAAGCATTTTTAGTCTTATAATCCCAAAATCTTCAGGTTTTTAAGGATTATAATCCTAAAATCTTCAAATTTTCCGATTCTCCAATTGCCACGGTGACGTTGCCTGAAAAAGGTTGACAGTTTTTTGCTAGTTTGACGGATTAAGTTGACAGACAAACTATCTTTCGCCTGATTCACTTAACAGGGGCTAACACAGCCCAGAAAATTGTCATTTTTTTGCAGTTTGCCTGATTCAGCTGATAGATGCCCCTTCTCTTACCTAGTTAAGTTGGCAAGGATTGTTTAATCCATTTAAGAGACCAATCCGCAAGCGGCAGTGGAATGTTTAAGAGGTGTCCTTTCACAGAAAGAGGCAACATTGAGAAACGCACAGAAAGGCGTGGTGAAAACTTTTCAGCGAAAACCGAAAGACTACGCGTGTGAACACTCGTCCCTGCTTTAACTTCGATGGGACAAACGTTGTTTCCAACTTCAACAAGGAAGTCGACTTCTGCCCGATTGCGACTTGCCCAATAATTGGGTGGGTAGCCAAGCTGTCGAGCTAGCGAAATGGCAACACAGTTTTCTGTTAGTGCGCCTTTAAACTCTTTGTAGTTCTGACTTTCTGTAAGAACAGTCTCAACGGACATTTTTGACATCACACGCAGTAATCCGATGTCGAAAAGATAAAGCTTAAAGAATTCTGTCTCTTTGTATGCGGCTAAAGGAATTCGGGCGGTACTTACGCGGGCAACGGGAAGAACAAGACCGGCTGTTGCGAGCCATTGCTCGGCGGCTAGATACTCGCGGCTTCGTGCATTTTTAGAAATTGAACTGAAGAAAAATCGCTTATTTTCTTTAGCAAGTTGCGAAGGAAGGGCATTCCAAAGGAGACCAATGCGATTTGCTTCAGCAGGCGTTGCGTACTGTGAGAAATCGTAAACGTATAGACTCAATAGACTGCGAATTTTTTCATCAATCGCATCCAAAGTCGCGCCATCAAGGAGCGTAGAAACAATGGCAGGCAAACCTCCTACGCATTGGTAACGACGAAATTCGTAAATGAGTTCAGTAGTGATGACCTCAGGTAGCCCGCCCGTTAAATCCGTGAAGGATTCGATGAAAGAATAAATCTTAGGCGACGCATTAAAAAGGAACTCAGCAAAGGATAAAGGCGTTACTTCCCTAATATCGACAAAACCAACAGGGACAAAAATTGCCTTCTTCTTGATGGCAAGTCCAAGAAGACTCCCAGAGGCTGCGATGGCGTACTCGGGGTATTCTTCTGCAAAGTATTTAAGAGCCCCAAAGGCGCTTTCACAGAACTGAATCTCATCGAAGACAATGAGGGTGTTATCGGGTTCAATAGGCACGTCGCTTACGGCTCGCAGTGTCTCTAGGATGACCCTGGGATCTCGCGTGCGATTAAAGAGTTCAATCCATTGTTCAGACTTTGCGAAGTCGATGTAGCAAAGATGCTTGAAGGCAGTTTTTCCGAGGGTTCTAAGTAACCACGTTTTTCCTGTTTGTCGTGCGCCTTGCAACAAAAGGGGCTTTCGGTCCTTGGACCGAGCCCAGTGGTGAAGTTCATCGAGGAGAAAACGCTTGAGTTCCATAGGTTTTATCTCTTATCTGACATTTTCGTGTAAGTTTACACGAAATAAGCACGTGTTTCGTGAAAAATTTCACGAAATCCGCACATAAATAAATTTTCTTTGTGAAAACAAGGCTTTCTACGCGGAACTCTTCTTGTGTTGCCGTTTTCAAGTTGCCCTAGGGTGGTTCCTAGATGCCTTAGCCTAATCTTTTACAACAACGGTGGCTCTATTTTTCTTTTTTTTCGATACCGTGCATTTCCTTTAAAATCCGCCACAGAAAACTGAAGTTCTCCTTTTGTTAAGGGGACTGAAGTGAAAAAAATTTAAGGCTAAAGACCTAGAAAGTATTGCGGAGAGAATTTATGACAGATGCCAATCAACCCAAATACAAACGTGTTCTATTGAAACTTTCTGGGGAATCCCTCATGGGAGACGATGCCTTTGGTATCAATAGAGAAACCCTTGCTTCTATCGTTTCTGATATTAAGGAAATCGTTGATCTCGGTGTTGAACTCGGTATCGTTGTTGGCGGTGGCAATATCTTCCGCGGTGTCGCCTTAGGCTCAAGAGGTATGGATCGCGCCACGGGCGACTACATAGGGATGCTTGCGACGGTGATGAATGCCATGGCGTTGCAGGATGCATTGCGTAATTCTGGAATTGATGCCCGTGTGCAAAGCGCTATTCAACTTAACCAAGTTGCAGAACCCTATATTCGTGGCAAAGCTCTTAGCCACTTAAAGAAGGGCCGTGTTGTGATTTTTGCTGCTGGTACGGGTAATCCTTTCTTTACAACAGACACAACAGCTGCTTTGAGAGCCGCAGAGGTAGGAGCCGATATCGTTCTTAAGGCAACGAAGGTCGATGGCATTTATTCGGAAGATCCGAAGATCAATCCGAATGCGACGCTTTATAAGGAAATCACATTTGATGAAGCTATGATGCGTCACTTAAAAGTGATGGACGCCACTGCGTTTGCTCTTTGCCGCGATCAGAAACTATTACTGAAGGTTTTCTCCATCCGAAAGAAGGGTGCGTTAAAGCGCGTCATCCTCGGAGAAGAAGAAGGCACGTTAGTGCACGCCTAAATTGCGTATCATTAGGGCTGAGGTTTGTGAATCATCGATTCAATTGAAAACCACATCAGAAGGGAATTAACTATGGCAACAATTAGCGAAATCCAACAGAGTACGGAATACAAGATGAAGCGTACGATTGAGACGCTCGAAGATCACTTCAAGAAGATGCGCACGGGGCGCGCTTCCACGGGGCTTGTCGAACATCTCACGGTGGATTACTACGGTTCTCCCACACCACTTTCACAGGTCGGAAACCTTGGCGTTTCAGATGCTCGTACGATTACGATTCAACCCTGGGATCGCAAGATGATTCCCGTTATTGAGAAGGCAATTCTTGCCAGTAACTTGGGGCTTAACCCTGCGACAAATGGCGACATTATTCGCATTCCGCTTCCAGCGCTCACCGAGGAGCGTCGTAAGGAACTCACAAAGGTTGTTCGTTCCGATGGCGAGGATGCGAAGGTTGCAATCCGCAATTTGCGGCGTGAAGCCAATGAGGCCGTTAAGCGCCTTTTGAAGGATAAGGCAATTAGCGAGGATGAGGAAAAGAAGTCAGGGAAAGATGTTCAGACGCTCACTGACTCCTACATCGCTAAGGTCGATGCGGTTATTGCGGCTAAAGAAAAAGAAGTGATGACGCTTTAGTCAACTATAAATTTTAAGTTTGGGATTCGCAGGCATCGGAGTTTTATTTCGTAAGAAATGCGAATCCCTTTTTCTATGCCAGATAACACACCAAATCACGTTGCTGTCATCATGGACGGTAACGGTCGTTGGGCCCAAGCCCGTCATATGCCACGCATTGAAGGACATCGCAGAGGGATGGAATCGCTCCGCACGCTTATCCGTGCGGCACGTAAAGAAGGCATCGCTAATCTAAGCGTTTTCGCGTTCTCTTCGGAGAATTGGCGTCGTCCCGCCTCTGAAGTGGAAGCCCTAATGCGGTTCTTTGTCACGGGACTTCAGAGAGAAGCTACGCCCCTAAAAGAAGCAGGCGTAAGACTTCGTGTCGTAGGTGAAGTTACTGCCTTTAATGAGAAACTACAGGCAGCTATCAGGGAAGCTGAAGAAGTAACCGCAAGCGCCCGTGGGATGCTTTTAAATGTCTGTGCAAATTACAGTGGCCGTTGGGATATCGCTCAGGCCGCTTCTAAGGCTTCTCTTGCGGCGATCCCTGTGACAGCCGCGTCGCTTGAAAAGCACCTTTGTATGGCCGAGTCTGGTCCCGTGGATTTGATGATTCGCACCGGTGGCGAATCGCGAATCTCTAATTTCATCCTCTGGCAAAGCGCCTATGCGGAACTATGGTTCACTGAGAGACTTTGGCCAGACTTCACCGATTGTGACCTTAAAGAGGCCCTTCTGTGGTATCGCGGTCGTGAACGCCGTTTCGGACTTACGGGCGATCAAGTTCAAGCCGCTAAAATTAAAGAAAGTAACTAACGAGAGGAGAGCAGGCCAACTATGTTGATGCAACGCGTTATAACCGCCATTGTTTTGTTGGCGATTCTCGTTGGGACGCTTTCCATTTCAGAGGCGGCTTTTCTTCTTGCCATTTCGGTTGCATTCTCTATTACGCTTTTCGAGTGGCTTCGTATTGAAAAGGTTTCTTTTGGGCTGGGAGTGCTAATTGCTATCCTTGCTTTTCTTCCGATGGCCTGGATTTCAACGATTGGCATAAAACCTGAGGGCTCTCTTTTCTTGGGGCTTAACCTCGTCGTCTCAGCCTTTTGGCTTGCCCTTACGGCCATTTGCTATAACGCAAGAAAAACGGGGTTCCGCCTTCGCCGGACGACTTCCATCCTCTTGGCATTTCTTTTTGTTGCAGCAACATTTTTAAGCCTTGTTTGGCTGATGCGAGAGGGCGGGTGGCCCTTGGTGCTCTCTGTCTTTGCAATCGTTTGGGTAGCGGATATCTTTGCCTATTTCTTTGGCATTGCTTTCGGAAAACACCGCATGGCGCCTGCAATCAGCCCAAAGAAAAGTTGGGAAGGCGCTGCGGGAGCCTATGGCTGTGCGTTCCTTGTCGCACTTCTCGCTTGGATGTTTTTGCCGCACGAAATGGTTCTCACAAGTAGGCTTTTTGCCGCTATGGGCCCGGTTGCGGGAATCTTGGTCGTGTTTATTTTGGTAAGTGTCTCGATTGCCGGTGACCTCTTTGAGTCAGATTTAAAGCGGCAGGCGGGTGTGAAGGACTCAGGACGGCTTCTCCCAGGGCACGGCGGTTTTTACGATCGCCTTGATTCTGCCGTGGCAGTTTTCCCTGTGGCAACAACCTTATTGCTTATTCTTTAAAATTCGCCTGAAAACAAACTTCTAGAGAAATTTCCGAGTTCTCCGGAAGCGAAGCACTCCGAGTGCGGGGTGCATTGGATTAAAATACCTCGAATTTTTTGGAATAACCCTTTTTTTCTCCTTGGAGGCAATGTGAAGCTTTGCGATTTTGAAGTTGGTGGCGGTAAACCCTTCTTTCTGATGGCAGGCCCCTGTGTCTTGGAAGGAGAACAGATGGCGCTTGATATCGCGGGGTTCATGAAAGAGACCTGTGAGAAGCTTGCTATTCACTATATTTTTAAGGCAAGTTTCGATAAGGCAAACCGCACATCAGGCGCTAGTTTCAGGGGGCCAGGCATCGCCGAGGGGCTTCGCATCCTCTCGGAAGTGAAAAAGCAAATTGGCGTTCCTGTTGTAACCGATGTTCACACCGAGGAACAGGTCCCAGAGGTGGCATCCGTTGTGGATCTCCTACAGACCCCCGCATTTCTTTGTAGACAGACGGACTTTATCCGAGCCTGCGCTGCAAGCGGTAAGCCCGTTAATATCAAAAAGGGTCAGTTCCTCGCCCCGCACGATATGCGTCACGTTGTTGAAAAGGCCCGTGAAGCGGCGCGCGAGGCAGGCGTTAACGAGGACTGCGTTATGGTCTGCGAGCGTGGGGCAAGTTTCGGGTATGGAAACTTAGTCTGTGACTTAAGGTCTCTTGCAATCATGCGTGAGACAAAAGCGCCAGTTGTTTTTGATGCAACGCACTCGGTGCAGTTGCCAGGCGGAAATGGTGCCTCTTCAGGGGGCGACCGCCGTTTTGTTCCCGTTCTCTCTCGGGGCGCGGTTGCCGCAGGGGTAGACGGCCTATTTATGGAAACCCATCCGGATCCATCGAAAGCAAAAAGCGATGGACCCAACTGTGTCGTTCTTAAACGGATGCCAGAATTGCTCGAGCAATTAAAGGCGATTGATTTGTTGGTGAAAGAACGAGACTACTTAGAAAATTCGTTTTAACTTATTAACTCAAATAACTATCTTAAGGAAGAGAAAAAATGAGTGCTATTGTTTATGTAGTTGGTCGCGAGATCCTCGATAGCCGTGGTAACCCCACGGTCGAAGCGGAAGTCGTTTTGGAAAGCGGTGCTACGGGCCGCGCAGGAGTGCCTTCTGGCGCCTCCACGGGTATCCGTGAAGCTATTGAACTTCGTGATAAGGATCCGAAGCGCTACGGTGGTAAGGGCGTCTTGAAGGCCGTTGAACACGTCAATGGCGAGATTGCTGATTTGGTTTGCGGCATGGAAGCAACAGATCAGGCCTTGATCGATCGCAAGATGATTGCTCTTGATGGCACAGACAATAAGAGCCGCCTTGGCGCCAATGCTATTTTGGCAGTCTCCATGGCAATCGCCCGCGCGGCAGCTGAAGAGGTGGGTCTTCCCCTTTATCGCTATTTTGGTGGCATGGGGGCGGTGCAACTCCCCGTTCCGATGATGAACGTTATCAACGGTGGTGCACACGCCAACAACAACCTCGACCTGCAGGAATTCATGATTATCCCTGTTGGTGCTCCGAGCTTTAAAGAAGCCCTTCGCTATGGTGCTGAGACCTTCCATGCATTAAAGAAGATCATCAACTCCAAGGGCATGAGCACGGCCGTGGGCGACGAGGGCGGTTTTGCTCCGAAGTGCGAAAGCCACGAAGAAGCAATCGAACTCATTCTTGAGGCCATCAAGGCTGCGGGTCTCGAACCGGGCCGCGATGTTTGCATCGGCCTTGACTGCGCCTCTAGCGAATTCTATGAGGATGGTAAGTACACCCTCGCCAAGAGCTCTGGAAAGTCTATGACTGCTGCCGAATGGGCGGATGTTCTGAAGGGCTGGGTTGAGAAGTATCCGATTATTTCCATTGAAGACGGCATGGCCGAAGGCGATTGGGAAGGCTGGAAACTTCTGACAGACCTTCTTGGCGACAAGATTCAGTTGGTTGGCGATGACCTCTTTGTGACGAATCCGAAGATTCTGAAGGAAGGTATCGAGAAGGGTATTGCAAACTCCATTCTCATCAAGGTCAATCAGATTGGTACCCTCACAGAAACCTTTGAAGCCATCGATATGGCGAAGAAGGCCGGTTACACCGCTGTCGTGAGCCACCGCTCTGGTGAAACAGAAGATTCGACCATTGCCGATATCGCTGTTGGTTTGAACGCTGGCCAGATTAAGACTGGCTCCATGAGCCGCTCTGACCGTATGGCTAAGTACAACCAGTTGCTCCGTATCGAAGAAGAACTCGGAAGCGTTGCTGTGTATCCGGGACGCGCCGCTTTCTATTCGATTAAGTAATTAGCCAGTTTAAGGCCTGGAGAAAGGCGTGAACCGAAGGTACGTCTTATGCGTCGTCCTTTTTGCCCTAGCTGTCATGGTGCAATGGCCGCTGTGGTTCGGAAAGGGCGGCGTCCTCCGAAGCCTTGAATTGGAAAAAGATGTCGCTACGCTCAATGAAGGCAATGACAAACTTCGTGAGCGTAACGGCATGACTGCTACCGAAATTGAATCCCTTGAAAGTGGCACTGACGCTGTTCTCGAACATGCAAGAACACGCTTGGGGATGATTCGTAGTGATGAAGTTCTTTTTCGCTTCGTTCCCGAGGGCTCTAAAGAAGCTCTAAGTATCCCAAAAGAAACCCCAGAAGCGCGTCACAATCGGCTCTTTAAGCCAAAGCAAAATCACCTCTATTCGCCAGGGGACCCCGCCGCAGTTAAGCAAAAGAAGTAAGGGTATAAAAGAGTGGTTTCTTCCGATTCGCTAGATGGAAGAGAATCCCTCAAAAAGTACTTTCTTATTCGCTGGTATTTTCTTACCCTTTAAACCGATGAACTTTGCAGGAAAACTGCTAGATTTCCTTATCTTTGGGTTTTGGTGAAGTTTTTGACATGACTATCGATTCTCTTTTCTTAAACGATAAAGTCTTTTTAGTGGGTCTCGGGGCGCTCGCCTTAGCGCTCTTACTTCTCATTGTTGCGGTTATCCTTTTACATTCTCTTAGAAGAAAGCAGGACGCTCTTGAAAAGGAACTTGCCGAGAGCGTGCAATTAACGCGGGAGAAAACCGTACAGGACCTTACGCTTATCTTTGAAAGTCTTAAGCGAGATGTCATGATGACCTCTAACGCAATCAGCGCCAGTGAAGAGCGTCACATGAAAGACATCATGGACATGGTGCAGAAGTCCGCAGAGACACAGGCGAAAAATGAACGCGGTATGCAGGACTCCCTCGTGATGCAACTTGAATCCCAGGCTAGAAGGGATGAAGCGCGAATTCAATCACTTACGGAAAACCTCACCTTAGGGCTTGAAGGAATGCGTAAGAGCATTAATGAGCAGATGACAGGCATCCGTTCGACAAACGAGGTGGCCCTAAAAGAGATGCGGCAGACAGTTGAAGAGAAGTTACAGGAGACTCTTAATAGTCGCATCAGTGAAAGTTTCCGTCAGGTTGATGAGCAACTGAAGTCTGTCTATAACGGCTTAGGCGAGATGCGTAAGGTCGCACAAAATGTCGATGGCCTGCGACGTGTCCTTACAAACGTTAAAACCCGTGGCACCTTTGGAGAAGTGCAATTGGGGAACCTTCTCTCGGAAGTGCTCACTGTAGATCAATACGAGACGAATGTTGTAACACGGCCTAATTCCACAGAGCGTGTTGAATTTGCAATTAAGCTTCCAGGCAAAGGCGAGACTGGCACCGTTTATCTACCCATTGATGCGAAGTTCCCGCTTGAGGATTACGAGAGGCTTCTCGCAGCGGCTGAAGCCGCTGATGCCTCTCAGGTTGAAGCGAGCAGTAAGGCGCTTGAAAGTCGCATCCTTAGTGAAGCCGAGAAGATTCATAAGAAATACGTTGAAGTACCGTATACGACAGAATTTGCAATTCTCTATCTCCCCGTAGAAAGTCTTTGGGCTGAGGTTTTAAAGAGACCAGGCCTTATCGAACGCGTCCACAGAGAGTCGCACGTGACAATCGCGGGTCCCACCGTGCTTGCCGCTCTCCTTAATAGCCTACAACTTGGCTTTAAGACGCTTGCAATTGAAAAGAAGAGTGCGGAGGTCTTTACACTGCTTTCGCGTGTTAAGACAGAGTTTGGAAAGTTTGCGGAGGCTTTTGAGAATGTTGAGAAGAAAGTCGATAGTGTCCGTGGGGCGCTTGACACTGTCCGTAAACGCACGGAGATTATGGGTAAAAAGTTAAAAGATGTGGAAACCGCAACAGGGGATGCGCTTTCCGGCGCGAAAGAAACTCCCGTAGCAGAAATTCCCTTGCAGGCCGCAGACGAGAATCGCTCCTAAAGCCATTAAAATGGCGCACGATTCTAACGAAAGAACAAAACGAGAATGAAAAAGAATACCCCCGAGACACCAGACCTTTTTGAGAACACTCCTAAAGAAGTCGCAAAAGTAGAAGAAAAAGCAGAAGAGAAGTCGCAAGAAGACGCATCTTCCTCGACACCCTTTTATGAACTCGTAAAAGAAGAAGAGGTTCCAGCGAAGGAGAAAGAAAACACAAAAGGGGCACCTTCCGGGCTACCTCCGCTCTTAGAAGATGGTGCTCCATATGAGGAAAATGGCGAACTGACACTTGCGCGTTTTGCCGCAAAGGCCTACCTTGAGTACGCTCTTTCGGTTGTTAAGGGTAGAGCGCTTCCAGATGTTTTCGATGGTCTTAAGCCCGTGCAGCGGCGCATTCTCTATGCGATGCAGAGGATGAAGCTTACGCCCCCGGCGAAGGCCGTGAAGTGTGCCCGTGTCGTAGGAGATGTTCTCGGCAAATATCACCCGCATGGAGACCAAGCAGCATACGAAGCAATGGTTCGTATGGCGCAGTCTTTTACGCTTCGCTACCCACTGGTTGACGGAGAGGGAAATTTTGGCTCCCGCGATGGCGATGGCCCAGCGGCAATGCGCTACACGGAGGCTAGGCTCACGAAAATTTCCGAGCTACTTCTCTCAGAAATCGACACAGAGGACGTGGATTTTGTTCCCAACTATGACGGCTCTTTTGAAGAACCTGCGCTACTTCCTGCCCGCATGCCTTTTGTACTTTTAAATGGTGCAAGTGGTATTGCTGTGGGGTTGGCTACAGAGATTCCTCCGCATAACCTTACGGAGGTGGGAAATGCAGTTTTGCTTCTTTTAGAAAAGCCCGAGGCAACGCTTGAAGAGCTCTTAGAGGTGCTTCCTGCGCCAGACTTCCCCGGCGGCGGACAGATTATCTCAACACCAGAGGAAATCCGAGATATCTATCGCACCGGACGCGGTAGTTTGAAACTGCGAGCCCGCTGGCATTTTGAAGAGTTGCAACGCAATCAGTGGCAACTTGTCATTGACGAATTGCCGCCAGCGGCGAGTGCAGAACTTGTCCTCTCACAGATTGAGGATATTACGAATCCGAAACCCAAGGCTGGGAAGAAAGCCCTATCTTCTGATCAGTTGCAGGCAAAAACGCAGATGCTCTCTGTGCTTGAGGCAGTGAGAAACGAGTGCGACAAAGATACGCCGATGCGTATTGTCTTTGAGCCTAAGACATCTAAGGTCGATCGGGACGCCTTTGTGAATTTGCTCCTTTCTTCCACAAGTCTTGAGTCGAACGCGCCGATGAATCTTGTTGTAGTTGGCACGGATGGCCACCCGGCGCAGAAGGGACTCCTTGCGATTCTCTCCGAGTGGGTTGCAGCACGAATTCTTACGGTGAAACGCCGCTCGGAAGCGCGACTGGCGAAGGTGAGAAGCCGGCTACATATCTTGGAAGGTCGGAAGATTGCCGTTGATAATCTTGATCGCGTCATTGAGATTGTTCGTTTTGATCCAGAGCCTAAGGCGCGTCTTATCGAGGAATTTAATCTTACGGACTTACAGGCTGAAGATATCCTAGAACTTCGCCTGCGGCAGTTAGCCAATCTTGAATTTGAAAAACTCCTTCTTGAAATGAAAAAACTCGAGGAGGAAGCAAAGTCCTTGGAACGCCTCATCGCTAGCGAGAAACTCCTACGCCGCGAAGTGGCAAAAGAGACTCGAGAGGCTGTAAAAACTTACGGAGATGCACGGCGCACACTTGTGCAAGCCGCTAAGAAGGCAACCTTTGAAGTAAAACCCGTAAATGAACCTGTCACAGTCGTTCTCTCTAAGAAGGGATTTGTTCGTAGCCGTGGCGGCCATGGGCACGATGCAACTCTCATGAGTTACAAGATTGGTGACGCTTTCGGTGTTGCCTTTGAATGCAATTCGGAAGATACGCTTGTTGCCTTTGGAGATAATGGCCGTGTGTACTCGGTTGCGGTTTCTTCCCTACCGCCTGCGCGTGGTGACGGTATGCCGATATCAAGTTTCTTTGACTTAGAGCCAGGGACTGCAATCATCGGTTATGCGGCGGGACCCAAAGAGACAAAGATTGTCCTTGCAAGTAACGCTGCTATGGGGCTCTCCTGCTCGATTGGAGACCTCACTGCGCGAGTTCGGGCAGGGAAGGCCTTTATGAAACTCGATAACGGTGCGAAGTTATTAAGAGCCTTGATTGTTGGAAAAGACGATGACCGTCTTGCCTGTCTTTCTTCCGAAGGAAGACTCTTAGTCTTTGAACTTTCGGAATTGAGAACTTTAAGTGAGGGTGGAAAGGGCGTTACACTCATGGAACTTAATGTGGGTGAAAAACTCCTTGATGCATTACCTCTCGGAAAGGCGGGCTGCGTCATCGAGGGCGTAGGTCGCACGACGACAAGGGAAAAGACACTTACGCACGGAGACTTTGAGAGGCACTTTGCACGTCGTGCCCGTAAGGGTAAAGCGCTTGAGATTCGCTTTAATGCAACTGCTTTAAAGAGGATTATCACGGATGCAACGGGGCAGGCAAAGCTAAGCGACGCAGAAGAGACGCCAGAGCCACAGTTACTCTAAAGAAGAAAGTAAAGAATGGAAGAAAAGACAAATCCGATTAATGGCCTTGCCTTAATCAACAAGACTCCAAAGGCAAGCCGCAGGCTTTCTTGGAGGCTTGCGTCCTTATTCCTACTCTGGATTGTTCTTTTAACGGCATCCGTAAGTTATACCTTTCTTTTAAATAAACGCGTAAGCGACTATTACGTTTCTCTCTCATACGTCTCGACGATTCGCTCGGATATCTATAAAGCGAACATCATGACAGACGATCGCTTTACACGTGTTGAGTTTAAAGAGTTAACCGACTCCGTCGGTGCGATGATTCGTAATCTTCGTCTAAGTCTAGAGGCCTCGGAAACTGACGATAAGGCAGAACTTCTGAAACTTGTTGGGGATATCAGAGACCATTGGCATACGATTTTAAGTCGCATGCTCACAGAAGCTCGCGAGCAGTCAAGTCCGATTAGTGTTCCTTACATCGAATCAATCATGCCAGAGCTCACGGACTTGGAGATTCGAATTCAGCGTGAGAGAGACACTTACGCAACGCTTGCGCACGCAACGCAGATTCTTCTTGTCATCCTTTGTATTTTGGGATTTTTCGTTATTCTTTACTGCCTCGTAAAGTGGGTTATTCGGCCGATTGACACACTGTCGGAAACAATCGAGGAATTTACACGCGGGAATTTCTCCGTGCGTCTTTCTCTTAAGGGCAGTTACGAGTTTGAACACATCGGAGATGGTTTTAACCGTATGGCCGCACGTTTGCAGAGCCTAGTGCAGGGACTAGAAACCATCACGCAGCAAAAGACCTTTGCCGTTGAAGAACGTAATAGAAACCTCGCTCAGCTCTACGAAATCACTTCTTCTCTTGCACGCATTAAGACTTTGCCTGAGATGTGTGATGACTTCACGCTGCGACTAATCCACTATACGGGAGCCTATGCTTCGGCTGTCTTTCTCTTAGATGAAAAAACGCAGCAGCTAAAGCTTGCCGCTCAGACTGACCTCCCGCAGGCGGCCCTTGACGCCATCCTTTCTCGAGAACTCTTTTATACGGATGCGGAAAACTTCTCACTGACGGAAGTGGGCCTTAAGTTCTTTCAGAGCGGAAATAAAGATCCCTTATTCGATAAGCTTTTCGTTCCCGTGCAGGAATTTAAGAGCGCTTACTGCTTTCACGTGAGATCGGGCGGAAAGACTCTTGGGCTTTATCTACTTTTCTACGGAAAAGATGTTCACTTGAGTTCAAGACGCAATCAACTCTATGAGAACTTCGGTACGCACTTAGCGGTTGCTATTGCAAACCGTCGCTTAGTGAATCGCGATCGAGAGTTTGCCGTCGCGCAGGAAAGAGCTTTCTTAGCGCAAGGCCTTCACGACTCCATCGCACAGTCTCTTTCTTTCTTGAACCTGCAGGTTCAGATCCTCGAGAGTGCACTAAAGGACAAAGACGCGGCTCTTGTCGATGAAACCGTTGGACAAATTAAGACTGGCGTCCAGGAGTCCTACGAGGACGTTCGAGAGCTGCTACTTAACTTCCGCGAGAGGCTACATCGTGAACCCTTCGCCGAGGCTGTGACAAGTGTTGTTGATCGCTTCAGAGCGCAGACGGGAATCCCCGTGGATTTCCGAATTCATGGCACGGGCGACGACCCCACAGAGCAGCAGAAACTTCAAATCGTTTTCATCATGCAAGAGGCCTTAGCCAATGTTCGCAAACACGCTATGGCAACTGCTGTCACCGTTCTTGTCAACAACGATGCAGACTTTGAAATGGCAGTTATCGATAACGGTCAGGGTATCGACAGAGCGCTAGCGGAATCGAGGAAAGACTCTCACTTTGGGTTAAGCATCATGCGAGAAAGAGCTGAGAGAGTTTCCGCAACTGTCACAGTGGAGTCGGCCCCTGCAACGCTTTATCCGCATGGAACAGCTGTAAGATTGAAAATCGCAGCAGACGCTAGAGGCGAGCACCGCGCATGATGATATTTTCTGTTATTCCGCTTTTAGCTCTCTACGTATTTTTACGCGTCGTTTGGCCAAATTGCGGTATTCGTGGAAGAGCATTTTTTGCAGTGCTCTTAATCCTAGCGGCAGCCTTTCCAAGTTATGTTGATTATTTTGGCGGAGGAATTGTTTCCCCGACCTTGGGCTTTGTCCCAATGATCGTTGGCGAAGTGCTTCTTATCAGCTTACTGCAGGGAGCGGTTTTCTTTCTTATCCGTGATGCGTTAATTGTCGCAGGGTGGATCCTCCTTAGACGAAAGACTTTCTTATCGAGCGGAAAGGTTGTCGCGGGGCTATTTGGCTTTTCTCTCATCGTGACGCTTTACGCTTTTATTCACGCACTCGCCGACCCCGTTGTTCACCGTTTTACGGTTGAAGTGGAGAATCTTCCTGAGGAACTCTCAGGGATGACGATTGCGCAACTCTCTGACTTGCATCAGGCAAATGTCTTTGGCCCAGAGCGCTTAGAGAGAATCGTCCAAAAGACAAATGCCCTTCGCTCTGAACTTATTGTCATTACGGGTGACTTCGCAGATGCCACAACGGAGAAGCGGGGCCATGAGCTCGATGCTCTCAAAAAACTCAGTGCCCCACTTGGCGTCTATGGCTGTGAAGGTAATCACGAATACTACGCAGACTACGAGGGTTGGAAGCGAGTCATTCCAACACTTGGCGTTCGTATGCTTAAAAATGAACACGACGTTCTTTATCGGAATGGACGGGCCTTCCTTATTTTTGGCCTTACGGATAGGGCAGCTTTCCGCTTTCCCGGCAGAGAAAGACCCGACCCAGAAAAAGCCCTAAAAGGGGCACCCGCGGGACTTTTTACTCTTGCTCTTGTCCATCAGCCACTTTTATCGAAGATGGCGCTTCGCGCCGGGGCCGACCTCATGCTTAGCGGACACACGCACGGCGGTCAAACTTACCTTTGGTCGCTTGTTGTCGCTTTCTTTAACAAGGGATACGTCCGTGGGCTTTATGATTTAGAGCGTGAAGACTCTCATAAGATGCAGATGTATGTGCATTCAGGAACAGGATTTTGGACTGGCTTCATTGAAAGAATCGGTACGGATAACGAGATTGCTCTCATTACCTTGAAGCGAGCCGAAAAGCATTAGAAGGAAAAGAAGCGTTATGCAAAATGTTTCCATTCTCGGAGCCACAGGGTCAATTGGCGTTAGTGCCTTGAAGGTTCTTGCTCTCTATAAAGAAGCGTTTCACGTCCGTGCACTTTGCGCAGGGCACCGCGTCCGTGAGTTAGCAAGCCTTGCCTCTGAGTTTCGTCCAGAGCTCGTTGGTATCGCTGATGCCTCTCGTGCCTCGGAGTTACGAAGCCTCTTAAATGCCGCGGGGCTCACCAAGACAGAAATTGTCGCTGGCCCCAATGCTGCAAGAGACTTAGCTGAAGACGGCGCGACGGACGTTGTCATTGGTGCTGTTGTGGGAGCCGCAGGACTTTCTCCGAGTTTTGCAGCCGCCCGAGCAGGAAAGAGGCTTCTCCTAGCCAATAAAGAAAGTGTTGTCTGCGGGGGCACACTTCTTATGAATACGATTCGAGAAAATGGGGCAACACTACTTCCCGTTGATAGCGAACACAATGCGATTTTCCAATGTCTAGATAAGGCAAGTGCCGAGGAAAGACGCGCGGCAAAGATTTGGCTTACCTGCTCAGGGGGGCCTTTCCGAGCAAGACGCGATTTAGATCTTGAAACTGTAACGCCCGCGATGGCTCTAAATCACCCAACATGGTCGATGGGTAGCAAAATCACTATTGATTCTGCAACGCTCATGAATAAGGGCTTTGAAGTTATCGAAGCGCATCACCTCTTTAGCGTTGCGCCGGAAAAAATCCGTGTTGTCGTACATCCGCAGTCAGTGCTCCACTCAATGGTGGAATTTTCTGACGGTTCTGTTTTGGGGCAAATGGGGCCGACAGACATGCGACTAGCGATCGCTTACTGCTTGGGTTATCCAAAGAGAATTTCAGGATTAGAGGAGAGGCTTGATTTCACAGGCCTTGGGTCTCTAACATTTGAAGCGCCTGACACGGAGCGTTTCCCGCTTCTCTCTTACGCCTATGAGGCGTTACGTGTAGGGGGCGTTGCTTCGATTGTCCTTAATGCTGCAAATGAAATTGCTGTTGGGGCTTTCTTAGCGGAGAAAATTCGTTTTACGGACATTGCTCGTATCTGTGAGAAGATGCTTAAAGAAATCACGAGTTCGGCCCCAGAGAGCGAAGAGGAGATTCTCGCAGTCGATGCGGCCACTCGTGCTAAGGCAGGCGAAGCGGTGAAAAAGCTCGCAATTTCCCATTCTCTTTAAAAACGCGAGACGACACCAGCTATGACAGGTCTTATTGGTTTCATTCTTTCCCTTGGCATCCTCATTTTTGTACACGAATGGGGCCACTACATTGTTGCTCGCCTTTGTGGTGTTCCCGTTTTGGCATTTTCTTTGGGTTTTGGCCCCATTGTCTTTAAACACACAGATAAGAGTGGTTGTGAGTGGCGCCTGTCGGCACTACCTCTTGGTGGCTATGTGAAGATGCTTACCTTGGAAGAGAAGCCAGATCTAGTTAAAGAATTCCCAAGACAGACGTTTGATTGGGCGCATGCCGTGGAAAATACGGTCGCCTGGAGGAGATTTTTGATTGTCCTAGCGGGTCCCGCGATGAATCTAATCTTCGCTGTTCTCCTTTACTGGGGTATGGCAATTCAGGGTGGCTACGAGGTCTCTCCTCGCGTAGGGGCTCCGGTAGCCTCTTCCGAAGCGGCCCGAGCAGGCGTTGAAGCAGGATGGGTAATTGAGAAAGTAGGAGACAATCCCGTTGCAACGTTCCGAGAGGCGAGAAAACTCCTTAAAGACATTCCCACAGGGAAGACCGTAAGCGTCTACTTTACAACAGACTCAGGCTCTGGTCGTTGGGTTGACTTTAGGGCCTCTGAGGGAGATACATCCAAATACGCCACTCCCTTTGGGCTGACGCCTTTTATTGAGTCCGTTATTGTGGGGCGCGTTGAACCCGATTCTGCCGCAGAGGCCGCAGGAATAAAGGCTGGCGAAACAATCCTCTCAATTAATGGTAAGTCTGTCGCTGACGCACGCGGCGTTATTGGAATTATCCGTGCGAGTGCGGGTAACCCTCTAGTCATTCGCCTGCGGGAAGCTGTAGGAAATGAAGAGAGGGCTCTCTCGGTTACGCCTCGCCTTTCGCGTCTTGATACTGGCGAGGAAGTGCTTCGCATCGGTGCGACTCTCGTAAGTCTCCCAGAGACGGTTTACGTAAGTTACGGCCCTATTGAGGCCTTAGGCGTTGGTTTTCGTCAGGCTAGTGGCTTTGTGACGATGACAGCCGGAAGCCTCGCTAGGCTTTTCGTAGGAGAGGAAAGCCTTAAATCCATAGGGGGACCTGTGACGATTGGAAATATCGCTGGAAAGACGCTTTCCTTAGGACTTGCAGCTTTTGTGAATTTCCTAGCAGCCTTGTCAATCAGTTTAGGGATTTTGAATCTACTCCCAGTGCCCGTTTTAGATGGCGGTCACATCCTTTTAAACCTTTGGGAAATGGCAACTGGCATCCGCCCGAGTAAAGCGGTCTATGCGATCTTGAATCGCTTAGGTGTGGCTTTCATTTTGTGCTTGATGGGACTTGCTCTCTTTAACGACTTCACGAATCTCTTTTAAAAGGAGAGTCGCGTCTTAGAGTCTTCGTGTGCAAAAGGCATAGGCTGCAGGAAGTGTTACACCCGCTACGGTGGCTACTGGCCAGATTATCTCTGCAATATCCGTCCACGTGGCCCCCGCAAGATAGATGCGTCGCACCGCCACGAGGCTAAAGCGCAAGGGGTCTATCCACGTGAGTGCCTGTACCCAATCGGGCATATTTTCCACAGGTGTGAAGAGCCCCCCTAAAAGAACCATAGGCACAAGAAAGACAATTACGACAAGAAGTGCCTGTTGCATGGATTTAGCCGTTGCGGATATTGCAAGACCTAAACCGACAATGGCTGAAAGGAAAACAATCTCTACGGCAATAAGTTGCAGAAGACGGCCTGCAAATGGAATCTCAAACCACCACAAACACGCAGCAAAGATAAGAGCACTTTGAAAACAGCCCACCGCGCACGGAACAAGCATTTTGGAGAAAAGGATTTCTCCTGCTGTCACTGGCGTAACGAGCAGCGACTCGTAGGTTCCTTGTTCCCGTTCACGCGCAATAGAGAGAGCGGATAGCACTACGGTTTGCAACATAGCGATCATGAGGATGAGGCCAGGAAGGATGAACCACTGTGTGATGTTGTTTACGTTATAAAGAAGTCGCGTCGTAAGGGCCACGCTTGTCCCGCTTCGTTTTGCGTTGAATTCCGAGGCAATGCTTGAAATGTAGCCTGTGGCAAGTTGCGCTGTTGTTGAGTTGCGACCGTCGACTGTGACAAGGACTGGCGCCTCCCGCGCTTCGGAGAGTCGCCTTGCGAAGTCTGAAGGGATAATAACGGTGATAAGTGCGTCTGTTTCCTCAGGTACACGGGCGGCATCAGAGGCGTTTTTAAGTGTTGCTACACGGCGAAAAAGTCCTCCGCCCTCGACGGCGCGGACAAAAGATGTTGAGGCCTCTGTGTGCGAAAGGTCGCAGAGCGCATAAGGGATGCGTTCAAGGTTAAAACTTGCGATGTAGCCAAAGAGAATGATGTAAAGGATTACTGGCATGACAAGGATCATGCGACTTGTGCGGTCTTTGAGGACAGAGAGAAACTCCTTATGGATGAGTGCCCGAAGCGAAGGGGAAAGAAGCGTCATGGCCGTATCCTCTTAGCGCACTCCTTTTTCGCGAGGAAAAAGAGCACGATGGCAAAAAGAGCAAGAGCTGCGAAGTCTCGAGCGAGAAGGCCTGTCATGCCGCCAGTGAGAAATCCAACACGCAAGATTTCCATGTAGTAAACGGGCGGGAAACAGTGCGCAAGGAAATCCGCCCATAGAGGAGCGCTTCTTAAGTCAAAGATAAAGCCCGAGAGAATGAGCGCAGGGAGAAAGCCTGCGATTACTGTGAACTGACTCGCTAGGAACTGTGAACGGGTCTTCCCTGAGATGAAAAGCCCGAGTAGAAGGCCAATTAAGAGGTAAAGGAAAGATCCCGCAAATATGACCGTGAGACTGCCGCGAATCGGTACATCGTAAAGGAATACGGCAGACAGTAGACAGAGCCCCCAGCCCATAAGGCCCAAAGCGAGATAGGGAAGAGTCTTAGAGAGAAGAATTGCTCCTGCAGATGCAGGGGTCGCCATGAGGGCTTCCATCGTCCCGCGCTCCCATTCTCGAGCAAGCACTAGACCTGTGAGCATCATCCCTGTGAGTGTTAGGACGATAACCATAAGTCCAGGAACAAGGTAGCGGCGGCTCTCAGCGCTTTCGTTAAACCAAATCCGAGAGATAACCGTAACGCCTCGGAGGCTACTTTGAGCCTTTTGTGAGGCAATGGCAAGAGCCCCCGTGACGGCGTTTCCAACCATCACAGCTCGCGTTGCATCAATTCCATCTACGGTAAGAGCCTCTTTGAGTGTGCCATTTTCAAGAGTAAAGACAAGTAGCCCTTCAGCGGCAAATTTTTTGAGGACTGCATCGCCTTCGGCGCGCGTGGTGTAGCCTGTGACTTTAAAGATTGGATTCCCGGAGAGCGCAGCAGTCATTGCACGAGAAGTTTCAGTTTTTGCTTCATCAACAACGGCGAGACGCACGTCACGGATATCAAAGCTAATCCCATAGCCAAAAAGCAAAATGAGTATGAGGGGCATGAGAATTCCCAAAAGGAAAGCGCTCTTGTCGCGAATAATTTGTCGTGCTTCCTTAATGGTAAGAGCCACGGTGTGACGAAAGAAAGGAGAATTCATGGCGCGTTCCCTTCTTTTTTCTCTTTAGCTCTCGCTCGCGCCTCTTCGACGATGCGAATAAAAGCCTCATTCATCGTTGGCGAGCTACTGCGGATTTCGGCTGGAGTTCCGATGGCAAGAGTCAGCCCTCCATCCTGAATAATCAGTCTGTCACAGTATTCGGCTTCTTCCATAAAGTGGGTTGTAACGATGATTGTGACACCCGCTTCAGCTAGGGCAGTCATACGCCGCCAGAAACCGCGGCGTGTCGGTACATCGGCGCCACTTGTAGGTTCATCGAGAAAGAGCACGGCAGGTTTAGCCACGAGTGCCGCTGCCATTGCTAGTCGTTGCTTGACGCCTCCAGGGAGGTCGTGGGCGGCGCTATCTTCGCAGTCTGTAAGATTGAAGTCTTCAAGAAGTTCCGCAACGCGCGCTGCTGCAGCGGGCCGGTCAAGCCCTTGGGCCCCTGCAAAGAATTCAAGGTTCTCTCGTGTGGTTAGATTGCCGTAGAGAGCAAATTTCTGCGACATATAGCCTAAGTGACGGCGAGAGGCGGCGCGATTTTTTCTCACATCGCTGCCTGCGATTTCAAGTTCTCCTTCCGTTGTGGCTATGAGTCCACAGAGCATGCGAAACGTTGTGGTTTTCCCCGCACCATTCGGTCCTAGTAGGCCGAAGATTTCTCCTGGGTGCACATCAAATGAAGTCTTATCAACGGCAGTGAATTTTCCGAAACGCCGGACGATTTTCCTTGCCCGAATGACAGGATCGGGAACATTGATCGCCGTGGTGTTAACGCTAGTAATGTCGCTTCTTTTCTCTCGAGAAACCCTCTTCTGAGAGCAAATCCATCCATCTTCTAAAGTAGGGGCTTGTGGTTTAATCGTCAAATCTGGATGCTTAGCGGCAAAAGAGGTTAGTGTCACGCCCTCTTGCAAAAGTATGTGAACGCCACCTGCAGCGGGAACTGCGTCAAGAACGTTTTCTTGCTCCTCTGTGAGCCTTGCCTGCAGTAGCCTAGGAGAAAGTTCTCTACTGAAGGTAAGCGCTGTGCGTCCTGCTGCACGGGAGGCTATCGCGCAAGGCGCCCCTCTTAGCGTGATGCGTCCGTTATCGAGTAAAAACACATCATCGCAAAGGGCGGCTTCATCCGTGTAGGTTGTGGCAACAAGAGCTGTCATTTTCCCTTGCCCAACGGACTTTTTAAGTATTGCCCAAAGCTCTCGCCTTGAAAGGGGGTCGACCCCTACGGTCGGTTCATCCAAAAGTAAAAGAGGAGGGCGGTTTAAAAGTGCACAGGCTAGGCCGAGTTTTTGCTTCATCCCGCCAGAGAGTTTCCCAGCGAGCCGCTCCGTGAAGTCTCTCAAATCCGTCATCGCGAGGAGTTCCGTAAAGCGCGCAGCTCTTTCGGCCTCGGAGAGGCCAAAGAGGTCTGCGTATAGGAGGAAATTTTCCATCACGGAAAGGTCCTCGTAGAGACCAAACTGCTGAGGCATGTAGCCAACGAGATTTGAGGCGAAGTTGTTCTCTTCGTAGAGATCTTTTCCAAAAAGCAGAACGGAACCGGACTGTGGCTTTAGGATTCCTGCGGCAATCCGCATGAGGGTGGTTTTCCCAGCACCGTCAGGTCCCACGAGCGCCACAAGGCGTCCGGCGGGAACCGAGAGCGTCACTTCGGAAATAATGGGCTTTCTAAGAGCTTTCTCATACCGTGTGACGCCTCTAAGATGCAAAGCATCAGTGATTGGCATGCGAATCCTCAAGTCTCACTGTAACGGGCATTCCAAGACGCAAAAGATTCTTTTCATCGTTAACAGTAAGACGCACTTCGTAAACAAGCGCCGTGCGCACCGCTTCAGTCTGCACAGACTTTGGTGTGAACTCAGCAACCGTGGAGACAAAACCCACAGTAGCGGGAATTTCCTCTCCTGGAGCACTATCTGTCAGAACAGTAACTTTCATCCCAGGGGTGATGTGTCCGAGATTGACTTCGTCTACCCATGCACGAATCCACATGGGGTTCATGAGAGCCCCTTCTAAGACAGGGACAGAGGCTGAAACCATGTCGCCAGGTTCCTTTAGTCTTGCACGAACAACGAAGTCGGCAGGAGCAAGGAGTACACACTCTCGTAGAGCCCTCTTTGCGTTGGTGGTTTGAACCTGGGCCCTCGCAAGTTCAGCTCTTGCCACGGCAATTTCTTCTGCGCGTGTCCCCGCCTCTAGGCGTTCAAGTTCTTTTCTTGCAGCTTCGGCACTAGCTTGGTCGGCCTTTGCTTGAGAACAGGCCTGATCAATTTTAAGGGGCGTCGTCGCTGTTCCAAGCCGCTTCTCACGTCGGCAAGTGCGATTTGAAAGCTCTTTTGCTGCCTCGGCCGCAGCAAGACGCGCTTTAGCGACTGCGATGTCTTCAGACCTTGCGCCCGCTAAGAGTAAATCGAGATTCTTTTGTGCAACAGTTTCAGAGGCTAGTGCCTCATTAAGGAGAATCTGGTATTGCTCGGCATCGATTGCGGCCACGCGATCTCCCTTCTTTACCGTTGCTCCTTCAGCAACAGTAAGTTCGGTGAGCCGCCCCGCCTCTTCAAAGGCAAGACGCACAGTGCGAGTGTCAACTGTGCCATAGAGGCGAAGAGCGGAATCGTCAGAAGAAAATTTCTGCGAAATAAGAAGTGCGCCGGCTACTAAGAAAACACCAGCGACAAGGGCGATGGGGCGTGGTCGAGTTTTCATGGCTATCCGAGAGTTTCTTGATTTTCAAACATTATAAAAACCTTTTCTTGCACTCAAAAAAATCCACCCGCGGCGCTTTCCTCTTTAGTTTGATTTCTCAAATGGGTATTTCAGTAAATAGGAATACCTGTGGAGGATTCATTTTTTTCGATTTGTGCCACTGTTTTACCTGTTGTTTTCGGCTAGACTAACGGCAAAGTGTGACTGACGCTTTTCTTCTGTTTAAGGAGAAGAGCGTTTCTGCACAACTTTAACTACGGATTTGATAGTTTGATTTTTGTAAAAAAGAAGACGATGAGAGCACGTAAAGCATTTCGACTGACAGTGATTGCCGCAGCTGCGGCATTGATTACTTCTACTGCCCTTGCGCAGGTCTTTACGATTAAAGACATTCGCATCGAGGGTATTCAGAGAACGGAACCCGGAACTGTGTTCTCGCATCTTCCTTTCCAAGTTGGGGATGAATACACGCCTGAGCGCGGCACAGAGGCTATTCACGACCTCTACGAATCGGGTCTTTTCCGCGACGTAGGACTTTCAAGTGAAGGCGATGTTCTTGTCGTAAGCCTTGTGGAAAGGCCTGCCGTTGCCGCTATTGAAATCAACGGCGTTAAGGCCTTTGATAAGGACGGAGCCTTAAAGAGCTTAAGAGACGTGGGATTGGCAGAAGGCCGTATCTTCGATAGTTCTATTTTGGATCGCGCAGAGCAAGAGATGCGCCGCATGTATCTCGCGAAAGGCTACTACGGCGTTACTGTCGATAAGACGACAACCCCTGTGGAACGCAATCGCGTGAAAGTTTCCATTAATGTGAACGAGGGTCTAGCGAGTTCCATTAAAGAAATCCGCTTTGTCGGTAACAGCGTCTTTGATGCCGATGACCTCTTAGATCAGATGCAACTTCACCCACACAAGTGGTCAAGTTTCTACACAAAGCGCGATATGTATTCGCGTGAGAAACTTGCTGCCGATTTGGAATCAATCCGCAGTTTCTATCTTAATCAGGGTTACCTTGATTTCCGTATCGATAGCACCCAGGTTTCCATGGCTCCGAATAAGTCCGATATCTTCGTGACGATTAATCTTTCGGAGGGAGAGCAGTACAAGGTTAGTAATGTCACCCTCGCTGGCGACATGCTTGACCTTGAAAGCGAAATTAATCCCCTCATTGCCAAAATCAAGACGGGCGACATCTATAACGCAGAACGCGTAAATGATGTGAGTAAGGAGATTACCGAGAAGTTCTCCGCCTTGGGCTATGCCTTCTGCACGGCAACGCCCAATCCTGTCGCAGACGAAAAGAATCAGACCGTAAATATCGTCTACACAATCGACCCTGGTAGGCGCGCCTACGTGCGTCACGTTAACATTGTCGGTAACTCAAGAACGCGCGACATCGTAATCCGTAGAGAGGTCCGTCAGTACGAATCCGCATGGTTTAATAGCGACAAGGTTAAGCTCTCTCGCGACCGTATTGACCGCTTAGGGTACTTTGATAGCGTGGAGGTCAATCACATCCCTGTTGAAGGAACACGTGATGAAGTTGACTTGGAAGTGAAGGTTAAAGAGCGTCCCACGGGGTCAATTAGTCTTGGTGCCGGTTACTCGAGTGACGATGGCGTCATCCTCTCAGCGGGTTTCGCACAGAACAACATCTTCGGTACGGGTAATTCATTCTCGATTGACGTTAATACGAGTAAGAGTCAGAGAACGGTTGCTGTAAGCTTAGGAGAACCCTACATCACCCCTGAAGGTGTGAGCCGCAATTGGGAAGTCTACGATAGACGCACGGATCTCGATGAACTCGATGTCTCTAACGTCGCCTACGAGACCTTCGGTGGCGGTGTTGACTTTGGTATTCCGGTGACAGAGTTGGATACGATTTACGTTGGTGCCAAACTCGAAGCAACAAAGGTTACAACGCGAGGGAACAGAACAGATTCAATGGCGGGGAAGTATTCTTCGTCTCCCTATCGTTACTTTAAGTATGTGGACGACTACGGTAAGACCTCCAAGGCAGCGCTTCTTACTGTGGGTTGGTCTCGTGATAGTCGCGACAGCCCCTTGGCTCCGACCCGTGGTCGGTATCAGAGATTTAGTAGTGAAGTGAGCCTCCCGGGGCTTGACCTTCAGTACTATCGCGCCACCTACCAAATCACGCAGTACTTGCCGCTTTCTAAGAATTGGACTTTGGGTCTAAACATGCAGGCCGGTTACGGTGACTCCTACGGCAATAAAGACTACCCATTCTTTAAGAACTTCTACGCAGGCGGTATCGGATCGGTCCGTGGTTACGAGAGTTCCTCTTTGGGACCACGGGATATCGGTAATGAGGATAATCTTGGTGGTGACAGGCAGCTTATCTTCTCCGCTGAACTCTTAACTCCGCTCCCTGGCGCAGATAAGACACTTCGTGGCTTAATCTTCTTTGATGCGGGCACAGTTTGGGGTTATGAATACAACAAGGCTTCTGGCGATAAGCCAACGTACAAGCGCCAGAAGATTGACTTTGGAGACATGCGTTATTCCTGGGGCTTCGGTATCGCTTGGATTTCGCCATTGGGACCACTGAAGTTCTCGCTTGCCTTCCCGATCAATAAGAAGGATGGAGATGACACCGAACGGTTCCAGTTCCAAATCGGTACTGGCTTCTAACTTGGGAATCACTTAGAAGAGTTTTACTTTTTTCTTTAAAGAAAAAATTACAAATAAAGGAAAAAACAATGATGTTTAAGAAAGCTTTGATTGCCCTCGCTTGCACGGGGCTCTTTGCGGGAGCAGTTGCGGCTGCCGATGGAAAAATCGGTGTTGTGAATCCGCAGAAGATTCTTGCGCAGTCTCAGACGGCAATTGCCGCGCAAAAGAAGCTACAGAACTACTTTAAGCCTCGCGAGGATGAAGTCAATCGCTTGGCCCGTAACTTCAAGACACGCGCTGCGAAGTATGAAAAGGATAGCGCTGTGATGACCGAGAGCGAACGCATCAAGCAGCGCAATAAACTCGCCGAGGATGAGCGTGACATCGCCCGCAAGCAACGTGCTCTCGTCGAGGAACGCAATCAGCGTAGTAACGAAGAAGCGCAGATTATTCTTTCTCAGGCTGTGAAGATTATTCAGCAGATTGCCGCAAATCAGAAGTACGACGTCATCATTCAGGATCCCGTTTGGGCCAACAGCAAGATTGACATCACAGACGAAGTCATCACAAGGCTCGATGCGAAGAAGTGATTTTTAAAGAGTAGGAATTCCGTAGATGAAAGTCCGTGATCTTGCTAGTGCGATTGAATCTTTGTCGGGTGGGCGCCTTAAGAGTACTTTTTTCGGCGGCGCTGAAGAAAAAGAAATTGTCTCCTTCGCTCCCTTAGAGCACGCAACAGAGATGCACGTTGCCTTCCTCGCGCAGAGTAAGTGGCGCGATGCAGCAGCGGCCTCTAAGGCAGGGGTCTTAGTCCTTATGCCAGAGGATGCAAAGGCGCTGTATGGCGAGGCGCCAAAGCGCGCCGTTATCGTGACGGAAAATCCCTATGCGTGGTTTGCCTGGGCTCTGCAGGTGATGCTTCGTGCGATTACGCCAGCGAAAGCCCCAGGGATTTCTGAAAAAGCCTTCGTTTCTGAAAAAGCAATCGTTGCCCCAACGGCCCGCATTGATGCTTTTGCAACCGTTGAGGCCGGAGCCCGTATCGGTGAGAGAACACATATCGAGGCAGGGGTCTTTGTAGGAGAAGGCGCCAGTGTTGGAGATGACACTCACATTTATGCGAATGCGAGCATCTATCACGGCTGCAAAATCGGGAATCGTGTGATCATTCACTCAGGGGCGGTTATCGGAGCAGATGGCTTTGGGTTCGCACCTTTCGCCGGAGAGTGGGTCAAGATTCCGCAGATTGGCGCGGTTCGCATTGGCGATGATGTCGAGATTGGAGCGAATACGACAGTAGATCGTGGCGCCCTAGAAGATACCGTTGTTGGCAAGGGCTCTAAACTTGATAACCAGATTCAACTTGGTCACAACGTGAAGATTGGTGAACACACCGTGATGGCCGCCTGCACGGGTGTCGCAGGGTCCACATCCATCGGAAGCCACTGCATGGTAGGAGGTGCTGCGAACATCAACGGGCACATCCGTATTCCTGATTGCGTACAGATTGGACCCTCGACAGCGATTCGTCGTTGGCAGGAGGGCGCAAAGGCGATGATGGGAGCGTTCCCTGCGCAGGAGCGGATTGCTGCCGAACGCACTTTCGTCATGGTTCAGCAACTCGGACGCATGAGAAGCGAACTGAAGGCCTTGCGGGAAGAAGTTGAACGCATGAAAAAGGCTGAGTAAAAAGATTTAGTTTTTTTTCTGAATATGTGGCTCACCTAAGAGGCTCTTTGGTGAGCCAAAAAATCTTAAGATTAGAGACTATCCTCTAAAAGATTGGGAGAAGTGGGAAATATGCCAAAAATTCATCCGATGAGTCTTGTTGATCCGAAGGCAGAAATTGACGAAGATGTTGTCATTGGTCCCTTTTGTGTCGTTGGACCGAAGGTGCAGATTGGCTCTGGCACCGTACTTGACTCATGCGTAAGTGTTTTAGGGATTACGCAAATCGGATGCCGTAATCACATCTATCACGGTGCTTGCTTGGGTTGTGAACCGCAGGATAAGAAGTACGCCAAGGAGGAGACACGCCTCATTGTTGGGGATGACAATGTGATTCGTGAGCACTGCACGCTTTCCACTGGCACTGTGCAAGACGAAGGCATCACTCGCGTTGGGTCCCGTAATCTTCTGATGGCAAACGCTCACGTTGCGCACGACTGCCGTGTCGGTAACGATACGATTCTCGCTAATAACTGTGGCCTTGCTGGTCACGTTCACGTTGAAGATTTCGCTATCTTGGGCGGGCAATCAGGGGTGCACCAGTTTGTGCACATCGGAACACACGCCTTTGTGGGAGGAGCCTGCGCGGTTGCAAAGGATGTCCCCCCTTACGTGATTTGTAATGGGAACCCAGCGGTGCCACATGGTCTTAATCTAGTGGGACTGAGGCGTTCGGGGTTTACTTCTGAGGTAATTGGCCTTATTAAGAGCGTTTACCACGCAATCTATCGCGAGGGAAACCTTATTGCCGATGCCGCTCGCGAAATCGATGCGATTATCGCTTCGGCCCCAGAGGATGTGAAGCCACTCTTAACACACATGCGTGATTTCGTCGTCACGAGCCCAAGAGGCATCATTCGTTAATTTCCTTATGAGAGAAAGCGCAGAGGAAAGCACCGCCGTCTGGGTCGCAGGAGAAGCCTCCGGAGATTACTTAGCAAGCCTTGTGCTTCCTGAGTTTAGAAGGCGTCACCCAGAATTAGTGAATTGTGGTGTTGGCGGAGAGAAGATGGCCGAAGCGGGGCTCGCCTGTTGGGAGACGACAGAGGCCTTAAGTGTTCGGGGCTACGTAGAGGTTATTCGTAAGATTCCATCGATTCTTGCCTTGCGCGCAAGGCTCCTCTCACGGATGAAAAGAGAGCCTCCAGCTCTCTTTCTTGGGGTAGATGCCCCGGACTTCACTCTTGCTATCGAAGAGAGGCTTGCAAGATGCGGTGTGCCTACCGTTCACATGGTTTCCCCATCGATTTGGGCCTGGAGACCAAAGCGGATTGAAAAGGTAAGGCGGGCCGCACGGCACGTTCTTCTTGTCTTTCCTTTTGAAAAGGCAATCTACGACAAGGCGGGAATCCCCGCAACATACATCGGTCACCCTTTAGCTGGGATCATTCCGATGGAACCTAACCCCAAGAAAGCCCGAGAGGTACTGGGAGTGCCGAGTGAAGTTGAGACAGTAATTTCTGTTCTCCCCGGCTCACGCGTCGATGAGGTAAGCGGTTGTGGCCCCGTGTTTTTTGCCGCATGTGAAAAGGTTGTGGAACTTTTGGGAGGAAACGTCCGTTTCCTACTTCCTGCTATGAGTGAAGTCGCAAAAGAGGGGATTCGGAAAGTTAGTGAACGGTATCCAGAATTCTCCTCACGCCTTGCGATTACCGTTGGAAATAGCCATACGGTCCTAGAGGCAGCCGATGCCGTGCTTGTAGCCTCTGGCACTGCGACTCTTGAAGCTGCACTTTTTAAAAAGCCCATGGTTGTGGGCTATAAGATGCCAGCGCTCTCTGCCTGGTTGATGCGAAATAAGGGATTGTTGCCTTACGTGAGTTTGCCGAATATTCTCTCTGCAGAAGCGGTTGTCCCCGAATTCTTGCAGTACTACTGCGAACCTGAGGCTCTTGCGTATCGGCTAATCGATGAACTCGAACCGAAACGGCGTTTGGAACTTAGCGAGAGATTTTCCGAGTTGCATGTCGCGCTACGACGGCCTACTGCCGAAATTGCTTGCGATGCGCTGGAAAAAGTATTGAACTTTCGTGCAAATTAATCCTTTTTCCGTGTAGCTGCTTTGCACCTTTAGGGGAATTTCTTTTAATATCCAGCGTTGGGGAGAAATTAGAATTTTAAAAAGCAAAAAAATTGCTGTTGTTGCATTTATTTGCTTTGGGTGATTTTGTTTTACTAGGGGGAGACTGCTTAAATGGAGATTAGGAGAAATGGGTAAGCGCTTTGATAATGAATTGTTCCTCCCAAAGGATTTGAAGGCCGAGTATCAAGAACGTCTTGATGAAGCCTGCAAAGCCGATGAAGGCGATGGCATGACAATTAGTCGTGTTCTTAGCGAAATTTGCCACGAAATCGGTATGGTTCGTGTAGCAAGTGTTTCGGGAATTGAACGGACAACGTTTTATCGCGTTTTTAACGGTAAAAACGATATTCGCATCAGTAACGTTTTACGCGTTATTCGCATCTTAGGTTGCAAACTGCACCTTCGGTAACGCACGAAGAAAGAAAGGATTTCGAAAAAAGAGCGTTTAACTTCACTAAAGAAGTGAAGGCCGTTCGGAAGTGGCCCAATAGGGGGAGGCCGCCTCTCGGAATTTTTAAAAAAGATTAAAAGACCCTTTAGGCTTCCCATCTTTGGAGAGAAGCATAGAAGAATATTTTTTCAAAACGCCAAAAAGGCGTTTTTCCTTTTCTCTAGGCCTTACGCATTTTCCCGAGTGTCTCAAAGGCTTCCCGCATATTCTCTTTTACCAAGCGATTCTTGAGTGTGAAAAGCGTTCTGTAGAGCTTTGTATTCCGCTCTTTTGGCTCATAGACAGCATCAAGTTCTATGGTTTCTGTGAGAGCTTTCTTCGGATCGGTAATGAGCCCAGAGGCAAGAGCAGCAAAGACGCAGTTTGTGACCACGGCGCCGCCAGAATTCCGATAGCGGACAATCCTGCTACCTAACATATCCGCTTTAATCCTATTCCAAAGTTCATCGCGGCTTCCACCTTCTGTGACGCTAACGGTATCGAGTGTGACGCCTGCGGCTCTATAGACATCAACGATTTCCATGTAGTCGTAGCCAATTGCTTCGAGCACTGCTCGCCACGCAACAAAGATATCGTCTTTTAATGTCATGTTAAGAAAAGAGCCACTGGCTGCAGTTGTGGGCCCTGAGCCCCCTGTGAGGTAGGGAAGGAAAATGACGCCACCCGCGCCCGCAGGAACGCGAGCCGCTCCTTCAGATAGAGTCCTGTAGTGAGAGGAGTCGCCTTTTTTCTGGCAGATGTTATCTTTAAACCAGCGTAGTGCTAGGCCGCCTGTGCGGATATAACCCCAGTAAAAGTAGGTGTCTTCTAGTGTCCCACTATTAAAGATAAGTCCTGTGCCCTTCTTTGAGAGTTCTGGGACAATCCCCTTCGTTGAGACGCAAAACATCGCACAGGTCCCTGCAACGTCTACACCTTTACTAGCTTCGAAGACGCCAGAGCCCAACATCGATTGCATCGTGTCACCTGCACCCGCACAGACTGGAGTCCCCGCCTTTAGTCCTGTCTCTTTGGCAACGGCTTCAGAGATGCCTCCCACTACATCCCAAGGCTTTAAGATCCGAGGCATGTAAGAGGGATCAATTCCAAGAATTTCTAGTTGCTCGGGGCTCCAACACTTTTCTTCTACTTTGTAGCCTAAGCCCCAGCCAGACATCGCACCCCAATCGATAAAGGCCTCTTTTGCCGTAAGACCCGCAAGGTGCGAGAGGATGTATGGGGCGTTATGCATGAATTTCACACCCCGTTCAGAAAAGGCTTTATTGTTTTTTAGAAACCATCTTGCGAACATCGCAGGAAATAGGCAAAGAGCCTCGGGGTTTCCTGTCTCTTCGGCCCAAATAGAAAGACCTTTCTTATTAATGGCTTCGCAATCCTCAGCTGTGCGACTATCTAAGTAGTTGATGTAGGGGGTAATGGCGTTGCCATCTTTATCTACGCCGCAGATTCCGCAGATGATGCCATCTCCCATCACAGCCTTAATCGCTGTGGGGTCAAGACCAGCGGCGCGAATCTCTTTTACGCAATCGGCGATGCAAGCGATTGTGATTCGAACGTATTCGTCAACATCCATCTCAACCCAGCCTGGCTGTGGGTAGTGAAGAGTCGTAGGCCGCGTTGCTTGGGCACGAACACGCCAAGAGTCATCGTAGATTGCGACTTTGACACTTTGTGTACCAGCATCAAAGCCCAAAAAGAGATTTTCCATCGCAAAGCACCTCTCGGGAAGGGAATAGCGAAAACCTAAGGGCGTAAACCGCACCGAAATCGAGCGAATCAGTATAATGCACATCGCTTCGAACCGACCACGTGCTCGGCTCGGGTTCTTTTTTGTTCCTAAAAACTTGCTACAAGAAAAAAGGGATTTTTCTTGTGGCTCTATGAAAAAATCTTAACGATGACTGAAAACGTTGAAGAAAAGAAGGCCGAAGAGCCTCAGAAAGCTGCCGAGACACCCGCGGTGAATCCGCTTGAGAAATCCGTTGAGTTCACGGTTCCTGCCGCAGAACTCACCTCTGGGATTGAAGCGTCTTTAAAGCGCTATGCGAAGAAGGCAAAGATTGCCGGCTTCCGCCCTGGCCACGTTCCCTTTGAAACGGTTCGTGCCATGTACGGGCACGATGCCTATGTTGAGACATTAAATGGTCTTATCGAACGCGAATTTGAAAAGGCTGTGAAGGCCGCTAACCTTCAGATGGTTGGGATGCCTGAGATCGTCCCTGTGAAGACTGCCGAAGGCGAAGATCTAAAGTTCAAGGCCACGGTCGAGTGCTTCCCAGAGTTTGAACTTCCTGCCTTAGATTCTCTCGAATTAAAGCGTTATGTCTGCCCGCTTACCGATGCGGAAGTCAATCAGACAATCGATGTGATGCGTAAGCAACGCGCCACCTTCACCGTTGAAGAGGGGCGTAAGGCTGCGGACACGGACATTTGCACGATTAACTTTACGGGTACAAAGGATGGCGTTGCCTTTGAAGGTGGTACCGCCAAAGACTTCCGGATGACGCTTGGCGCTGGTCGCATGCTCCCTGAATTTGAAAATGCCGTTCGTGGAATGGCCGCTGGCGAGAAGAAGACCTTCAAGCTCACATTCCCTGCGGATTACTTCTCTAAGGATCTCGCGGGCCAGACCGTAGACTTCGAAGTCGAACTCACGAAGCTTGAGAAAGAGGTTCTTCCTGAACTCAATGAAGAATTTGCGAAGTCCGTGGGTCAGGACTCTGTTGAAGCTCTGAAGAAAGAAGTTGGCGTCAACTTAGAGCGTGAAGTTAAGGCGCGGTTACTTGCCCGCACGAAGGCTGAGACAATGGCAGCTTTCGCTGGCCTTGCTCCTTTCCCCGCTCCGAAGGCTATGCTAAAGGAAGAAGAGGAACGTCTCGCTAAGCAGGCACAGGAACGCATGGTTGCGCAGTTTGGCATCGATGCGAAGAAGGCGCCGAAGCTTCCCTTGGAAGTCTTTGAAAAGGACGCTAAGCAGCGTGTTCTTCTTGGATTCCTCGTTGCGAAGTTAATCGAAGTTGCGAAGATTAACGTCACTCGCGAAGACCTAGAGGCGTTTGCCGCAGAGCTTTCCGCAAGTTACGAAGAGCCCGAGAAGGTCAAAGAGTACTATCTTAAGGATCGTGCACAGTTTGAGATGCTCACCAACGTCTTGGTTGAAAACAAGGTTGTTGACTATATCCTCTCTAAGGCGAAGACAACGGAAGAAACGCTTCCCTTTGATAAATTGATGCAGGCCTAAGCGGGATAACCCGAAATTGACCGAAAGATGAAAAGGCGGCGATCGGGATGAAACCGGTTACCGCTTTTTCCGTTTTTTAAGCCCCGTGCGTAGTAAGGAGAACTTGAAATGTCTATGCCCGTTGACACCTTAATCCCGATGGTCGTCGAACAGAGCGCCCGTGGGGAACGTAGTTTTGATATCTATTCGCGCCTCTTGCGGGACAGAATCGTTTTCTTAAATGGTGAGGTGACAGCCGAGAGTGCGAATCTCATCGTTGCACAGCTTCTCTTCTTGGAAAGTGAAGACCCGGAGAAGGACATCTCCCTATATATCAATAGCCCTGGGGGTTCTGTCTACGCAGGTCTTGGTATCTATGACACGATGCAGTTTATTCGCCCGGCGGTGCAGACGATTTGCGTCGGCATGGCAGCCTCCATGGGTGCTTTCCTTCTTGCTGCAGGCGAAAAAGGGAAGCGTTTTAGTCTACCGAACTCTCGGATTATGATTCACCAACCTTCGGGCGGAAGCCGCGGTATGGCAAGCGACATTGCCATTCAGGCTCGTGAAATCCAAGAATTAAAAGAAAAGCTCAATGCGATTCTCTCCGAGCGCACGGGGCAAACGATTGATGTCATCGCCCACGACACAGATCGCGATAACTACATGAGCCCAGATGCAGCTCTTAAGTATGGACTCATCGATAAGATCCTCACGAAGCGTGCATAAAAAGATCTAAACGGGATTCGTTAGAAGGGATAAGTCACATGTTTGAAAAAACACAGCGTTGCAGTATTTGCGGTCGGTGCCGAGAGGATTGTGGAGATTTAATCGACACAGGACGGTCAATTCTTGTTTGCGATCGCTGCATTCGGGGGCTTGTTGCAGCCTTGGGAAGCGGGAGATCGGAGCCTGGAGCACCAGAGACAAGCGTCGAAACTTCCGCCGAGGACTTCAAGGATAACGAGCCGCTTCCAACGCCAGCAGACCTTTACCGACACCTTTGTAATTACGTCATCGGGCAGGAGAAGGCAAAGAGAGTTCTCTCGGTTGCGGTCTACAACCACTACAAGCGCCTAAAGCACTTAGAGAGTGACTCAGACGTTGAACTTCAAAAGTCAAATATCCTTCTCATTGGCCCAACGGGTTCCGGTAAGACGCTTCTTGCGCAGACGCTAGCCCGTGTGCTTAAAGTCCCATTTGCGATTGCCGATGCAACAACGCTTACGGAAGCAGGCTACGTTGGAGAGGATGTTGAAAATATCATCCATAAACTTCTGCAGGCCGCAGGTGGCGACGTCGCAAAGGCCGAGCGGGGCATCCTTTATTTGGATGAAATCGACAAGATTGCTAGAAAAAGCGAAAACCCATCGATTACGCGTGACGTCTCAGGAGAGGGCGTTCAGCAGGCTCTTTTAAAGCTTATCGAAGGGACGGTCTGTAATGTTCCTGCCGCAGCGGGTAGAAAAAATCCTCGCGGCCCCATGATTCCAGTAAATACTGCGAATATCCTCTTTATCTGCGGTGGCGCCTTTGATGGTTTGGAGAAAATCATCGAGAAGCGCACCGAGGGGAGAGCGGGAATTGGTTTTTCTTCCGAAGTGAAATCCAAAAAAGAAGAAAGACTCTCGGAACTTATCTCGCAGTGCGAGCCAAAGGACCTTGTGAAGTTTGGTCTCATTCCAGAACTTGTCGGTCGCTTGCCTGTCATCGCTTGCTTAGAAGAGTTAACAGAAGAGGCATTCCGAAGCATTCTTACGGAACCGAAAAACGCCCTCATTAAGCAGTTCGTTGAAATTTTCGCGATGGACGGCGCAAAACTCGAAGTAACCGAAGCGGCGCTTACGGCAATTGCAAAACTTGCAATCGAAAGAAAAACAGGTGCCCGTGGCCTTAGGGCAATTGTAGAGGGAGCCCTTCTCGAAGCAATGTATGAGATTCCTTCGGATAAGGAAATTTCCCTCGTGCGCCTTGACGTAGACAGTGAGAACAAAAAGCTTAAAGTTTTCTATGAAAAGAAAGCAAAATAGGCTTTTCTCTGTAGCGCTCTAGTGGGGTCTCAAATCGCGAGGCCCCAAACCGAGCAGAATTCCTCTCATCGGTTGATAATTCTTCTATCCGCCCCCATATAAGGGGTAAGAAGAACTCTTTTTTCCTAAAAACCGATGAGCCAAGCTTCTCAAGTACCGAATGTTATTGTCGCGCCAGTCGTTCCGATTCGCGACGTTGTTGTCTTTCCGCATACCGTGATGCCCCTTTTGATTGGGCGTCCTAAGTCAGCGCATGCCGTTGAGGCGGCCTCTCACGCTGATAAAAGAATTCTCCTTGTCACGCAACGCTCTCCGAAGACTGATGACCCATCACCCGAAGAACTCTTTGGTGTTGGAACGGTTGCAGATATTTTGCAGACGTTGACACTACCTGATGGGACAATGAAGGTCTTAATCGAGAGTAAGAACCGGATTAAGTTTGAAAGTTTCACGGACGAGGATGGCTTTTTAAAGGCCAAGGCTACGGTTCTCGAAACCGAAATCGGTAACCGCAATGAGTGCGAAGCACTCAAGCGGTCAATCCTGCAGAACTTCCTTTCTTATGCAAAAGAGAGTCACAAAGTTCCTGCCGAGGCTTTGAATTCGATTACGGCAATGTCTGACCCAGAAGGGTTATCAGATGCGATTGCCGCACAGTTGCCCCTTTCTTTAGAGAATAAGGAAAAGTTACTCGAATCCGTCACCCTCTCTGAGAGACTTAATTTCCTCTTGGGATTTGTCTTAGGAGAAATCGACATCCTGCAACTTGAGAAGAGAATTCACGGCCGCGTTAAGCAGGCGATGGATAAGAATCAGCGTAACTACTATCTCAATGAGCAGATGAAGGCTATCCAAAAAGAACTCGGAGGCGATGACGCCACACCTAGTGATGATTTGGATAGTTACAAGCAACGTATCCTTGCTTCTGGCATGAGTAAAGAAGCCGAGGAAAGCGCTCTTTCGGAGTTGAAGAAACTTCGCCTTATGCAACCCATGAGCGCAGAGGCATCGGTAATTCGTGGCTATCTTGACACGCTTTTGGATCTTCCCTGGAAGGCTAAGAGCCGTGTCAGTACGGATCTGAAGCGGGCAGCGAAGATTTTGGATGCAGATCACTGGGGCTTAGAGAAGGTTAAGGAACGTATTTTGGAGTACCTCGCTGTACAGAAACGCGTCGGGAAACTTAAGGCTCCGATTCTTTGTCTCGTTGGGGGCCCGGGCGTTGGTAAGACAAGCCTCGGAGAGTCGATTGCTCGTGCTACCAATCGTAAATTTGTTCGCATGGCCTTAGGGGGTGTGCACGACGAGAGTGAGATTCGTGGCCACCGTCGTACCTATATTGGCTCCATGCCAGGAAAGATCATTCAGTCTCTCGTGAAGGCAGGGGTTCGCAACCCACTTTTCCTCTTAGATGAAATCGATAAATTGGGTTCAGACTTCCGGGGCGACCCTGCAGCGGCTCTCCTTGAAGTACTTGACCCAGAGCAGAATAAATCCTTCCAAGACCATTATGTGGATGTGGATTTTGACCTATCGGACGTGATGTTCGTTGCGACGAGTAACTCTTACGAGATTCCGGCAGCGCTCCTAGACCGTATGGAGGTGATTAATCTTTCAGGCTACACGGAGGATGAAAAACTTCACATTGCCCTAGAGCACCTCATCCCGAAGGAAATGGAACTTAACGGTGTGAAAAAAGGCGAGGTGACAATCACCGAGGATGCCATCCGTGACATTGTTCGCTACTACACACGTGAAGCGGGCGTTCGTGGTCTTGAGAGGGCAATTGGAAAGATTTTCCGTAAGACCGTTCGGAAAAATGACGAATCAACCGCAAAAAAGAAGCCTACTGTAACCGTGACGCGAGAAAATCTCTCGGAATTCTTAGGTGTTCGCAAGTACACTTTTGGCGTTGCGCAGAAAGATCCCCAGGTAGGTCAGGTCAATGGCTTAGCGTGGACAGAGGTTGGAGGAGACATTCTCACGGTCGAGGCCGTAGTCTTCCCAGGAAAAGGCCTTGTGCAACGCACGGGCTCCTTGGGTGACGTGATGAAAGAAAGCGTTGAAGCTGCCCGCAGCGTTGTCCGCTCTCGCGCTGAGAAACTCGGTATTGAACCCAAGATTTTCTCGGAAACGGATTGGCATATTCACTTCCCTGAAGGCGCTGTGCCGAAGGATGGCCCGAGCGCAGGCGCTGCAATTACGACGGCTATTGTCTCTGCGATGACAAATAACCCCGTGCGCCCTGACATTGCGATGACGGGCGAAATCACCCTACGAGGCGAGGTGCTTGAAATCGGGGGATTAAAAGAAAAACTCCTTGCTGCACTGCGTGGAGGCATCCGCAAAGTGCTTATCCCCGAAAGTAATGTTAAGGATTTGGCAGAGATTCCAGAAAACGTCAAGACTGGGCTTGAAATTGTCCCAGTGCGTTGGATCGATGAGGTCCTTACGCAAGCGCTTTTAAAGCCAATAACGCCTATTGTTGCTACGCCCGCAAAGGACACTCCAGCGATAGCGCTTACGACGAAATCGCCTGAAGTTACAGGGCTTAGGTCGGTTTCTCGTTAAAGATCAAGCGCTTTTAAGAAATCCTCGAATTCTTTTGGGAAAGCTCCCCGTCGATGCTATAGTGATGCGTCTATGGGGAGTAACACTCTTAATTCTTAAAAAAAATTACCGAGGGAGCGCTACTTTATGAACAAACGAGAGTTGGTTGCGGAAGTTTCAACGAATGCGAACATATCGCAGACCGATGCAAGACATGCAGTTGATGCGATGTTTGATGCACTCAAGAAGGCACTTTCTAAGGGACAGACTGTTGCGATTGCGGGGTTTGGAACGTTTTCCGTGACTCGTCGCGATGCAAGGGTCTGTCGTAATCCTAAGACAGGTGAGAAGATTTCGGTCCCAGCAAGCCGTTCTCCGAAGTTTCACCCAAGCAAGATTTTTAAAGATGCTGTAAAGTAGCGACTTCGTTTTTTGAATCCGCTATGGATGCTTAGCTCAGTTGGAAGAGCGGCGCCTTTACACGGCGTAGGTCGGGAGTTCGAACCTCTCAGCATCCACCAATCCCTTTTTCTCTAGTCGTTCTCCTTGAAAAGGTTGAGGGGACTCTTCTGCATTTTGTTAGCAAAATTAAGGCTTCTTCAAAAGGTTTGAAGCCGCAAACTTGCCTAACGAAACGGGCCTCATATTTTTCTTAAAAAGGTCTTGAAAACGGCATCTAATCCTGTGTAGAATTGCGCTCTTCGGAATTCGGTTTCCGGATTCGCCGGAAATCGGCGCGGAGTGGTAGTTCAGTTGGTTAGAATATCGGCCTGTCACGTCGAGGGTCGCGGGTTCGAGTCCCGTCCACTCCGCCAACTTTTCTAAAAAAGAGGCGAAGCGCGTTTTCCGAGGCGTTTCGCTTTTTTTTCACTTATTTGATCCGAGGGTAGCCCCTTATGTTGCTTGAGGCATTTCGAACACATAAACGCTGGTTGATGTTCATTGCAATGGTGCTCATCATTCCGAGCTTTGTCGTAACGGGTATTTATTCGTACAACCGTATGGTTAGCGATGACGGCGCCTTAGCGAAAGTCGATGATGAATCCATCCTTCCGCAGGATTTTGACCAAGAAAAACGTAAACAACTCGATAGCCTTCGGGTTCGTATGGGCGAGCAGTTCCGCGCCAATATCCTTGAGAGCCAAGATGCACGTGCGATGATTTTGCGTAACATCATGACAGAGCGCAGTATCCAGGGCGAGGCCGCTAAGGAGTATGTCGAAATTAGCGAAGCAACCGCTATCGAAATGATTAAGTCCTTCCAGGCTTTTCAGGATAAGGGTAAATTCTCTCGCGAACGCTATGAAAATTACCTAAGAGCCACTGGGCAGAGCGACGAGTACTTTGTCTACACCATCCGCCGCGATGTCTCGCGTCAGTTGTTAGCCGGTGGTGTCTCTCGCAGTGCAATTGCCCCAGAAACGCTCGCAAAGCGTATCAACACGATGCTCACCGAGGAGCGTGAAATCAAGGTTCACACCGTGGGTCTTGAAGATTACGTCTCAAAGGTTTCTGTCACAGATGCGGAAGCAAAGAAGTACTGGGATGAGCATCAGAAAACTTTTGAACTTCCCGATGAAGTTGATGTTGAGTATGTTGTTCTCACACCAGAACTCTTTAAGAATGTGACGCCAAAGGATGATGAAATCCGCACATTCTATGAGCAGAATCAGAACCGCTTCAAGGTTGCCGAAAGCCGTCGCGCAAGCCACATTCTCATCAATTTCGAGGGCGGAAAAGATGCGGCAAAGAAGAAGGCCGAGGAACTCTTAAAGCAGGTTAAGGCTAATCCGAAGAGTTTTGCCCAGTTAGCCAAGAAAAATTCCAAGGATCCAGGGAGCGCCGCCGCCGGTGGCGACCTCGGTTATTTCACTAAGGGCGTTATGGTCCCTGCCTTTGATGAGGCAGTCTTCGGTGCAAAGGCAGGAGATATCGTAGGCCCCATTGAGACGGACTTTGGATACCACATTATCCAGATTTCCGATGTGAAAGCCGCACACATTAAGCCCTTTGACGAGTGCCGCGATGAAATTGTCTCGCTTTACAAAGAGCAGGAAGCCCAGAAGCGTTTTGCCGAAGAGGCAGAGACCTTTACCAATATTGTCTACGAGCAGAGTGACTCGCTACAGGGTGTGATTGATAAGTACAAGTTAAACCCCGTGACACTTAATGGCGTCGTCGCTGCGGGTGTGACTGAGCCCGGACACAAGCACTTCTTGAATGCCTCCGTCCTTGAAGCTCTTTTTTCCGACGAGTGCTTAAAAGAGAAACGTAACACACAGGCAATTGAAGTTGCTTCGAACACCCTGGTTTCTGCTCGTGTGACGAAGTACCGCCCAAGCCACGTGGAGGCTTTTGATGCCTGTAAAGAAAGGATTAAGTCTGACATCACCGCGGAGCGTGCCTTAAATCTTGCAAGCGCTGACGGAGAGAAACTTCTTGCCGATTTGAAGGCGGCAAAGAAGGGTGCCGTGAAGTTCGATGAAGATGCAACGATTTCTCGTGCGAACCCTGGGATGTATCCCTATGAACTCATCACAGCCGTTTTGCGTGTGCCAGCGGAAAAGCTTCCCGCATACATCGGCGTGAAGGTAAACGATGGTTACATGCTCGTGCACATTCTCAAAAACACCATTAATCCTATTGAAAAGGATCGTTTAGCCTCGGTGAGGTCTGAGGTTGCCATGATGCTCGCCCGTGCGGATGAGTCTTCCTACTATGCAGCGATGCGTTCAAAGCACGATGCGAAGGTCGTCAACAAAGAGTACCTTTTTGAAGAGAAAGTAGAGAAGTAGTCAAAGGCGTTGTTCTTTTGACAATAAAGAGGCCGTTACCGAAAAAAAGGAGCGGCCTTTTTTAAAGACAAAAGCTTTTAAAAAATCAAAAAGAATCAAAAGCACCTCGCGGCTACAGGAGGTTAGGTACTTCCATTTTTTTTAACGGGGTTTCTAGCCCTCATGCTTTCTCATTTCT
>CAVLDT010000008.1:0-75389 GCA_963661915.1 Duodenibacillus sp.
ATGTGTAAAGCATGCCGCCAGCGTTCAATCTGAGCCAGGATCAAACTCTTCAGTTTAATTCCTGTTCGCTCGCTCTCAAATGGAATCGAAAGTTTCCTTCCTTATCTTCCATTCTTTAAGTGCGAGACGCTTTTTCTTTGTTCGAGCCTTTCAACTCTGTTACCAAAAAAGCCTTCCCACACTTATCGGTTCGTTGCCAAGTTTTTAAAGAACTTTTCTTCGTTTCCCTTTGGGGGAAACAAGGCTCGGCATCATACATGACTCTTCGCCTTTTTGCAAGTGCTTCGGAAATTCTTTTTTTAAAATCTTTTCCTCTGCCTCGCTTCTCTTCTGCTCGGATTTCCTTACTTTCGTTGGGCTCTCTTTGCAGCGAGGGGGCGAATTATTGTCAATGTTTTTGGCGTTGTCAATACCCAACAAAAAGACTTTGCATCGAAATCCCATCTTTTGTATCGCTTTGACCCCTTAACCACTAAATATGGCAAAAAAGATTATTCTGCGAACAACTACCAACGAAGAGGATGAAGGGAAAAAACATGCTCACATATGAAATCCACTTGGCAAATCCCAATGCACATTTATTTTCCGTCACGCTCACCTTTACAACAAAGAGAGTAGCCCCCGTGCAACTTCGCCTTCCTAGTTGGATTTCTGGCTCCTACCTCATTCGCGATTTCGCCGCACAGATTCACGGAGAAACGGCTTTCGTAAACGACAGAGCCTTGCCCATTAGTAAAACAGGGCTCAGCACATGGCAACTAACAGGAACGATTAAGGCTGGCTCTTCTATCTGCATTCAATATTCTGTGTGGGCCTTTGATAGGTCTGTGCGAACCGCTTACCTCGATCAGTTCCGTGGGTTCTTCAACCCCGGCGCCGTACTTATGACAGTTTGTGGTCGTGAAAATGAGCCCATCACATTGGATGTAGAAAGGGGAAGCTCCTCTACGACACAAAACTGGAAGGTCGCAACATCTCTAAAGAGAAGTAAAGAAACGAGAGAACTCCATTTCGGGCGCTATGAAGCACCTAATTATGAGAGCCTTATTGACTGCCCTGTAGAACTTGGTGATTTCTTTGTAGCAAAGTTCTCCTCTCGAGGCGTCTCTCACACGCTTGCTATTAGTAATGCACCAAAGGACTTTGACAGCGCAAGGTTACTTGCAGACTTAAAGAAAATTTGCGCAAAAGAAATTGACTTCTTTTCGCCTATTTCCGCAGACTCCCCTGTGAAAAATTACACATTCTTAATGAATGTCACTGAGAGTGCTTTCGGTGGTTTAGAACATATGTCTAGTTGCGCTCTCTGTGCTCCTGCGAAATGTTTTCCTAGAGCGTCTCGCTCGGTAACGCGTAAAGACTACATTCGCCTACTTGGCCTTTTTGCCCACGAGTACTTTCACCTCTGGTTCGTAAAACGTATTAAGCCTCGCGAGTTTATTGCCGCCGATTATTCTGAAGCCATTCCTAGCCGATTGCTTTGGCTTTTCGAAGGGTTCACGAATTACTATGAACTTCTCTTTCTTGCTCGCTGTAACGCGATTAATAGTGACGAATTCCTTCACTTATTAAGTGATGTCTTTAAGCAGGTTCTCGGGAATTCTGGTCGAACAATTGAAACTCTTTCCGAAGCGAGTTTTGATGCGTGGATTAAATACTACAAACCAACAGCTAACCGGCTTAATACACAGATTTCGTACTACAGCCAAGGTTCTCTTGCTGCTTTAGTTCTTGACGCTGCAATTCGCGAAAAGGCAGAAGATAAATCTTTGGATGACGTTATCCGCGCACTTTGGAAAGGTTTTCTCTCCGAGAAACCTTACAGGGGCGTTACTTACAAGAGTTTCTTATCCACTCTTAAGTTTGCAACAGGCATCAACCTTTCCTCCCTTGTTGACACTCTTATCAACTCAACTGTTCCCGCAGACTACGAAGGCGCGCTCCGTTTGTTCGGCATTTCTCTTGAAGCGGTTCGTTTCCCTGCAGAGCGACGCTTATTAGGTATTAATGGAAAAGAAACCCAAAAAGGTTTTCTCGTTACCTGCGTCTTTTCTCAAGAAACCGCAGAATCCCTTGGTATTGCACCAGGAGACATCCTTCTTGGAGCTAGTAAAGAAGCCCATGGCAAGCCTCTGTCACAGATCCTTCAGGGACTTAAACCTGGTGAGTCACTTTCCTTAAATGTGTTGCGTGACGGAAAGACCTTTCAGGCCAAGGGAAAAATCTTGTCTAGCCCTAAATGTTTTGCAAAAGCGACTTCAAAGGGGCTCTCTACAATCGGTAAAGCGTTATTACGAGGCTAGAGATAAGATTTTTCAGGGTTTACCATCCAAATTCATGCATAACCCTGAGGACTTCCTCTTCAGCGACAACTCGTGTCACGCTCTTGCCGATGCCGCGAATGAGCACGAACCTCAGGGCATTTCCCCTCGCCTTTTTATCTCCGTGCATAGCACTGAGCGCGGCCTCAGAGGAGATGCCCTTAACAGAAACAGGAAGTCCCGCCGCAACAACAAGCGCCCGAATGCGCTCTACTTCTTTTTCCGTAAGCATCCCTAGGTTGCGAGAAAGCGCTGCCGCCATCACAAGCCCAGCACCAACAGCCTCTCCATGAAGCCACACGCCATAGCCTGCCACCTTTTCAATCGCATGACCGAAGGTATGTCCTAGATTAAGCAAAGCGCGAACACCCGCTTCCCTTTCATCTTCTCGCACAATTTTCGCTTTCATCTCACAGCAGTGTGCAATCACCTCTTCAAGCACAGTTGCATCTTGCGCGCGAAGTTTTGAAATGTCCTTCTCTAGTCTTGCAAAGAACTCGGCATCTCCCAGGATTCCATACTTGATAATCTCGCCGAGCCCCGCGGTGATTTCTCTATCAGGTAGCGTCTTTAGTACCCGAGGCTCGATGAGAACAGCCTTTGGTTGATGGAAAACACCAATTAAGTTTTTACCGTAAGGTAAATTAACACCCGTTTTCCCTCCGACAGAACTATCCACTTGCGCAAGAAGTGTCGTCGGCACCTGCACAAAACGAATCCCTCGCATCCAGATGCCTGCGGCAAAACCTGCCATATCTCCAATAACCCCGCCCCCGAGCGCTACAACAACTGTTGAACGATCTGCTCGGATTTCCTGAAGAGCCTTGAGAATGACTTCAATCGTTTCCCAATTCTTATATTTTTCGCCATCAGCAAGGACACACGTTCCCTTCGGGGTCTGTGGCATATATTCACCAAGACACTTTTCAATCTTCTCAAGATAAAGAGGAGCAACCGTTTCATTGGTTACAAAAAGAATCTTCGTCGGATTCAATTGGGAAAGAGTTTCAGCAAAAGGCTCTAAAGCATCATCACCGATAAAAATCGGATAAGAACGACTCCCAAGTTCAACCTGATATTTAATCATGCATTACTCCACTTCTAACTAGCCTAGCATCTGTTGCACCCGTTCGTCTTCGAGAACGAGAGCGGCAATCTGTTGAGGTGTCTTTCTAGAGACATGTATCTTCATATCGCTTACGGCGTCATAAATAGGTGTTCTATCAATTAACATTGAACGGACTCTAGCCGTAGGATCTTCACACTGCAATAGGGGACGCGTCGTGTCGTTTTTTGTTCTCTCTAGCACATCTGAAACACCGACTACCAACTGAACAACAAAGCCTCTAGCGAGAAGTGTTCGATTAACTTCAAACATAGGAGCTCCGCCTCCCATCGCAAGGACAACTCGCTCACGTTGCGTGTACTGCGCCATCGTCTGTGTCTCATAGAAACGAAATGCAGCCTCCCCTTCTCGCTTAAAGATCTCCGTGATACTCATGCCCTTCTCTTTGACAATGACACTGTCAATATCGAAAAACTCCCATCCAATTTTACGAGCGAGTTCTCGGCCCACAGTACTCTTCCCGCTAGCCATCATGCCAACAAAGAATATCGCCTTCTTCTTTCTTTCTTGGCTATCATTTTCTTTTAGGATTTCTTGCATACCTTAGCAATTCTCTCTTTCATTTAATTCTTCTAACACCTGCCTCTGTTGCAAGCCACTCAAAAGGCTCATCATGGGCTTGCCCTTGAAGTTCCTCACAGCACAAAACCTCAAAGGAAACCGCTACTGCAACTACGGGCATGTCGCCCTTACGTCTTGCGGCTAAGTAGCGATCGAAAAAACCCGCTCCAGAACCTAGTCTTACACCTGCAGCGTTGAAAGCCACACAGGGAAGAAAAATAATCTCTGGGATAATTCGTTCGTCTTCTTTCGGAATCGCAATCCCATATGCTCCGATATGCATTGCAGAATCGCTACGCCAAACCGCATAGTGCATCAAAGCCTTTTGCTTATCTTCAACAACAGGAAGCGCAGCCTTCCTCTCAGAATCGACCGCTAGCCAACGCTCGATGGCAGGAGAGATTTTCGGCTCAGCGCGAAACGGCCAATAGAATCCAACTGTTTTTGCCTTTTGCTCGGAAAGCCATGAAAAAATCCCATCGTTTAAAGTTTTTTCAAATTCTGGATGGTTGCGAGCAACGCGTTCTCGACGGAGCAAATAGAGTTTTCGCAAATCAGTTTTCGTGGACGCTGTTATCATAGCCGTGTATACATCTTTATCAGGGTTTTCCGCGTGTTGTCGCATTCTCCCATTTTCTGTCGAATTTTTCGATTCTCTATCGCATGCTTCTCTGCTTGTGCGCTACTTAGCACAACGAGTTTCGCTCGGACTCTCGAGGAGACCCCTGCGAGAATCGAAGCTCTCGAGCAATATGGAACTCTTGATAGGGAGGAGATTACCCCACGCGCGCTTGCTGCGGATGATACAGCGAGCACGATAGAGGCCGAAGATACAGTTCAAGAGCCCATTCCATCTCGCCTTCTTGGCAAGGACTCTCGAGAAGCGCTTATCGCAGATAGTGCTTTTCTATCTGCAAGAACTGCCTTTAGAAAAAACCACCCTGAAGCTCTTGATGAGTTAAGAGAACAAACCCGAGGGCACCCCCTTTCTGGGTATGTTGATTTTTGGCGGCTTCTACTAAAACTACAAAAGGACCCCAAAGACTCTCTCGCCATAGAAGAGATGAGCCGCTTTGCCTCCGAGCACAAAGAAGACTATTTGGGCGAACGCGCGCAAGGAGAATTGGCAAGAATTGCGGCATACTCAGACGACATCCACAACTTTGAGAAACGTTGGAAGCAACTTTCTTGGCAAAAATCTGAGGCCGATTTGCATTGTCTTCGGATTCTCATGAATTTACGGGGCTCGCACACAAAAGAAACTATTGCTGCAGCGAAAAAAGAACTTGTTCTAGCGCGCTCCACACAAAACAAAGCCTACGGTCTTCTTGCCACGGAAACGCTTGCCGCCTCGCCAAAGTGGACCTGGAATTACCTATTAGTCCTTTTGCAGAAAAACCAACGCTCTTTGGCAAAAGAACTCTTGGATTCGGCCGAGGCAAAAAACCTTCCTGTGAAAGCGTCTCTAATTAAGAGCGTCATACAGAATCCTGCGCGCTGGTATAAGAATAATGCGAAAAAACTTTCCCGTACGCCAGCGCGTGTTTTGGCCATCGCCGCAATAACTCTTGCAAGAAAAGATACCGATGGAGCAGCACGCATTGCGCAAGCAGCGACAAAGCGGCTTGATAGTGCAACTCGTGCGCTTATGTGGGGATACCTTGCTTACCAAAGCGCCTTAAATCACAACCCAAAAGCTCCGAATTACTACCAGCAGGCAGGCTCCTCTCTCGCAACAAATGCAACCCTTGTCAACCGCGAGGCTGTTCTCACTTGGCAAGTGAGAGCCAACCTTCGAGTACTCAACTGGCAAAAAGTTCTTCAAAGCATCCAAAAACTTCCTAGTTCCATTGCAAATCAATCAACCTGGACATATTGGAGGGCTCGTGCTCTTGCTAACACAGGGAAAAAGACAGCCGCTAAACAGCTTTATCAAAAAATCTCAAACGACACCTCTTTCTACGGCCTACTTGCTAGAGATGCATTGAAGTTACCCTATGGGGCAGGAATGACTTCACTTACTCCTCCGCTTACCGCGGAGAAGAAAGTTGCCTTCGATGAGAATCCCCATTTGCAACGCGCAATGCGTTTTTATGATTTGGATTTGTACTACGAAGGAAATCGTGAATGGTCTTGGGCTATGCGCAACATGAAAGCAAGAGCCCGCCTCGAACTGGCCGAATACGCCTTACAAATGGGATTAACTCACCGAGCGATTAATACATCAGCGAGTACGGGTTTTCTCGTTCGCTCTCAAAGTTACCCGCGTGCTCACGAAAAGGCTGTTACCGATGCTGCACACGTTGCAGGACTTCCTGAAGATTGGCTCTTTGGACTTATCCGACAAGAATCGCGCTTTATCGCTAGCGCAAAAAGCTCCGTCGGCGCCCTTGGCCTCATGCAAGTAATGCCACGAACCGCACGCTGGGTTGCTAAGAAGATTGCCCTCAATAACTACCGCGATGGGGAACTAACAAAACTTGATACGAACCTTCTTATCGGCGCCCAGTACCTTAAACTTGTTAGTGATAATTTCGATGGCTCTATCCCTTTGAGCTGTGCCGCATATAACGCAGGACCAAGTCGCGCACAACTTTGGCAGTCCCGTCTAGTAAAACCTGTTGACGGCGCAATTTTTGCCGAAACGATTCCCTTTACGGAGACTCGAGGCTACGTGAAACACGTTGCGGCAAACACTGCGCAATACATGTTTGGGAAACCTGAAGAGAAGCGCCTTACAGAAATTCTCGGAGAAATCTCCCCAAAAGAAAACCAGCCCGCAACTCTTCCCTGAGACGAATTTTTGTTGTTTGTCGTCCGAATGTCAGTCTTTTTTCATCTTTTTTCCTGATTCCATTCGCTTCGTTTCGCTGTACACTGCCGCCTCGATTTATGTTGTTTGACCCCTGTAAACTTACATCGACTCATGATGTTGCCGATATAGTTTCTCCTTCGAAGGTTTTTATGGAAAACACTCTTTCCTGTGTTGGCTTACTCTCCGAACTTAAGCAAAACTGCCGCGTCTTATCGGACTTTGTTCCTTTTCGCGCATCTCAGTATCCCGAGAAAACTGCTTTCCAACAATTCGATCGTGCCGAAAATGTTTGGAAAGACTATTCCTATCGTTGGCTAAACGAAACTACACGTGTGTGGCAAAAGGCCCTTGCAGCGTCGCACTTTGAACGAGGCTCTCGCATTGGCATCTTGCTAGGAAACTCTATTAACGCAGTCTTGATTGACCAAGCAACTCTTGCAAATGCCTTAACTCCCGTTCCGATGCATGCCATCGATACGCCCCGCTCTTCTGCTTTCCTTCTAAGCGACAGCGGCGCCTCGTGTTTTTTCACAAATAAACTCGAACGTTGGGAATCTATCGAACGTACAGGGATTTCTCTTCCAGACTTAAAACTTATTGTTCTAACAGAAGAAGACACACCAGAAAATCGCCCCGAAGGAACAATTCCCGTTTTAGGACTTTCAGATTGGCTTGCTCGCGCCGAAGGCATTACCGAGGACGACCTTCCAGAAGGCCCAACTCCTGAAGATTTAGCTGCCATCGTCTATACGTCTGGTACGACAGGAAATCCCAAGGGTGTCATGCTCACTCACGCAAATATCGTCTCTAACATCATCGATTCTGCGACAACAATTGCCTCAGACGTGTTGCGTCCGGATTTTCACCTGCTTTCTTTCTTGCCGCTTTCGCACACCTTTGAACGCACAACGGGGTATTACCTCCCCTTGGGTCTCGCACTCACAGTGACATTTACTCGCTCGATTGCCTTACTCACCGAGGACTTCAAAGTTGTTCGTCCGCACATGTTGATTTCCGTTCCTCGCATCTATGAACGTGTTTATTCAAAGGTTATGGAAACCATGCGTAAGGCCCCATTTTTCACACGTGTTCTTTTTAATGCATGTGTAAATGCGGGTTGGAGGAATCACTGCCGCGACAACAAGATGCCAGTTCCTTTCTCTTGGCTTTCGCCTTTTGATAGGATTCTCGGCCCCGCTTTGCGCAAGGTCGTAGCACCCAAGGTGCTTGGCGCCTTCGGCGGTAGGCTCTCGCTTGCTATCGCAGGGGGAGCCGCGTTAAGCGCTCCCGTGGCAAAACTCTTCTGTGGCCTAGGGCTACACATCGTTCAGGGTTATGGCATGACGGAATGCTCTCCTGTGATATCTGTTAACACAAAGACACTCAACGACCCTCGCACGGTTGGAGTTCCGCTTCCTGAGGTGAATTTACGGCTTGATCCAAAAACTAAAGAAATCCAAATTCAATCTCCGAGTGTCATGAAAGGCTATTGGCATCGACCAGAAGAAACCGCTCAGGTCATTCGCGATGGCTGGCTCTGCACGGGCGACGTTGGAGAAGTAGACGAATATGGGCAGTTACGCATTCGTGGCAGAATTAAAGAAATCATCGTCACAAGCACTGGTGAAAAAGTCCCGCCTGTTGACCTTGAAAATGCCCTAGAAGCCGATCCACTTTTCACGCAAACTTGTGTCATCGGAGAAGACAGACCCTACATCACTTTCCTGACTGTTGTAGATGAAAAAGAGTGGGAAGCCTTTGCCAAACAATACAATATTGACCCCCATGACCCTGAGGCTTATAAGCAACCTGTCGTTCGGGCGGCTATCATGCGTCGTGCCAAAATTGCTGCCGCTGGATTTCCACACTACGCTTTGCCACGCAATGTTGTTATTTCGTTTGAGCCTTGGACAATTGAAAATGGGCTCCTTACACCAACATTGAAGATTAAACGCAAACCCTTGTGCCAGAAATTCCAGCATGAAATAGAAGCGATGTACGCTATTCACAAGTAGGGATTTTATGGACGAAGCTTGCGCAAATAAGGACATTGGGAAACTCCTTCCTAACTGGGCGATTCGCCTAACGGATCGCGTCATGGACTTTTACACGGGTCGCTACTTGACTTGCGACCCCGTCATCCTTGATACGCCTCCTGCTCCGATTGAGGGACACAAGTACATGCTTTATATGCATGTACCGTTTTGCAAGACCCTTTGTTCTTATTGCACATTCCATCGTTTCCTTTTCAAGGAACACACTGCCCGCGCCTACTTTGTCAATCTAAGAAAAGAGATGGACTACGTGAAGGCTCTGGGCTACGACTTCACTGGGCTCTATGTCGGCGGTGGCACAACAACCATCATTGAAGAGGAACTCATCAAAACACTAGAGCATGCAAGAGAACTCTTTCCTTCCATTAAAGAAGTCTCCTGCGAAACAGATCCTCTGCAGATTGCTGAGCCTTCCTTTAGGAGGCTCAAAGGGCTTGTTGACAGAATGAGTATCGGCGTACAGAGCTTCGATGACTCCATTCTTAAACTCACGGAGCGCTACGATAAATTCGGTTCTGGCGCCCTAATTTACGATCGGCTTGCCGCAGCTCTTGAACTTTTCCCGACAACCAATATCGATATGATTTTCGGTTTCCGTGGACAGAGCCTTGAGATGCTTAAACGCGACATGGATTTACTCATGCAGTTAAATCCTCGGCAAATTACGACCTATCCTCTCATGGTGACAAGTCAAACAAAGAAGAGCGTTAAAGGCACCATCGCCGCTAAGGGCGATGAATTGGCAGACCAGTATCGCGTCATCATGAATACCCTAGGAGCTCGCTATCGTCAGCTAACAAGTTGGACTTTCGGTCGCACACACGACGAGGGAATTGACGAATACGTTGTCGATAATGACGAGTATCTCGGTGTAGGTTCTGGCGCCTTTAGTTTCCTTAATAACAATCTTTACGTCAACACCTTTAGTCTACGGCGCTACGGCGAGCGTATCGCAGCAGGAAAGACTGGCGTCGAACGTGAGCGACTTTTTGATAAACACGCCGTCTTGCAGTATCGCCTGATGTTGGGCGTCTTCTCAGGGCGCTTATCTCGTAAGTATTTCCGCGATGTCTACTCGGTAAATCTCGACACTGCTCTCTTCAAAGAGATGCTCGCCCTTAAGTGCGTCGGTGCCATTAAGGATGATCCCGAAGATAAAGATAAAATCATTGTCACGGAAACAGGAAAATTCTTAGGTCTTGTCATGATGAAGGCCTTTTATTCTGGAATGGATAACGTTCGCGCCGAACTGCGTAAGCCACTAAAAGAAGCTGATATGTAGTTTGGCGCCACTCGAAAGAGAGGGGTGCTCAAAACATGTCTAACTCCACTGTAAGAATCGTCTCTCGTACAGAAACCCCAAAGGGGCTTCGCCTGCACATCGGTCTTTTTGGGAAAAGAAACGCAGGGAAGTCTTCTCTAATGAATGCGCTTACGCATCAGGCCATTTCCATCGTTAGTGAAGTTGCTGGAACAACTACTGATGCTGTAGAAAAGGCTGCCGAATTCGCCCCTCTTGGTCCTGTTGTCTTTATTGATACCGCAGGTCTTGATGACGTAGGAGAACTCGGACTAAAGCGCGTCGCGCGTTCTAAGTCCATTTTCTCTTGGGTCGACCTTGCACTCATCGTCACAACAACTTCCTCTTTTGGAGAAGAGGAAAAAGACCTACTTCGCTTAGCAAAAGAGCGAAACATTCCCTCTCTTCTTGTCTGCAATAAAACCGATGAGGACCCTGTTAGTGAAGAAACCCGCAAAGCGTTTTCCGCAATAGGTGTTCCTTACTCGGAAATTTCCGCTAAGACTGGCGATGGCGTTGAGGCCTTGCGCTCTCGGATGGTTGACGTTCTCTCAAGCCACAAGGACGAGACACCGAACTTTCTCGCGGGTCTTGTTCACGCAGGCGACACCGTCATTCTTGTCACTCCCATTGACACGGGGGCTCCCAAGGGACGGCTTATCCTTCCACAAGTGCTAGCGATTCGTAGCATTCTTGACGCAGATGCAAAGTGCCTTGTCGTAAGAGAAGATCGCCTCGCCGAAGCTCTTGCAAATGAAAAAGAGCCTCCTGCCTTTGTCATTACAGACAGCCAGGTTGTCCGCAAAGTTGTTGAGGTTGTTCCGCCTCCTATTCCCGTGACAACTTTCTCTATCGAAATGTCCGTGATGAAGTCCAATTTAATCGATCTCGCTCGGGGGGCCGCAGCACTGAACTTCCTACGCCCTGCGGACAAAGTGATGATTTGCGAAACCTGCTCACATCACCCGCAACCCGATGACATTGGTAGAAAGAAAATCCCCCGTTGGCTTTCTGAAAAAGTGGGCGGCGCCCTCGATACAGATGTCGTCGTTGGAAAGGATTTCCCCGAGGACCTTCGCAAGTACAAAATCATTATTCAGTGCGGCGGCTGTGTTGTCACACGTCGCCACATGCTCTCGCGACTTTATGCGGCAAAAGAACAAGGCGTTCCGATGACAAACTACGGCATTGCTATTAGTTTCTTACAGGGCGTTCTTGTCCGTGCACTCGAATTGCATCCAGAGGCTCTTGCCGCCTACAAAGAGGAACTTCAGAAACTCTCGTGCGCAAAATGACTTCTCCTGCCCTCTTACGCCTACTCTCGCAAGAAAAGTTTTCCGACAAGGATCTTGCACTCCTACTTTCTCTTCGTGAAAAAGAAGAGTGCGAGGCTCTTTATGCTGAAGCCTTCGCAAGAACAACAAAAGTTCTCGGGAACAACATTTACATGCGAGGTCTTATTGAAGTGAGTAACGTCTGTGTTTACGACTGTCGCTACTGCGGGATTCGAAAACACAATCATGCACTATCGCGCTACACACTTACCATCGATGAAATTCTCTCGGCAGCTAGGAAAAGTTTTGAAGCGGGTTACAAATCTGTAGCGCTACAAAGTGGGGAGCGCACAGATAAGCGCTTCGTAGATTTCATTAGCGAGGCCCTCCGAGCGGTTCACGCCCTTAGTGTCTCCATGGGGATTAAAGCCGGTTGCGGCATGACGCTCTCTTTCGGAGAGCAATCCCATGAGACCTACGAACGATGGGCTGAGGCCTCGGGCAATCGCTCTGCACTACGCTACCTTTTGCGTCTTGAGACAACGAACTCCGCTCTTTTTAGACATATTCACGGAGACGGTCCAAAACGGAAAACACTTCTAGAGCGTTACATGGCGCTCTCTGATTTACGCCGTGCTGGGTACCAGGTCGGCACAGGCGTGATGATTGGAATTCCCGGGCAATCTATCGACGATCTAGTCGGCGACATTCGCGCATTTGAACGTGTAGACGCAGACATGTTTGGAATGGGACCCTACATTGAGAGCGAAGGCGGAGATATGGTTGGCGAAGGAATGCTCCCTGTGGCTTCTCTTCTATGCCTTTCCTTAAACATGATTGCTACGACGCGTCTTGTCTTCCCGACTTGTAATATCGCCGCTGCAACTGCTCTTGAGTCGCTTACCCCCAACGGTCGCATTCTTGGCGTTCTAGCGGGTTGTAACGTCTTGATGCCTAACGTCACTCCAGGAGATGCTAGGAAAAACTATCGACTCTATCGCAACAAAGCCGAAGCAGAAAAAGAGGCAACTCCACTTTGTGTTTTAGAAGAGTCTTTAGCGTCTACGGGGCGCATCATACGCAAAGATAGCCTCGGCTCTTCGGTGCATTTTCGCAAGAGACTTAATTTACCCTTTGACTGAGGATTTCTTCGGTAACAGCTTCAATGCTTTTAAATAAGCGCCCTATTGCGTTCTTCTTTGACCACTCTGCGATGGATTCCGTTCCGTTATAGCCCGTTGTCACGAGATAGACAGGCATCCTGGCACGCTCTGCTGCGAGGGCATCATTGGAACTATCTCCAACCATCACAGTTCTGTCAGCAGGAACTCCTAATTTTTCGCAAGCGAACCAAAGCATCTCGGGTGCAGGTTTTACCGTTGCCGCATCCCCTGCTGCAACAACACAGTCCACATACTTCGCAAGCGCTTTTTCTTTCACGATAGCATCTGTCATGCTACGAGGCTTATTCGTCACAATCGCTATACGAATACCTGCAGTGCGAAGTTTCGTGAGACTCTCGAAAACACCACTGAAAACTTCACTATGCGAACTTCCGCTCTCAACCATAATTTTGCAGTAGCGTTCGATTGCTTCACGAATTGCTTTATCGTTTGCAACAAGGTGCCTCGCTTTAAACACACGTTCGATTAAATCCACAACACCTTGTCCGACCATGGCTGAGACCTCTTGAACCGTAAGAGGAGCACGGTCTAGTGTCTCAAGCATGCGATTGAGCCCATAGGTAAGATCAGGAATCGTATCTATGAGTGTTCCATCTAAATCAAACAAAACAGCTTCTATCTTCATCTTTTTCTCAAATCCTCTTTTGTTTCGAGCAAAGCGATTTTAAACTTAGCCATCTTTTTCTTTTCGGGAGATAGCCATGGCCTTTCTCAAAGAATTCATCGAAGATCTTCAAGAACTCGTCAACCTTGACGCAGGCACCGCTAACACCGCAGGTGTTACGAAAGCCGCAGAAATCATGAAGCGGCATTTCGAATCCATTGGTTTTCACTGCGAACTCATTGACTTTGGCCCCAGAGTAGGACAAGGCCTTCTTGCGACAAACAAACCGCAAACTGACCACTATGACGTTCTCTTTAACGCGCACCTTGACACAGTTTTCCCTGATGGAACTGCCGCGGCTCGCCCCTTCTCGATTGAAGGCTTTCTCGCGCACGGCCCTGGGTGCGCAGATTGCAAGGCTGGTGTTCTCTCGATTTTTTACGCACTTAAACTTGCTCGTCCTGAGGATTTAGAGCGTCTTAGTATTGCCGTTGCTTATAACCCAGATGAAGAAACAGGGTCGCTCTTTTCCAACACTTGGCTCTCAAGACTTGGGGAGAAATCCACCTGCGCTCTTGTCTGCGAAGCGGCTCGTCCGAAAGGAGAACTTGTCCGCTCTCGCAAAGGCATTTCTATTTACACGGTTAAATTCTTGGGTCGCGCTGCTCACGCGGGGAATAACCCACAAGATGGTCGCAGTGCTCTCTTAGCGGCTGCACGTTTTGTCTTGGAGGCCGACAAACTGAACGACTACGAAAAGGGATCGACAATCTCCGCTGGCATTCTCCACGCAGGCACTGTCAGTAACGTCATTCCAGAAAATGCCTATGTCGAGTTTGACACGCGCTACTGGACAAACGAAGAACAGCAACGTCAGAAAACCGCCCTCGAAGAACTTGCAAAGCAGAACTGGGGAGAGGACGTTGTCACAACCTTCGAGCAAAATACATTTAAACCCGCAATGCCGCTATCTGATGCAACAAAGGATCTCGTTGAGAAAATCACGAAGGCGGCAGAAAAAGTCGGTTTCGATGCGAAATTTGTGGATGCAGGTGGCGCCTCGGATGGCAACAACCTCGCGCTCATGGGAACGCCTGTCATTGATGGCTGCGGGCCTGCGGGTGGTGACTATCACACCGACCACGAGTACTTGCGACTCGACACAGTCGAAGAACGCTCTTTAATGCTTAAAGCGTTCCTTGAATTGCTTTGAGTTAACTTAAGCGAGGGGAAGAAAGAAAACTTCCCCTCCTTAACACGCCCTTTAGAGAACAGCGGCAAAAGCCTTCGCAACGTAGGAGACATTGGACTCATTGAGCCCACAGATGCAAATTCTTCCGTTTCGAACAGCGTAGATACCGAATTCACTTGCTAAGCGGTCCATTTGCTCGGGCGTGAATCCTGTAAAGGAGAACATTCCGGCCTGGCGCGTCACAAAACTAAAGTCACGCTTAGCCCCAATGCGCTTCGTCTCTTCGGAGAGTGCACAACGCATCGAACGAATTCTCTCACGCATCTTTGTGAGTTCCGCTTCCCACTTCGCTCTCTTTGTCGCATCCGAAAGCACATTTGCCACGATACGGCTACCAAACGCAGCTGGGTTCGAGTAGTTAGCACGTGCAAGTGCTTCGATTTGCGTTGTGACGACGTCTGCCTCGTGTTTACTCTGTGTGACAACGGTAAGTGCACCAACACGTTCACAATAGAGGCCAAAACTCTTCGAATAGGACGTTGCAACGAGGAAGTTAATGTCAGACTGCGCAAATAGACGAATAGCAGCGGCGTCCTCTTCTAGCCCCTCGCGGAAACCCTGGTAAGCCATATCAAGCAAAGGAACAAGCCGATTCTTGCGGCAAAGCTCTAAGAGCTCTTTCCACTGCTCGAGCGTGAGATCGTAACCCGTCGGGTTGTGGCAGCAGGAGTGGAAAATCGGCATAGAGCCCGCTGGCAATGCGCTCACATCTTCTAGCATTCCAGAGAAATCCACGCCAAAGTTCTTCGCATCGTAGTAGCGATACTTCTTCGCTTGCATCCCCGCTAAACGCATGATGGCATCGTGATTGCCCCATGTCGGATTGCTAGAAGCGCCCACTGTTGTGCCGCAGACATTACGCATGAAATCGGTCCCTAGCTTAATAGCCCCCGTTCCACCAAGCGACTGAATCGTGCAAGCGCGACCGCTACGAACGATTTCACTATCTTCGCCAAAAACCATCCGTTGCGTAAGATTGCGATAACTTTCTAGGCCTCGAATCGGAAGATAGGTATTGGGAAGCCCTGCCTCGATTAGAGCCTTCTGCTCTTCTTTCACAATAGCAAGGGGGCCTGCTTTTCCCTTTTCATCTAAATAGATGCCAACCCCCAAATTAACCTTCTCAGGTCTCGGGTCGGCAAGGAACTTTGCTGTCACGCCTAAGATGGGGTCTGGTGCTGCGGGCTGCAATGCAGCAAATTCGGACTCTCTCATATGTTTCTCCCATACTGTGGCCTAGAGCCATTCCGCTCTATATCACAGAAAATAGGAGAACCTGTTCGAATTATTCGAACTTCTGCCCCTGTTCTCGAGTTGTGCGGAATTCGACCTTTGGCCAATGTTTCATTGTGGTCTGCAAATTGTATATCGATGTTGCCATGTAGCAGGTATTTCCCTCACAATCTTTTGCAAGGCGCGCCGCTTGTTCATTGCAGAAAAGCTTACGCGTCTCTTCATCTGGGAAGACCAACCAGCGTGCGGTGGAAACATCCGTTGCCTCATAGATAGCATCCACACGGTATTCTGTGGCAAGTCGTTGCGCAACGATTTCAAACTGCAGGGGGCCCACAGCACCTAGCATTAGGTTGCCAAATTCGCCCTCAAACACCTGAATAGCACCCTCTTCTCCAAGTTCCTTAAGGCCCTGGTGCAGTTGCTTACCCTTTAAGGGGTCGCGAGCCCGAGCGGTGCGGAAAAGTTCAGGAGCAAAGTATGGGATGCCTGTAAATCCAAGTTTTTCGCCAGAGGTAAGAGTATCGCCAATGTGAAGCTGTCCGTGGTTATAGATGCCAATGATGTCGCCCGCGTAGGCCTCCTGCATATGGACACGCTCATTTGCCATAAAGGTAAGCGCATTCTGAACCTTCATCTCTCGCTCTAAGCGAACGTGTTCGACTTTCATTCCTGGTTCGTACTTACCGGAACAGACACGCAAAAAGGCAATCCTGTCTCGGTGCTTAGGATCCATATTGGCCTGGATCTTGAAAACAAACCCTGTGAAGGGTTTTTCCACAGGTTCCACGCGTCTAGCCCCTGCATCGCGCCCCAAGGGAGACGGAGACCATCTCACGAGAGCCTCTAGTACATCCTGCACACCGAAATTATTAATTCCCGACCCAAAAAAGACTGGGCTTTGCTCGCCAGCGAGGAATTTTTCTTCACTAAAGGGTTCACTTGCACCTTCAACAAGTTCAACAGCCTCTCGAACACTTGGCATTTCCATGGGGAAAAGCTCGTCAAGTCTTGGATTATCCAACCCCTCGATGAGTTCTGTTGTCTCGGAGAGTTTCGCCTGTCCTGGTGCAAACCGAACAAGGTGATTCTTCTCTAAAGAGAAAACGCCTCGAAACGCCTTTCCCATTCCAATAGGCCACGTAATCGGGACGCAAGAAAGTTTCAGTATGCTTTCGATTTCACTGAGAAGATCAAGAGGATCCCTCACCTCTCGGTCCATCTTATTGATGAAGGTGATAATCGGCGTCTTTCTCATGCGGCAGACATTAAGTAACTTGATTGTCTGCGCTTCAACACCCTTTGCCGCATCGATAACCATAACGGCAGAATCCACCGCGGTGAGAACGCGGTAGGTGTCTTCGGAAAAATCTTCGTGCCCTGGAGTATCAAGCAGATTAATGATGTGCCCTTCGTACTCAAACTGCATCACAGAACTTGTCACAGAAATTCCGCGTTGCTGCTCGACTTCCATCCAGTCACTTCTTGCGTGGCGTGCGGCCTTACGACCCTTGACAGCGCCCGCCATCTGAATGGCCCCACCAAACAAAAGCAATTTCTCTGTAAGTGTTGTCTTGCCCGCATCGGGGTGAGAAATAATGGCGAACGTACGACGTCTGCGCACTTCGGATTCGATGACTGACTCTGGCATGGGGCTACTGAGGCACAATTAAAAACGTCCCTTTTGCGTAGCTAGCATCAGGGACACGTTCTTTAGGAAAACATCGACCGCATTTTCGCCCATTTTGGGTGTTTCATGCAACATCTGACGCCTCTTTTTTTGATAAATCTACCTATTTTTTTGCATTCTTGTTAACAAAACGCAGAAAAACTGGCATCTATTCTTTCCTTTATTTGCGACAAACAAATAGAATCCCGCCCCAGTAAGTTGCCGTCGAAAGTGTCGTTCGACGTGAGCTTCAGTCATGGAGAAAAAATTATGAGTTACTTTCCGCAATGGAAACTCAAGACCGATGGCATCATCGCGCCTGATGAACGCCTTCCCGCAAATCAAATGGTCGCCTTGGGCATGCAACACGTTGTTGCTATGTTCGGCTCGACGATTTTGTGCCCGATCTTGATGGGTTTTGATCCGAACGTTGCTGTGTTGATGAGCGGCGTCGGTACAATCTTGTTCTTCTTAATCGTCGGTGGACGTGTTCCGAGTTACCTCGGTTCTTCCTTCGGCTTTATCGGTGTTGTCATCGCCGCAACAGGTTACGTTGCTGGGTCTGGTGCAAACGCCAACATCCCAGTGGCCTTAGGCGGTATCGTTGTTTGCGGTATCTTATACGCAATCGTCGGCCTCATCGTTATGGCAATTGGTGTGCGTTGGGTTGAAAAACTGATGCCTCCTGTCGTTACAGGTTCTGTTGTAGCGGTCATCGGTTTGAACCTTGCTCCGACAGCTGTGCACGGATGCGGAACGGGAACGTTTGAAGGCTGCATGGCCCTCTTTACAGTTCTCTCCGTTGGTATCGTTGGCGTGTACACACGCGGCCTTCTGCAGAAGTTGCTGATTCTCGCGGGCTTGGCCTTTGCCTACATCGTTTATGCCATTCTCACCAACGGTATGGGAATGGGCAAACCCATCGATTTCTCAATCATTGCCAACGCTGCTTGGTTCGGTCTTCCTGCTTTCCACACTCCTGTTTTTGAATTAAGCGCAATCGTTCTTATTGCACCGGTTGTGATTATTCTCGTTGCAGAGAACTTGGGACACATCAAGGCTGTCACGGCCATGACGGGACGTAACCTCGACCCGTACATGGGACGCGCCTTCCTCTCTGACGGTCTCGCAACAATCCTCGCTGGCTGCGTCGGCGGCCCTGGCGTGACGACTTACGGCGAAAACATCGGCGTTATGGCTGCTAACCGCGTTTACTCCACGCTGCTCTTTGTTATCGCGGCCTGCTTTGCCATTCTCTTAGGCTTCTCTCCGAAGTTCGGTGCTCTAATTCAGACAATTCCGCAGCCTGTTTTGGGCGGTTGCTCAATCGTAGTCTTCGGTTTAATTGCCGTTGCAGGTGCCCGTATTTGGGTTGTCAACCAGGTTGACTTCGGTAAGAACCGCAACCTTCTCGTTGCGGCTGTCACGATGATTCTCGGCGGTGGCGACTTCACACTGAACCTTGGCGGCTTCGCCTTAGGTGGTATCGGTACAGCGACATTCGGCGCCATCCTGCTCAATGCGATTATGAGCTACGGCGAAAAAGATTAATCTTCGCTACAGGAACACTTGAAATTTCGCCTCCGAAGTTTTCTGACTCGGAGGCGATTTCTTTATGTAGCCCTAGCGGCTTTCCTCAAGGGACATTTTCACCTATTTTCTCTCCCTAGTCTTGCAAGAGCCACTTCCAGAGAGGAAGAACTTCAATGAGACCCGCAGACGAGTCAATCTGCCTCTCTTCTTCTTGCGTCAAAATAATCTTACGCCTACAGGGATAGAGCTTAGAAAACTTCTCTAAAGCGCCCGCTTCCCGCTTTAGTGTCTCAGGACTGTGTTGTAGCGATACAGCAACCTGTATGGCGAGCTCCTCCTCGGGCACATAAAAATCCACTTCAACATTGTGCGCGTAGTAGTAGACCGCATCCTTCGCCTTGTAACGACGCAACAAAGAGAGCGCCGTTAGGTTCTCAAGCAATGCAGCTTCTGGGTCGCGCCTTAAAAGGTTTATTAGCCCGTTATCAGCAAGGTAATATTTAGGCTGGGTTTCCCGCCCGAGGATCTTCCCGCGGATATTAGGGATTGTGTGCAAAAGGCATGCGTCCTTGCAAGCGCCAATGTAGGAGATAACTGAAACCTTAGAGAGCTTATTTTCCGTTTCTTTAAGTAGATTTGTTAGGCGACTAAAAGAGATTGGTTGCCCGAGGCTTTCGGCAAGCTTTCTTAGCAACATCTGTAAGGCCTTGTGGTTCGTTACACCACAACGCTCGATAATGTCCCTTAGATAAATCGCTTGGAAAACATTATCTACATAATTAAGTTGCATTTCCTCTGAAGCCTTAACAACTTCTGGGAACCCTCCAAAAAAGAGATAGTGCTGAAATGCATTGCGAATGACCCCGCGACCCCGCGTTGTTGCAACCGCCTCTCGATTAAATGGGATTCCTTTTGCTCTGAGAAATTCCGGAAAACTCAGCGTCATCATCCGCGTCAAAAGGTAACGACCGCCCAGTGCACTAGCAATGTCGCTACTGAGCATCTTTGCGTTACTTCCCGTAATGTATGTTTGTGTTTTCTCATCCGCCATACGGCGAGCAAACTTTTCCCAACCTGGAACAACCTGAATCTCGTCGAGAAAGAGAATGGGGCGTTGCGAATTGCCAGTGAGTACAGTATTCGCTTCTAAAAGGCGATTAAAGTCTCTGTAATCGAACCCGAAAAGTCTCTCGCTCTCAAAATTCACATAAAGAATCTGAGACCAGTCAACGCCATTCTTGACTAAATTCTGCATGACTTGGAAGAGCCAGTACGACTTTCCACAGCGTCTCAGGCCAACGACAACACAGGATGGAAACTCTTGCATCACAACATCTCGCGGAAAGAGTTGTACTTTTTTGGCAAGTTTTCGGTTATCCGCAATAACTTCCTCTAAAAGAGCGTATTCCAACATAGAGGTCCCCTTGTTTTATCGGTTAGGATTATCTCGAATTTGTTTAATGAATTAAACAAATTTGCGCCATTATTATTTAGTTCATTAAACAATAATGCATTGGGAAAAGTCAGACCAAAGACGAACCCCTTCTGTTAACAGAAGTCGTCTTCGTTACCTAACTACAGAAAGAAAGTGCTAAAGAAAGTCAGTCTTTAATCTTCATGCCCTTAAAGACATAGAGAATCCAAAGGAACCAACTTAACATCGTCAGCAATCCTGGCCAAACAGAGTCATATTCGGGCGGCAGGTACTTTGTCGCGAGGCTTGCTGCAATACAGGTAAGCGCTAGGCATCCAATGACAACCATCATTAAGCGGTAGACGGTGTAATACCACTTCGGGTGCTTGGGCGCCGTCTCAAAGGCGGCTTCGAGATTTTCCTGTTGCGCCCGTTCTTTTCTTAGTCTTTTTTGCTTACCCATCTAAAACCCCTCCACTCGCAGACTTATTTTTCTCTACGAGGACAATCCTATATTGCCAAACTGCTTCTGGATCTTTTCTACGAATTGCTTATCTTTGGCAATCCATGCGGCTTCCCGTAGTTTAGCAATGGTAGAGGGAAGCATCTCGCTACTACCCCGATACGTAAAGACTACCTCTGCAGCTGCCTCAGAAAGACTCTTAAATTGAATCTTAAAAAGAGAAGACCCTACTTCGCCAAGAGAGGGCACTTGTTCAATGAACTCGAGTTTTTCCGTAAGTGTGACAGTCTCTACGAAAGAAAAAGTTCCGTAATTAAGCTTGCGGCGAAATGTCTTCGCACTGCCTGCGGCGGTTTCTTCGAGAATTTCAGAGTGCTCTAAGGCGTCAATATAGTGCTCTGGAAATCGAATGAAATCTTCAATTCCTGCAAGAAACCCCCTTGCCGATATTTGAATTGGCAAAGTGTGCTCGAGCAAAAGAGCGTAAGTTGCCATCGCTACCGGCCTCTTTGTTTTCCGCCCTGCAGATACTTCTCAAGCCACTGACTGTAGCGACTCATGAGGAAACTAAAGAAGAAGTAAATCGCAGCGACAAAGATATAGCCCTCGCGGAAGAAGTCACGCCAAACGGCGTCTCCCAATGCGAGCGATAGGCTTCCCGTAAGGTCGTACATCGAGACAACCGTCACGAGAGACGTATCCATGAATGTCGAAAGTAGGCTATTAACAAAGGCAGGAATAATCGCAACCAAGGCCTGCGGAAGAATCACATAAATGTATTTCTGGCAGTAAGAAAGCCCCAAGGAGTCTGCTGCAAGGAACTGTCCCTTGGGAATCGTCTGCAAACCGCCTCGCACAGTTTCTGCCATGTAAGCGGACTGAAAGAGAATAATGCCCCACGCAACACGCCAGAAAGGATCAATTCTCACATTTGCAGGTAGCCACAATGGGAACACAAAACTTGCAACAAAGAGAACTGTAATAAGCGGAACTCCGCGAACCAACTCGATGTAACCGACCGAGAGGCTATGAATAATCGTCAGACGGCTTCTACGCCCCAGGGCCAAAACGATTCCGATTGGGATAGAAAGCGTCATACCGAGTAGTGTCAAGATTACCGTAAGCGGTAATCCACCCCAACTATCCGTTTCGACTTTCGCTAAGCCAAAAACGCCGCCCGACATCAGCGTAAAGAAGACTGCAAACGCAGCAACCCATCCGAAGGCAATCCATCTAGCCCCAGTCCGCGTCCAAAACCTCGGGTAAGCCGTTGCGACAAGCATTGCAATAATGGCAATGACTGCCACGGCAGGTCTCCACTGCATCTCATAGGGGAAGCGACCAAAGATGATAAGTCGCCACTTCTCTGTCACAAAGCCCCAACAGGCTCCCGACGTTGCGTAGCAGGCTTTTGCATCCGCAGAGAAAACTGCATCCGTCACACCCCAATTAAAAAGATAAAAGGCGACGATACAAAGGATAAAACCTGAGACAAGCGAGACAAATGTTGCAAAGCGCGAGTAGAAAAACTTTTCGCGAATCGCTCCCCAGAAAAACATGGAATTAGTCGATCTCATGATTTCACCGTGGAGCCTGTGTTACGCGCGCATTAAGCGTATTCATGCACACGCTAATAATTAGATTCAAAACCAAATACACCGCCATGATGATGACGATGACTTCGAGCGCTTGACCCGTCGAATTAATCGACATATTTCCAACAGCAACAAGGTCCGGGTATCCGATTACCACGGCAAGGGAGGAGTTTTTCGTCAAGTTCATAAATTGGCTTGCCATCGGAGGAATCGCCAACCGCATCGACTGCGGGAAAATGATGTAACTGACAACCTGAGTCTTTGTCATCCCAAGGGAAAGCCCTCCGTTCCACTGTCCCTGAGGCACAGCGAGGACACCTGCACGGACTATTTCCGCAATAGATGCTGAAGTAAATAGCGTCAAGCCAATCCAAAGCGCTAAGAATTCGGGGCTTAGTGCAGCGCCTCCCTCGATGGAAAAACCTTCGATAACAGGCTTACTCCAACCGCCAACCACACCGAAACCAATCCAAGTAAATACGAATGCTAAAAATGCTACGCCCACACCCACAAGGCTCGCAACAAGTTCTGTCATGTGCTTTGAACTTTTTTCTCGTACAAGAAAATACGTTAAAAGCGCAACAACAAACGAGAAAATCAGTGCCAGAGTACCCTGTACGGGGACAGCAATCTGCAGTCCTGCCTTCGATAGAAGTGCCCACTGTCCAAAGTGCATCGCATCCGTCGACATTGGAAGCAACTCAGTGATAACAAGGTAGATAGCAAAGAGTTGAATGATTAACGGGATGTTGCGATAAATCTCAACGTGTGCTGTTCCGAGCGCCCTCAAAATTGGATGCTCGGCTAAGCGCATCAGTCCAACAAAAACCCCGAGAACAAAGGCTGTGATAACAGAGAAAATAGAAACACGGATGGTATTGACCATACCCACGATGAAAGCGTGCCACATCGCGTCTGTGGATTGAAAGAGAATCAAAGATTCACCAATATCAAATCCTGCGGAATTCACTAAGAACGCAAAACCGCTGCGAATATGGCGTGCCGCCAAATTCTCTGTGACATTTTCCGAGAGCGAATAGACGATGAAAGCGACTACAGCAATTGCTGCAATCTGAATCATCCAGTCCGAACGACGTCGCGCGGCTTCTCGCCGCCGCCACGCATCATCGCCGACCATTACTGTCTCGGTTTGTTCCTTCATAAAGGGGTAATCCGTTAAAGAGAAGGGGCATTATAGATGCGCCAGCCCCAATAAAAAATTGTGCAAAACCGCAAAAAACCCGCACAAACTCACAAATTGAGGTTGTGCGGGCTCAATTTTCCGTTAAAAAACTTCGCTTAGCGGATCGGTGGAGCGAACATCAAACCACCGTTCGTCCAAAGGTTATTGAGGGCACGCGGCAGATTAAGCGGTGTTTTCGGTCCGAAGTTAGCCGTCCAGCTTTCGCCATAGTTGCCAACCTGCTTAATGATTCGGTAAGACCAATCCTTATCCAAACCGAGAAGCTTACCCGTGTCATCGCCCGTACCAACAAGGCGCATCACCTGCGGATTCTTACTTGTGCTTCTTTCCTGATCAACATTGGCCTTTGTTAAACCATTTTCTTCGGCTTCAACCATTGTGTAGAAGGACCAACGCACGATTTGGAACCATTCGTCATCGCCACGACGCACGGAAGGTCCGAGCGGCTCCTTGGAGATGGTCTCAGGGAGAATCACATAGTCCTGCGGATTCCGTGCACGCGTTCTGGCACCTGCCAAATCACTCATATCCGTTGTGTAAACTTGGCAACGACCAGAAAGGAATGCGTTCTGTGTGGCCTCGGTCGTATCAAACATCACGGGCTTGTACTTCATCTTGTTTGCGGTAAAGTAGTCAGCCAAAGCCTGCACCGAGCTCGTCCCAGACTGCACGCAGATTGTTGCGCCATTTAACTTTTTCGCACTTGTTACCTTCAAGCTCTTGGGAACAAGGAAACCCTGTCCGTCGTAGTAGTTGATAGCGGCAAAGACAACTCCCAAACTTGCATCGCGTGTAAGCGACCAAGTGGTGTTGCGAGCCAACATATCAATTTCCCCTGACTGAAGGGCGGTAAAACGCTGCGGAGAAGAAAGCGGCACGAATTTGACTTTGCTCGCGTCTCCCAAGACGGCCGCAGCCGCCGCACGACACGTGTCAACGTCTAATCCGCTCCAGCGACCCTGAGAGTCCGCCGCGGAGAAGCCTGGCGCCGCCGTGTTGACACCGCAAATCACATGTCCACGTGCTTTAACGGCATCAAGTACCGCACCTGCATGGACACTTAGTGATGCTGCCGCCAAAAGAGTGGCAACAGAAATTGCGTTTAACTTCATGGCTAAAAAGCTCCTCTATTAGTTGTGAGAAAAATTGCAAATCCCTGCGACCGTATCACAACTAGGTCGCAGGCGTCCAATATTTCACAGAGAATTGGCTCTTCACAAAACAAGTTTTTGACTTCGGTTAAAAAGCCTTCGCTAAGACTCTTAGCCTTTTAAGTTTGCTTCGTTTTCTTTTTCCGTACAGAGGTTTTTGCTGTCGTTTTTGCAGGAGCCTCTTCTCGCTTTTGAAATTCAAAGCCAATTTTCCCTGTCTTTTTATCCAAAACAAGATAGGCCTTGAACTTGCGATGTGTCCTGTTACTGACGAACCCAGTAAGTAGCGAACTCTTTCCCTCTGCGAGAATCTTTTGGCACTCAACCTCTGCGATTGGCTGTTGCAAAATCACGCGACCAAGACGGAAATCGCAAGTGCGGTGTCCTGTCGTATGTTCACAGAAATAGCTTGTGGCGCCTTCTAGGATTCGGCCACCACACTTCGGACAGGCCCCGACGACAGGCAAAGCCGAAACGTCTTCCTCTTCCTGTTCGGTCTTTTCCTCTTGTCCAAAGTCAAATTCAAGTTTTTTTTCTGCTGTTAACCGAAGAACTGCGGCAAAAGGACGTCCGAGCTTACTGATAAAGCCCGTCAAAGGGCCAACAGAACCATCGGCAAGAAGTTTTTCAACTTCATCAACTTCAAAGGTTCTCCCGCCAGGGTGTTTTGGAAGACTGAAATCACACTGTGGGTTGGTACAAGCATAACGGCGATAGTTTTCAACCACCTCACCACCACACTTCGGGCAATGGTGCTGTAGATGAATTGGATTTTCCACCGGAACCGTATCGCCTTCGTACTGCTTAGCCGCATCGACGATATGCGTTGTCATCTCGCGAATTTCTCGCATAAAGTCATTGCGTTGCAGTTTTCCCTTTTCGATTTGACTGAGTTTGTACTCCCACTCACCAGTTAATGCTGGGTCGGAGAGGGCTCCAATCCCCAAGCCGTTGATGAGTGTGAAAAGTTGCTTTGCCTTTGCGCTTGCGACAAGATCTCGGCCTTCACGGCGCATGTAGTTCTGATCGATTAAGTTTTCGATAATTGCAGCACGTGTTGCAGGAGTCCCTAACCCCTTTTCTGCCATTGCTTCACGAAGTTCGTCATCCTCGACAAGTCGCCCTGCGCTTTCCATGGCAGAAAGAAGTGTTGCTTCCGTATAACGAGCAGGCGCTTTCGTTTCACAGTCAAGTCTTTTCGCATCCGTTGTCTCAACTGTTTTTCTCTCGCCCAAGGCGCAAAGCGACGAGGCATCTCCGTTGGCGGCTGTCTTCCCATAGACCTCTAACCAGCCTGGCGAGACAAGAACCTTACCTTCTGTCTTGAAATGCTCTCCTGCCACCGTCGTAACTCGTGTCGTCACATCGTACTCGGCCGCAGGATAAAAGACAGCAATAAAGCGTTTCAAAACAAGGTCATACACTTTCTTTTCTGCTTCGGTCAAGGTCAAATGCGGGGCTTGCAACGTCGGAATGATGGCAAAGTGATCGCCAATCTTGCTGTTATCGAAAACTCTCCGAGTAAGGTGTACCCATTTCTCAGAGACTACCCGTTTAGCAAAGTTCCCAACATCTGGATTTGCTGTGAGCATCTGCAGGGTCTTATAGACCGTCTTTACATAATCTTCAGGAAGAACGCGAGAGTCTGTTCTCGGATACGTAAGCGCCTTATGTTTTTCATAAAGAGCTTGCGCAATGGAGAGCGTTGTTTTGGCAGAAAATCCAAATCGATTATTTGCCTCGCGTTGTAGGCTCGTTAAGTCGAAAAGTTGCGCTGGAAGGCTAGTCGTCCGTTTGGCAGTTTCTTCAACCTTTCCCTGTTTTCCCTTCACTGCCTTGCAAATGGCATCTGCCTTCGCCTTTTCGAAGATGCGTTCACTTTTCGCTTCAGGACACTTGGCATCCTTTTTAAACTTCGGATCAAACCAACGTCCCTTGTAGGCGTTGTTGTCAAAGGAAAAGTCAGCCTCCACTTCCCAATAAGGCTGTGACTTAAAGGCGCGAATCTCATTTTCCCGCCTCACAACGATGGCCAATGTCGGCGTTTGAACGCGGCCTACTGTCGTGAGGAAGAAGCCTCCGTCCAAACTGTTAAAGGCGGTCATAGCTCGCGTCCCGTTAATTCCCACTAGCCAATCGGCTTCCGAGCGAGAGCGAGCCGCATCGGCGAGCTTACTCATCTCTTCGTCCGTTCTTAGGTGAGAAAACGCTTCTTTAATGGCCGCTGGCGTCATGGACTGCAACCAAAGACGTTCAATCTTCTTCTTCGCCCTTGTTGCCTGCATGATGTAGCGGAAAATAAGTTCCCCCTCTCGTCCCGCATCACATGCATTGATAATCGTGTCCACATCGGCTCTGCGGATAAGGCGTGCTAGGCTCTTTAGTTTCTCGCCGGATTTGGCAATCGGTTTTAAGTCAAAGGTCGGTGGCAACACGGGTAAATGGCTAAATGTCCATTTGCCACGTTTAACTTCATACTTTTCTGGACAAGACAGTTCCAACAAATGCCCCAAAGCATTTGCAACAATCCAACCGTTACCTTCATAGAAATCGCCTTTCTTTTTCATTCCTCCAAGGACGTGGGCAATATCCACCGCCACTGAGGGCTTTTCGGCGATAATCAATTTTGTCATTTAAATCTCTCTAGGGGGCATTTCCCCCGTTTTTGGTAGCCTCTCTAGGCTTACTCTTCTTTTTTATAGGATAACCACACTTTAAAAAAAAAGAAAAGGTTGTTTCCCTTAAATTAATTTTTCTCTATTGTTTTTAAAAGAATTTTTCTCTTTTTCTTGCATTGTGAAAAGAATGAATCGCGCTTGAAATAGTTGCAAACTGTCTACTTTCTGAGAAAAAGAAGTGGGCCTAGTCCTCGAAATTCCCCCTCGCATTTTCAACTTTTTTACTCGCTTTCAGGCAATGCACTAAATAAGAAACGGATACAATTGAGCCCTCTCGAGGACCGTCCCTCTTTTATTCTACGGAGAAATTGCCGTGGCCTTGTTGCCCATTGTTGAGTACCCTGCTGAAATTCTGACTAAAGTTGCTAAGCCTGTTGTCGACTTTGATGCCTCTTTAAAGGAACTTGCCGCCGATATGGCTGAGACCATGTACGCCGCGCCAGGCGTTGGGCTCGCCGCTCCTCAGATTGGAAAACTCTTGCGGCTTGTCGTTATTGACGTTTCCGATGAGAAAACACAACTTCTCGCCCTTGTGAATCCGACTGTAACTGTCCTCACAGACGAAACAATCGAAGGAGAAGAAGGCTGTTTGTCGCTTCCCGACCTCACTGAGAAAGTTAAACGCGCAGCCAAGGTTCACGTCTCTGCCTTTGATCTTGAGGGGAAACCCATTGATTTCGACTGCGAAGGACTCCTAGCAATCTGTGTTCAGCATGAAGTAGACCACCTAGATGGGCATGTCTTCATCGATCACTTGAGCCTACTGAAGAAAAATAGAGCAATTGCGAAGCTTGCAAAGCTCCGTAAAGAGAAGGCTCGCGAAAAGAAACATCACAACGAAGCCTAACGCAACACACCGCTGTAGCAGTGCTGCGCAAGAGCGTGGCCGATTTCTTCTACAAACGTCTCTGGAAGGTCGTGGCCCATACCGCGGATGCGGCAAAGTTTTGCCCCTTCGATACAGCGGGCAAGTTCTTCTCCTGCGCGAATCGGAAGCAAAGGATCCGCTTCTCCGTGAATAATAAGTGTCGGGACAACAAGTTGCTGCAAGCGTCGGCATCGATTGCCTCCTGCTAGGATTGCCATCAACTGTCTACGAACTGACTCCTCGGAAACATTTGCGCCCTTGAGTACCTGCATAAGACGCATTAATTCAGCGTTGCTGTAGTTTGCCAAAGGGCTCCCAATCGTTTTAACAAGTTTGACTAGTTTCTTATAACGGCGCTCTGCATCCTCTTCCTGTTTGCAGTTATTTAATACTGCACGAACCGCATTCCACCTTCCCAATCCCGTCTTAGGATTGCCACTTGCAGTAGAAATACACGAAAGCGTTATCGTCCGATGAGGCGCCCTTAATGCAAAAGCCTGGGCAATCATTCCGCCCAAAGAAAATCCTGCAATATGAACCCTTTCTAGACCTTTTTGATTTAAAAGACCCTCAACATCTGCGGCCATATCATCGACCGTATACGGAGCCTTAACGGACCCGCCTGCTAAATACCAAGCCACTGACCTTGCCAGCGACCAAAAGGCAATTTTTTCACTGCCATGTTCGCTTTCTCCACAATCGCGATTATCTGGGGCGATAACGTGTAATCCTTGGCGAATAAGCGTCTGAATTAAAGATTCTGGCCAGGCAATCGAAGGCATCCCGAGACCCATCAGTAGAACAATCGTCGGTAATGTGGGATCGCCATATTCTCTATAGGCCAAACGGTAAACTCGATCCATCTCAACATTTCTCTTTGTATTTCAGCCTCTTTCTAACCTCGAACAAAAGCAATCTGTTTAACTAGCAAATTCCGAAGTTAGAAACGCAAGCCCTTAGAGCCGCATTCGGTAGAATTCAATCGCTTAATTATAAGGGCCGCCTTAAGATACCCCCTCAAAGCGCAGCCCCTCCTGAAGAAGAAAACTCATCAAGACTAAGAATTTTTATGCGCGTTGCTTTTGCTGGTACTCCTGACTTTGCCGCCGTCGCCTTGCGAGGCATCCTAGCCGCAGGACATGAAGTCGTTCTTGTCCTCACACAACCAGACCGCCCGAGTGGCAGAGGGATGAAGTTGAAACCCTCCCCGGTTAAAGAGGTTGCTCTAAAAAACGCGATCCCTGTTATCACGCCTAAAACCCTCTCGGCGACTAAAGACCCCGAGGGGGCAGAGACCGCCCTTGCCACTCTTGAAAGAAGCGCTGCGGACGTTCTCGTCGTCGCTGCCTACGGTCTCATTCTTCCGAAAAGGGCTCTTTTTGCCGCTCGCGGAATTGGCCAAAACCCCGCAATTCACTCGATAAATATTCACGCATCCCTTTTACCCCGATGGCGAGGAGCCGCTCCGGTACAGCGTGCCATTGAGGCTGGTGATACAAAAACTGGGATTTGTATTATGGAAATGGAAGAGGGACTAGACACAGGGTCTGTCCTCCTAGCAAAAGAAATTCCCATCCTTAAAACAGACACCTCAGAAACCCTCACAGAAAAACTTTCAAGTCTTGGTGCTACGGCTATCGTTGAAGCACTCTCAAATAGTTCTTCTCTTAAGCGAATTCCCCAAGACGACACCAAATCGACCTACGCAAAAAAGGTTCTCAAAACCGAAGCCACAATTGACTGGACCTTGCCTGCGGACGTTTTAGAGCGTCGTTCTCGAGCATTCTCCCCGTTCCCAGGATTGCAGAGTTCGCTACACGGAGAAATTTTCAAAATTCGCGCTGTCCGCACTGTAGATGCTTCAGGTGAACCAGGGACGGTTCTTTCGGCGAAGAAAAACCTTATCATCGCCTGCGGCACGGGCGCTCTTGAGTGTTTGAAACTGCAAAAAGCAGGAAAGCCTGTCATGGCGACAGAGCCCTTCCTGCAGAGTTTTCCCATCACTCAGGGAGACATCCTCAAATGAGCTCTTCGTTTTGCTCACTCTTAGGTTACTCTCTTGCAGCACTTTCTCGATTTGAATCCGGGGAAACTCTCGACAGTGCAATTGCCAACGCCTCGAATAAAAAGTCAGAGATTCGTCCTGCTCTTCAGGCCGTCCTCTACGATCTTGCGCGTCACTACTATCTCTGTGATGCTCTTATTCAAACTCTCGCGCAAAGAGCCCCCTCAGAGTCCGTACGTCGCATCCTGATGCTTGCCTTAAGCGAGATCCTTGTTTCGCCAAAGAAAGACTATGCACTCGTTAACGAAACCGTCCGCTTTGTGAAGTCTCAGAGAACGCTTCAAAAAGCAAGTGGATTTGTCAATGCCTGTCTTCGCCGCTTTTGTAGAGAAAAAGTTTCTTTGATTGAATCTGTTCGAGGCGACAGATGTGTACGCCTTAATGCACCAAATTGGTACATTAAAAAACTCGACACCTCTATTGGGAAAGAAAATACCGATTCTCTTCTTTCACTTGCTCAGGTTCCGCCGCGTTTGATTTTGCGTGTTAATCGCAAGAAATGTTCACCAGAAACCTACTGTGAAACTCTTGCAAATCAAGGCATTGCAGTCACAGCTCTCGGAGAAGATGGCATCCTTTTTAAGGAAGCTCGCCCTGTTGAAGAGATTCCGGGTTTCTCTGAGGGCGTTGTGAGCGTACAAGACACTGGAGCACAACTTGCTGCCCGATTTCTTGCCCCCCGCGACGGAGAGCTGATTTTGGATGCCTGCGCCGCTCCTGGTGGGAAAACTTGTCACTTACTCGAAATTTCAAACGCTCGCGTCATCGCAGCGGAAATTAATCCCGCACGCGCCACGCTCATTGAAGAAAATCTCACGCGTTTAAACCTCGAAGCTACGGTTCTTAATACCGATGCCTCCAATCCAGAAGCTTTTCCAAAAGACATGCGATTCGATGCTATTTTGCTTGATGCGCCTTGTACAGCAAGTGGCATTGTGAGACGGCACCCCGATGTACCATTTCTACGCAAACCCGAAGACATTGAATCGCTTGCAAAACAACAAAAAACTCTCCTTGAAATGCTATGGCCCCGCCTAAAGTTTGGAGGAAGGCTTTTGTATGTCGTATGCTCAGTCTTTAGAGAAGAAGGGAAAAGCCAGGTAAGCGACTTTTTACGGCGACACAAAGATGCACATGAAAAGTGTCTTGCCTCGGGGCTTCCTCCGTCATTGACCCTGATGCCAAGAGATTTGCCTACAGAGTCTTCTGACGGGCTTCCTCGGGTACATGATGGATTCTTTTACGCTCTACTAATAAAAGAATAGAAGGCTGTAGACATGATTTCGCGTCGATTGTTGTGTAGCACTTTGCTTGCTGCTCCGCTTGCTGTAGCGGGCTCCAAGTTCGTGCGTGCGCAATCGACAGAAGTGCAATTGATGAGCGCTCAACTTCAACGTGTTACTACGGGAGCAAATCCTGGATTGCAGTTAAGCGTCAATTGGGAATTTGACTTTTCTCCCGTTTTAACAGATTGTCTTCGCAGGGGCATTGCTCTTTATTTTTCCTATGATTTCAGGCTCTTACAGCCTCGTTCGCTTTGGTTTGATAAAGAGATTGCCACTTCTAATCTTCTCCAACGTCTCAGTTACAGCCCTCTTTCTAGACAATTGCGTCTCTCGCGAGATGGTCTTGTTCAATCCTTTGATACGCTCGAGCAGGCAATGCTCCCATTAAAGAGCATCCGTGGCTGGACTGTTGCAGAGAACGATTCCATTGAGAACCACTCCGATGTTGTTGCCGAAACGCGAATGCGCCTTGACCTTTCTCGACTGCCAAAGCCACTGCAGGTAACCATCGGGGGCAACTCCGACTGGGCTTTAGAGAGCGAATGGGAAAACGTCGTTCTCACGAAGGCCCTTGATAGAAACTAAAGGAATCTTCTTTATGCAACGCTGGTTGCGCCTTGGTTTCATTTGCACTGTCGCCATTGGGGTGCTGTTGCTGATTTATACCGTCGCAGGCGGAGCTGCCTCGACGAGTCTTGGTCAACTCTTTCCCGCGTTGCTCGCTCTCAATGTCCTTACGGCATGCATTCTCTTTTTCATCGTCCTTCGGCTTAGTACAAAACTTTTTATTCGTTGGAGAGCCAAAGAATTTGGCTCGCGGATGACCTCGCGCCTTGCCATCACAATTGCTGCGATTGCTGTCGTCCCCTGCTTGCTGATTTATCTTGTTTCTGCTCAATTTATCGGTCGATCGATTGACTCCTGGTTCGATGCCAGAATCGAGCATGCCTTAGAAGAAGGTGTTGCTCTTTCGAGCGACATTATCGAAAACGAACGCAATCGCCTCCTTTTTATCACTCGTCGAGCCTCTCTCTATCTTGCAAGCCTCCCTCAGGGGCAGTGGGACGCTGGTATCGAGAAGCTTCGAGAGGACTTTGAAGCCGACGCCGCCCTCGTTTTCAATGCGCAGGGCGTAATTACAAACTCATCAATTTCCTCTAGCTCTCATGTAAAAATCGATATTCCGCTAGCCTCCGAATTACAGGACTCTATTAACCGTCGTGGGTTTTCTTTACTAGAAGGGGAGTCTTCAACACCAGAAGACCCCATGCGCATCCGGACAAATGTCCCGATTTTCCCAAATCGGACATTAGAGAATAATTTCTTCTTGCAATTCTCTAATTCGGTCCCGCCAAAATTTGCTGAGGGCGCTCGAGAACTTGTTGAAGGATTCAGAGATTATCAGGAGTTGACACTAACGAGGTCTTCTCTTCAAACCATCTACCGCGTTTCTCTAACGCTTACGATGCTTCTTACTCTGCTCGCTGCTATCGCTCTCGCACTTTGGTTTGCTCGAACGATGACAGATCCCGTGATGCAGCTTGCGACTGGTACAAAAAAAGTCGCAGACGGAAACCTTGTTCCTATTCGTGAATTTAGTGGCAACGATGAAATTAACGAGTTGACCCAGTCCTTTAACTCCATGGTCACTCAGATTGCGGAAGCTCAAAAAACTGCGGAAAATCAACGTTTAGCAACAGAGCGCTCCCGCGTCTATCTCGCGAGCGTTCTCTCGAACATTTCCTCTGGCGTTCTCGTTCTTGACGAGTCTCTTTGCATCCTAATGGCAAATACTGGCGCCAACGTCATTCTGGCTCCCTCCCGTTTTTCCCCTGGAGACAACCTTGCTTCCGTCGAGCCCTCGCTTTGCGAAGTAATTGCCGACCAAATTCGTATTGCTGACACGGGAAGTTTCCACGTTGACTTTGAACTTGACAGGAAACCAGAGCCCAACATTGCACTTTTCATTCGTGGCTCTCGCCTTGAACTTGAGGGATCTGTCGGCTGGGTTGTCGCCTTCGATAATGTTTCTGCAGTTATTGATGCTCAAAAAGCGCAAGCTTGGAATGAAGTCGCACGACGTCTTGCTCACGAAATTAAAAACCCTCTCACCCCCATCCGACTTGCGGCAGAAAGACTTGCGATGAAACTTACCAACAAGCTCGACCCCGCAGATGCTGCGCTTCTTAACCGTGCAACTTCGACCATTGTCAACCAGGTCGACGCAATGAAAAAGATGGTTAACGACTTCCGAGACTTCGCCAAACTTCCGGCGCCCATCCTGCAGAATCTTGATTTGAATGTCCTTATCGATGAAATGATTGCTTTCTACCATTCTGGTGGAGTACACATTTCTCACAAATATGGAGAAAATCTCCCGTCAATTCAGGCAGATGCTGCACAGCTTCGCCAAGTTCTTTTTAACCTAATCGGTAACTCAATTGAAGCCTGTACCGAAGGGAAGCCTCCTCAAATTCAAATCACAACAGAGTCTGTTTTCCACGGAGAAACCACTGCGGCTGTCCGTCTGATAGTTGAAGATAACGGGCCGGGCTTTCAAACTGCCGTCCTTACTCGCGCATTCGAACCCTACATTACGACGAAACCCACGGGCACGGGCTTAGGCCTTCCGATGGTTAAAAAGATTCTCGAAGAGCACAAAGCAAAAATTACTCTTGAAAACATTCTCTCGGAATCGGGGGCAATTCTCGGTGCTCGCGTCAACATTGTTTTCCCAATTGGCAAGTGAATCGCATCTTGTTGCTCCTTTTTTCTTTGACCAATATCAAAAGTTACCTCGCACTGCATTTAGAATCGCAGTATTATCATAAAAAGGTCTGTCTGTTTCTCTTGGAGAATCCGAGGTTTCAGCACTTTTGTTTTTGTTTTTTTATTGCATAGAGTAGTGCGTCATGGCGAAAATTCTGATTGTTGATGATGAAATCGGTATCCGTGACCTCCTATCGGAAATCCTCTCGGATGAGGGATATTCTGTGGAGGAAGCTGAGAATGCCGAGGCCGCACGACGTAAAGTTGCAGAAACAGATTTTGACTTGATTTTATTGGATATTTGGATGCCCGATATGGATGGCGTTTCGCTACTTAAAGAGTGGAAAGCTAATCGCCAATTCTCCAGTCAGGTCATCATGATGAGCGGGCATGCGACAATCGAAACCGCTGTTGAAGCTACTCGGTTTGGATCGCTTTCCTTTTTGGAAAAACCGATTTCAATGCAGAAACTTCTTGAAGCTGTACGGCACGGCATTGAAGTCAAAAATCGCATCGTTGCCCTTGCAAAATACCGTACTGACGTCACAGAAACTCCCGCAGCTCCTGCAGTTCAAAAACCTGAACCTCCTAAGGAACTCCCGAAATTCACGATTCCTGGCACCAACATGGTAATCGACTTCCAGAGTTCGTTACGCGAAGTTCGCGAGGCTGTGGAACGTGCCTATTTCATGGCACTTATCGAATACGAAGATTCTCAGATTACCCGCGTTGCAAAACGTGCCGGCCTTGAACGCACGCATTTATACCGTAAACTCAAGGCTTTACACATGGAAATTCCGCGCCCAACGAACGCGGCAAAAACTGCTCACAACAAATAAAAACTTTTGACCCATGCGAGTGCTCATCCTTGGAGCGGGTCACACGGGTTACGCCGTCGCACAGGCCTTGGTCTGCGAATCCAACGACATCTCCGTCGTGGACATCGATGCAAACCGTGTCACCCAACTACAGCGACATTTTGATTTGCGTGGCATTGTCGGCGATGCAGCAAGCCCTGCTGTTTTGCGCGAAGCTGGCATAGAAGACACCGATATTCTCATCGCCGTGACGGCAAGCGATGAGACAAACCTCGTTGCTTCTCTTTTGGCTGCACAACTTTTCAATGTTCCCACACGTATTGCACGCGTGCGTCGCAATGAGCTTAGTGGTTATACAGATTTATTAGGGGCGAACGGTTTTCGTATTACAAGCACCATTTGGCCAGAAAAAGCTCTCACGGACACGCTTTTGCGCTTGATTGAATTCCCTGAGGCTTTGCAGGTTGTGGAATTAGCAGACGGTTTACTAACGCTTATTGCAATTCCCGTTGAGAAAACAAGCTCTCTTATTGGGAAATCTTTCGCTGAAATCAACGAAGTTCTTAACCCAGTAAATGCGCTTTGTATTGCTGCGTATCGCTCAGAAAGGCCTCTTAGGGCAACAGAAACAATAGCCGCAGACGATGAACTCCTTACCCTTGTCGCAAAGGACTCTGTTCACCGCCTTATTTCCCTTATCCATCCGAAGGAAAATCGTAACAAGAATTTGATAATCGCGGGAGATGCCCGCTTGGCGCTTCGGTTAGTTGATGCGCTCAAGTCGAGCGAAGACTACAACATAAAAGTCTTAGAAGAAGACGAAGTTACTGCTCGAGAAATCGCTCAACATCTTCCCGAACGAACCCTTCTAGTTAAAGGCTCCTTTTTGCAGGAGGAAGACTTACACAATGTCGACATAGAAACCTGCGATCTCTTTATCAGTCTAAGCGGCCAGGACGATGCCAATATCATGAGTGCTTTACTTGCCAAACGCTTAGGAGCGAATCGCGTTATTGCCCTTGTTGATAATCAAACCTTTGCCGATCTAGTACAGGACACCAGTATCGATATCATCATCTCAAAAACGCAGGTCACCTTAAGCGAATTAATGCAGTACGTCCGACGAGGCGACATCGCCGCCGTCCACAATGTCCAACACGGAAAAGCAGAAGTCTTAGAAGTGACAGCGCACGGCTCCCTTGGCTCTTCAAAGGTTGTCGGTAAACATGTCTCTGAAATCCCCTTCCCTGAGCAGTCGGGTATCTGCGGGATTGTTCGAGAAAACACATTTCTTGTTGCAACCCCCGACCTTGTGGTTCAGCCTGAAGACAGAGTCATTGTTTTTGCTGCTGAAAAGAAACTTGTGCCCGAAATCGAGGCGCTTTTTGCCGTTGATGTTGGCTACTTCTGAGTTCGGATATGTTTGCCAAACTGCGCTACCTGCTCTTTCCTGTGCTTAACATCGTTGGCATTGTTCTGCTTTTGTTTTCCGCCGCCGAGTTCTTGGGATTTTTTGTCTCTCTTGGTTTTGCAGATGGCGCTGCTTTTGGATTTCTTTTTGGAGCAATCGCGACTGTCCTATGTGCTCTTACGCTTATTGCTCTCACAAAAAATGACAAGCGAGATCTTTTACCAAGAGATGGCTTTCTTCTAGCTTCGCTCCTTTGGTCAATACTTCCCGTTTTTGCAGCGTTGCCTCTTACCTCTTTAGCCGACTCCTCCTTCTCCTTAGCTTACTTTGAAGCAATGAGCGGCATTACAACTACCTGCGCAACTGTATTTTCCGTTGAACACTTGCCCGAGTCGATTAACTTTTGGCGTGCTCTCCTCAGTTGGCTAGGCGGCATGGGAATCCTGATTCTCGCTATTGCGCTCTTGCCCTTGATGGGAGTCGGAGGCTCGCAACTCTTTCGTTTTGTAAATCTCTGTCAAACAACGCCTTCGATCTCGCCTCTTTTCGGCATCGGCACCAATAAAGCTGCTGTGACCAACACGGAGCTTGGCGCAACCATTGAAGTCACAAAAATCACTCCCCGCATTGCAAGTACCGCTAAGGGACTTTGGTGGATTTACTTTGCTTTAAGTGTGGCTTGTTTTTTAGGCTATAAATTCGCTGGGATGAGTTGGTTTGACGCTATTGTCCACGCATTTTCCACAGTAAGTCTCGGGGGATTCTCCTCACACGATGCCAGTTTTGCGTATTGGCCAGATTCCTCAATTCATTTAATTTGCGTATTTTTCATGTTTATTAGCGGCATGAGTTTTACCTTGCACTTTCTTGCTTGGAAACACCGCTCAGTTACTCTGTATTTAAGAGACCCTGAGGCCCGCTCTTGGATAGCCGTTCTTCTCTCTGGGATTCTTTTTGTCACTGGAATCCTCTTTTTTAGTGGCAATTACTCTTCGCTTAAAGAAGCATTCTTCGACGCACTCTTTAACGTTGTAAGTCTCGCTTCGACAACGGGCTTTAGTAGCACAGACTATACGCACTGGCCTCTTACGGCCTCGGTTCTTACGCTGTGCTTGGCTGCCTTTGCCACCTGCTCGGGTAGCGTTGGTGGCGGCATAAAAATGATGCGTGCACTGATTCTTCTTAAACAGCTTTCTCGTGGCTTTTTACAGACTCTGCACCCGAAGGCCATCATTCCGCTTCGCGTCAATAAAGTACCCGTTCCTGATGCGATTGTCTTTATGGTTCTCAACTTCCTGCTGCTTTGGACTGCGACACTTCTTGGAGCAAGCCTCTCCCTGATTGCCACAGGACTTGATGTTGCCTCTGCTTTTTCTGCCACATTTGCCTGTCTCACAAACACCGGTCCTGGGCTTGCAAACGTCGGCCCAGCAGTTAACTATGGAATTCTCCAAGTTCCGCAACTTTGGATTTGTACATTCTGTATGCTGATTGGGCGATTGGAAATTGTGACCGTCTTTGTTCTCTTCACACGAGACTTTTGGCGCCTCTAGTCCCTCTTAAGGCACGCCCCACATAATTGGCACATCTTTTTTGATAGAAGCCTCAAGCATTTCCCTAAGAGGAAACGTCCTCATTCGGAAACTCACACGTTTCTCTCGGACGCGCTCTAATTCATCCTCTTCCTCAAAGGAAAGATACTCTCGGCCCGCCAGCTCTCTTTGACGACAGTCTTCGCTTATTTGGCTTAAGGCCAACGTTTCGCGATTAACTTCCTCATCGAGCTTTGCAAGGATTTCCTTCAAATCCTCCTTTGGCCAACTTCCGCTCTCCGAATACGGGCGCGAGACAACCTTACAAATCTCCCGAAAAGTTTCAGGCATCAAAAAAAAGCCCCCTGCGGCCTTGGATCGAAACTCTAAAAGAGCCATTGTGGCATCCTTACAACGCGGCTACTCGAAAAACTCGGGTGCCATTTTGTTTTCCAATTGTTGAAGATTAGCACATGTTTCATGAAAATTATTGCACGTTATCAGAAATTAATAAAAATTCCCCGCTTTTAGCCCTCTTTGCAAAGAAATCTCACTCGATACAATCTCTCGCAACTCCTTCTCCTCCATAGGGCAGTCTGTGTCGAATTCAATTTTGATTATCGCGCATGCTCCGCTTGCGTCCGCTCTCAAAGAATGCGCGTCGCATGTGTACGGTTACGATGAGCACAGTTTAAAAAGTCTTTCCGCCGTCGACGTTTCTCCTGACGCCGATCCAGTTGCCGTTGCCGATACGATAAGCGCAAAACTTTCCGTGAATCTTCCTGAGAGAAACTCGACACTCATTCTCACCGATGTCATTGGAGCCTCTCCGGCAAACATCGCCGAACAACTCCTCAGGCATGCCGACACAGCCGTCATCACGGGAGTAAATCTTCCCATGGTTCTCACCGCTGTCTGTCACAGACACAAGGCTTTTGACCAACTCTGTGCCCTCGTGAAAGAAGCTGGCTCCTTTGGAATCACAATTCGTAGATCTGCTTAAGTTCATTTTTTTCGATTACTCGGCTCGCATTTCTGAGCGACTTTTGCTAAATCTCTTTTCCTTCTTTTTTTCTATTCCTCTGGCCTTTTTTCTTGATTTGACGGCAATCTATTAAGGTTTCTCGTATTAGTATTGCGGTATCTAACAATTGCAACTACAAAATTCGTAGTCACGACATGCTCGTCAAAAACGTTACCGTCAAAAATCGACTTGGTGTTCACGCCCGTCCTGCAGCGCTTCTAACAAGGACTGCCAATCTCTTTGAATGTGCGATACGCATAAAAAAGGGAACTAAATGTGCCGATGCAAAATCCATTCTTGCTGTCATGACACTTGGCGCAAAACATAACGACACGCTAAGGTTGGAATTTGAAGGGGTTAACGAAATTGCGGCCTGTGATGCAATTGTCGCTTTATTTGAGTCTCGTTTCGGGGAGGAGGAATAGCCATGGCTGAAAACAGCAATTCCGAAGAAAAGACAAACGAGAAAACCCTTGCGAACGCTCCTGCAGAAGACTCTGCAAAGGCGTCCGTAGAAAAAATTGAAAAATCATCTACCCCTGTGGAACCAAAGCCTACTGTGGAGAGCGCCGCTAAGACGGAGGCACCCGCCGTTGTAGCACCAGTAGAACGCACTCCACAGGTATTTCACGGCGTTCGAATCTTTCCAGGGGTCGCGCTCGGAAAAGCTCAGCGTTGCTCTTCTGAGAGTCTAAGCATTCCGCGTTTTGCCATTGATAAACAAAAAGTTCGTTCCGAGTCGCTGCGATTGCGCGGTGCCTTCACAGCGGTAACACAGGAGCTCAAGAATCTCGTTGAAGCGCCTGTTGATGGCACGCCTCCTGAAGCGATTGCCTTTTTGGAGATGCACCTTCAGATTCTCTGCGACGAGTCTCTTATTACAAGTATTCAAGATCTCATTGGCGAAAGACTTATCAATGCTGAATGGGCTTTGGAATTTAAACTTGAAGAACTCCGTAAGACTTTTAGCGAAATCGATGATGATTACCTCGCAGAACGCATCGAAGATTTCGATGAGGTTTTCGACAGAATTCAGCGCGTCTTAACCGGACGCAGACAGCTCAGTGACGACGTCGAACTCTCGATTGGCAATGACAGCATTATTCTTTTTGCTGAGAAGTTAAGTCCTGCGGACATCATCCTTTTGAAACGCCGCTACGATGAGGAATTCTCCGGCCTCGTTCTCGAGGCAGACTCGGCAACGTCACACACAGCTATTTTGGCTCGATCTCTTGAAATTCCCGTGATTGTCGGTGCATCGGGTGCTGTGCAGGCCGTTGAGTTAGATGCCGTTGTCTTGCTTGATGCAACACGAGGGACTGTTACGCTTTATCCTGATAAAGAGTCTCTAGAGAAAGCCAACACAGAACTTCAGGAAGGGAAAAAGACTCGTAGCCAACTTCGAAAGTTAAGAACAACACAAGCAAAAACTGTCGATGACGTCGCCATTCATCTCTTTGCCAACGTTTCCTTAGCAGAAGACGCTATGGATGCCGTTTATGCAGGAGCCGATGGCATCGGTCTTTACCGAAGTGAATTTCTCTTTATGAATCGCAAGACTCTGCCGACAGAAGAGGAACAGGTCGAAGCCTACCGTCGCGTCATCCGTCCGATGAAAAACAAACCCGTAACGCTTCGTACGATGGACTTGGGCGACGACAAACTTCTCGAGGCATCTGCGCGTGAAGAAGTCCACCTCAGTGAAGCAGAAAAATTTGCCCTAACTCTTGGTAAGCGCGGGCTACGGTTCTTCCGGGACCACCCTGATCTTTTTGATACTCAACTTAGAGCCATGCTGCGTGCCGCGGCAGGTTCTGATGCGCGAATTCTGCTACCGATGGTTGTGCACCCCAACGAAATTGAGTTTGCGCGCGAACGTATTGTCATGGCAGAAGCAGCGCTCGAGAAGCGTGGCGTAAAGTACAAGAAAAATATTCCTCTTGGCGCCATGATTGAAGTCCCCGCTGCCGCTCTTTGGATTCGTGCTTTCCTCCCAAGAGTGCAATTCATTAGCCTTGGGACAAACGATCTAATCCAGCACACGCTCGCCAATAGTCGCCATGATCCTTCTGTCAATCACTTAACGGCAGCAAGGCACCCTGCTGTGCTTCTTCTTTTGCGTCACGTAGCAAGAGCTGCAAACGCTGCTGGCGTCCCCATAGGCATCTGTGGCGAAATCGCTGGAGAACCAGAAATGCTTGAGATTCTTCTTGGTCTTGGTCTTCGCAATTTCTCTATGGAAAGTGGCCGCATCCTTCCCTTAAAGGAAAAGATTCTCGCGACAAACTGCTCTGAGTGTGAAAAGGCCTTTACCAAGGTTTTGCGCATGAAAAACATCGACCACCTCGATGCAGCTCTTGCCTCGCTTGTTAAGCACGACGCGTAAGGACCATGAAACAAAACCCTCTTTCTTTGGCAGAAATCGAAATGCTCGGAGAGCTTCTAGCAGGCATCCCCGAGCCCTATATTCCGATGGAGCCAGATATGCTCGACGGCTACCTCACTGCGATTGCCCTTATGCACAATCCGCCAAAGGCAGATGCTTGGTTTGCTCACATTCTTAGCCTAGATGGGAATCCTCCTAGCGCAAAACAATTCCCTGAGGTTTCCGAGTTGCGTCACCTCGTCTTTCGCCGCGGTGCAGAACTTGAGGCAGCTATTCTTGCGGAAAAACCCATTGACCCAATTCTCTTTGACGAAGATGCCACAGAAGAGGACCCATTCTGCCCTCTCCGACCCTTTGCTAACGGCTTTCTACAGGCCTCTCTCCTTTGGCCTGAGCTTATGAAAACAGAGAACGAAGCCGTCCGTGCAGCGCTCGTTGGCATCTTGCGTTACGCAGACATTGACGCCGATGACAAAGAGTCTCAGGAACTTCTTGAAAACATCGAAGAAGATATCGCTTTTGCTTCTTTAGATGAAGCTTTGGGGGATCTACAGGCCTGCGTAGCAGAAATTGCTGAAGTTACGCGACATCCCCACAAAAAGACTTCGCACTAAGAGGCTTTGTCCGTAGCCATTAAATGTTTGCGGGCGACTCCTGCCGCAACAACAAGAAGCAATACAGGGATCCCAAGGAGAGCTGTTGCGATGAAGAATCCTGAGTAGCCTATTGCCTCTACGGCAACGCCTGAGAAGCCTGCTAGAAACTTCGGTAAAAAGAGCATCACTGAAGAAAAAAGCGCGTACTGCGTTGCTGAATACGCTTTGTTCGTTAATCCTGAAAGATAGGCCACGAATGCAGCGCTTGCGAGCCCTCCTGCGAGGTTGTCTGCACTCACAGTGAAAATAAGAAATGTCACATCGTGACCGATGCCCGCCAAAGCCGAGAAAAGTAGATTCGTTACCGAAGAGAGAAGCGCCCCGGCGAAAAGCGTTTTCATGACACCAATGCGCATTGCGACAACGCCGCCTATAAAAGCCCCAACTAACGTCATGATGACACCAAAAACCTTGCTAACGGCAGCTACTTCTTGCTTTGTGAATCCCAAATCTTGGTAGAAAGGATTTGCCATAACTCCCATGACAACATCACTGATTCGATAGGTTGCAATTAACGCAAGGACAACCACTGCCCACCATCCAAATCGCGAAAAGAAATCCACAAACGGCATGCAAGCGGCTTCATAGAACCACTGAGAAAAACTCTGCTTCCGAGAGGGTTGCACAACAGAAGGCTCCCGCGGGCTTAAGAGTGTTGTAATGAGTCCTACGAGCATACTCGCTGACATCACAAGATAAGCGATACACCAACCGCCAGCAGTCGCGCCTTCAAAAGCGCCTGCAATTGCGAGCGCCCCTGCGCCCGACCAAATCATTGCGATACGGTATCCTGTCTGGTAGGCCGCCGCGAAAGCCGCCTGTTCAGTCTCAGAGCCGCTTTCAATACGATAAGCATCTAGAGCGATATCCTGCGTTGCACCAAAAAAAGCTGTAACGCCCGCAAGAAAAACAACCCGAGACATGTTGTGCGCGGGGTCAGAGAACGCTAACGCCGCTAAAGAGCACATGAGCGCCCCTTGAGCAAGGACTAACCAAGCTCTGCGTCTTCCAAAGGCTTTTGTGAAAATCGGAATTGGCAATCTATCCACGAGTGGGGCCCACAACCACTTCATCCCCCAACAGAGGCCAACCCAACTCATAAAGCCGATGGTTCTCAACTCAATTCCGCACTCGCGAAGCCAGAATCCTAAGGTTCCGAGAACAAGCAATAGAGGAAGCCCTGAAGAAAATCCCAAAAAGAGCATACGCACCGTCGCTGCTTTCCCATAAATCGACAGCGCACTGCGGAGTTTTCCCTTTTCGGCTTCTTTCATACGTTACTCATTTCCTGGAAAGTCAAAGACCCACTTCCAAGCTCCTATTTCTAAATCTTTCGGAAGCGCAATCCCTGCAAACGACTCACGCTTTAATGCTTCGACGCGATTACCCGCAGCGCTAATCATCCGTTTGACCTGATGGTATTTTCCACTTGTAATTCGCATCAAAATCTCATGCTCTGAGAGTTCTTCACAGTACGTCGCCCGCACTGTCTCCTTTTCATCCCTTAACAATACGCCAGAAAGTAGCTTTTCTTTTAAAGATGTGCTTACCGCATGTTTTAGCGTAACGTGATAGGTTTTCTCCACCTTGTGCTTCGGATGTGTCAGGCGATGATTCAATGCCCCATCGTCGGTAAGAAGCAGAAGCCCCGTTGTATCTGCATCGAGCCTTCCAATGGGTTGCAATCCCCGCACGCGAAGTGGCATCGGAAGTAGCCCCAACACACTTGGATAATCTCTTGGCTTAGCGGAACACTCATAGCCTGCGGGTTTATTGAGGATTACAAGAGCTTTTTCCACATAAGGCCAAGAAACCCCGTCAACAGAAAACCACTTCCCTTCTGGGTTAACTTCTGCATCCGCTTGCGTCTCTTCTTTCCCTGCAAAAAGCACTCTTCCCTGCTCGATTATTCCTCGGCACTCATGACGAGTGCCAAATCCTTGGCTAAAGAGAACTTGTTCGAGGCGCATCAGAGCCAATCTCCCTCGTAGGCGACTGTTAGCGGTGCATGATCGGAGAATTTTTCCTCGCGATAGATACTTGTCTTCACCGCTGCTTTCGCCAGTCGCTCCGAGGAAATCTCATAATCAATACGCCACCCTACGTTCTTTTCTCTTGCCCTGCCGCGTTGACTCCACCATGTGTACTGCCCTGCGCTTTGATTTAGACAACGAAACACGTCTTTCCATCCGCGATTCTCGAAACAATCCGTTAACCACGCCCTTTCTTCGGGAAGGAATCCCGTGTGTTTAAGATTTCCCCTCCAATTGGCTAAGTCAATCTCTTTGTGCGCGATGTTTACATCGCCACAGATGAGAACTTCACGGCCCTCTAAACGCAACGCATCCATATGTTCTGCAAACGCTGCAAGGAATCGGTACTTTGCCTCTTGTCGCTCTTCTCCACTTGTTCCTGAGGGGAAATAGACAGACACCACCGAAAGCTTTTTGAAGTCTGCACGAACGTATCGACCTTCGGCATCGAACTCCTCGAGACCAAAACCGATTTGCACCTTCTCTGGCTTCACACGAGACCAAAGACCACATCCAGAGTACCCAGGCTTCTCCGCACAGTGAAAGTATCCCTTGTACTTTTGGAACTGCTGAAACTCAGACGGGATATCTTTTAGTTGCGCTTTGAGTTCCTGCACGCAGAGTATGTCGGAATTCTCTTTCTCAAACCACTGCCAAAAGCCTTTCTTTGTCGCCGATCGGATACCGTTAGCGTTAAATGTCGTTACTTGCAACATAGAAAACCGTCCTCAAAGAAATGCGCTTCTTTTCTTGGGGCTTTGTGCTTTCTTTCCTAAGGGTACCTTTTTCTCTCAAGGGGTACCCTTAGGTCCGAAGAAGATTATCCCGCGAGTTTCTTACGCAAAATCTCGTTTACTTGCCGCGGGTTCGCCTTGCCCTTAGTCGCTTTCATCGCTTGACCGACAAGAGCGTTAAAGGCTTTTTGCTTTCCGCTTCTAAACTCCTCTACCATCGCTGCGTTCTTAGCGAGAATCTCATCGATAATGGGTTCAATTGCACTTGCGTCCGAGATTTGCTTTAAGCCTTCCTTTTCGATGAGTGCATCAACGCCGTCTTCTGCACCGTCCCAAATCAAACTAAAAATCCGTTTGGCGCCCTTTGCGTTAATCGTACCATCGGCAAGCCGCTTAAGAATCTGCGCCAACGTTTGCGCCCTCACTGGGCAACTCTGATAATCCATTGCATCGGCCGCATGTACCGCTGCTGCAACTTCACCCATAACCCAGTTCGCAACAAGTTTCTTATCCTTGAGTTCTTTACTTGCCTCACAGAAATAGTCCGCAATATCTCGGCCTGAGGTGAGAACCGCTGCATCGTATTCGCTAAGAGAAAAATCGCGTACGAACCGTGAGCGCATCTGATCGGGAAGTTCTGGCATTTCACTTAAGACCTTCGCTTTCCACTCAGGACTGATATAAAGCGGCAGGAGGTCAGGATCAGGAAAATATCTGTAATCCATCGAATCCTCTTTACTGCGCATCTCACGCGTTTCGTTTCTATCTGGATCGTAAAGGCGTGTTGCTTGAATGATCTTTCCGCCATTTTCAATGACGTCAATCTGGCGGCGAACTTCGTAGTCGATAGCGTCTTGGAGGAATTTAAACGAATTCAGATTCTTAATTTCGCAACGCGTTCCAAACTTTGTCTCTCCAAGGGGCCTCACGGAAACGTTCGCGTCGCAGCGAAAGTTCCCCTCCTGCATATTGCCGTGTGAAATACCTAGCCAGACGACAAGTGCATGTAATGCCTTAGCGTAACCAACAGCCTCCGCGGAACTCCTTAACTCTGGTTCTGTAACAATCTCAAGTAACGGGGTTCCAGCACGGTTTAAATCCATGCCAGATTTCCCACGTAAGACACCGTGATTGCTCTTACCAGCGTCTTCTTCTAGGTGCGCACGGGTAAGATTAATTGTCTTGATGTACGGCTCTCCTTCTTTGGGCTCTACCGTAAAGGTAAGTTTTCCGCCTTTGACAATCGGATGCTCGAACTGACTAATTTGATAGCCTTTCGGAAGATCGGGATAAAAATAATTCTTACGATCAAAAACAGAGCGCTCGGCAACCTCCGCTCCAATCGCTAGCCCAAACTTCATCGAGCGTTCCACTGCACCTCGGTTTAAAACGGGTAACGCGCCTGGCAGAGCCAAATCAATGTAACAGGCCTGTGTGTTGGCTTCCGAACCAAACGCAGTTGATGCACCAGAAAAAACCTTGGAATTCGTCGAGAGCTGAACGTGCGTCTCTAATCCGATAACAACTTCCCACTGCATGTTTTTCTCCGTTGCTTACCTATTTATTTTCGGGATGGCACAAATGCCACTTTGTTGCCTGCTGATATGCATTTGCAATCCTCAGCATCTTTGCCTCTTCAAACCGTGCACAGGCAAGCTGCACTCCGATGGGGCGTCCGTTGGAGTGGAATCCACACGGTAGACTCATGCAGGGCAACCCCGCAAGCGATGCAGGCACCGTGTAGAGGTCTCCCATGTACGCTGTCACAGGATCACTCTTTGCACCAAAATCAAATGCCGTTGACGTTGTCACAGGACTCAAGATTGCATCAACCTTCTTGAAGGCCTCTGTGAATTCATTGACAATCAAACGACGCACCTTCTGCGCCTTAATGTAGTAGGCATCGTAGTAACCGTGAGAAAGTACGTAGGTGCCAATGAGAATACGTCTCTTAGGTTCTGCCCCGAGTCCCTCATTGCGACTCTTTTTGATCATGTCCTGAATGTCACCATATTCTTTGGCGCGATAACCGTACCGAACACCATCAAAACGCGAAAGGTTCGAACTTGCTTCCGCGCAGGCGACAACGTAATAGACCGAGACACCAAGGCCCGCGTTTGGCAATTCCACATCGACGATTTCCGCACCCTGTGCTGCGTACTCATCAATGACCTTCTCGATAGCCGCTTTCACCTCTGGGTCAAGCCCCTCTCCGAACCAGGCTCTCGGGATTCCGATGCGAAGACCTTTCACACCCTTTTGTAGGTCACGAGAAAATTCCTCTGTTGGAACATTTTCGCTTGTGGAATCCCATGGTTCGAAACCGACCATATCTCCTAAGACCCAGGCGATATCTTCGACCGTGTGAGCCATGAGGCCTGCCGTATCTAGACTTGAAGCGAAGGCAATCATTCCGAGTCGACTTGGACGACCATAGGTTGGTTTAACACCCGTAATTCCACAAAAACTTGCAGGCTCTCGAATGGATCCACCCGTGTCAGTTGCGGTTGCAATTGGAGCCAAGCCTGCGGCAACGCAACTCGCTGACCCACCGGAACTTCCGCCTGGAACCGCTTTCGCATCCCAAGGATTAAAAACCTTGCCATAGGCAGAGTTTTCATTGGCAGAACCCATAGCGAATTCGTCACAATTGAGTTTTCCGAGAGTGACCATGCCGGCTTCTTTAAGTTTTGCAACGACCGCCGCATCAAAAGGACTCATATAGCCTTCGAGCATTCGGCTTGCCGCAGTGGAGGCCCACTCTCGCGTCACAAAGATGTCCTTGTGCGCAATGGGAATACCGGTGAGTTTCCCTCCCTTGCCTTCAGCAATCCGCTTATCTGCAGCTTTTGCCTGCTCAAGAGTTGCCTCGGGGCGAACATCTAAGAAACAATTTAGGTCCTTAGCCGCTTCGATACGTTTTAAATACTCTGTTGCGAGCTCAACAGCGCTGACCTCTTTTGCCTGCAAGGCTCGAGAAAGTTCGACAACAGTTTGAAAGCGATTTTCTGACATCCGCCTCTCCTATTCCACAACACGCGGAACAAGGAACATCCCTTCGTACTGCTCAGGAGCGTTTTTCATGTTCTCTTCGCGATTATTTCCGAATTCAACCTTATCTTCACGCAAACGTTGCGTGTCATCATGCGGATGCATCATCGGTTCCACATTCGTGGTATCGACCGCCTGAATATTCTCAATCATCTGAAAGATGTCGTTTAACTCACCCTGCATCTTCACGGCTTGTTCATCATCAATGTCGATATGAGCAAGTTCCGCAATGCGATGAATATCCTCTAAAGCAAGAGCCATATCTATGTTCGGACAACAATGTCCGCCTAAATCAAAATTATGGACAAACAAAACCCCGAGGGGCTTCGCTAAGATTCTCTAGCCCCTAAGGAAATTTTCAGGTTGTAATAATAGTCTATTTTGCCCTCTTTCCCTCGTAACAGAGTTATCCTTTTGCCTTTGATAGATTTTTGTTTTCGCGTTTAAATTTTCGCGTTTTTGCCCCTTTACATTTGCATTATGTTTTCTACTCGACAAGTTCTTTTTCTCTGCTCTTTGGCCTGTGTCTTCTTGGTCGCTGGGTGCTCGAGTTCTCCTGCGTCTCGAGCTGGGAAGTTCTACGACCACGACGGACCTCCTGACGCATCTCACGCCATTGAGACTGAGGACCTTAGTGAACTGAAAATTGAGAAGCCTTCCCGCGCCGCAAGCCGTCCATACACCGTCATGGGAAAACGTTACTACCCGATGTCTGGAGATGAAGAGTTCACGCAAGTGGGTATTGCTAGTTGGTATGGAAAACAATTCCATGGAAAGAAAACAGCAATTGGTGAACGCTACAACATGTTTGCCATGACAGCTGCGCATCCGACCATGGAACTTCCAAGTTATGCCCGTGTCACCAACTTAAAAAATGGTTTAAGTGTCATTGTGCGTGTAAACGATCGCGGACCATTCTTAGGCGGTAGGGCTATCGATATGAGTTATGCGGCCGCCGTAAAGCTTGGATACCACAAAGCGGGCACCACACGCGTAAAAATTGAACGCATCTCGAGGCGCTCGATTGCCTCTGGGAAAGTTTTTGCAACCCAAACCCCAACAAAGAAACCTGCGCAAACGCCTAGCGCTCTTAAAGAGAACGAAGAAGTCATCGAGCAAGGCGTTGCTCTCGTAGAATCTATGGATACGGCAACCGAAACCTCTGCCATCGACTCGACACCGGCAGCTGACGCCATCGCTACTATCGTGGCTAAGGAGTCCTCCTCCCAGGCCGAGCCCTCCATTGATGAAGGCTCTGTTAGCGTAGAAGAGCCTCAAGAGAGTATCGGCACAGAGGTTGCAGTTGACTCACAGGCACCCGATGCAATCGATGCCCTCTTAGGCGAAGAGAAAGCCCCTGCGGCGGCTCCCGCCTGGCGTGTTCAAATCGGCGCTTTCTCAAGCGAAGTCAACGCGCGCGAAGTTGCCGCTCATACAGAGATGATGCTTTCAGAAAATCTGCTCTCTGCTCCAGTTCAAGTTTTCCCTGACGGAAAACTTTATCGAGTTCTTGTCGGTGGTGAAAAAGACCATTCTGCGGCAAGCGCTCTTTCTAAAAAAATTAATGCGCTTTTAGGCGTCTCTTCTTTTGTCATTCAACGGTAAAAAGGATTACTTCTGTGTTTTCTAAAACTGATTCCACTCTTTCCGGCCTCTGGCATAACGAAACGCTTCTTGCCCTAAAAGACTTCATTGCAATACCGAGCCTCTCTCCTGGCTTTGATGCCGCTTGGGAAGAGCACGGCTATCTACAGCACGCCATTCTGCAAGCAAAAAATTTTGCAGAAAAACTCCTTAAGGACATTCGCGTGGAGGTTCTTGAAGCCAAGGGGAAGTCTCCCATGCTTTTCTTTGAACTTCCTGCGTTTAGAGAAGGCGCCTCTAAGGGAGATATCCTTTTCTATGGCCACTTAGATAAACAACCGCCTGCTGAAGGGTGGTCCGAGGGACGCGCCGCTTTCACCCCTACCGTTGAAGACAACACCCTCTACGGCCGTGGTGCCGCTGACGATGGCTATAGTTTTTACGCAGCTCTAAGCATTGCTAAGGCCCTAGAAGAGGGTGGTATTTCTCACCCGAGACTTTTCGGTGTTTTTGAGACAGGAGAAGAATCTGGATCGCCTGACTTTGACTACTGGATGCGGCAACTCGCTTCGAGGTTAAAGTCCGTTGCGCTCATTCTTGTTCTCGACGCAGGATGCCTTGACTACAAACGTCTTTGCGTTACAACGAATTTCAGAGGCGTTCTCTCGGCGACACTCAAGGTGAGCGTTCTCCGTCACGGCGTGCACTCAGGAACCGCTTCTGGCATTGTTCCTGACTCTTTCATGATTGCAAGAAATCTCCTAGAGCGACTCGAAGACAGTTCCACGGGGAAGATTCTCAACAAAGCCTTTTACGGAGAAATCCCCGCTACTCGGCTAAGAGAGGTTAAAGAAAAAGCCGCCCTCATTGGAGGTCTCGAAGGCGATTTCCCATGGATTGAAGATCCCGTGTTACGCTCAAAGAACACCGAGGAGCTGCTTTTAGCGCAAACCTGGCTACCTGAGCTTGCTCTCATCGGTGCTGCGGGGCTTCCTCAACCCGCAACGGCAGGAAATGTTTTGCGGGAGAGCACTTCTTTGCGACTTTCGATGCGTCTTCCGCCAACAGTAGATTCCAGCGCGGCAGAAAAAGCGCTTCAAGAACTCCTTCTTACCAATCCTCCTTTTGGTGCCAAGGTTGAATTGCTCGACTTTTCTTCCTTTGATGGATGGGACGCGCCAGAGGAAACTCCCGCACTTGCCCGCGAAATTCAGCGCGCAAGCGAAGAAGTCTTTGGCCTTCCTGCCGTCTATTCTGGTGAAGGTGGATCACTGTCAATTTTCGATACTTTAGAAGAAACTTGCCCTGCAGCGCAGTTCCTCCTAACGGGAGTCCTTGGCCCGCATTCCAATGCCCACGGACCTGATGAAGCACTTCATTTGGATTATGTGGAAAACCTTTGTAAAGCACTCGCACGCATTGTTGCTAGGCTTTCTTAAAGTAGGAGAATTGAATGCGTAGAGACCTTGTTGTTCAGGTCATTCTCGACTACGGCGAGTTCCAAGAACCGTTTGCAACCCCGTTTGAAGCGGAAAGTTTCCTCAACGTTAATGTCGAAGAACTTGGGCTTCCGACGGGAGCCTGGCTAGAAGACCTTCGTGGAAACCTCAAATGGCGTTACGACATATTGGATGACGGCTCTGGTACCTTTCGGCTCTGCGAAAGAGCCATTAAAGCCAATCGGCTAATCCGCAACCCTTCAAACTAATATGTAAAATGGGCAATTTCGCTTTTGCCCCTGTTTGTTTTTCGAAATTATGAAAGCCTCAAATGCTCCCAAAGATGCCAACCCCGCGTTGGCCGCTCGTGTTAGAGAGATTCCGTATAACTACACCTCCTTTTCCGACAAGGAAATTGTCATCCGTCTGCTCGGCGAAGAGAGTTGGTCACTGCTTGCGAGTCTTCGATCTTTAACACGAACAGGCCAATCCGCTCGGATGCTTTTTGAAGTTTTGGGCGATATTTGGGTCGTTCAGAGAAATCCCTACTTACAGGAAGACCTCCTTGAGGACAAACAGCGCCGTAAGCTTCTCGTTGAAGCTTTGCGCCATCGTCTGACAGAAATGAATAAACGCCGTATGGCAGACAGGGCTCAGGACGAAGAAGTTGGAAAACTCATCGAAAACGCCTCGGTTGCCGTCGATAAGTTTGAGGCCTCTTTCAGTGAAACGGCAAAATTGCGTAGCAAAGTTCTTCGCCGTCTTAAGCGATATACACACAAAGACAATATTCGTTTTGATGCCTTCACACGTGTTTCTCACGTTACCGATGCGACAGACTGGCGTATCGAGTATCCCTTTGTTGTCCTGACTCCTGATAGCGAATCCGAGATTCCTGCCATCGTTCGTACATGTATCGACTTAGGTCTTGTCATCATCCCTCGTGGAGGTGGTACTGGCTACACGGGCGGCTGTGTCCCAATGAGCGCTCTTAGTGCTGTCATTAACACGGAAAAACTCGACTTTGTGAGCCCTGTCTTTGAAGAAACCCTTCCTGGTCTCTCGATGACAACCTCTGTCATTAGCACGGGGGCTGGCGCTGTGACGCGTCGCGTAATGCAAGCGGCCTCTGCCGCGGGTCTCGTCTTCTCTGTTGATCCAGCAAGTGCCGACAGCTCCACGATTGGCGGAAACATCAGTGAAAACTCTGGCGGCAAAAAGGCCTGCCTCTGGGGAACAGCCGTTGACAACCTCGCTAGTTACCGTATGGTTAACCCTTCGGGCAACTGGGTTGAGGTTGTTCGTCTAAATCACAACTTAGATAAGATTCATAAGCAAAAGACCGTCACTTGGGAAATTACAACCAAAGACGGCTCTCAAGCCGACCCCTCTAAAGCAAAAGTTCTAAAGAAAGAACTTCTCACGATCCCTGGAACCACCTTCCGCAAGGCAGGTCTCGGTAAAGACGTTTCCAACAAATTCTTGGGCGGATTACCTGGTGTTCAGAAAGAAGGTTGTGACGGTCTCATTACTTCAGCGACCTGGGTTCTGCACCGCATGCCAAAACTTGGTCGTACCCTGTGCTTGGAATTCTTCGGTGCGGCAAGTGAAGCTGGTCCTGCCATCGTTGGCATCACAAAACTTTTGGATTCTCACCCTGATGGTTGCATGCTCGCAGGGCTTGAACACATGGATGACCGCTATCTACATGCAGTTGGTTATCCGCCAAAGACACAACGCAATGAATTCCCCAAGATGGTTCTTGTTGGCGACATTGTTGCTGATGATGAGGCGGCCCTTGACAGAATCTGTAAGGAAGTTGTCGCTCTTTGCGAAGCACATAACGGCGAAGGGCACATTGCAAGCACCCCTGAAAAGCGTTTTCAGTTCTGGCACGAGAGAAGTCGGACTGCGGCAATCAGTGCTCACACGAATGCTTTCAAACTCAATGAAGACGTTGTCATTCCGCTCGATAAGATTGGCGAATACACCATTATCTGCGAACGCTTCAATATCGAATGCTCGATTAAGAATAAACTCGAGATGCTCGAGGCCGTTTCCGCATTCTTTAGGTCCAAGATAAGTAGCGCCACGACAGATAGTCCTGACGCCTCCAAAGAAGGCCTTTTTAACGAGTCGCTACCTAAGGCTATCGAACTCCTCGACACTGTTCGCGAACGGTGGACGTATGTTCTAGAAAATCTCGATGAACCACTTAAGTACGCCATCGTTAAGCTTAAGCCCCTTGGCGTGAAGCTTTCCGCTGCCCGTGTTAAACCCTACGGGAAGGACGCGACACTTTTTAATGTTGTCTACGACAGAGTGTTGCGAATTTCATGGCACACAGAAATCCGCACGCCTCTTACTCGTCTCTTCCCAAGCAACATCTTCGAAGAGATCATTGAAGAGATTGATGCCATTCACAACAAAGTGCTTCGTGGGCGCGTTTTCATCGCCCTACATATGCACGCAGGCGACGGTAACGTTCATACCAATGTGCCGCTCAATTCTGATAACTACGCAATGATGCAGTTGGGAGAGAAGGCGATTTCCCTTGTCATGAATGCGGCGAAATCTCTTGGTGGCTCCATTACTGGTGAGCACGGTATTGGTCTTACGAAGATTGCCTTCATCGATGAAGCAGACCTCAAACCCTTCTACGACTACCTCGATCGCATTGATCCACAACGGCACTTTAATGCTGGCAAATTACGCAAAGAGAGTGGCCTCACAAACGCCTACACACCTAGTTTTAACCTTCTTGGCGCCGAATCGCTTCTGATGCAACAGACTCAGATTAAGGCAATTAGTGATGCCATTAAGAACTGTCTACGGTGTGGCAAATGCAAACCGCGTTGCACAACACATGTACCACGCGCCAACCTCTTGTACTCGCCACGAAATAAGATTCTTGCGACTTCTCTTCTGATTGAAGCCTTCCTCTACGAGGAACAAACGCGTCGTGGCTTGAGCCAGAGGCATCTTGAGGCCATTGAAGATCTTTCTGATCACTGCACTCTCTGCATGAAGTGTCGCCCCGTCTGTCCAGTGAAGATTAACTTTGGCGACGTGACAATCCTCATGCGAGACCTGCTGCATGATTCTGGTCTTAAACACCTGCAACCGGCAAAAGCCGCTGGCATGGCCTTCCTTAATCTACAAAACCCAACAGCAATTGAAGCGGCTAGAAAGGCTTTAATCCAGTTTGGCTTTAGTGCACAACGCAATGCCAACCGTCTCTTGAGTGTTGCAATTCAACCCGCTCTGAAAAGGCCTCCCAATACCACAGGAAAGCAGCCCTTTGTCGAACAGGTCATCACGCTTGTCAACCGCAAGCTTCCGAAGCCGCGCCTCACAAAGACAATGCGTGCAACGCTGGGCCTCACTGATACGACGCGCGTTCCAATTATTCGCAAGCCGGAAGCAACAAATGCTGAAGCGGTTTTGTACTTCCCGGGTTGCGGCAACGACCGTCTCTTCCCAGAAGTTGGTATCGCTGCTTTGGCGCTGCTTTACGAAAGCGGCGTTCAGACTGTCCTCCCGCCGCGCTATATGTGTTGCGGTTACCCGCAGAGAGGCAACGGTCAAGGAACTCTTGCCGATAAGATTGTCACAGAGAATCGTGTTCTCTTTCACCGCATTGCAAACACGCTAAATTATCTTGACATCAAAACAGTTGTTGTCAGTTGTGGAACCTGTTTAAAGCAACTCAAGGAATATCACTTTGAACAGATTTTCCCTGGTTGCCGTCTTATCGACGTACACGAGTACTTGGCAGAAAAGGGTTTCTCCGTCGCAGGGGAAGAGAAGACTCGGTATCTTTATCACGATCCTTGCCATTCCCCCTTCTCCTCAGGGAAACCCACGGACGTTGTCAATAAACTTTTAAAGCCCTCTGATGAAAGTCGTATTCTTAAAACAGACTACTGCTGTGGAGAGTCAGGAACCTTCGCTGTGGGACGGCCCGATATTGCGACTCAAGTTCGCTTCCGCAAAGAAGAGAACATCCTTCAGATGCGCTCTGAACTGACAAAGGATAACTTCGAGGGAGCCATTCGGATTCTCACGACATGCCCAGGGTGCTTCCAGGGCATTAGCCGCTACTCGCAGGCGACAAAGACAAATGCAGAGTTCTTTGTCGTAGAACTTGCTCAAAGAAAACTCGGCAAGAACTGGCTCAAAGAGTTCGTTACTCGTGTCAAGAAAGAAGGCATTGAGAACGTTCTGGTTTAATTTTTTTTCATGGACACGGTAGCGAAAGCTACCGTGGTTCTTTTTATGCCTTGTGAATTATGTGTAAATCATCACCCAAAAGAACTTTGGCGAGATGCATCAGTCTACGTAATTGATGCCTCTCAGTCTGGGCTTCCTGGTTTTATCCGTGTCGTACTGACGCGTCACATCAAAGAGATGACTGACCTATCTAAGGAAGAAAGAAATCACGTCATGGCTGTGGTCTTCTTCATCGAAGAAACCATGCGTCGATACTTTGCAGCGGAAAAAATTAATCTTGCTGAATTCGGCAATATGACACCGCACTTACACTGGCACATCATTGCTCGCTTTGCTGACGATGAATACTTCCCAGACTCTGTTTGGTCTCAAAAACGGCGTACTGTGAATAACGCTTCAATGGAAAAACACTTCGAAGAAGCAAAGCGTTTCCTAGAAGACTTACCCGTCCTTCTCAGTAAAGAATTCTGCTAACTAATCCTTCTGGCACTCACGCACTGTAGCGGACTTATAGCGTTTTGCTAAAGAGAAGAGCGCCTTTGCTTGGGTTTCATCCAAGGAGCGGAAGAGAAGGTTTACCTTTCCTGAAGGCTCTCCCAGGCGCTTAATCACGCGAATGCCAGAGATTTCTGGTGCTTTTCCCGCTTCGATGTAAGCGGCTGCCTGTTGCTCATTTTCAAACTCAGCAATCTCAAGGCCTGGTGCCAAAGCGCCTCGCTCAATGGGGCGAACTTTTTTATATCCCTGTTGCCGCAGTTGTTTTGCAAAAGCCCTAAGAGAGGTTTTGTTCTTTAGAGGCCCCAAGAAGACAATGTAGCGCTCAGGGAGAAAATCATCACTAATCACAACATCTCTATGCAGTCCCTGCTGGCGAAGAAGAGAGGCAATTTTGGCTGTTGCCCCCTCGGGGTGCTTCCCCCAGATGTAGCACTTTTTTTCGTCTTGAAGTTGTTTTTCAGCCTCGCTCTCACTTTGTGCTTCTTCCAGCGTTTGTTCTTTAACTTCTCCAGTACTGACAGTAATTTCCACAGGAACTTTTAGTGTAGTGATCGTTTGTGTAGCTTCCTTATTCATATAAAAAAGGTAGCCACAAAGGGCAACGAGAATCAACGAAAGAAAAACGGCTATTTTTTTCATCGCGCCCCCTCTTTTCTTATCCGAGTCTTGCTCTTAAGGCAAGCCCATGCAAAACGAGGTTATGCTTTTGCACTGCATCGGGGAATGCTTTTGTGATGTAAGGAGCAAGGAGAGGAGCTGCTCCTCCTGCGAAGACAATTCGCGGTTCAAATCCCTGCTCTCTTATGGCTCTGCATGCATGCTCAAAAACGCCAATATGCGCTTCGACAATCCCTGTACTAATGGCATCTGTCGTATTCAAAGGAAAACTTTCGCTCTTTCCGATTGCGTTATAACGGCATCTCGTAGCGCCAGTTAACGCAGAAATCATTAGCGATGGTCCCGCGAGTATCCGCCCTCCGAGAAAACGCATAGATTTTTCCCCGGGAAGAACTGTATCCACTGTCGTTGCTGTACCAAGTTGTGCCACTATCAACGCTTGATTTGGAAAAAGACTTACTGCACCAATGGCCGCATGCCAACGGTCACTGCCAAGTTGGTGGAAATTCTCATATTCGTTTTCTAGTCGAAATGGCCCTTCGAACATCTTCTCGGATTGCAACCACTCCCAGTCAATTTGGTAGCGATTAAAAAACTTCGTAAGCGAGAGCGCTAAGGCTTCACTTGAAACCATGCATCCAAAAACACGTTTAGGTCGCAGGTTAAGCCATGTTTGAAGGATTTCCCCATTAACGGCACTCGCCCCTGCATGCACGTATGTGTGCGGGTTTTCTGGGTCATCTGACATCGCCCATTTAAGCGCTGTGTTTCCTAGGTCAACCAATAATGCCGTCACGGTTTTTCTATCCTGCTACTGTATGAGCTCAATTGAAGCATCTGAAAAAAGTCTCTCTCCCGCATCGCTTTCAATGCGTAATTGCCCTCTTTTATTAATGCCTTTTTCTTTACCAAGAATTATCCGCCCATTTGCGTCCGTCACCCGAACTTTCTTTCCAAATAGAGCATCTTTTTCTTTCCACTCTGCGGAAATCTCTTCTAGTTTTTCCATCGAAAAATCTTCTAGAGCCTTTATGATTTTACGAATAACTTGTGCACAAAATTCAATTTTATCCTCTTGGGAAATATTGAGATATGCGTGTTTTGGATTGGACCCCTTTAGATTAATACCAATGCCAATCACGTAAAAAAGTCCTTTTTCTTCTGATTGAGATGCTTCACAAAGGATGCCCGCAAGCTTATTTTTCCCAATCCAAAGATCATTAGGCCACTTCACTCGGACACCAGCATTCTTTTCAGAGAAAAGCCTCACAAGTTGCCAGCCTAAAAAGGGCATCCACTCTGCTGAAACTTTCTTTGCGTAGCCACCAACACTCAGTAGCAACGCTTGTTCTTCGTTTTCCCAAACTCTTCCCCGTGTTCCACGGCCGCGAGTTTGCTTATCTGCTATGCGAATAACATATTTTTCTGATGTCCCTTTTTTCAAAACGGCCTTTACATCATCATTGGTGCTTCCAGTCGATTTAAGCCAAAGAACATCAGCTTCGAATTTAAGAAGATTTTTTAATTGGTCCTGACAACTCTGCATCATCGACTAATACCCAAGAGAAGAATCCCAATAAGGACATCTTTAGAAAACATTTTCTCGGTTTCTTGTGGCCAAAAAACCTTAGAATGACGCCATGTTACGGAAATTTCTTTTCTCTTGCGCATCTTTAGTGCTCTGCGCATATAGTTCTTTTGCGCTCGCTTCCGTCAAAATCGAAGCGCCTATCGCCATTCTTATCGATGGTGAAAGCGGTGCTGTGATTCTTGAAAAGAAATCTCATGAGATTGTTAATCCGCAAGATTTAACCGCTCTCATGACCTTTTACACAGCTTTAAAGTTAACGGGGTTCTCTACAGAAAAACTTCAAAAGCAAGTCACTATTAACTACGAAGACACGCAAAAGCCTCAGAGTTCTCGCCGCATTTATCTTATTGCTGATACACAAGTTCCCCTCTCTACGCTTTTACGCTCAATTGCAGTTCTTGGTGCAGAAGACTCCTCTCTTGCCACGGCGCGCTTCTTGGGCGGTTCCTATGCGGGCTTTACCGAGAAAATGAATGCCTTCGCAAAAGAAATCGGCATGAAAGACTCGGTTTTTACATCTCCAATTTCTTCAGATGGGCAAAAAACCTCTGCCTACGATCTTGCCCTGCTCGCCAACCAAATTCGCCTTGAGTTTCCTGAGGCCTTTGCTTGGTTTTCCGATACGGAATTCTCCTTTTCTGGACACACACAAAAAAATTGCAACCTCTCTCTATGGAAAAGTCCTAGCGTCAACGGCGTCATGGCATCAAGATCTAACTTGAACATTATCTCCTCTTGGCTCCGTGCAGGAAATGAAAAGGCAACTCCCCGTTCTCTTTTAAGTGTCGTCCTTAACGGGAAAACACGAGAAAAAACAACAGACGAATCGTTTAGCCTTCTTCGTGAAGGCTGGATTAACTACGAAACCATTAAACTTTTTGACAACAACGCAACCATCGCTCGCTTGGATGTCATCAAAGGTAACCGCGATAAACTCGATGTCGGGTTCTCGCGGGCCGTTTGGGTCACGATTCCACATAAATTGCTTGTTGCGCGAGGAACAGGTGGATTTTCCACACATGTTACCTACTTACATCCGCTTGTTGCCCCAATTAAACGCGGAACACAGGTTGGAACTCTTCAGGTGGAATTTGAGCAAAAGCCCATTGCATCCTTCCCTCTTTATGCGCGTCACGATATCGGTCTAGGTGGATTTATTAGTCGCTTGATTGACTCTGTACGCTTGCGCACAAAAGAAACTTATCCCTCTAAAAAATGACAGAAGCCCCTTTAGAAAACACAGAAACTCTTTTGACGTTTCCGACATTCTTTCCTTTAAAGATTATTGGAAACAACACAGAGACCTTTGCAGACGATGTTGGAAAGGCCATTTGCTTAATTCTCCCTGAATTCAATCCAGCAACACTCGTTAGCGAATTCTCAAAGACAAAGAAATATCTTTCTTTGACCGCATCTGTTTATGTTTCTTCTCAAGAAGAACTTGATGCAATTTACCGAGCATTACATGCAATAAAAGATGTGAAATTTCTCCTATGACAAATCAGGAAGTAGAAAAGAATTCTTTTGCCGCTTGGATGATGTGCTGTCGCCCAAAAACTTGGGGCGTTGCCTTGTGTCCGGTTTTTGTGGGACTTGCCTTCGCTTTTTTTGTGACTCACACGCTTCATTGGAGTATCGCTCTTGCAACTGCTCTTTTGTCGGTACTCATGCAGGCGATAACCAATATGGAAAACGATGCCGCTTACACGCGGCGAAAAGCTGAAAGATCAAATCGTAAAGGACTCCCTCGAGCAACTTCCCTTGGTCTTCTTAGCATTTCTTCCGTGGAAAAAGCCATTCTTCTTTTAGCTGGCATTGTTGCTTTAGACACAGCTTATCTTCTTTACCAAGGTGGCTGGGTTATCGTTTTAATTAGCATCTGCTCGGTGGTTGCTGCTTACCTATACATGGGAGGCCCTAAACCCTTGGCATACACTCCATTTAGTGAGTGTGTTTGCTTTATCTTCTTCGGATTAGTTGCTGTTTGTGGAACATACTACTTGCAGACAAAAACGCTTTCTTCCTATGCAGTTCTCGGTGGTTGTGCCGTGGGATTTCTTGCCACTGCTGTTCTTGTTGTCAACAATTATCGTGACATTAATCACGATGCCTCTATTCAAAGAAAAACACTTGCTGTTCTCATTGGTAAAGAAGCGGCTTCACACCTATACGCTACTTTGATTTTTCTTCCCTTCGTCGTTTCTTTTGTGCTTATCGCCTTGGATTTTTCTCTTTGGCCTGTTCTTGCGACTCTCTTCTTTATCCCAAGTTGTAGAAATCTCTACAAACGCTTAGTTTCTCTTGAAGGAGACGCCTTAAACGGTGTTCTTTTTTCAACCGTACAACTTGAACTTCGCTTCTGTATTGCGCTCTCTATCTTAATTGTTGCATCAAGGTACATTTAAAAAAAGGGGCCGTTCTGTGCGACCCCTCTTTTTTTTCTAGTTTGTCTCTTTCTCTGTTTGCTGCTTCGCTTTATTTTCTTCTAGAAGTCTCATCCGCTCGTCAATTTCTTGCTGTGTCATAACTTCTACACAGGAAACTACACGTTCAACCCCAGAGGTGGAAGCAGCAATTTGACAAGCCTTCTTATTTTCCTCAGCTGTCAGTATTCCAATTAAGTAAACAATTCCTCTTTCCGCAACAACCTTCATTTGGTTAAGTTCGACCTTTTGGTCAGCAATAATCCGGGTACGAACTTTCGTTGCTAATGTCGAATCGCTCACCCTTTTGAAAACACTAACATTTTCCTGCACACTCAATTCGTTGATGACTTCACGAACATCCGTATTCTCTGCGGCAATCTTTCCCGCTTTATCTTTTGCACTTTGGCTTGAGATTTCTCCAGAGAGAAGAACTCGACGGTTATACGCCGTCACTGTGACGTGCTTTTCTGTTTCTTTACCAAACTTTTGGTCGATTTCATAGGAGATTTTCTTCTCTAGTAGTTTGTCATCAACCACTGTCCCTGTCGTTCTTCTGTCTGTAATCGTCCCTACAGCTGTTGTTGTGGCATATGTAGCCCCGCCGATTGCAACCGCTGTGCAACCGCTTGTCATCACGGCTGTTGCAGCACAGATCGCCGCACAAGTCATCGCAATAAGTTGCTTCTTTTTCATTCTCTTACTCCAATTCTTTTCTGTTTTTTTTAAAACTTTGTGATTTCTCTGTGGAATTCTCTTACTGTTTTCACAGCCTCTTTTTCTCTCTAGAGCTTTCTTTCCTTTCTTTCCACAGAATTTCTTTTCTCTTTCACAGCTTTTTCTGTTACTTTTCCCCTACCTTATTCACTGTTATTTAGGTTGATTCTTCTTTGCTTTTTCCTGTTTTCCACAAAAAATGTACTCGTTATTGTTACTACTGTTATTTTTTCTTTTTAAAAATTTTTATTTAGTACTAGCCGTTTGTGACTGTGCATTTCTAACACCAAAAGGAATTAAAACGCTAGGAATCTTACTTTTTGTTCCCTCTAGGTGACGAATTTGATCGTCAAAAAAGATATGCGGACGAAATGCTTCCAAAACACCTGCTTTAGAGATGCCATCTAAAAGAAAGAGTTCCGCAGCCCGCATACCGAATGTCTTAAGTGTCGTTATAAGACGCTGTTCGCTTGGAGCACCGCGTGCGGTAACGATAGCAACACGAATACTCGGTTTGTAATAAGGATTCCCTTTGCCTCTTAGTTCGTCAAGCTCTTGAAAGCGTGCGAGCTTTGTAAAGAGTTTATGTAGAGGGCCTGGAGAATGCGGCGTAGATTTCTTTTCTTGCTCAAGCTTCTCGAAACCTGCTAGTCCACTTTCTTTGTAGGCTTTCTCAGACTCATCATCGACAATGACTCCATCAAAGTCAAAAGCAATACGAAGTTCATTTTCCTTTTCAATCTCATTGGGCTGTAGATCAGTTGGAAGCACAAGCCCTGCAGGGAGTCCTAGATTGATGGCGTTTGTAACGTTTTCTCTATTTGCACTTAAGAAAAGAGATGCATCGTAGGCAGAAAGATAAGGAAATGTCGATTGCCCTGATGTGAAAGCTCCTGCTTTAATGGGTAACCCGTAATAGCGACAGGATGAAAAGAAGCGTTGTCCTGTTTCTGGAGAATTGCGACTAATAACAATGACCTTAAAGGAGTCGGGACCAAAGACTTCATTTAAGAATAAAAGACGGCGAACAAAAGGAAAAGCAACTCCTGGTTTGAGCGGCTCATCCTTATGTTCTGTTTGATATTTACGGTATGCCTCGATACCGGATTCCTCGAAAAGAGCATGCTCTTTTTCTAAGTCGAACAAAGCTCTTGAAGAAACTGCGATAACAAGTTGCTCATTGTTCGAAGGCATAGGAAAAGTTCCTTTTAAATATCGATATTCGCCGCAAAGAGTGCGTTTTCTTCAATAAATGCGCGACGTGGTTCAACTTCATCTCCCATAAGCATAGAGAAGATGTCATCTGCCTTACTTGCATCCTCTAAGCGGACTCGCAGGAGACGCCTCGTCTGCGGATTCATTGTCGTTTCAAAGAGCTCCTCTGAGTTCATCTCTCCAAGCCCTTTGTAGCGTTGCTTACGGACGCCTGCTTCCGCTTGAGAAAGAAGCCAGTGAACAGCTTCACCAAAGTTCTTAATCGCCTGTGAGTTTTCGCCTCGTACGATGCGAGCACCATCTTGGATAAGACCCTTTAGGATAGAAGCCGCTTGAGCGAGTGTTGCATAATCCTTTGAACGCAGGAATTCTGGTGTGATGTAGGTGTGGTGAGTATTACCGTAAATATGGTGACTCACACAGATATTCCAGGACTGTTTTGTTTCATTGAATTCTGCTTTTGTAGTGATTTCAGAATCACGCATTTCTAAAGAGAGTGCAATGGCACTTCTTTCTGCGTCTTCTTTAGTATCAAGATTAATTGAAACACCAGAAGAGATAGCGAGCAATGCGGCGCGATCGATAACCTGACAGATTCGGTCGATTGTTGCTTTGGATTGTTCGAACTCTGTGATGAGTTTCTCAAGATCTGTGCCTCGAATACTGATACCATCGGCGAAGTCCGCTTCAGAGCGATAAAGGGCAGCATCCTTTAAGGCAATATCCAGTAGGTAACGAGCCATTTCCTCGTCATCTTTTATATAAATCTTTTTCTCGACATTATTTTTGTCGCGTCCGCCTGTGAAGATGCCGTAAAGTGGCGGCTGGGCAATGTAGACGTGTCCGCCTTCGATGAGTTGAGGCATCTGCCGATAGAAGAACGTAAGAAGCAGTGTACGAATGTGCGCACCATCCACGTCCGCATCAGTCATGAGAATGATTCTGTGGTAACGGAGTTTCTCTAGGGAGAAATCATTCTTCAGTTGAGTTCCTAAGGCGAGAACAAGCGTTTTAATCTGTTCGCTATCAAGGAGTTTATCCACAGAAGCTTTTTCAACGTTCAATATTTTTCCACGTAACGGAAGAATGGCTTGATATTCACGGTCACGTCCTGTTTTAGCTGATCCACCAGCGCTATCGCCCTCGACTAAGAAGACTTCACTTGCCGCTGGGTCTTTGCTTGAGCAATCGGCTAATTTTCCAGGTAGACCACCACCGAAAATCTGTTTACGAGTCACTTCACGCGCTTTGCGGGCTGCTTCTCTTGCACGAGCGGCACCAACAATCTTATTGCAGATGAATTTTGCTTGGTCAGGATGCTCTTCAAGATAAGTGGAAAGTCCTTCGCTTACCGCAGAAAAGACAGCAGGCTGAACCTCACTTGTGACAAGTTTATCTTTTGTCTGGGAACTAAAAGAAGGTTGTGGAACTTTCACGGAGAGTACGCAGGTAAGACCTTCACGCATATCTTCTCCGGAAATTTCAAACTTATCTGTCTTTTTCAGGATTTCGTTTGTTGCAATGTAGTTTTTGAAAACCTGTGTCATTGCATTACGAAGGCCTGTGACATGTGTTCCACCATCACGTTGAGGAATGTTATTGGTGTACGCTGCCAAGGATTCGTTATAGGAATCATTCCATTGGAAAGCCACTTCAACATAGACAGGAATCTCTTTATTGCTGTCTTTAGCGGATTTTTGTTGAATGGTTTTTTGAATGAAAATCGGATCCTTGTGAATTGGGGACCGTGTTGTGTTTTTGAAAAGAACGAAAGAGCGAACACCGCCTTCACTCTCTAGGCGAACGTGTTTAGCCGTTCTTTCATCTGTTAACTCAATATCTACACCAGAATTTAAGTACGAGAGCTCTCTAAGGCGAGTGAGAAGCGTGTCGTAGTTAAATTCCGTAATCGGCATGAAGATTTCTGGGTCAGGGAGAAAGTGAACTTCTGTTCCTCGCTTTGTTGTCTCTCCTAAGTCTTTCATAGGAGAGATTTCATAGGTTTCTCCTGTTGCCGGATCTTGTTTTGTTTCAATAACTCGGTCGACAACAGTACCGTGATTAAAGCGCAAGGACTTTGTACGACCATCACGATGAACAATTAACTCTAACCAAGAGGCTAAGGCGTTGACGCAGGAAACACCTACGCCGTGTAAACCACCAGAAATCTTGTAACCGTTGTCATCAAATTTGCCGCCTGCATGTAGTTCTGTTAGGGCAATTTCAGCGGCTGACCTCTTTGGCTTATGTTTGTCATCGAGTTTAACGGCAGTCGGAATTCCACGACCATCATCGATAACACTCACAGAGTTATCCATGTGAATTGTCACAAAGATATTCTTTGCAAAGCCTGCCATTGCTTCATCGATGGAGTTGTCAACAACTTCATAGACAAGGTGATGCAGGCCTGATCCATCCGATGTGTCACCGATATACATTCCAGGGCGTTTGCGAACAGCTTCTAACCCCTCGAGAATTTTGATGTTTGTTTCGTTGTAAGTGGAGGAAGCCTCCGAAGTTTTCTTTTCTAAGTCGTCCATCTTTTTGCCGACGTAATTTTTAGTGAAACCAAAGAAGTATTTTTAAATTTTTAAATATTTCTAAACAAATCCAACGCCAACGAAAGTAGTGTCTTCGCGTTGGCGTTGGCGGACAAACCAGCACAGATATTCGTTAGATGCGCATTGGCATCAGAACGTAACGGAACTGTTCGCTTTCTGGCATTGTCAAAAGAGAAGCACTCTGAGACGAAGAGAAAGAGAAACGAACATCCGTGTTTCTTAAATTGCTGAGAACATCCAATAGATACGTGACGTTAAACCCGAGATCAAGTTCTTCGCCTGTGTAGTCAATACTGATATTTTCAACAGCTTCTTCCATGTCTGAATTGACACTTTGAATCTGTAGATTTCCGTCTGTGACAAGCCAACGTAAACCTTTGAATTTTTCATTAGCGAGAATCGCGACGCGTCGCAGAGCACCAATGAGATTTTCTCTATTGACAAGGAACATCTTGTCGTTATTTGTCGGAATAACGCGGGTGTAGTCAGGGAACTTCCCATCGATTAACTTCGCCAAGAATTCAATATCCCCGAAAGAGAAGCGTGCGTGTTCTTTACCAATTTCTACATCGATAAGTTCATCTGAATCAGGTAGAAGTTTCATTAATTGCAAAACGGCTTTACGCGGAAGAATTACCTCAAAAGGCGCATCAAGGGCAATCTCGCAATTCGCATCACAACAAGCTAAACGATGGCCGTCAGTGGCAACAGTACGAACCATATTTGAATCAACAACAAGAAGAAGACCGTTTAAGTAGTAACGGATATCCTGTTGTGCCATTGCAAAATGCACCATTTGAAGAATGTACTTTAAGGCAGAAGCTGGTAGCTGGAACTTCTTACCAGCAACAATTTCTGGAAGAGAAGGATACTCATCAGCGTTTAACTGCGCGAGAGTGAAACGACCTGTTTGTGCGTGCAGAACAATCTTCTTTCCCTCAATGTCAACAGAAAGATTTTCTTCCGATTTTGGGAGTGCAGACAGAATGGAAATAAATTTTGAAGCAGGAATCGTAGCTTTGAGTGAATCAGGTCCAAAACCAATCTTGGCATGCGTCTTAATTTGGATGTCTAAATCCGTTGTTGTGAAGGTGAGATCATCCCCCTCTTTTTCTACCAAGATATTTGCAAGAATAGGAAGTGTTTGGCGACCTTCAATGATTCCGCCAACAACAGTCAAGGGCTTGAGAAGCGCCTCGCGCCCGCACTCGATGAATTGCATAAGAAAAGCCTCCAAATAAACCGTTGTAGTAACGGAAATTTATCCCTCAATTCTATAGAAAAAATCAGGGTTTTGAACGGAAATTTGGACGGAAATTTGAAGGTTTTTCCTAGCCCTTGATACGCTGTTCTAGAAGATGAATATCGTTACGTAATGCAGAGTCCGTCGAGAGAGAGGAAGAGACCTTTCTACAGGCATACAAAACTGTTGTGTGATCTTTTCCGCCGAACATTGCTCCAATTTCAGGAAGACTCTTCTGTGTGAGTTCTTTTGCTAGGTACATTGCAACCTGTCTAGCATGAGAAACAGCCGCAATGCGTTTTTTTGAAAGAAGGTCAACCTGTTTAATCTTGAAGTGGTCGCAAACGGCCTGTTGAATTGATTCAACTGTGACAGGTACAGAGGTTGAATTAAAAATATCTTTCAGCGCTTCGGCAATCGTCTGTAGGGTTACAGGAACCTTGTGAAAGTTCGTATAAGCCAAAATTTGTTGTACAGCACCTTCAAGTTCACGAACGTTACTACGCAGGTGTTTGGCAATCTCTTCAGCGACTTCTGCTGGCATAGAAAGTCCTGAGCGTTCAGCTTTACTTAAAAGGATTTGAACACGCATTTCCAGTTCAGGGGGTTCAACTTCAACAGTAATTCCCTGCGTGAGGCGACTTAGGAGCCTTTCTTGGAGGTCTTTAAGATCACGTGGATAGGTATCACTTGTCATGACAATTTGTTTACCGTGCGGAACCATATGTTCAAAGACCTGGAAGAAACTTGCCTGTGTACCTCTTCTGCTGGAAAAACCTTGAATATCATCAATCAGTAGCATGTCAAGGTCTTGATAGCGTTTTTCAAATTGATGAATTTCTTGGAAATAGCGATTGGAATCATTGTTGAGTAACCGCATCACCCCTGTGTATTCTTCAAGATACTGCTGAGCAGAGATGCAAAGTAGTTTCTTTGTTGGGTTACTCTTTAAGAATTGGTGACCAATAGCGTGCATTAAGTGGGTTTTTCCAAGACCAACACCGCCATAGATGATAAGCGGGTTGTAAATGGGTTTACCCATATTATTAGCAACCTGCATTGCTGCAGCATAAGCCATCTGATTGGCTTTACCCTGCACGATGGTTTCAAAAGTTAATTGAGGAAGTAAACCTGTTTTATTTTGAGTCGCTTTCTCTACTTTAGCGGAATTTTCTTTATTAAGATTAGAAATTTCTTGATTTTCAACGGATTCAGAAATAGTTGGACTTACGGGTTTTGCAACAGTCCAAGATAAAGTGACAGGGCGACCGGCGACGACGGAAGCAACATCCGTGATTTTCGAGCCATACGCCGACTTCAGAGCGGAGAGTTTCGCACTAGAGGTAACGAAAATCTTCAACACATTTTCTGTTAAAAGAGTGCTGTCATCGGCTTGAAGTTCTGAGAACCAGGTGTGAAAAAGCTCTGGTGTGAAATCCTTACGAAGTTGCTCGAGACAGTTTGACCAAAAATCCGACATCTTAAAAAAGTGAAAAAAACAACCTGACGCAAGTTCAAAATTGCATCGGGAAAGTAAAGCATAACTGGAAATCTAAGTCTCGGATTTTATAGCCGAGAAAAAAAGTTATCCACAGGCTTTGATGTTGAAAAATATTACAAAATAAGAAACTTCTACAAAGCGTTGTGAGTAAAGAAAAGTTTTGCACAAAATGTTGGGATAAGAAAAATTCTTTTCCCCAAGAGGAAGAAAAAATGCGTTTTCTTTTTGGATTCTAGGAACTGATCTTTGACAAATAACAACACAATAGAGTGTAATATTGCGCTTTTCACATTGGGTGACGTTCGATAAAACGGATGTCGCGCGGGGATGTTTGACCCCGCACCCAAAGACAGATTTCTCGATTTTAAGGAAAAGCCTAAAGGGGCATCCTTGAAAATTGTTCGAGTTTTTTATTTATAAATCAGGAAGTTATTAATTATGGCTACCAAGCGTACATATCAACCCTCCAAGGTCAAGCGTGCTCGCACGCACGGCTTTTTGGTTCGTTCTCGCACCCGCGGTGGGCGTCTTGTTCTTGCTCGACGTCGTGCCAAGGGTCGGCATAAGCTGGCTCTCTAGGTGAAGAATTAATGCCGGAGTTGGGGAGAAAACCGGATAGGTTGCAGTGTTCCCAAGGCTTCAAGTTTCCGAAATCGGCGAGAATTCTTCGATCGGAAGACTTTGGAGTTGTTCTGCGCTCTCCGTCACCAGGGCTTGCATTTCGTCGTGAAATCATCACGCTTTGTGCCCGAGTGACCAAAGAAGTAGGACAAGTTCGAATCGGTTTGACAGTCGGAAAAAAGAATGTTCCTCGCGCTGTTGACCGAGTGTTGACGAAGCGGATTATGCGGGAAAATGTTCGGACTGCCCTCCCCTTACTCAGAGAGGAATGCCTTCGTGGAAATTTCGGATTGCAAGTGAGTCTTCGTATTCGTGAGCCAATTTGTTGTGTGGGCGCAAATCGGGGACTTTCAAGCGAAAAGATTCGAATTCACAAGTCAACCCAGGCATGTATCTCCTCACTGATACAGAAAATTCGGCGTATTCCAAGAGAAGAATAAAAAAATGCTTGCAAAAGTGTTTATTTCTCTTGTGAGGTTGTACCAATTGACTTTTTCTGGATGGGTCGGCTGGCAATGTCGTTTTATTCCGACCTGTTCAAATTATGCGATAGAGGCGTTCGAGCGGCACGGTGCGTTGAAAGGTTTGTGGCTAACAGTGATGCGAATTGCACGCTGCCACCCTTTTGGCGGAAGAGGTCTAGATCCTGTGCCGGTTGAATTTGAGTGGTTTCCGTGGCGACACTCGGGAGATGCTCACGGATAATCTGCTGTAGTATCAAGCAGATAGGATTTAACAACAGAAGATTGGGTTTAGTATGGGAAGCGATTTTCAACGAACTATTCTCTGGGTGGTTCTCGCAGCTGCCTGTTTCATGCTTTTTGATAACTGGCAGGTTTACAACGGAAAGCCTTCGATGTTTGGTTCTGACACAGTAGCAGAGCAAACGGCGAGTTCCAGCACAACAGGTGCGTCCGATGATATCGCCAACCAGACAATCGTCGATGCGGTTGCCAAAGGCATGATTCAAACGGGACGCCCCGTGGAAGTCACGAGCGACCTCTTGAAGTTGCGTTTCGATGAGAACGGTGCTGTGCTTACGCGCGCAGAGCTCTGCAAGGAAAGACAAGAAGCCGATTGGACTGAAGTGGGTCTCATTGGAAAGATTCTTGGAAATAAGGCACCAGAACTCAAGAACATTGTTCTTTTTGATGTTTCTCCCACTCGCGCCTATGTTGCTCAGACAGGTTTAATCGGTGGAAATTTCCCCAATCACAAGACAGTCTTTAAGTACTCTGGAACAGAAGAAGGAATCAAAGTTGTTGATCAGAAGACTGTTGCTGTGAAACGCGTTAAGTTCACAGCTCAGACCGGGAGCGTTATTCTTGAAAAGACCTTTGAAATTACAGATGGTCAATACGGAATCCTTGTTTCTCATAAGATTATCAACAATGGGAATGCGGAAATTACGCCCTCTGTTTACTATCAGTTAACGCGTGATGGCGGAAAGCCCGAAGGCGAAAGTTCTCTTTACTATACATACACGGGTCCTGCGGTTTACACGGAGGATATGAAGTTTAAGAAGATTGCCTTTAGCGATATCGAAGTTAAACCGGAGACAATTGCTCGTGAAGACAATGGCTGGATTGCAATGATTCAGCACTACTTTGTGAGTGCATGGGCAGATGTTCCGGGGGCTGCTAAGGCAGATCACGAGTTCTATACACGGCAACTTGACAAAGATTTGTATTCAGTAGGTTCTATTGTTCGATTGGGTTCAATTGCCCCAAGTTCTTCCTCTACGACGCAGGCTCTACTTTATGTGGGTCCACAGGATCAGAAACGCCTTGAAAAGGTCGCCAAGGGATTAGATCTCGTTGTTGACTACGGCTGGCTTACGATGCTCTCTAAGCCGATTTACAACGTCTTGAATTATCTCCATGATTTAGTGGGTAACTGGGGTTGGGCTATTGTCCTTCTCACCTGCTTGGTGAAGTTAATCCTCTACCCGATTAGTGCGGCAGGCTATAAGTCTATGGCCCGTATGAAGGAAGTTACACCACGCATGAAGGAGTTGCAGCAGCAGTACGGTAAAGACAAACAACGTCTGCAGGTTGCGATGATGGAACTCTATAAGAAAGAGAAAATCAATCCTATTGGAGGCTGCCTGCCGATTGCTTTGCAGATTCCAGTGTTCTTGGCTCTGTATTGGGTACTTCTCGCTAGTGTTGAATTGCGCGGATCTGAGTGGATTCTGTGGGTTAACGACCTCGCAATGCCCGATAGTTGGCTTGTGCTTCCTGCCATCATGATGGTGACAATGATTCTGCAGATGTTCCTCAATCCTTCACCGATGGATCCAATGCAGAAGAAGATTATGTACATCATGCCGCTTGTTTTCGGTGTCATGTTCTTCTTCTTCGCTTCTGGTCTCGTGTTGTACTGGCTCACGAACAACGTTCTCTCGATTGCTCAGCAGTGGTATGTCAATCGGCAGATTGCTAAAGAAAGAGCACAGAGAATTGCAGCGGCTACCGCAAAGGAAGTAATCCCAACAAAGGGAAAAGATAAATCAAAGAAGTAATTTGATTTCTAAGTAGAAAATTACCCCATTCGAAAGGATTCGGATGGGGTTTTTCGTAGGCGTCTTAGGAGGCTTTCTCAAGGTTTTTTCTACGAAAATGCATCCAAAGAGGAATTGGCCAAAGCCAAGTGCTAATAAACCAAAGAAAGAACCACTTTAAAGAAAGATAACTACGAGTACTTTCTCTTGAAAGAATGAAGACGGTTACAGCGCCAGCGACAATCCAAAGGAGAAGGCCTCCGTAGACAGCGACACGTGTGTTGTAAGTATCTCCGAGGGTACTGGCTAAAAAAGCGCTCAAAGGCACAGAAATTAGTACAGCAAGGCAAACACCAACGAGTGGAGCACCAAAGAAGACGGGTTTGTTGTTTAAAGACATAAAAAGAGTCATCCGCGTAAAAATTGACGTCTATCTTAATGAAAAACTTTAGATGTTTAAAATCCCTGCGAAAGAGTAGATAAATCTTAAGTAAACGATAAGGCAAGAAAGCGATGCAAGAGAAAACAGATTTGATTGTTGCTAGAGCAACAGCTGCAGGCCGTGGCGGAATCGGTATTGTTCGTATTTCTGGAGAGGATACGGAAGTACTTTCTCTTGCAAAAGAGCTGTTTTCTCCATTTGAGCCGAAACCACGGCATGCGCATCTTAGGGAATTAAAAGACGCAGATAGAACTCTTATCGATCAGCTGATTGTTCTCTACTTCCCTACCCCGCACTCTTACACGGGAGAGTCTGTTCTTGAATTGCAAGCCCACGGTGGCCAAATAGTTCTGGAAAGAATCATTAAAAGGGTTCTTGAAGTTGGAAAATCCTATGGAATCCGCCTAGCCCGCCCTGGGGAATTCACAGAAAGAGCCTTTCTAAACGGGAGAATTGACTTGGCTCAGGCAGAAGCTGTGGCAGATTTAATCGATGCAGGTAGTGAAGCAGCGTCGCGAGCTGCGGCAAGATCTTTACAGGGAGCTTTTTCAGAACGAATTGCAAAACTCAATGAAGAACTTCTTGCACTTAGAACATATGTCGAGGCAACACTTGACTTTCCAGAGGAAGAAGTTGATTTTATCGAAAAAGGAAAAATCCGCTTAAAAATCAAGGAAATACTCGAGACTCTTGAAGAAATCAACAAGGCAGCAATGCGTGGTAAGACACTTCGAGATGGTCTCAATGTTGTCTTAGTCGGAAAGCCCAATGTTGGAAAAAGTTCTCTCATGAACGCTCTTGCGGGCCAAGATGTATCCATAGTCACAGACGTTGCAGGAACGACGCGAGACAGAATTGAATGCGAGATTTCTTTGGACGGCTTACTCGTCAAGATGACAGACACGGCAGGCCTGCGGGAAACGTCGGATATTGTTGAATCAATGGGAGTCGAAAGAGCTCAGAAAGCGGTCGAAAGCGCTGATGTTGTGGTTTTGCTAAGGGATGCAACAGAAAAGAAAGGCGAATATGAAGATGAGGATTCTTTCTTAAAGGGACATCTTAGAGAAGGCGTGGAGTATATAAGGGTTGTCAACAAGGTAGACTTATCTGGGAAAGATACAGCCACTTGCGAAGGAGAAATTCCCCTATCGGCTAAGACGGGGTTTGGCATCGAAAAGCTTATTCAAAAACTCAAGAATTTAGCCGGTGCTGAGAGCGCACAGGGAGATTTTCTTGCTAGAACAAGGCATTTGGAATGTTTAGCACGTGCGAAAACTGCACTAGAAAAGGTAGATGCGAACTTAGATGCTATGAATCTAGATATTGCAGCAGAGGAAATGCGACTCGCGGGCGACGCCTTGGGTGAGATAGTTGGAATAATTCTTCCCGATGACATTCTCGGGAAGATATTTACGACTTTTTGCATCGGAAAGTAGTAATAATTACGAGGATTCAGAGCGAATCCCCTCCTCTCTTATTAAAATGATGCCTAACAAATTTTTAGGCACGAATGTTTCACGTGAAACAATAAAATGCAAAGCATGGGATTTTTTGACGTAATTGTCATTGGTTGTGGGCATGCGGGTGCTGAGGCCTCGCTCGCGGCTGCGCGTATGGGCGCAAAGACGCTTTTGCTTACACAAAATATAGAGACGATTGGTGAACTGTCTTGCAATCCATCTATCGGTGGCATCGGTAAAGGACACCTTGTTAAAGAACTAGATGCTATGGGCGGCGCTATGGGTGCTGTTACAGATGCAGCAGGAATTCAGTTTCGCATTTTGAACGCATCCAAGGGCCCAGCGGTTCGAGCAACTCGAGCGCAAATTGATCGTGCTCTCTATAGACAAGTGATGCGCTCAAGAATTGAGAACCAGGAGAATCTACTCGTTGTTCAGCAGATGGTAGATGACATATTGGTTGAAAACGGTCGAGTTACGGGGGTTCGAACCAAGGTTGGTTTGGAATTCGGCGCTAAATCGATAGTTTTGTGCGCAGGAACCTTTTTAAATGGTCTAGTTCACGTAGGCCTTCAGCATTATTCTGCTGGACGTGTGGCGAATCCGCCTAGCATTCGCCTTGCAGAACGCTTGGAAGAGTTAGGGCTTCCGAAAGGAAGATTGAAGACTGGGACGCCTGCGAGAATCGACGGACGTTCAATAGACTTTTCTAAGTGTACTGAGCAGGCTGGCGACACTAACCCTGTGCCCTCTTTTTCTTTGATGGAACCTGGAATTGAGCATCCGAGACAGGTTTCGTGCTGGATTACACATACAAATCCAAAAATGCACGAAATTATTATGGCAAACCTAGATAGATCCCCTCTTTATGCTGGAATCATCGAAGGTATTGGACCGCGTTATTGCCCATCAATTGAAGATAAGATTCATCGCTTTAAAGGAAAGGATTCTCACCAGATTTTCTTGGAACCAGAGGGTTTATCTACAAACCTCTTCTATCCAAATGGAATATCAACTTCCCTTCCCTATGATGTGCAAATTGCGATGGTGCATTGCGTACCTGGCCTTGAGAAAGCGCATCTTGTGAGGCCTGGATACGCAATCGAATACGACTACTATGATCCGAGGTCTTTAAAGCGTACCTTTGAAACGAAGGCGCTAGAAGGTCTTTATTTCGCAGGTCAAATTAATGGGACGACTGGATATGAGGAAGCTGCCGCACAAGGTCTTCTTGCAGGCGCTAATGCCGCTGCTCGTGCGCTAGATAAGGAGCAATGGGAGCCACTTCGTAGTGAATGCTATCTCGGGGTTCTTGTTGATGACCTTACAACGCGCGGAGTGACAGAGCCGTATCGTATGTTTACAAGTCGAGCGGAGTATCGTCTTTCTTTGCGCGAAGATAATGCCGACGTAAGGCTTTGTTCGAAAGCGCACGACATGGGGCTTCTTAGTGAAGAGAAATGGGAGCGTTTCCAAAAGAAACATGATGCCGTTGAGCGTGAACTTAATCGCCTTAAATCGACTTGGGTAACGCCAGATACTCTTATGAAAGGAGAAGCTGAAAGAGTTCTTGGCACACCAATCGAAAGAGAATATTCACTAGCAGCGCTTATTTCTAGGCCCAAGGTTAGCTATAAAGATGTAGTAACGCTCAAGAAGACATCTGGAGGAAATGTTTCACGTGAAACATTAGATAATCCTACCGAGATTGAGCAAATTGAAATCGCTCTTAAGTACCAAGGCTACATTGATAGACAGGCTGAAGAAATTAAACGTGCTGCAGCGCATGAACAAACGCGTATCCCAGAAGATATTGACTACGATGCTGTAAGTGGACTTTCTTTTGAAGTTCGTCAGCACCTAAAGAGAGTTCGTCCTGCGACTTTAGGACAAGCAGGTCGAATTTCAGGTGTTACGCCTGCAGCAATCTCTCTTTTATTGGTGCATCTTAAGAGATTGAAGTGGGGGAGATCGTGACGATTCTTACACCCGAATGCATTTCTGAAGAAGCAAGAGTTCTTAACCTTAACTTGTCTGAGTGTCAATCAGAGAAGCTTGCTACTTTTGGAAAGCTTTTGATTAAGTGGAATCGGGTGTATAACCTTACAAGTATCACGTCCGAGGAGGATGTTCTTCGATTGCACATTTTGGATTCGCTTTCTTTCGTTGCTGCAATCAAAGGGAAGCAATTGCAAAATGTGCTTGATGTTGGGAGTGGGGGAGGGCTACCTGCAATTCCTTTCGCAATCCTTCGCCCAGAGACGAAAGTCACAATGATTGATGCAGTGCAAAAGAAGACCGTTTTTTTGCAGCAAGTAATTCTTCAATTGGGCTTAAAAAATGCGAATGCTATTCACATCAGGATTGAGGACTTTAATGAAGAAAATTTTGATGCTGTGACTTGTAGGGCATTTGCATCGATTGGAAAGACGATATCTTTAACGAAGAGGTTTTTAAACTCTGACGGACGCTGGTTACTGATGAAAGGTAAGGTGCCAAAAGAGGAAATTTCCGAACTCTCTGAAGATGTGAAAATTTCAGAAATTCGAAAATTATGTGTTCCAGGGACCGATTTAGAGCGTTGTTTAATTGAGATAGAACAGTATAAGTGAGTAGTTGCTTTTGATTTGAGGCGAAATAAACGCGGGGTATTTGAGGTTAAATAGCAAAATTCCC